>JAZKFV010000006.1:0-105374 GCA_040386195.1 Pseudomonadota bacterium | reverse complement strand
TGTGCACCATTCTTTGAGCTGATCAAAATCTTCTTTTTTTATCATTCCTTTTCCAGCTTGCATTCCGGTGATTGAACTCAGAAGTGATTTGTCTAGCTCACCTCCGAATGTGCACCATTCTTTGAGCTGATCAAAATTTTCTTTTTTTATCATTCCTTTTCCAGCTTGCATTCCAGTGATTGAGGAGCGAATTTCAGAATTAATCACATCAAAAAAATGTGCTTTGTTTTCTAGAAAATCTTCATTAAATTTTGGAATATGATTTATCATGTTGCATAATGAAGTAAAGCAGGCGGTATCGCGCAAAGGATTTTTATTTGTGTCTTTGTTATTTTTTAATATTTCATTGATATTACTTAGATATTTAGATACTGATTCTATGTTTTCTAGTTTTTTGCTACTCTTAATAATAAAATCTATAAAAGTATTTTTTACTTCAAATCCCTCAATATTTTGTAATTCCTCAAGGCCTTTTTTTATATCAGCGGGTAATTGATTTATTCCACCCAACCTGTCTTGATCTTTTTTATTTTTCTTGTCTGGATTAGCCTTTCCTCTTCCCATAATTTGTATTTTTTAGTTATTAATTAAGTTAAATATTTTTAATCTTCTCGGTGAGCTTAATAATATATTGCGCAGTGTTTTCAATTTGCGCCGCAACCGCGTTTTCTAGATCTTCTTCATTAATTTGCGGCTCTAAATTTTCCTCCGGTTTTTCTTTCTCAAAAATTCCCCGATGATTTGTCGCCTCATCCAACTCTTCTTCAATCATCAAACCACAAAGCATCAACACCGTTTTTTCATCAGCATTGCGCAAGGCCAATGACAAATTATTGACTCTTTCATTCAGTTTTTTAGCCAGATTGATAATCTTATCTTCCTCGCCAGCAGTGCAATCAACGGTATATTTAGATTTGCCGATGGATAAATTTAAAATGGGCATATTATTTTTTATTAACAATTTTTCTGATTTGCGATAAATCAATTTTCACCTGACCAACAACTTCATTAGCCAAATTTTTAAAATTTCTGAGCTGCTCATTTTCTGTGCCCAGCTCTGCCAAAGATTTTTGTAAAGAATTAATTTCATTGTGAAAATTATTAACTAATTCCTGATTATTTTTATCCAATCCCGAATTAGCAACCGCAAGGGTTTTGGCTTGATTAATTTTATCAAGAATCGTTGTTTCTAATTCAGTTAAAGCTTGGGATAAATTTTGTTTGGCTTGGTTTAATTTGCCCATATTAGCTGCGATAATCTTTGTTAATTTTGATATAGCCTTCAGTAAAATCACAAGTCCAAACTGTTGAAGAGTTTTCTTTTACGCCCAAATTTATATCAACAATAATTTTAACTTCTTTGTCCAGCAAATATTGATGCACTGGTTTTTCATCATAATTTTTTACCAACTCACCATTTTCAACAATTTTAAATTCACCAATTTGAATATTAATTTTATTTTGCTCGGCTTGTTGTTCAGATTTTCCAATCGCCATAACAATTCTTCCCCAATTAGGATCAGCGCCAGCGATGGCGGTTTTTACTAAAGGCGAATTGGCGATATTTAAAGCGATAATTTTGGCAGCATTTTTGGAAATAGCTGAACGAACTTCAATTTCAATTAACTTAGTTGCGCCCTCGCCGTCAATGATGATTTGCTTGGCTAAATCCAACATCAAATCTTTTAGGGCAGTTTTAAATTTATCTAACTGCGGATGATTCTCACGAATTTTTTCATTGCCAGCACTGCGAGTTGCAAATAATAAAACCGTGTCGTTGGTTGATGTGTCTGAGTCAACAGTGATGGAATTGAAAGTTTCTTCATTCAATTGGCTAAGCATATTTTGCAGCACTGTTGCGCAAATATTGGCGTTAGTAAAAATATAACCAAGCATTGTCGCCATATTCGGCGCAATCATTCCTGAGCCTTTCGCAAAGCCGTTAATCACAACTTCCTTGCCATCAATTTGCAAAGTTTGGCAAGCTGATTTCATAAAAGTATCGGTGGTCATAATCGCTTTGGCAGCATTCTGCCAAGCCGAATCATCTTCAGATAATTTTTCTTTTAATTGCGGAATTGCGGCAATAATTAATTCATCTTTCAAACGCTCACCAATTACGCCAGTTGAAGACATAAAAACTTTTTCTTCCTCACAATTTAAAATTTGCGCAACATTTTTAGTCACTCTTTTTGCTGCTTGGGTTCCACCAATTCCAGTGAAAGCATTAGCGTTTCCAGCATTAACAATCAAAGCTCGCGCTCTTTTAGAATTTAAATTTTCCTGACACAATTTCACCGGCGCTGCCGCCATTGAAGATTTAGTAAAAACGCCGGCAATTGCAGTGTCTTCAGGCAATTCAATCAACAATAAATCATCCCGATTTTTATATTTGAGCCCGCAATTGATGGTTGCTAATTTGATATTTTTAATTGGTTTCATTTTTATAAATAGTCGTTAGTCGTTAGTCATTAGTCGTTAGTAAGGTTTTTTAGTTTGTTGATAATTTGATTTACTATTTCATTATTGTTTAGGTTTTCTTCAATTATTTTCACCAAAGCCGAGCCAACAACAACAGCTTCAGCGCCGATATTTTCAATTTCTTTAATTTGTTCTTTTGATTTAATTCCAAAACCAACTGCAACTGGCAAATTGCTGATATTTTTGATTTTTTGTAGATGGTTTTTTAAGTCAATTAAATTAGCCGATTTAGTTCCTGTTATTCCTAAAATTGAAACTAAATATAAAAATCCGCTAGCATTTTTGGCGATAGTTTTGATGCGATTTTCATCGGAAGTAAGCGCCACTAATTTGATAAAATCTAAATGATTTTGCTCAGCAAAATTTCTTAATTCCACATCTTCTTCCGGCGGCAAATCAACCACCAAAAGCCCATCAACCCCAGCTTTGGCAGCATCAACACAAAAATTTTCCAAACCGTAATGCAAAATTGGATTGTAATATCCCATCAAAACAATTGGTGTGGATTTATTTTCAATCCGAAATTCTTTAACCATTTGCAAAACCTTATGCAAATTCATTCCATTTAAAATTGCTCTTTTGCTCGCCGCTTCAATAGTTGGGCCATCGCCAGCTGGATCTAAAAACGGAATGCCCAGCTCAATAATATCAACGCCATTTTCAGGCAGCTTTTTTATAATTTCCAAAGAGGTTTGATAATCCGGATCGCCAGCGGTTACAAAGCTGATAAAAGCTGATTTATTTTGAGCTTTAAGATTTTGAAAGGTTGTTGCAATTCTAGTCATTATAATTTCACTCCTAATTTTTCTGCGACCGTAAAAATATCTTTGTCGCCACGCCCGCAAACATTGATAATCATTATTTTATCTTTACTCATTTTTGCTGCTTGTTTTAAAGCAAAAGCAATTGCGTGGGAAGGCTCTAAGGCTGGAATAATTCCTTCTAATTTGGAGCAAAGCTGGAAAGCATTTAAGGCTTCATCATCAGTTGCACTAACATAATTAACTCGGTGAATGTCGTGTAAATAAGCATGTTCTGGGCCGATTCCTGGATAATCTAAGCCGGCAGAAATTGAATGAGCATCAATAATTTGCCCGTCATCATCTTGCAAAAAATAAGTTTTATTGCCGTGCAAAACTGCTGGCGAGCCTTTGGCAATTGAGGCGGAATGTTCACCACTTTGCAAACCTTTTCCCGCCGCTTCAACGCCAAACATTTCCACTTCAGCATCATTTAAAAATGGATAAAATAATCCAATTGAGTTTGAACCGCCGCCAATGCAAGCCACCAAAGCATCGGGCAATCTGCCTTCTTTTTCTAAAATTTGCTGCTTGGCTTCTCTGCCAATTATGGAATGAAAATCACGAATCATTGCCGGATAAGGATGCGGGCCAGCAACGGTTCCGAGCAAATAATAAGTTTCATTAGCATCAGCAATCCAATCGCGCATCGCTTCGTTGATAGCGTTTTTTAAACTTGCCGATCCAGATTCCACCGCTTTAATTTCTGCGCCCAAAAGTTTCATCCGAAAAACATTGGGCTTTTGGCGCTCAATATCTTTAGCGCCCATATAAATTGTGCAAGGCATATCAAACAAAGCACAAACCGTAGCAGTTGCAACGCCGTGTTGCCCGGCTCCAGTTTCAGCAATTATTCTTTTTTTACCCATTTTTTTAGCGAGCAAAATTTGACCAATGCAATTATTTATTTTATGTGAACCAGTGTGGTTTAACTCATCACGCTTAAAATAAATTTTCGCTCCACCAGCATATTGGGTAGTTTTTCTAGCAAAATATAACGGGCTTGGGCGACCAACATAATTCTTCATCAAATCATCAAACTCATTCCAAAAACTTGGATCAGTTTTAATTTTTTTGTAAGCCGCATCTAATTCTAAAACTGCCGGCATTAAAGTTTCGGCAACAAATCTGCCGCCAAACTCACCGAATTTGCCGTTTGCATCTGGAAAATTGTAATTGCTCATTTTGATTGGTTGGTTATATTTTTAGCCTTTAAACGCCATTATTAAACACTAAAAACACAAATATGCAAAAACAATCTGTTTTAAAACAAGATTTCGCCAGAGTTAAAAGATTGACCAAAGAATATGTTATTCCTCATCGCCAAACTTTTGCAATTTCAATTGTTCTGATGTTGATAATTGCCGGCACCACATCAATTCACGCTTATTTAGTTAAACCCGCTTTAGATTCAGTTTTTGTCGATAAAAACGCTTCAATGTTGTTATTAATTCCCATCGCAATTTTATTAGTCACCATCGTTAAAGCCTTTGCCACCTACTTCCAGCTGCTCACAATGAATTTGGTGACTATGCGCATTGCTGCTGATATGAGAAAAACTCTTTACGCCCATTTCATCAATTCCGACATCGCCGTTTTGCACAATTCTTCTTCCGGAACAATGGTGGCCAGCGTGATCAACGAAATCAACACTATTGTTGGCGCAATGAGCACGGTGCTCAATGGCTCCATCAAACAGTTTTTCACCTTAATATTTTTAATCGCTTTAATGTTTAAACAAAGCGTAACCTTATCACTCATCGCCTTTGTGGGCTTTCCTTTGGCTGCTTATCCAATTTATAAAATTGGCAAAAAATTGCGGCATTTATCAGTTGGAAATCAATCTACCGCTCAGCAATTCACCTCGCAAATGTCGGATACTTTGCAATATTCCAAGCTGGTTAAAGCCTATAATTGCGAAGATTTTGAAGTTAAAAGAATGGGCGGAATTATTGACGATATGTTCAAAATCGGCAAAAAAATCAGCAAAATGTCTTTGATCGCCTCGCCTTTCGTAGAAATGCTTGGCGGCATTGGTGTGGCTTTGGTGATTTGGTATGGCGGGCATCAAGTTTTAACTGACCAAACCACACCCGGCGCTTTTTTCTCTTTTTTCACCGCAATGTTAATGGCTTATCGCCCGCTCAAAACTGTGTCATCAATGAATTCCGGCATTCAAATGGGTTTGGCGGCAACTGAAAGGTTTTACAACGCACTTGATCAAAAGCCGACAATCGTTGACAAAGCTGACGCCAAAGAATTAAAAAATGTCAAAGGTGATATCAAATTTGAAAATGTGGTCTTTCAATATAATGACAGCAAAATTGCCCTCAATGATGTTAATTTAGAAATTCCCGCCGGCAAAACTATTGCTTTGGTTGGGCATTCTGGCGGCGGCAAATCAACTACAATGAATATGATTTTGCGCTTCTATGATCCGAATTCCGGCCGCATAACTTTGGATGGCCATAATATTCAAGATCTCACTATCAAATCGCTGCGCGCCTCAATGGCGGTGGTCAATCAGGAAGTTATGTTATTTGATGATACTGTTTTGGAAAATATCCGCTACGGCAAAGAAAACGCCACTGAGGAAGAAATTATCAACGCTGCAAAATTAGCCGAAGCCGATGACTTTATAAAAGAATTGGCGGAAGGCTATCAAACCAAAATTGGTCAAAACGGCATTCGCTTATCCGGCGGACAACGCCAAAGAATCGCCATCGCCCGCGCCATTTTATATAACGCGCCAATTTTATTATTAGACGAAGCCACTTCCGCTTTAGATCCAATCTCTGAACACGCCATCAAAAAAGCCTTAAATACTTTAATGAAAAACCGCACCACAATTGTTATCGCCCATCGCCTTTCCACGGTAATTCACGCCGATTGTATTTATGTAATTTCGGATGGAAAAGTTATTGAATCTGGCAAACATCAAGAGCTTTTAGAAAAAGACGGACATTATGCGCATTTATATTCTAAGCAATTTGAAATTGAGACCGACAAATGAAACAAATAAAAACTCCCAAAAAACCCAGCAAAAAACTCCAAGAAGCCTTGCGCAAAAACCTTTCGCGCCGTAAACAAACTGACGATAAAAAATCCGATGTCGCATCCAAATAATTATCCAACCACAATTTTTTCCTTCTTCTGGCAAATTTTAAAACCTTATAAATGGTGGCTACTACTGATGTTGCAAGCGCCAATCATTCAGGCATTTTTTGTTCCGGTTAATAGTTACGCGCTAAAATTGATTGTTGATCAAATCACTCAAAATCAGAACTTCAATATCCATCAAATTATTTTCCCAATAATTTTATTTTGCCTAGCTTCAATTTTAATTGAAACAACCTGGAGATTTGCTAATTGGGGCGATTATCAATCTCAACCTAAAATTGAAGCCGAGATTATTAATCAAAGCTACAAAATGCTTTTGAATCACAATTATCACTTTTTCCAAAATAATTTATCAGGCAAAGTCGCCAGCAAAATCAGTGCTCTGCGCGATAATTATGTGGCAATTTTTGGCAATTTTCAATTTGCAATAATTTGGCAAGGTTTGGGAATCCTAATTACTTTGGCAATTCTTTTTTCAGTCCATTTTAAAATTGCGATCGGCGTTACTTTGTGGCTGATAATTTTTATGCCGATAATATTTTTTACCAAAAGAAAAGGTTTGCTTTATGCCCAAAATTCTACTTCAGAAAAACAAAAAATTTCCGGCTTAATCAACGACGGCATCAGCAATATCGCCAATGTTTTATTTTTTAGTGCCAAAAATTTTGAACTAAATTTACTCAAAAAAGCCAACCAAAACTTTATCACTACCGAAAAAAAGCGCTTAAAATTTATATTCTTCAACCATTTAATTTTGGGTGTAGTTTACTGCGCTTTATCAATCGGAATTTTGTTTTTATTAATCGATCTTAAAACCAAAAACCTAATTTCCACCGGCGATTTTGTAATGGTGATGGGTTTAATGTTTTATCTAATTGACACCAGCTGGGGCTTGCTAAATCAACTCGACGATCTGATTAAAAATATTGGCAATTTGAAAGAATCTTTTGCGATCTTTGAGCAAAATAGCCAAGTTTTTGATAGCCCAAACGCCACAGAATTATTGATTCAAAACCCAATAATTGAATTTAAAAATTTGAATTTTAGCCATCAAGATAATCCATTATTTAGCAATTTTAATCTCGCAATTCCAGCCGGACAAAGAGTTGGTTTAGTTGGACATTCCGGCGCTGGCAAATCAACTTTGATCAATTTATTACTCAAAGTTTTTAACCCCAATTCTGGCGCAATTTTAATTGATGGAAAAAATATTTCGGATGTAACTTTTGATTCACTAAGAAGTAATATTGCCTTGATTCCACAAGACCCAATGCTGTTTCATCGCACCATCTTTGAAAATATTTCTTATGGCACCAATGCTAACCACGATGAAGTAATTGCCGCCAGTTATAAAGCCTCAATTCACGATTTTATTATGAGCTTACCAAATGGCTATGAAACTTATGTTGGCGAACGCGGTGTAAAACTTTCTGGCGGTCAAAGACAAAGAATTGCAATTGCGCGAGCTATTTTAAAAAATGCTCAGATTTTAATTTTGGATGAAGCAACTTCCAGTTTGGATTCTCAAACCGAAACCGAAATTCAGAATTCTATCAATAAAGTTTTAGAAAAAAACAACACCACCGTAATCGCCATTGCCCATCGCCTTTCAACCATTAAACATCTAGATCGAATCGTGGTAATGGATCGCGGAAAAATTATTGAGGATGGAAGTTTTGATGAGTTAATAGTGAAGAAAAATGGGCGGTTTAAAGAAATGTGGGAACACCAAGCTGGTGGAATGGTGGTATAATAAAAAAAGCCGTCATCCCAGCGAAAGCTGGTATCTCAGCAAGCAGGACAAGATCCCAGCTTTCGCTGGGATGACGATTATGATTCGTAGCAAGAATACATATAAGAAGTAGTTGAATCAAACTCGCCGGCGCAAGAATCTACCCTTTTATAGACTGGCTTTACATTTAATTTATTTCTCAAATCACGCAAATCTTTTTCAGTTTTGCCAACTAATTTTGCTAATCTTTTATCTGAAAAACCAAGTTTTTTCAAAGCTAAAATTCCCTCAAAAGTTTCTGGCAAACCATTTTCCCGCACTTGTTTTTCAACTTGCACCAAATGAGCAATTTGCTCTAAAAACCAAGGTTCATAACCGCTGGCGGTTTTGATTTCTTCTAAAGAAATTCCTTCTCGACAAGCTTGGGCAATTAATAAAATTCGATTTGGTTCCGCAATTTTTAAACGGGCTTTAATTAATTTTTTTCTTTCATCCAAATCTTCGCAGTTAATTCTAACTTCATCCAAACCAGTTAAATTTGATTCCATTGAACGCAAAGCTTTTTGCAAACTTTCGGCAAAACATCTGCCAATTGCCATAACTTCACCAACTGATTTCATTGAGCTTGAAAGAACGCTTTCGGCGCCTTTAAATTTCTCAAAAGTAAATTTAGGAATTTTAGTGACAACATAATCAATTGTTGGCTCAAACGATGCCGGAGTCTTTCCGCCAGTGATATCGTTTTTAATTTCATCTAATGTAAAACCAACCGCTAATTTAGCAGCAACTTTGGCAATTGGAAAACCAGTTGCTTTAGAAGCCAGCGCTGAAGAGCGCGAAACGCGTGGGTTCATTTCAATAACTAACAATCTACCATCTGCCGGATTAACTGCGAATTGCACATTCGATCCACCAGTTTCAACACCAATCTCGCGCAGAACTGCAATTGAAGCGTCACGCATTCTTTGATATTCTTTATCAGTCAAAGTGAGAGCCGGCGCAACAGTGATAGAATCGCCAGTGTGAACACCCATCGGATCAACATTTTCAATTGAGCAAATAATAATGGCATTATCGTTTTTGTCGCGCACCACTTCCATTTCAAATTCTTTCCAGCCAATGATTGATTCGTCAATCAAAATTTCGTGAGTTGGTGAAGCAGCTAATCCACTTTCAACAATTTGCTCATATTGTTCGCGAGTATAAGCCACACCACCACCTGCCCCGCCCATGGTAAAACTTGGGCGAATAATTGCTGGCAAACCAATAGATTCAAGTGCTGCTATTGCCGCTGCAAAAGTTTTTACAATGGCATTACGCGGAGTTTCCAAACCAATTTTATCCATAGCATTTTGGAAAAGCTGACGATCTTCGGCTTTTTTAATCGCTTCAATATTAGCGCCAATTAACTCAACATTATATTTTGCTAAAATTCCTCTTTTGGCAAGTTCAATCGCACAGTTCAAAGCAGTTTGCCCGCCAACTGTTGGCAGGATTGCGTCTGGTCTTTCTTTTTGGATTATTTTTTCAACAAAATCAGCATTGATGGGTTCGATATAAGTTTTATCGGCAATCTCTGGATCAGTCATTATCGTTGCCGGATTCGAGTTAATCAAAATCACTCGATAACCTTCCTCACGCAAAGCTTTGCAGGCTTGCGTTCCCGAATAGTCAAACTCACAAGCCTGTCCAATCACAATTGGACCAGCCCCAATAATTAAAATTGATTTTAGATCAGTTCTCTTTGGCACAAAAAATAATGATTAATGATTAATGGTTAATGATTAATGGTTGATAATTATTATTCAAAAAAATGGGCTTCGGCCTAAAAGACCAAAGCCCATTGATAATTAATCATTAACCATTAATCATTTTTTATTTTACTCTTCCATCACAGTTACAGAGCGACGATTTTTGCTCCAGATTTCTTCACCAGAACCAACAAAGGCTGGGCGTTCTTTGCCATAGCTGATGGTTTTAATTCTACCTGATTCAACGCCGTTAGAAGTTAAATATTGCTTAACCGCATTGGCTCTTTTTTCGCCAAGAGCAATGTTATATTCTCTAGTTCCTCTTTCGTCGCAATGTCCTTCAACAATAATTTTGATTTGTGGATCGCTTTTTAACCAAGACACTTGATTATCAAGAATTTTTTTGGCATCAGCTGATAAAGTTGAAACGCCAACATCAAAGAAAACTCGATCATCAACTTGAACTTCTTCAATTGCTGCTTGAGTTTGTTTATTAATTGCCGCTGCAGCAGACTCGCTATTTACTACGTCAAAATTTTGTGGATTTTGTGAGGTTTGATCTTGTTGCTGAGTAGATTGATTTTCGGAATCGATTTGGTCTTGTTTCATTTTGCCACCGCAAGAAGAAACAATGATAGCTAAAAAAGCTAAAGCTAAGATTTTTTTCATATTTCGTGTTATTGATTTGTTGTTAAACAGAAATTAAAGGTAGGCAAATTTTGAATTTAAGCAAGGTGTTTGTCAAGTAAGTTTAATTAACTTTATCCTTACTATCATTCATAGCAATATTTTCCTGTCTTCTAAGATTGGCAGTATAATATTTTTGTAGGCTTTGAGAATCTTTAACCTGATTTGAAGCAATATAGCCGTTATTTTGCAAGTATCGTTCTGATAAACTTCTTAATCTTTCTGGTCTGGTTAAATAAACCCATTCAACTTCTAAAACACGAATTTCATCATCAAGCGCTGAAATTTTAGCGTCAACTTCACCAACTTTATCTTGCAAATTATCAACTTTAAATTGAATCAAAAACATCGCCATAATACTAAATAAAACTATGAACGCCAACGAACTATTAATTAAATAGAGTTTAGAGGTTTTACTGAGATTTTCAATTTTAGAAAAATCAAACATTTTACAAAAATAAATTAAATTTTAATTTTTAATAGCGAGCCGAAGCCGCGCCGATCTTGATCTGATATTCTCTTTTAATTCTTCGTCACTTGGTTTTATTGACGAGCTTTTGGGAAGATAAAAACTATGTTCCTTTTGCTGTTTTTCTAAAACCGAATTAGGTTCATAACGAGAAAAATTTCTGTCGTTATAACCACTCATCTGACGAATAAAGGCTTTCACCAAACTATCTTCCAAAGAGTGAAACGAAACTATCACCAATCTTCCACCAGTTTTGAGCATATTTTCGGCAGCAATCAAAGCTGCTTTTAATTCGCCCAACTCATCATTAACAAAAATACGAATCGCTTGAAAAGTTTTGGTTGCTGGATGAATTTTTCCCGCTTGAAATCCATAAACTTTTTTAACAATTTCTGCCAATTCCAAGCCGGTTTTTATTTCGCCTTTTTGCCTGGCTTCAACAATCTTTTTAGCGATTCTGCGATGCTTTTTTTCTTCACCAAAATCGCGAATTATTTTTGATAATTCGATTTCTTCAAAACTATTAACCACATCAAACGCACTAATACCTGACGAGCCATCCATTCTCATATCAAGCTTGGCTGAAGAGCTAAAAGAAAAACCTCTTTCTTCTTCATCGAGCTGCATTGAAGAAACTCCTAAATCCAAAACAATTCCGTCAACTTTATAATTAACTTCATTTTCCATTTGCGAAAATGGACTGTGAATAAATTGAAATTTATCCCCAAACTCGGCGCTCAAACCTTGAGTAAATCTTTTCACATTAATATCGCGATCAAAGGCGATTACTTTACAATTCGCCGCTTGTAAAATTGCGGTTGTATATCCGCCCGCACCAAATGTTCCATCAATAAACACTTCACCATCTTGCGGATTCAAGCTTTCTAAAACTTCTTTAAGTAAAACTGGTTTGTGCGCTTGATAATTATTCACTTTTTTATTTTTTCATTGTCATCCTGAGCAAAGCGAAGGATCTCTCGTAACTTACTCAGATCCTTCGCTTCGCTCAGGATGACACAGATCTTTAATTAAGTTGGGCAGTTCAAATAGAATCTCCCAATTCTACTTGAACTTTCTGGATTTTAAGTCCACCGGATTTGAAGTCCGTAGGTTGGATTTAAAGTCCAACCTAATTGCCCAACCACTCCTTTATTCTTTTTTCTACAGCTCGCTTAACGAGATCCTGACTTGCGTCAGGATTAGCAATATCTAACTCGCTTCACTCCTAAGATCTTGCTAATTTTAACTGCCCCAAATTTTCCTTAGCAGTCGCTTTGGCTTTCTCTAAATATTTAGCAAATTTTTCCGGATTCCAAATTTCAAAAGTTGGACCTTTACCGATAAAAACCGCCTTCTCACCCAGCCCAGCTTTTTTAAGCAAGCTTTCTGGCAAAATAATTCTGCCATCACCATCCAATGGAAGTTGAATTGCACCACCCAGAACTGTTGTTGCCATCGCATCACGCTTTGACGAAAACGGGTCTAAATTATCGATTGATTCGCTGAGCTGCTTGATTCTGCTAATGTCACAACCTTCGATACAATCATTAACGAAGGATTCATAAACAATAATTCCGGAAGAATCTTGACTGGCAAGTGAGGCACGAAACTGCGCCGGCAAAGAGACTCTGCCTTTTTTATCTATTTTGTTTTCAAAAGTTGATAGAAATAACGCCACAGTTTTTTATGGAATTTTATTGGTTTTTTATGGAATTAGATGGGAGATTATGGAAAAAATCTGGGATGTCAATAATTTTCTCCAAATAAATTTAGAGAAAAATAGTCGTAAGTTTTAAGTCGTAAGTCGTAAGTAATTTTGTCTTGAAATCCGATAATCAATCACTAACTCTGGGAAGTTTTTTATTAACCAAAATCAATCTGAAAAAATGCAATCTAAAGAATATAATTTTGATGTCGAAGTCGGCAAAGTTTTGAATTTGATGATCAATTCGCTTTACACCAATAAAGATGTTGCCCTGCGCGAGCTTATATCTAACGCTTCGGATGCTTGTGATAAGCTGCGTTATTTAGCGGTGCAAGATTCGGCGATTTTGAAAAATGATGAGGAATTAAAAATTTCAATTTCGGTGGATAAAAAAAATCGTCAATTAATTATTGTCGATAATGGGCTGGGAATGGATGAGGAAGATTTGCAGCAAAATTTGGGAACAATTGCTAAATCTGGCACCGAAAATTTTGTTAAATCTTTAACTGGCGATATTAAAAAAGATGTGCAGTTGATTGGGCAATTTGGAGTTGGATTTTATTCGGCTTTTATGATTGCTGATAATGTCGAAGTGATTTCTAAAAAATATAATTCGACAAAAACTTATAGCTGGAAATCTTCTGGCGGCGGCAGTTTTTCAATTGGTGAAAGCCTTGAAAATATTGGGCGCGGCACCAAAATTATTTTGCATCTCAAAGAAGGTGAAAATGATTTTCTTGATCGTTTTCATATCAAACATATTGTCCAAACTTATTCTGATCACATCAATATCAAAATTGAATTCACTCCTGAAGTTGGCAGCGTTGAAACTCTAAATTCAGCTTCAGCTTTATGGACAAAATCACAAAACGAAATCACTTCCGAACAATATAATAATTTCTTCAAACACACTTCCCATTTGCCGGGCGAGCCTTTTATGGTTTTGCATAATCGTGCTGAAGGCGTGGTTGAATATACCAATTTACTTTTTATTCCCAGCACCAAACCTTTTGATTTATTTCATCCCGATCGCAAAGGACGCGTGAAACTTTATGTTAAAAAAGTTTTCATCAGCGAAGATTTAGATTTGGTTCCGGCTTGGCTGCGCTTTTTGCGTGGCTTGATCGACTCGCAAGATTTGCCGCTCAATATCAGCCGCGAAACTTTGCAGCACAATTTAGTGTTGGAAAAAATTAAAAAATCAGTCGTCAAAAAAGTGCTTTCCGACTTGAAGAAAAAGGCTGCGGAAAATGAAGAAGAATATCTAAAATTCTGGAATAATTTTGGCGCGGTTGTCAAAGAAGGTCTTTGCGAATCGCACGAATTTAAAGATAAAATTTTGGAAATCTGCCGTTTTTACAGCTCAAAATCTGCGGATAAATTAATTTCTTTGGCAGAATATTTAGATCGCTGCAAAATTGGTCAGGATAAAATTTATTATGTAACTGGCGAATCAATTGAAAAAATCAAAGCCAGCCCAAGCCTTGAATCATTTGCCTCTAAAGACATTGAAGTTTTATTTTTAACCGACACGGTTGATGATTTTTGGGTGACTACAACTAACGAATATAAAGGCAAAGAATTTCAATCGATCACCAGATCCGATATTGATTTAGAAAAAATTGGTAAGGAAAAAAAATCTGAAGATGAGGAAGAAAAAGAAGAAATTAAAGACGTTACCAATTCAGAGCTAGACAGCTTAATTGCTAAGATCAAAACTGTTTTAGGCGACAAAGTTAAAGATGTCAAAATCTCTAAAAAATTAGATTCCAGCCCAGTTTGTTTGGCGGTTGATTCTGCTTCAATGGATATTCGAATGGAAAGATATTTATTGGAACAAAAGCAGATTCTATCTGCTTCGGCGAAGATTTTAGAAATTAACCCCAATCACAAAATTATTAAATCTTTGAATGAAAAATTAAATAATTTGGCAGCCGAATTACAAGTTGTTGATTCAATCAAAACTTTATTCGATCAAGCTTGCATCGTTGAAGGCGAGCCGATTGCGGATATTAAAGATTTTTCAAGAAGGTTAAATATTTTGATGACTTAGACATCAATAATCGAGAGACTTATCCCTACGCACGGATAATTAAATAACAAAATCACCACACCGCTTTTTTATAATGTTTTCTGATCAACTTATCTTTAGTTATCAAACCAGCATCAAAAGAGTGAGCGCAAGAAGTTATTAAACGATCAAAAACATCTCTAGTCCATTTTAGATCAACAGCAAAACTATTAATAACAGCAAAATCTTGATCAATGATTTTCAAGCCAATGTCAGATTGTAATTGGCTGATAATTTGGTTGGACGTGTAATTGACTTTACCAACCTCATGCAAATATTCTAACTCCAAAATCACTATTGGATGAATGAAAATATTACCAATATTCTCATTCATTAATTTTATCACATTTTTTGAAAACAACTCTTTTTTTCCGGCAAAGAGCCAAACCACTATATGAGTGTCTAAAAAAATTGGTGATTTTAAATTTTGTTTTTTTCTTGGTCCCATTGTGGCAATTTTAGATTAATTAAATCGTCGGGTTTTTTGACATTCATAACATTTTCTCTAACCTTTAATTTGCTGAACAAATCAATTGTTTTTGAATATTTTCTTTCTTCTAAACTAAGTTTTATTAAAGCGTTATTGCGCATGACAAAACTATCTTTCCCGGTCTTAACAACCTTATCAATGATAGAAAATAAGTTGTTGCGAAAGTGAGTTGGATTGATTATTTGAGATGATTGTTGCATAAATTTCTAACAAAATAATGTACATGATATTTCTATTGATAACGTACATAATAATATTTTACAACTTAATTCTCTGACTTGATCAACTCCAACATTCGCTGATAAACCACTTTTTTATTCACTGCTAAATTGTCGGCAACCAATGCAACAAGGTCTTTGGGCTTCATAGTTTTTAGGCCTTGTTTTAGTTTTTCATCAATTTCATCAAAATTAACTTCACCTCTTTTTGGCGGCGCGGATAATAAAATTACTATTTCACCACGCGGCGGATTTTCTTCGTAGAATTTTATCAAATCTTCCAAATTAGCTTTTTTAGTTTGTTCATAAATTTTGGTGATTTCGCGGCAAACCGCGCCAATTCTATTGCCAAAGACTTTGAGCATCACTTGCAAACTGGCAATTAAGCGATTACTGGTTTCAAAGAAAATTAAAGTTGAATCAATATTTACTAAATCTTTGCAGAAATTTTCTTTAGCTTGCAAAGTGCTGGGAATAAAGCCAACAAACATAAATCGATCGCTAGCAATTCCCGAAACTGACAAAGCTGCAACAGCTGAACAAGCGCCGGGAACGGATAAAACTTGGCAATTATGTTCTAATAAAAACGAAACTAATTTATAGCCTGGATCAGAAATTAGTGGAGTTCCAGCATCACTGACTAACGCCAAAATTTTACCTTGCAAAACTAAATTCAAAACTTTTTCTCTGACCAAAATATCGCTGTGATCATTATAAATTATGAATGGTTTTTTAATTTCCAAATTGCTGAGCAATTTCGCAGTGATTCTACTATCTTCACAAACTACAAAATCACATTGCTTTAAAATATTTATTGCCCGCAAAGTTATATCACCAAGATTACCAATTGGAGTTGCCACCACATAAAGCGCGGGCACCATTTGGGTTTGGTTGTCGTTTAAAAATTCTTGCATATTTATCAAAATTTAAATAGGTTTTAAGCCTATAAATCTAATCTATACCAAAACATAAATCTATGAGAATCATTGGAAGAATTTTTGCCATTTTGGCTTGCGCGCTGCTCCTCAACTCTTGTGAAGGCAGCATTATTAGATCAGCCTTCAAGCCAACTCCAACCAAAGCTCCGGCTCAAAATAATCAATCTAAAAAAGCTCCGGTTCAAAACCTTCCAGCTCAAAATATTTCTGCTCAAAAAAGCCAAATCGATCCAAAAGTTATTCGTAAAAAAGTTAAAGTTGCTGCTCTTTTGCCGCTTTCTGGAAAAAGCAAAGAGCTTGGAACAGCAATGCTCAATTCAATTATTTTATCTTTGTTTGAGAATGATAAAAATAACGATGTTGAGTTGGTGGTTTTTGATAGTAGCGATATTAAAAAAGCGGTTGAAGAAATTGCTGGGCAAAATATTAAAACTATTATTGGCCCAATTTTCAGCAGCGATATTGAGGCCATTTCTAGCGTGGCACAAACCAATAAAATCAGCATTCTTTCCTTTTCTAATAATCAAGATTTAGCCGGCAAAAAAGGAGTTTTTTTGATGGGCTTTTTGCCTGAACAACAAGTTGAAAGAATCTCCAGCTACGCAATTTCTAACGGCAAAGACAATTTCGCAATCATTGCGCCGAATAATCAATATGGACAAAAATTTTCGACTATTTTGAAAGATATGGTCAAAAGAAAAGATGGAAACTTTGTGAGTAGCGAACTTTATGCAAATAGCAGTAAAGATCTTGAAAAGGCAGTTTCAAAGGTTCTAAGCTCATACATAAAATCGCCAAACAGCAAAAATAAAAAGAATGCCAAAGACGGTGAAAAATTCTACGCTAATACCATTGTAATTCCTGAATCCGGAGCGGTGCTTACCAAAATTGTTAGTTTGATTAATAAATACAACACCTCTGAGCGAGAAATTCAGATTATCGGCAGCAGCAATTGGGACGATATCACCACTCTTAATGATCCTAATTTAATTGGCAGCTGGTTTGTGTCTGCCAATCCGGATAAATATCGGGATTTTGAAAAACGCTATTATCAACTCTACAACAAATTTCCGCCACGCATCAGCGGCATTGCCTATGATGCAACATTAGCAGTTGCTGAAACTATCAGAAAATCCGGCAAAAGAGAATTATCGGCTGAAGATTTTATTAATTATCAATCCGCCAAAAACGGCTTTGTGGGCATTGACGGCTTATTCAGATTTTTACCCAACGGCATTGTGCAAAGAAATTTTGCAATGTTAGAAATTAAAAACGGCAAATTCGAAATGATCGACAGCCCGTCTTCAATGTTTTTTAAATACTAAAAAAATAATCATTAATCATTAACCACTAATCATTAAACCCATATGGTCGCCACCGTAAAAACCTTTGCCTTTATTGGTATTGATGTTGCTCCTGTCAATGTTCAAGTCAAAATCTCTTCCTCCGGAAATTCCAGTTTTACTATCGTTGGTCTGCCCGATAAAGCGGTGGGCGAATCTAAAGAACGGGTTCGCGCTGCAATCACTTCAATTGGTTTGGCACTTCCTTATACGCGCATCACGGTTAATTTAGCTCCGGCAGATTTGCTTAAAGAAGGAAGCCATTTTGATTTGGCAATTGCGCTGGGGCTTTTAATTGAGCTGGGCGCTTTAAAGCAAGAAGATGTTGAGAATTATTATGCGCTGGGCGAGCTTTCTTTGGATGGAACAATCACGCAAGTAAATGGAATTTTATCAGCAGCAATTGGCGCTTCGCAGCGTGGTGCCGGAATTATTTGTCCGGAAATTTGTGGCATGGAAGCCGCTTGGGCTGGGGATTTATCGATTTTGGCTCCCAAAAATTTAATCGTTTTGCTTAATCATTTCAAAGGTTTGCAGCTTCTATCTCAACCACAACCAAATGCTGAAAAACAAATATTTTCTTATCCAGATTTGTCCGATATTAAAGGTCAAGAAACCGCCAAGCGCGCTTTAGAAATTGCCGCTGCTGGCGGACATAATTTGCTATTAATTGGCCCGCCGGGAACTGGAAAATCAATGTTGGCATCGCGCCTGCCCGGCTTAATTCCCGAGCTTGATCTAAAAGAAATGCTTGAGATCAATATGATTCACAGCATTAGCGGCAAAATTTCTGACGGCAAATTAATTTGGGCGCGACCATTTCGCGATCCACATCATTCTTGCTCAATGCCCGCCATGGTTGGTGGCGGATCCAAAGCTAAGCCCGGTGAAATTTCTTTGGCGCATAATGGCATTTTATTTTTAGATGAGCTGGCGGAATTTCCGCGACAAGTTTTAGATTCGCTGCGTCAGCCAATTGAAAACGGCAATGTGACTATCTCGCGAGTTTTATCGCACATAAATTATCCCGCTAATTTTCAACTAGTTGCCGCCATGAATCCGTGTCGCTGCGGCTATTTATCTGATCAAAATAAATCTTGCAACAAAGCCCCAGTTTGCGGGCGCGATTACCAAGCCAAAATTTCTGGGCCGTTGATGGATCGAATGGATATAATTATTGAAGTTCCGCAGATTGATATTTTTGCGGATAATATTGGGATTAGAGAAAGCTCAGCAGCCGTTGCCGCCAGAGTTGCCAAGGCGCGCAATATTCAGAAACAACGTTATGAGCAAGAAGCTTCAATGGTTGATAAAACTTTAAAATTAAACTCCAAAGCTAATGGTAAAGTTTTGGAAAAATACACCGAAATTGATGCAGAAAGTCAAAAGATTCTCAAACTAACTATAGAAAAAATGGGAATTTCAATTCGCGGTTACAACCGGATTTTGCGAGTGGCAAGAACAATTGCCGATTTGGATAATTCAGAAAATATCAGCCAATCACATTTGCTAGAAGCGATTAGCTATAGAAGAGGTTTTGTGACGATGTGATTCCCAACAACTCACATTGTCATCCTGAGTGTAAGCGAAGGATCTCATGAGTTGAAACTCTGAATTCAAGACTCACGAGATCCTTCGCTTACACTCAGGATGACAACATAACTCATGATGACAATGTAATTCAGGATAAAAATTAAACCGCGTTAGCTCCAGAGACAATATCAATCAATTCTTTAGTGATATTAGCTTGTCTGGTTCGGTTATAAACTAGAGTTAAATTCTTAATCATCTTACCAGCATTGTTGGTCGCAGATTCCATCGCCGCCATTCTTGCACCTTGTTCACTGGCGCTATTTTCTAACAATTGATTATACATTTGCATTATCAAATTTTTTGGCAAAAGTGTTTGCAAAATCTCTTCTTTATTTGGCTCAAAATCAATTGGCGAATTATAGCTGTTTAATTTTTTTGCTAAATTTTCTTGATTAATTTTGATTGGAATAATTTGTTTAATCGAAGCTTCTTGAGCAATAGCTGACTTGAATTTGCTGTAAATTACTTCACAAATATCAAAGGCTTTTTCATTAAACAAAGCGACAATTTTATTAGTGATTTCTTCAGCAATTTTGTGATCAATATTATTTCTAAAAATTCCGCTAATGTGATCAACAATTTTATCGCCAAAGGCTGTTTTCATTTGATCGTAACCTTTTTTACCAACACAAAAAACTTTCACATTTTTGCCTTCCGCTGTTAAAGCATTGATACGATTCTTAGCAAATTTTACCGCCGAAGTATTAAGCCCGCCGCACAAACCGCGATCCGAAGAAAGTAAAACTAAAAGATAAGTTTTTTCCTGAGCGTTACCAGTTAGCAAAGAAAAACCACTATCCGGATTTTCCCTAATATCAATATTAGTTGCCAAATTAGTAATTAACTCATCAATTTTTTCAGCATAAGGACGTGACAATTCCACCATATGCTTGGCTCGACGCAATTTTGATGCCGCTACCATTTTCATGGCTTTAGTCATTTTTTGCGTTGATTTAACTGATTTAATTCTGGTTTTTAATGTTTTTAAATTGGCCATATGTATTAGTCGTTAGTCGTTAGTCATTAGTCGTTAGTCGATCGTTTTTTACTAACGACTAATGACTAATGACTAACGACTATTTTTTATTTAAAAATCTCTACAAATTCGATGATAATTTTTTTCAATTCTGCTTCAACAGCATCAGAAATTTTTTGCTCTTTTCTGATTGAATCAAGAATATTGCTGTGCGCTGATTTGATTTTGCGTAAAAATTCTTTTTCAAATCTAGTCACATCTTTGGCGTTAATTTTATCTAAATAACCTTTCACGCCAGTATAAATTGAAACTACCTGCTCTTCAAAAGGCATTGGTGAATATTGATTTTGTTTCAATAATTCAGTCAATTTTTTACCTTTATCCAAAAGTTTTTGAGTGGTCAAATCAAGGTCAGATCCAAATTGAGCGAAGGCTTCTAATTCTCTGAATTGCGCCAAATCTAATTTGATGGTTCCTGCCACTTGTTTCATTGCTTTAGTTTGCGCGGCAGAACCAACCCGAGAAACTGATAGACCAACGTTCACCGCTGGTTTAATACCTTTATAAAATAATTCAGTTTCCAAGAAAATTTGCCCGTCAGTAATTGAAATTACGTTAGTTGGAATATAAGCCGAAACGTCGCCAGCTTGAGTTTCAATGATTGGCAATGCCGTTAAAGAACCGCCACCCATTGCGTCGGACATTTTTGCTGCGCGTTCTAACAAACGAGAGTGAATATAAAATACGTCGCCCGGATAAGCTTCGCGTCCAGGTGGGCGGCGAAGTAGCAATGACATCTCGCGATAAGCAACAGCGTGCTTACTCAAATCGTCATAGGCGATCAAAGCGTGCATGCCGTTATCTCTAAAATATTCACCAATAGTACAACCAGTATATGGAGCGAAGAATTGCATTGAAGCAGCTTCTGATGCAGTTGCAGCAACTACAACTGAATATTTCATTGCACCAGCTTCTTCTAAAGTTTTAACAATTGAAGCAACTGTAGATCTTTTTTGACCAATCGCTACATAGATACAATATAATTTTTGCTTTTCATCGCCGCTTTGGTGAGCTGGAGCTTGGTTGATGAAAGTATCAAGCACAATCGCAGTTTTACCAGTTTGACGATCACCAATGATCAATTCTCTTTGACCACGACCAATTGGGATCAAGCTGTCAATTGCTTTAATACCAGTTTGCATTGGCTCGCCAACTGATTGGCGGGCGATGATTCCCGGAGCTTTAACTTCTACTTGCTTATATTCAACATCTTGCAAAGCACCTTTGCCGTCGATTGGCTGACCAAGAGCGTCAACAACGCGACCAAGCAATCCACGACCAACCGGAACTTCAACAATTTTGCCGGTTCTTTTAACTGAATCACCTTCTTTAATTTTTTGGCATTCACCAAAAACTACCACACCAACATTGTCAGTTTCAAGGTTAAGCGCCATTCCTTTAACGCCGGAATCAAACTCAACCAACTCGCCAGCTTGAACATTATCTAAGCCATAAATTTTAGCGATACCATCACCAACGGAAACAACTTCACCAATTTCTTTAAGCTCGGCGGAAGTTTTGAAACCTTCAATTTTTTTCTGTAAAATATCAGAAAATTCTTCTACTTTTAACTGCATAGTTTTGATTATTTTAAATTATAAAATTGATTGAAATTGTTGGTTAAGGGAAAGTAATTGTCTTTTCAAACTAGCGTCAATCATGGTTGAACCGATTTTGATTTGTAGCCCGCCTAAAATATCTTTTTTGATTGATTGTTTGATCTCGATGATTTTGCCAACATATTTTTTGGCAAGTGTGGTTTTGATGTCTTGAATATTTTGCCCGTCTAAATCAGCGGCTGAGAATACTTCAACTTCTAAAATATTTTTTTCAATTTTAACTAATTTAGCAAAGCTCAATTCAATGGCGCCAATATTGGCAATTCTTCTCTCTTCGGCGACAACTTCTAAAAATGTGATAGTTTCTTTGTGGAGAGTTAATTTTGTGCCCAGCTCAGCAATAATTTTTTTTAAATCATCTCTAGAAATTGCCGGGTTGGAAAGTTCTTTGATCATTGATTTTGAAATTGCATCAGAAAATTTGCGCAAATCAACCGCAAATTGGTCAACCAAATTTAGCTTTTTCGCCACGTTAAAAGCGGCGCTAGCATATTTTTTTGCAACAAGATGATTTATTGCCATACTAAAATTGGTTTAAAAGAATTTATGGGGATTAAAAGACGCGGCATTCTAAAGGCTTAATTCTAAAAATGCAACAGTAGCAATTGTTATTTAGAAATAAAATCTGCTGAATAAATCCAAACTATTAGCAAAGTTATTGGCGCCACTAACATCATACCGTCGAAGCGATCTAAAATTCCGCCGTGACCAGGAATAATATTGCCGGAATCTTTAACGCCAAAAGTTCTTTTAAATTTAGATTCCAATAGATCGCTGCCTTGCTCAATAATAGATAAAAAAGCGCTGAGAAAAATGAAGAAAAATATGCCGCCGGAAAACATAAAGGAACTAAGAAAGCCAATCACCATACTGGCAGAAACGCCGCCAGCCAATCCCGCCCAAGTTTTATTTGGACTAACATTGGGCATTAATTTTGGCCCGCCAAAATTTTTACCGGCAAAATAAGCAAAAATATCGGTGGCGCAAATCACTGCAAACATCCACAGCAAAATATCTGAATCAATTTCACGCAATTTTAAAACCGCAAACATCGGCAATAAAATGTAGACAAAACCAATCAATTGCCATTTTTTCTTATCGGCAGTAGGAGCTGATTTGGTTAGCTCTAACCATTCATAAGTCATTAAAATGGTAATGGCAGTGACGATTAAAAAGAATAAACCTTTGAAAAAACAAATCGCCACAATGCCGGTCAAAAGCATTACAATTCCGGAGACAGTTCTGGTGCGCAGATCAGAAGCATCGTCAAATTGACTCATTCTTTCCACTAATTTATCCAGCCAACTGCCAGCGTTTTTAGTGAAGTTAAAGGCGGTTTCGCCAAAGTTATTTAAGGTTTTTTTAAGATTGTCTTTTTCCATAATTACGTTTTCTTTGATTAAAATCTAAAATGGCCTTGTGCAAATCTTCTCCGGAAAAATCTGGCCAGAATTTTTCGGTAAAATAAAGTTCACTATAAGCTAATTGCCAAAGTAAAAAATTACTTAAACGCAATTCTCCTGCAGTTCTAATCAGCAAATCCGGGTCTGGAAGCTGTGATTGATAAAGATTTTTGCTAATTAAATCTTCATTAATTTCACTTGAATTAATTTTTTTTTCTTCAATTGCAACAGCAATTTTTTTCAAAGCATCCATAATTTCTCTTCTTGATCCGTAATCAAAAGCAACATTTAAACAAATCGTTTTATTATTTTTCGTTTGCTCTTCAATGCTACGAATCTTTTGAACAATTGATTCTTCAACATTTTCTAAATTACCCGAAACAATAATCTTAACGCCGTTTTCAATCAATTCCTTAACTTCTTTTGCCAAATATTCTTTGAGCAAAAACATTAAATAACTAACTTCTTCTTGGGGTCTTTGCCAATTCTCGGTTGAAAAAGCATAGATGGTTAAATATTTTACGCCAAACTGCGCCGCTGATTTTACCAAAGTTTTAATCGCCTGCGACCCAGCTCTATGACCCATCGCCACCGGCAAGTTTTTATTTTTTGCCCAACGCGCGTTGCCGTCCATGATAACGGCGATGTGAGTTGGAATAGTCGTGAGTCGTGAGTCGTGAGTCATAAGTAATGCAATAAAATCGTAAGCAGCATAGAAATAAATCAACTTTCGACTTACGACTTACGACTAGTATTTATATTTTCATCAATTCTTTTTCTTTAACCAAAACCGCATCATCAATTTTTTTAACATATTCATCAGTTAATTTTTGAATCACATCGGCAAAAGAATGAGCGTCGTCTTTGCTGGCGCCGAGTTCTTTTTCTCTTTTTTTGAAATCATCTAAAACATCACGACGAGAATTTCTGACTGCTACTTTTTTGTCTTCGCCATATTTTTTCGCTAATTTAACTAAATCGCGGCGGCGTTCTTCGCTTAATTTGGGAATGACAATTCTTAAAACTTGTCCGTCAATCATTGGGTTAAAGCCCAAATTAGAATTGAGAATACCTTTTTCAATTGGCTTAACCATTGATTTATCCCAAGCTTGCACCGCAATTGTAGAAGCGTCGGGCGTGGAAATGCTGGCAACTTGTAAAAGTGGCATAAAATCTCCGTAAGCCTCAACTCGAACAGTATCGAGCAAAGCTGGATTGGCTCTGCCGGTGCTGATGCTGTCTAAATCTCTTTTGAGAAAAGACATAATATCATCCATTTTATGTCGGGCTTTATCAGCTAACTCATTAATCATATGATAATTTTATTTAGTTAATAATTGTGAATTTACCTTGCGAATTGACAACTTCTTGCAGGGCATTTTCATTTTTAATTGAAAAAACTATGATTGGCAATTTATTGTCTTTAGCCAGAGTTATGGCGGTTTGATCCATAACTTTTAAATCTTGTTTAATGACATCACGATAGCTTAAACGATCATATCTAGTAGCATCAGGATTAGTTTTTGGATCGGCAGAATAAACGCCATCAACTTGTGTGCCTTTGAAAATTGCATCACAATTAGTTTCAATGGCGCGCAGAACTGCGGCGGTGTCGGTGGTGAAAAATGGATTGCCAGTTCCAGCGGTAAAAATTACTACCCTGCCCTTTTCTAAATGGCGCACTGCGCGTCTTTTAACATAAGGTTCGCAAATGCTATCCATTTGAATTGCTGATTGCATACGAGTTGGAACTCCAGCTTTTTCTAAAGCGCTTTGCAAAGCTAGCCCATTAATGCAAGTTGCTAACATTCCCATATAATCAGCACTAGCGCGTTCCATTCCCGCAGCCGCAACTGACACACCACGAAAAATATTGCCACCACCAACTACTACACAAATTTGGCAACCTTGTTTAACAGTATTAATAATTTGATTACAAATGCGAGAAATCGCCGATTGATCATGACCAAAACCCTTGTCACCCATCATTGCTTCGCCAGATACTTTGAAGAGAATTCGTTTATACATAATAGTCGTGAGTTATAAGTCATAAGTCGTAAGTCGTAAGTAAATCACTAACGACTTATGACTTACGACTTACGACTATTTATTATTTCGCCATTGAAGCAACTTCAGCAGCAAAATCAGTTTCTTTTTTTTCGATACCTTCACCAAGAATGAAAAGTTTGAATCCGGAGATTGTGGTTTCAGAGCCAATTTCTTTGCTAAAGTTTTTCAACAAATCTTTAATTTTAACTTTGTCATCCATTACAAAATTTTGTTCCAAAAGAACAACTTCTTCGTAATATTTTCTGATTCTACCTTCCATCATTTTTTCGATGATGCTTTCAGGTTTGCCAGAAGCTCTAGCTTGTTCTTTTAAAATCTCAATTTCACGATTTAATTTGCTTGGATCAACCGCTTCAACAGTTAAAGCGTCTGGTTTGGCAGCGGCAATATGCATAGCAATTTGACGACCAAATTCTTCCAATTTCGCTTTATCTCCAGCTGATTCTAAAGCAACCAAAACCGCAATTTTTCCTAAATTTGGAGCAACTGCATTGTGAACATAGCTAATCACCAAGCCGTTTTGAGCAGAAACATTATCAACTCTTCTGATGTTGATATTTTCACCAATAATACCGATTTGGTTTTTTAGTTCTTCATCAACAGTAATTGCTGAATTTGGATATTTTTGAGCTTTAAGCTTTTCAATTTCAGCGCCAACACCAAATGATACTGAAGCAACTGCTTTAACAAAATCTTGGAATTTTTGGTTTCTAGCCACAAAGTCAGTTTCAGAATTAACTTCTAAAATTACTGCATTTGAACCTTGAATTTGCACGGCAACAATTCCTTCTGAAGTAATTCTGCCGCCTTTTTTAACTGCTGCTGAAAGACCTTTTTTGCGCAACCAATCAACCGATTTTTCAAAATCATCACCATTTTCAGCCAAAGCTTTATTACAATCTGCAATGCCGCAGCCAGTGGTTTCACGAAGTTTTTTTATTAATGCTAAATCTGCCATATAAATGAATTATTAATTTAAATTATGAATGAACTAGTTGCGCTGTAGCGAAGCGCAAGCGAATTATTTTGTTGGTTTAGATGCTGGTTTTTTTGCAGCTGGTTTTTTAGAAGCTGGAGCTTTTTCGGCTGCGGCTTTTGGCTTAAAATCTTTTTTCTCGCCAGTTGGTTTAAACGGCTTTCCGTTATCCCCTTTGGCGTCTTTTCTATCAGCTTTTTTAGTGATAGTATCTTTTTTAGCTTCAGGTTTTCTTTCCTCAGGTTTTCTAGCATTAGCTGCTTCTAAAATTGATTCAGAAGAAGCGCCTTCAAGCTTACTAACATCAACGCCAGCAATCGCCATATTTTCTTTAATGCCCGCCAAAGCTGCGTCAGAAATTAAACGGCAATATAATTTGATTGCTTTAACTGAGTCGTCATTGCCAGGAATTGGAAAAGCAATTCCATCAGGATTAACGTTGGTATCTAAAATTGCCATAATTGGCACGCCAAGTTTTTTAGCTTCAGCGATCGCAAGAGCTTCACGGTTGATATCAATGATGAAAACTAAATCAGGATAACCGCCCATATTTCTGATACCGCCCAAAGCATTTTCTAATTTAATTCTTTGACGATCCAAAAATAATCTTTCTTTTTTATTCAAACCAAGCTCGTCACCGGCTAGCTGTTCTTCAATTTTCTTTAAAGTTTTGATTGATTGAGAAATGGTTTTCCAGTTAGTAAGCATTCCGCCCAACCAACGTTGATTGACATAATATTGACCACATCTTTTTGCAGATTCTTCAACAGCGTCGAAAGCTTGTTTTTTTGTAGCAACAAACAAAATTCTGCCGTTATTTTTAGCAATTTCTTTTACAGCTTTAAGTGCAGTGTGTAGGCAAACTGCAGTTTGTTCAAGGTTGATGATGCTCAGATTGTTTCTGTCGCCAAAAATATATTTTGACATTTTTGGATTACGACGCATGGTTTTGTGTCCAAAATGAACGCCAGCTTCGAGAAGTTGTTTGATGGTGAACGCGGGTAGATTGTTGTCTTTAGTCATAAAATTTAAATTATTGGTTAATTTTGAGATGCTAGCAAAGAATTGGTTTTAAACAAACCAACACCAATATCAGCTAATATCTAAGATTGTTAAAATTAATTGAGAAGCACTTGTGCACGCTTATTCAAAGGGCGGTCATTTTACGCACCAGAATCTTATTTTGCAATTCTTAATTTTTGGCTTTTCCTCTTTTTCCACCACATAGAAATTCCGGTGATTGTAAATAAGAGCGGCAAAAACCCGCATAATAAAAGAGCAATTCTCCATGGCAAACCAAAGACTTCGCCAAAATGTAAGGGAGCTTGCCAAGCCATAATAGTTGCGCCAATGGTGAATTTATCAGGGTTTTGAACTTTAATAATTTCTGCTTTTATAGGATCAATATTCACATTAATCATTGGGCCGCCGGTAATGTAATTATTTGGTTTTAAGTTTACTCGGTAAGGACGATCAGATGTGTTGGAAATAAAAATTGAGATAATTTTTTCATCAGGAAAAACATTTCGGGTAATTTTTATTACTTCATTAACATCAGCAACTCTGCCCTCTTGCCTCGGTAAAGTAATTTTCTCGCGCATTCTGCCTTCGATGAATATAGGTTCAATATATTGTGGGAAAACAATGTAAATTCCGCTGAAAGTGACAATGAAGAAAACCAGATAAGACCAGATTCCAACTGACTTGTGTAGACGACGGTGAAAATTAAATCCGCTATCGGAGAATTTGAAAGAAAAGCCTTCTTTTAAGCGTGATATCTGCTTTGGAAACCAAATGATAATTCCGCTGATAAGCATTAAAAACATAACAATTCCCACATAGCCAATCAAATTTCTTCCGGTTTTTCCGGCAATTAAAAGGTTGGTGTGTAATTGATGAATTGTTTTTAGAACCGCATTTGGATTTGATGTTTCCCGCCCCAGAATTTCTAATGTGAATGGATCAACAAAAACTGAAATTTTTGGATTTTTTTCAGCTGCAAAACTAATTTTTGCTGGTTGATTTTCTAAAAATTGAGCAAAATTTGGGGAGTAATTTTTAGGAACAACATTTTGAGCGGTAGCAATTATTTTATCGATTTCCGGTGAATTCTGATTTTCGTAATTGTTGGGTAATTTATATTCTTTGTGACCAGAAATTAAATCTTCAATTTCACTCTCAAAAACCATAACAGTTCCGCTTAAACCCTGAATTACAAGCGGGATAAAAAATATCAGCGTTAACCAAAGATGAATTTTTTTTATGATTTTTCGTGTCATAAAATTATACCTCAGACCACATACGCAGCAGATTATGATAAATCCCGGTCATTTGAATTGATGAAGGATGATTGGGATTTGCCGCCAAAGATGAACGAATAGCATTATCTAAATCGAAAAGCAGAGTTCTTTTAGCATCATCACGAATCATACTTTGAATCCAAAAAAAAGACGCCACTCTAGCACCTTTGGTCACTTCGGTTACATGATGCAAGCTAGTTGATGGATATAAAATCATATCTCCCGCCGCAAGTTTTACTTTGTGAATGCCATAATTATCTTCAATAACCAATTCTCCGCCCTCATATTCATCTGGCTCAGCAAGAAATAAAGTTGCTGAAAGATCAGTTCTGATTGGGTTTCCGGTTCCCGGAATATAACGAATGGCGTTATCAATATGAGTTCCAAAATTTTGCCCGCCACTATAACGATTAAAAAGTGGCGGAAAAACTCTCAAAGGAAGTGCTGCGGAAATAAAAAGTGGATTTTTTTCTAATGCAGTTAAAACAATTTCCCTAAGTTCTTTGGCACTGGCGCTGTTTTCTGGAATTTGCATATTATTCTTAGCCTTAGCAGATTGATGCCCAGCAGTCACTTTGCCATCAACCCAACTAGCTGAATCTAAAATTCTACGACAATTCAGAACTTGCTCTTTGCTTAAAACTTGGGGAATTTGTAATAACATTAGAAACTAAAATTAGTGGTTAACATAAATACTCGACCCTCTCCAGGAACAACTCTTCCCGCGACTTGGTCATAATAATATGTGTTGGTTAAGTTTTCGACATTAAATTGAAAATCAATGTTTTCATTTAAAGTATATTTAGTCATTGCGTTATATGTGGCATATCCCGGCGCTTTGTTGGCAGTAGCTAAAGTTGAGCCACG
Organism: Pseudomonadota bacterium; assembly: GCA_040386195.1. Classification (GTDB taxonomy): domain Bacteria; phylum Pseudomonadota; class Alphaproteobacteria; order Rickettsiales; family UBA1997; genus JAJTCH01. The sequence continues at coordinate 75,705 of JAZKFV010000006.1, read as the reverse complement.
ACGATCTGAAATTGCATTTAAACCGCCACCAACTTCTAAATTATACGGTAATTTGTAAGTGGTAAATAAGTTAAAAGTATGTTTTGGAGTTCCACCCAATACCGTTCCTTTTGGAGTAGTGATTAATGCTGATTTTGAAACTCTGCCATTCATATAAGAATATCCGGAGAAGATTTGCCACTTATTGGTTAAATTTCCCGAAACTTGCGCTTGAAAACCGTCAACCACTTGTTTGCCAACCAGAACAAAAGATGTGCTGTTGTTTGGATCATTTTCACGAACTTTATTTTTTTCAGTGCGAAAAATAGCAAAGCTAGTTGAAAGTTTTTTCTTGAAGAAATCCCATTTAGTACCAACTTCATAAGTTCTGCTGGTTTCAGGATCAATATTGGAGGAAACTCTGGCGGTTCCGGTTTGTGGAACTTGTTGTAAAGAGAAAGTTTCAGCCGATGGTTGGAAAGAAGATCCGGCGCTAACATAGATACTGCCATTATCAGTTGGCTTATAAACCACGCCACCACTCCAACTAATATTATTGTTAATTTGGGAAAAATTAGCAGCATTTGCCACAGGCTGTTCTTGTTGAAATCTTGATTTTAAATGATCAAAACGAACGCTGCCCAGAATATCCCATTTTTGATTTAAATGTAATGTATCAGAAAAATAGGCCGCCAAAGTGTCATTGCTGCCTTCGGTTTTTGAGCTCAGGGTTTTTGTAGTGTAAGAAAAATATGCCTCAGCCGGATTCTGTATATTAGTTGATGGAATGCCGGTATAAGTAAATCTTGTTGGTGCAGAAGTTTCTCTGGAAAGTTCAACTCCACTAACTGATTCATGCCTCAGACCAAAAGTATCAAATTTTACTTTCAAATCAGTTTGATTAATAAGCGCAGTTTCGGTGCTATCAACATTAATATTACCTCGAGTAGCATTTACGAAAGGCGTACTATATGTTGGCTGAGTTGTATTTAATTGACGCTGATAATTGGCGTATCTTAATTTATTACTGACGGACACATCTTTGTTAAAATCATGTTCAAATTTTGCAGTTGCAATATCAACTTCTGATTTAAAGTAATCATCTTGGAATCCATAATAATTACTGCGATCAACTTTGGCAGGTCTGCCATTCATAAAACCAATTCCATAATCAGGAATATTATCTTCTTTTTGGTGCAAATAATCTAAAGTTAATCTGGTGTCAGTGCCAAGCCCAAAAGATAGTGAAGGGGCAATACCAAAGCGATTATCCTCAACTGTATCACGATCTTCAACTTCATTATGATGCGCCATTAAATTAATTCTAAACGCACTGGTATCTGAAAGTTCTCGGTTAACATCAGTTGTAAAACGAGTAGTGTCGTTAGTTGCTAAGGCAACACTACTTTTATTATAATTTCCCAAACGCGCTTCTTTACTTTTCTGATTAACCACCCCGCCAGTTGAACCACGACCAAATAATATTGATGCTGGACCTTGCAACACTTCTAATGACTCAATATTAAACGGATCACGATTATAATTTCCAAAATCACGCATTCCATCAATGAAAAAATCATTGCGAGAAGTAAAGCCGCGAATATTAACACTATCACCCTGATTTCCACCTTCCCCAGAATTTATGCTTAAACCAGGCACATTTCGTAAAGCGTCTTTAAGCGAAGTTGCACCTTGATCTTCCATTAATGATTTTGGAATTACAGTAATTGTTTTTGGAGTATCTTTTAATGGAGCGGTTAATTTATTCAGCGATGAGGAAGAATTTTTATAACTATCACTATCATCATCACGAGTTTCACTAACTGTAATTGCGGGAAGTTTGGTAATTCCAGATTCTGCTGCCATTGCTGGGTTAACTGCCAGATAACTCGCCATAACCGAACTAACGATCAATTGTGATGCGGTTTTTTTGGTAAATTCAGAAAATGAGCCAGAGGCTTTGAAGATAATGTTCATAAGGGTCGATTGTTAAATTAATAGAAGTTGAAAAAGCAATAATGATAATCATTATCACTAATACAATTTTTAATGTCAACAGATAATGATAATCATTATCATTTTTTATTTGATTTTTTAATTGCAAATATTTACAAATAAGAAGCAGCGTAAAATCCTGTCTTAAAACGCCAATTGGGGATAAGAAATAATCCAGAATTGGCATTACAAATTAACCAACCAAATCAAACTATGAAAATTATCGCCCTCGCCTCCATTCTAATTATGCTTTCATCTGGCGCTTATGCTGAGGAAAGAACTATGCATTATGAAGGAAAAAAAATTGCATCATCTGCTCAGGCGGTAAAAGTTCTGAATAGCAAAATTTCGGATATTAATAAAATTGTCGCTAAGCAAAAATTATCCGATCAAGATTTGGAGAAGATTCACGAGATAACTTATTCTTTGGAAACTGCCTCAGATAAACTTATCGAAGATCATAAAAACAATAGCACCGTGGATAATGTTGGAGAAGCAGTTCAGGCTTTGCATTCTTCATCAGAAAATCACAATGAAAAAGAAACCAGAAAATGGTTTAAGCAACTTTCTCAAGCGGTTTGGAAATTAAAACTCTAATTTCCAACCCGAGTTGCAAAACCCATTTTGCTAATTCCAGCTTGATCAGCCTTAGTCATAACATCAGTAATTTTTTCATATCTGGTGTTGTGATCAGCTTGAAGTTGTAGCTCGGTATTTGAATTATTTTTAACAGCATCTTCCAAAAGCAAAGCTAGCTGATCTTCATTAATTTCTTTGCCATTCCAAAATAATCTTTCTTTTTCATCAATTCCAACGCTGACAATATTTGGTTTTTGTGGCGTTGCTGAAGATTTGCTGCTCGGCAAATTAATATTCACGCTGTTGGTAATCAGCGGCGCGGTGATGATGAAAATAATTAATAAAACCAACATCACATCCACCAAAGGCGTGGTGTTCATTTCGCTCATTGGCGCGCTATTTTGTTTGTTGAATCCTCCAAATGACATTATTCTCCTTTTTTATTTGAAACTTTTACACCATTGCTCAAATAAGAATAAAGATCGTGAGCAAAACCATCCAATTCCATTAATTCTAAACGGTTCAATCTAACAAAAGCGTTATAAGCAAGAGTGGCAGGAATTGCTACGAACAAGCCAGCAGCAGTCATAATTAATGCCTCGCCAACTGGGCCAGAAACTTTATCCAAAGTGGCAGCACCGCTAGCAGAAATTCCCAGCAAGGCGCCGTAAATTCCATAAACAGTTCCAAACAATCCAATGAATGGGGCAACCGCGCCAATTGAAGCTAGCATTGTTAATCCAGATTCTAATTTTGCTGTGCTGCGATTAATACTTTGTCTTAAAGTTCTGGTAATAAATTCACCACGATTTAAGCCATGCTCAATATGATTATCCTTATCTTCATCAAAATGCTCTGCGGCTTCCACAACTTGTTTTGCCAGATTATAAAAAGAATTGTTAGAGCCAGCTTCTTTTCCTAAATCTTCTATAGCCTTGCTAATAGTCATTTCCTGCCAGAATTTTTCTAGCGCATTTAAAATTCTTTTTTGACGCCAAAAGCGATAAGTTTTACTGAAAATTTGTGTCCAGCTTAAAACTGACATCACCAGCAATATCAACGCTACTGAATAAATTGTAAAATCGCCGCTTGTCCAAAAGTGACCCATTCCGTATGAATTCATATAATTTATTTTTAAGGTTATTAATTTTCTAAAACAAAGTTAATTGGCACTTGCACCCAAGAATTTTCAATGTTGCCATTTTTTTTCGCCGGAACAAATTGCCATTTTTTAACTGTATTCAAAGCAGCATTATCCAGCCTTGAAAAGCCTGAGCTTTTATTGATATTAATTTTTTCAACCAAACCATCTTTATTAACATAAACATCGAGCAAAACCCTGCCTTGCTCGCCCATTCTTTTAGATGTAACAGGATAAGATGGAGATGGATTATTTAAATAAGCAGCGTCGAAAATTGCTGGCGCATTTTCACCAAAAACTGCATTTTGTTGTTTTGAGTTAGAAACTTCCTTGCCGGTAGATTTTACTTTAGAATCTTGCTCTTTTTCTACTTTTTGAGCTTTATTTTGATTGTCATTTTTAGTCACTTCCTGTTTTGTTTTTGGCTTTTTTGTCTGAACAGAAGATGCAACCGATGTTGCTGAAATGCTGTTTTGCTTTACCGAAGCGGCATCATTAATTGAAATGCTAAAAGACAAAACGGGCGAGTCAGAATTTTGCGTTTTAAAAAACGCCAAAAATAAAATTGCCAAATGCAACGCCAGAGCAGTTATAAAAAAGAATTCTGTTTTAAGCAGTTTTTTAAACATCATTAATTAACACTAAACCACATTGGCTAATCTTCCTCTTATAGTCAAATGACGATAAAGCAACAAGATCGCAAAGCAATTTTTGGTTGCAAATATTTTTAGGCATTTTGTGGAAATATTGTGATTAGTAATTTTTTAATTAATCTCGTTATGATTATGATAATCATTATCATTTTTATTTGCAAATACTATTCTGTTAATATTTGATAATAATTCCAGCACAACAAATTATTGATAAAAAATAGTCTTTGTGATTTTATTCCTGCCTTAAAAATACTTCACAAAAAAGATTTCAAACAGATTTTTATCTAACACGATATGACACGCAAAACAATACCGCAAAGACGCCAACCAGCCCCGCAACCACCACAAGAAAGAATTCCTTTAGGTTTTGATAGCTGCGTTAAGTCGCATACAAAACGATTATTAGACCCTGAAAAACGGATTTGCATCGGATTAATAGACACTATTTATCAATTAGATCTTGGCAGTGAGGCAACGGAAACTATTTTGAAAAATAATGAGCCAGAAATTGGCAGTAGAGAAAAATTAAGGCGCGATTCTTATCATATCTATTCACAACAAGAAGTTGAAAAAACAATCGAAGCTTTTTTAAAATTTTCCTCATCGCATCTTCACAGCGAATCAAAAGTTGTTGATCGTTGCAAAAGATTTATTGATATTTGGTTGGAAAGCTTAATTTTCGCTCATAAATATTGGACTTATGGCATAAAAACTAAACCAGACGGAAGCCCTCTTGATAAGCAAATATTTACTCTCCCTGAAGAACAAAAAGCTGATATTGTTAATTTTATTACATCGGTTCTGTGCAATAAAAATGCCACAGATGATGAAAAATCTGTAGCGCAAAAACTATTTTTTACCTGCGCCATAGTCTTTCCAGATATAATATTGCAAATCGATCATAAGCAATTTCGAGATCTTTTTCAGCCAGACTTGAGTGAATTTATTGAGAATGTTAGAGGAACGCCAAAAAATTCAGATGATCGATTTTCTCAAAATAACCTGATTTGGAAGGTATTTTCAAGATATGATGTTCAAGTTATTTCTGCGCTAGATATAAAATCAATATTAAAAGATGCCGTCACAACAATAAAGCCAGCCTCATTACCAGACACTGATCGGTTGTCAAGAAAAGAGCTTAAAGCTTTAGAAAAAGAATTAGAAGATTCAAAACCCAATAAAGCCCTAAAAAGAATTGAAACTTTTGCGGGAACACCAAGCGAAGCAGAAGATGTGAAAGAAATAAAATTAGTTTTAAAAAAATTAATTGCTAAAAATGATGCGTTGTTTTTAGAAAAACTAACAAAGAAACAAGCACTTTTTGTAGTAAAGAATATCTTAGAAATTGACCAAAAGCCGCCATTTTCTGATGAATTATTGCAAAATGCCATCGACAAAAAACCCAATCTAATAGGTCATACAAATCCTGATTTTACAAATCTTCTAAAAGCAAAAATTCTAACTCTTGCTGCTGATACGCAATCAACTGCAACAATAGCAAATCTGGAAACATATCCTCTTTTTTTTCAAACCGAAGCATCACTTTCTTTTGTATTTCGAGAAATTTTGTCCAAAGAAGAAACTCACAGACCAAGAGAATTTTACTTTAGCCTAATAGATCAGCTGAAAATAATGTTATCAAATCCCAATTATTTAGAAGGAAAAACTAGAGTTAGATCACTTTTCTTGGAAATCTTAAGCGATGTTACAAACCCAGCTAGCAAAGTTGATAAACCTACTTTATTAAAAGTGCTCTTTTCTGAATTGTCAGAAGTGGTTTGTGTTTTAGAAGAAAAAGAACTTCAAGAGATTGTCAATCAAACTAATAAATCATTAGCACCTGAAATTATTACAAAAATTGAAATTTTGTTGGAAGAGTTATTTGTCAGTTCAGATAGACAAAAACTATTAAATAATCTGGATAAAATAACGCAATTTCTTAGCTTTGATCTTAATGAATCAAACAAACAAAATTCTTATTTTAGAAAATTATACGAGTTTTGTGCCAAAGAATATTTATTGGCAGATGATCTCAAAAATTATCTTGGTAATCCAAATTTACTAATCTTTAAAAATCTGCGACCAATTGCAATTGATAGATTTTTTGAAATTTTAACCAGTGTTAAATCCAAATCAGAACTTCTCAGCCAAAGAGAATTAATGATTAACGATCTCTTGGAAAACTCTCAACTCTATCTCGCTTTTATTGAGGATTTTAGTGACGATCAATTTAAAAGATTTGATGCACTTTTAAGTCTTGAGGAGAAACAAAAATTAAGCGGAAAAATTAAAGGAAAACACGAAAAATACTTTCAGGAAAATTTAACTGCTCAAGCAGCTTCATTGGCGCCAGAAAAACTAGAAGAGCCCAAAACTTTGGAACAAGAAAATCAAGATCTAAAAGACCGCATCTCATTACTGGAAGGTCTCGTGGAAGATGTTGATTCCAATCCTAAATTTATAGAGTTAAAAAAACTTAATGAGTCATTAAACAAAGATTTAGAAACTATTCGCAAAGAGCTTTTTGATGTTCAAAAATTAAAAGATGTTTTAGCGCAAAAACTTGGAGAAAAATCAAGTGAAGTCAATGTTCTTCAAGGCAAAATAACAAAGCTACAGAGTGATGCAAAAAAAACTCAAGAATTTATTGATAGACTAAAAAGATCTTCTGCTGAGCTAGAAAAATCAACTGCGGTAACCAAATTAACAACTTTAGAATCAGAGCTAGAAAAAACCAAAGATGCACTAAAAACTGCCAGAACACAAAACTTAAATAATAAAAATAAACAAACCCCAGAATCTAATATTTGGCAAAATAACGAGGTTGAAAGATTAACGGCTGAACAAGCAGAAATAGTTAAACAGATAGAAAAATTACAAGAAGAAAAAGGCAGAACAGATCTGGCAAATATAAATTTGTTCGGCAAGCTGGAATCTGCAAGATCATATGTCGAGGTTCTTGCGCATTCGCGCTATCTTGGTGAAATTATATTAGATCCAACTTATTTTGATTATTTTGAGACACAAATCGTGCCTTTAATCATCAATGATTTTAACCAAGCCTGCGATCCATTATTGGAAGGTGTGGAATGTCAGACAAAAATTCTTACTGGCAGCAAAGCTTATGGCGCCGCTTTAGTATATTTTGGTATCGAAATAGGAACTCCTTTAGATAAAAAAGATTATGATGTTCAAATTGCAGTTGCAGATGTGGAATTGGCTTTGGCTAAAATTCAAGAAAATGCCCGTTCTAGCGGATATAATGTGATAGTTAATTCTGGAATTGATGGAATTAAAAATATCAAGATTGAAAGATCTCCATTCACTCCAATCGACATAACAATTGGAACCCAGCAAAGTTTGAGTATTGGCTGGCAATTTGGCGCTCAAACTATTTGTATTGATGGAGTAGCTAATAAATTATTTGTAAATGGTTTAGTTCCAGAAAAAAATTGTTATGAAATTTTCCGCGATCTTGCTCAAAATCCTCAATTACTATATTCTCCTAACCTTGAAGCTAATAAATTTTTTCAAAGATATTTCTTAAGTGACACCTTTAAAAGTTTGCCAGAAACTGTTTTTGCTACTTTAAGAGAAAAAATGGCAGAAGATTTCAGTGAAACGTATTACGCTCAAACCTCAAATGCAGAAAGCTTTAAGGATTTTATGAATCCAAAAGGCAACATCTGTCCATTTCCCTTAATAATACCTGGCGACGAAAGATATGAAAAGCTGCGTGGTTTATTTTATGAACTCAAAGCCCAACAATTAATTGATGATTTAAAAAGATTAAGAACACCTGAACGACCTTCTGGAAATCCGAGTAAAACAGCCGAATCTATGGGATCAAGAGTTCTTCCTGAAGTTAAAGAAAAACCTCTGGAACAAGGCTAATTTTTATTCGACAATTTTTGCCGGCACTATTTTTCCATTTTCTAAATGAGCGGGAATATATCGACCTTTCTCAATTCTAGGAACCCGAATGGCGAAGAATAAAAAGCAGATAATCATAATGAAAAAACTCAAATATAAAACCGTGATAAATTGGCGGTTTTGTAGGGAGAAATCACTAATGATCGGATCATTTTTTTCTTCATTTTTCACCTCTTCATAAGTTGCATCAAGAATTTTTCCAGATTTTTTTGCCAAATTTTTCACAATCATTCTTCTTGCAATTCGCCTCACGAAAAGCCATAAACAATAAACAAAAATCGGCACCAAAGCCGGCAAAAGCTCAATCAATATTCTCAGAATCATATTTAAAACTAATTAATGAAAAACTTACGACTTACGACTTACGACTCGCAACTCTCAATTTACATCCATTATCCGTTTTGTAAATCAAAATGCCCTTATTGTGATTTTAACTCGCACGTTGAGAAGAAAATTGACGAAGAAAAATTTTTGCAAGGTTATTTAAACGAGCTGCAATATTTTGCGCCGCAATTAAAAAATCGCCAAGTTAAAACTATTTTTTTCGGCGGTGGAACTCCTTCGTTAATGCCAGTTTATTTTGTGGAAAAAATCTTGGCGGAAATTGCTAAAATTTGGACGATTGATAAAGATTGCGAAATCACTTTAGAAGCAAATCCAACTTCGTTTGAAGCCACCAAATTCAAGGCTTTCAAGCAGGCTGGAATTAATCGTTTATCAATGGGAATTCAGGCTTTAAACGATGTTGATTTGAAATTTCTCGGGCGCGAACATTCTGCTTTAGAAGCCATAAAAACCATTCAAACCGCCAGCAAAATTTTTGATAATTATTCTTTCGATTTAATTTATGCCCGCCCAAATCAAGACTTAAAAAGCTGGGAAAAAGAATTACAAAACGCCATTGAACTTTCCGCCAATCATCTTTCGCTTTATCAATTAACTATTGAAAAAGGCACCAAATTTTATGGGCAATATTTGAATAAAGAATTTGTGTTGCCGGATGAAAATTTATCCGCCGATTTATATGAATTAACCAATCAAATCACTTCTCAAAATGGTTTAGAACTTTACGAAATTTCCAATTACGCCAAAGCCGGTTTTGAGTGCAAACACAATTTAGCTTATTGGCAATCTAATGATTATTTAGGAATTGGCGCCGGCGCGCATAGCCGAGTTTATTTGAATGACGAAAAATTACGCTCAGCAATTATAATGCTGCACCAGCCCGCTGCCTGGCTTGAAGCTGCATTAGAAAAAAATGTTGCGATTCAAAAAATTGAAAAAGTTTCTCAAGAAGAATTATTAGAAGAAGTAATTTTGATGGGGCTGCGTTTGAAAAACGGAATTGATAATGCAGTTTTTCAAAAACATTTTGGCAAAAATATTGAGCAGATTTTTGATTTAGAAAAACTAGAAAATTTGATTAAAAATAATTTGATTATAGTGGGTAAAAATAATATCAAAATCAGCTCTCAAGGCTTAATTTTAGCTAATTCAATCATCGAAAAAATTATCAAATTAGCGCATCTTGCCAATTGATTGCTCTTGAAAATTCTCAAAATTTCTAGCTTGCAAATCAGCAAAACTAACTGTGCTGATTGCTTGTTTTTGAGCAGCGCTAAAATTTTTTTCCACCGCTTGAGCAAAAATATTAGCGGCGCTGGTATTTTGTAAAACATCTTGAATTCCCACCACCAAAACTGGATCTTTGGCGAGATATTTCATTGTTTCATCAAATTTAATTTGCACTTCCGGCGCTGCCAAAACTTCGACCATTGCCGCAAAATTATCCGCTCCCGTTTTGAAAGCAGCGCCCGATTTTCCCGCCATCATTTCGGTGATTTTGGCAATCACTTCCGATAAAGTTCCACCCGATATTTTGGGAATATCAGCTTTGCCACCTTTAGGATTGGCACTTTGGCTCGCAGCATTTTGATTCTGATTTTGATTCTGCGCCGCTAAATTTTTCTGATCATTTTGCGGATTTTTCTGATTAGTTTTTTTGATTTGTTCATCATTAACTTCCAACTGATTTTTGATTTTTTGTCCTTTACCCAAAACAACTCCAGCCGCAATTTTCAAGGCTTCTTCCCGCTTTTTACGCTTCGCCATTTTATAATAAATTTTATTCATCAAAAATTTAGAAGTTAAATTTTCAATATCACTTTCATTAAGCTTTTGGGGATCCAATAATTTCTGCTCAGTAATTTTCTCCTGCGCCGTCAAAACCGCCTCACCTTCAAAATATTTATTAGGTTCGTGATCACCTTTTTTATCAATTTTACTCGCCATATTTCTTATAGGTTTAATTTGAAATTTTAATTTTTATTTTTGGGCAAATTCTTGATTTTGCGTGCTTCTCATTAACTGTTGTGAGTTATGAGCTTTAGCAGCAGGCAAAATTGAATCTTCTTCACAAGATCTTTTTCTCGTTATTGGTTTTGGTTTAGCAAAAACAGTTTTATCTTCAGCAGCTTCGGTTTCCAATCTGACTGACGGAATCTGAGCCTGAGCCGTTGTTTGCGGATTACCAAAACCAGCTCCATATCCAACAAACCCTAAACTTTCTAACGGAATTAATCCAGGTGATTTCACGGAATCATAAGGCAGTGAATTTGCGAATTGATTATTATGTGTTGTTGACTCTGGCTGTGCAGACAAACGTCTTTTTGTTGGTTTGGCTGGAGTGATTTTCAAAAAAGGTTCAATCACAGAATCTATACTGCGGCTAATCCCAGTTATAATCTCTTGATCAAACTTATCACCCACGACTTTTCCGCTAACTGGCGCGAGCAAATCTGGCGAAACCCCAGATAGATTATCACAAATAGTTTTTGCGTCAAATCCGCATCCACCTTCAAACACAGGGCGCATCAGGTATCTTAATTTTATAATAGTTTCTTCACGCAATAATTCTTTTAAAACTTTTATATTATTAAAATCAAAATTATCAGGCAGGTTAAAAGCGTTTTTCACAATCTGAATTAAATGATCGGATTGAAAACCAAATTCTTTTAGTTGCTCTATTTTATCCTTACTACTATACAAAACCTTTATCAGCCCAATCATCAAAATATTTTCTTTACTGCCATTCATCAAATATAATTGCTCGGGAGTAAAAATATTTTTCACCCATTCAATTTCATCAATTTGTATTGAAAGAGGATCAAATGGTTTAAATAATTTAATGTAAGCGAGTTGTGAGGGTGTAAATTTTTTTGCTAATGATTTAGGAATTTGACCACCTGGCAATACAAATCCGCAATTCGCAATTACAAAATAATAATCTGCTGTAACTTCAGGGCTAATATATTGATTCAAAAAAGATTTTAGCAATCCAAAATCTGCTTCAAAACGCTCATAGACTTCATAGACTTCTTTTGTCATTTTTATTTGGTTTTCCTAAATTAATAAATCGCTCAATGAGCCTTTTTAGATAGGTACCCAGATTTATAAAAATGATACTCAAAACACAACTAATAAATTTATTATTGAATTGAAAAATTCAATAATACCTCATTGCTGATAATCTCAAAAAATTAAGCAGATAACAATTTAAAATTAGCTTGAGCTGATTGATTGACAGGAGAAAATTCTTTTGCCTCAGTAGATGATCGAGGTGAATGATTAATTGGAACGGCCTTAGCAATAATTTTATCAACTGGCGAAGTAAGCTCAGTTAAATAAACCTCCAAAGCTCTATCATAGCCCTCTTCATTCATCGCCCTTTGGCTTGCTGCTTGCCGCAATAGTTTTTGATGGCGATTAGTTGTTACATCTGCCTGAATCAAATCAGGCAATTTTATTTTATTATGATCAGATAAAAAATTTATCAATTGCCCAGAAATTGCTTTTAACTCTCTATTATTTGCAACCATTTGCAAAGCAGATTGCGCCAATGGCAAAAGCTCTGAACGATCTTCCATAAAAACAACATCTGTTAATAATACGCCGTCAATAATAATACGAATATTGTTGTCATTAGTGATGACAAAGCCAAAAGGATTAGTATGGGCTAGCGCCAATAATTCATCTTCAGAAATATTGTCTTTGACGAACCATTGAAATTGATTAGCAAATCTTTTTATGTGTCGCACATCAGAATATTTTAAACCAAATTCTGCGCTTTGCGTGTGATAATCAAAAAATGTTCTTGATTGAGAATTTTTTAATATTTCTTTAGGAAGATCTTGCCATGAAATAACTTTTAAATCCTCCAATTGCGCTTTATCCAAATGCTTTTGCATTTTTCTAAGCATTGGGCTTTGAAGATCTTCATTTTGTGCTGCCAAAAAAGCTAAATGATGTAAATCCTCTATTTTACTAGCTTGCTTGGCAAGATCTAAACTAATTTTAGCGCAAGAAGTTCTATCTTTTTGCATAGGCAGCGGATCATAAAGATCTTGAAGATAGAGTTCGTCCATTTTTTGCATTAATAATACACGCTCTTTATCACTAGGAATTTCTTGAGCAACACCTTCTAAAATAGAAATCAATTGCAAATCAGATATTGATTTTCTTTCGCCGTCTTGAGCATAACTATTCATTCCAAGAGGACCTGGTGCTTTGTCGCTATTATACCAGAACCAATGCTCATCTTTTTTATCAAAATAAATTGTACTTCCCATTTTTTGCTTATTGGCTTTGTTACTTTGCACCCTAACTACAATATGAAATTTAACAGATCTATTCCCCAGCTCAGAGCTTGGTCTATAAAAAACAAAATTTTTTTCACTTAATTGCTTTGTAGTTTTTTCAGAAAGAACTCGATAGATAGAAGAATCCAGAATTACCAAAGACCCCGAAATTTCTCCATTAATTTGTTTAACAATCTCTACATCAAGCGCCGATGTATGCCCATCTCTTACCAAACACTGAAAGCGCAACTTATGACCCGCGGCAAGTTTTTCACTCAGCTCGATAATTATTAGCAATAATTTTTCTTCTGAAATAAAAATTAAATTTAAGTCAGAATTATTTCTTTTTTGAAAACCGTATAAAAGCGGATAGCTGGGATTGGCTCGATTTAACAAAAAATCAATCATCATCACATCACAATCCGCTTCTTTCAAACAATCTAACGCCTTAATAATGTTATCCAGATGGTGTTTGGCACTCGCTTTATCAATGAAAGGCATATCTCTAAAACAATTACGTATTGATCAATTCAAAATTTCTTAACTATAAATCAATCTTAAAGATTAATTGGATTGATTTCTAATAAAAAATTTTCAAATAAAAAATATGACAACAAGAGGAAGCAGAAGTTCTAGAAAAACTTATTTACAAAATTCCGACTTTTCTATCTCAAATGCATGCGAAAAGTAATAAACAAAAGGTATTACAAACTTTATAACCGGTTCTGGTTCTGGATGAATGGTTAGGCACAGAAGTTTGTTTTCTTTGACTTCAATAATAGATTTGAAAGATCTATCAGCTTGATTTGATCTAACAAAAAACTCTTGTTTTCCAACTGGCACATCTAGCTCTGCAACATCGCCTTTCCAAAGACTGACTTTGTCTTTTTCGTCATAACCAAAAATTGCAGGAACTGCCGTAAATAGAAAAGTGTCTTCACGAGTAACTTTAATTTTGGATGTTTTGGTATTTTTTGGATAATTATCTTGAACAATCCTTGCTGGCGTGCAATTTGATAGCGCCGCACACATAAAGATAATGGCAATTATATTGATTATTTTCATGGTTAAGTTGGATATATTTTTATTAATTACGCCAAACTTGGATAAGCAAAGAAAATTAAATGAATAAAATTTACAGCAAAATGCAACAAAATTGCTGATTCAAGTCGATTGGTTTTTAAATATATTCCGCCATATAACAAACCAGCCAGAAACGCGAGTGCAGCAAATAATATACCTGCCGGCAAATGAAAAATTCCGAATATAAAAGATGACAAAATCAAACCTAAAATTTTGCCGTTTTTTAAATTGCTTAATAATTTGATGGCGTTGTTTTGGATAAAAAATCTGAAGAATAACTCTTCAACTATGGTTGTGAAAAACAGCATTTTTAATGACCACAAAAATAAAAATTTATAACCAACTATTTTTGGATCAAAAACCAAATAGGAAGAAAGCAGACCAAGAACCAATATTACCAAGATTGATAAGCCATAAAATAAACAACAATCTTTGCTGAATATTTCCCTCCACTCAGATAATTTTCTAACTGGTTGGTAAGCAAATAAGAGTAGTAAAAAACCAATGATTGGCTTATCAAAATTCAACCAGAAAGAAAAACTTGCCGATTTTTCACTTAATTTTACATCAGACCAAACCTGCCAATTATTGTATCCGGGAACTTTATGTAAAAATAATAAAACGGCGATCGTTGTAATTATAAAAAATAAAAAAACTCTGATATATGGTTTTTTGATCTCAGAATAAAACCAAAATACACACGCCCCAACCACCAATGTTGAAACCAAAAACCACCATTCTATCTGATTCGAAACCAGCCCAAATAAAGACGCTATAACGAATAAAACACCAGAAACTTTTTTATTTTCAAACACCCAAAACGAAGCAAAAGCGCCAGCTAAAACTATATAAGTCAAAAATTCCAATAAGTTATTTTGAAAAAAGAGCGCCATATATTCTCCTATAAAGGTTATTTAACTAAGGTTACTCAAACAACTTTTTTATTCCCGATAAAAATATGCCTACCATCATCAAGCGTAATCCAATGACCATCCGCAGAATCGTTATTGGAAACTTTTTTTGGTGGTTTTTCATAAGGTTTATTGAATTAAATTAATAAAAGTTAAAACCAATAATTTTTATATTTTTTCTTAAGATCCATAATGTCATATTTTGAAAATCTTAATTTTTCATCCCATATAAAACAAATCTCACCAGAATTCTTCAGCCCCATTGTCATTGATTCTGTTGGGTTTGAGTCAAAAATTATATTAACATCGTAGCTATTCTTGCCGCATTGTTCGTCGTCTTTTTTATATTGAACTATGCTGGTGACAATAAATTTTTTTCCAAAAATTTTGATATATTCTTTTATTCTTTTCGGCATCGCATCATCGTAAGGCGTAACATCGTGAAAAATTACATTTAAATACGAAAATCTTTCTCCCGAATCATGAACACCAAAAATATTTTCAACAACTTTCCGATCTGCTAATTTTTCTGGATTTAATTTTGCATAATCATCAAATATTTTTCTTAATTTATGCGGTATTCCAGTTTTATAAATTGACCCAATATCTAATATGGAAAAGTGACCATTTCCCTTGGAAAAATGGCTGTCCGTTCCTTTATCAAAATCAAAATTATGATAATTAATTGAATATGAATCATATCTTGGATAAAACGCTGGAATATCTTTAAAAAATAGATAAGAAACCAATTCAATTTTTTTGGATAAAATTATGTAAGTTATTGGATTACGCTTGTAGTCGAGATAAAGAAAAAGCGAGGAAAAGATTAGAAGAAAAAATGTGGGGATAAGAAAATAGGATTTCTTGAAGTGGTGGTGTTTCATATAAATAATTAGGTGGTTACCAATATTTAAAATATTATGCCTTGTTAATTGTTTAATACAATAAAGAATAAATTGCTATTTTGATTTGTTTAGCGAATGTTTGGCTGGACAGTAAAATTGAAGGTTAAGTAAAAAAAATTTAAGTTTATGAAGCATCTTTCGATCGAACAGCTAGATCTATTTTTCGATAGTGTTGTAGATATATTTGAGTCAGTATTTGACTTGAATGTGAACAAAGAATCGGCTTCAGCTATTTTAGAATTAATTGTTGATTCGATTGCCCCTAAAGGATTGACGGCGGCAGAAGATTTTCAAATAAAACTAAAGAGTGTTTTAGAGCAGCATCAACTAGAAAGCATCTTGCCAGAAATAAATTCTTTGAATGAATTATCAATTCACGGAGTCTTAAAAGAATATCCTAGTCGACACAAACTATACCGATCTTTTCTTATGGTCGGTAACGCACCCCACCAATGTTATAAAGAATTATTCGCATTTAATCATCTGCTTAATAAGAATATTACAAACTATATTGAGCAATCAAAACCCAAAATTGATAACTTGCCGGAAATGAAGAATGATATCATTGCCCTATTAAACAGCAGCAAGGAGTCGTTTGTTCAAAACGAAGAAAGCAAGGAAGTTGTTAGGCAATAATTTGGCCTGCTAACTAATTTTTTAAATATAAAAAGCGCCGACATGTTAAAACATCATCTATCAAAATTAGTTGCTTTAGCATCCGACCTTCCGCCTGAATCAGAAGATTTGGTTAGAAAAATTTTAGAAAAATTTAACGAAACACAATTTCTTTCACTTAAAAAAAGCTATAAAAGAAAACAATTTGAATCTGCAATCAATGACCTTTTGGAGTTATTATTGCAACATAGTCTAATATCAGAAAATGATACTAATGTGATCAGGCAAGATATTTTTGCTCACCCCGAAAATAACAAACAATATTTAGAAGAACTTAAGAATGCTTTTGAACATATTTTGGAAGCTCATAATAATCGCAGAAAAGTTAATGAATTTAGAGTTAAAAATGCAAAATTAGTCTCCACTCCAGATGGTAAGAATTTAAATTTTATTTATCATATTGAGTTAATTGATGATCTTGGAAGGAGTGCTACAGAGCTAATGAATAACAAAACAATTCAGTATTTTTCACTTATAAATTGTGTTGTTCAGGATCTTCAGAAAAATAATCATGCTGTTACTCAAGACAACATTATTGCAAAGATAATGAGTGTTTATGCAGAAAAAGAACATCCCATAAAAACTTCAATACACAATCTTGGACATTCCAGACTGCCAAAATCATTTAGTTTTCTCGAAGAAGATTATCAAGAAAAATTGGTGCAATCTTATCTAAAAATATTGAATCAAAATAATCGTAAGGCATTAGGTGCAAAAGAGCACTGGCACTATGCATTAAAATTTGAGCGAGAAATGGATCCAAACCCCATTAAAAGAAATAATTTTATATACTTAAATTCCAAAGAAAGAGAGGCGTATCGCGTCCAATTTCATGATGGAAAATTATATCAGGACGAAAAAGAATTGGATACCACTATCCTGAATTCAAAATTTAAAGATCGCGGCGTTGCCGCATTTGTTTTAAGTAGAGATGGAAATTTATATGTCAATGAACATATGGCTAATCAGTTTAATCACTCATCATTTTTATCCGGAGACATAACGGCCTCATCAGGAATGATAGAAATTGAAAAAGGAAAAGTTATGAAAATTGATAATGTTAGCGGACATTATAAACCAAACGAAGTTGAGATGGTCAGAATAGTTAAGGCAATACCACAAGAATGTTTTGTGGCAGCAGATTTTAGTGATATTAATAAGAGATTTACATATGTTGTAACTGATTTTACACCAGAAGAAACCAGAAAGAAATTGGCCACTCTAAAAGGGAGTGCAAATGAATCTGAGTTTCTCAAGACATATTGGGCAATAGGTTTTGAAGAAGGTAGAAAAAGAATGTATCCAATTATAGTCCAAAAATTACCCGAAGATCACCAAGAGGTTGATGGTATTATAGAAGGTAATATGAAAATTATCGACATATTAACAGTTTATGATTTGATTCAGGAGACTGAGAGCTATGAACTTGAAGCCAAACAAAAGAAAGAGGCATGGGTAAATAGTTTAAAAAACACTTCCAGTCAACAAACATCAACAAATTTTACCAGGTTGGTTGACACCAAAAGTGATCCAAATCTTTTTGGCAGAACCTAGAGTGTCGTCATAAGATCTTACTCCACAAAATTAAACACCTATACCAAATAAACTCACAGTAATACTATGATATTATTACTATGACATCCATTGACTATATCATTTTTATGATGCTATAGTAATAATATTATAGTTTTACCATGATATTTCTACTATGGCAAAGTTTCCAGAATATTTAAAAGATTTAAGAAAATCAGGGCAGATTTCCTTTACAATAGATCAAGCCGTAAGCGATTTACAAACTTCAAAACACAATGTTTTGGTTTCTATACGTCGCGTAAAAAAACATGGTGAGATCATTAATCCTGCAAGAGGGTTTTATGTTATAATTCCACCTGAACATCAATTGCAAGGTTGTTTGCCAGCTGAAGAGTTGGTGCCAATTTTAATGAAGCATTTAGGAATAAACTATTATGTAGGATTGCTGAGTGCCGCAATGTATCACGGCGCAACTCATCAAAAACCAAATTCATTCCAAATAATTTCTGATAAGCAAATCCGTAAAAATTTAAAATTCGGCCAGATTAGCATTGATGCAATCTACAAAAAATCTCTAGCAAATCTTCCTATACGAGAAATCACCGTTGATAGCGGATATTTAAAAATTTCCTCACCGGAATTAACTGCTATGGATTTATTACTTTATTCAGGAAGAAGTGGCGGACTAAATCATATCGCAACTGTTCTATCAGAGTTGGCGCAATCAATTGATCTTAAAAAATTGATCGAGCTGGCGAATATCTCCAGCCAAAAATTCTGGCTGCAAAAATTGGGATATATCTTGGAAAAAATTGACGCTGAAAATCCTGATCACAAACAAGAAATTATTAACGGTCTGCAAGATTATCTATCTTCAGGTAAAAAACTCGTTGCCCTAGCGCCTGAAATTCCTGTTAAAGGCTATCCAAGATGCAAGAAATGGATGATCATTGAAAACACAACTATTGAAAGCGACCTATGATCCCAAAACTTTTCATAGAAAAATGGCAGCAAAATGCTCCTTGGCAAACCCTTGATATGGTTGAGCAGGATTTAATCATCAACAGGGCCTTGGTTTCTCTTTACGGAAATCAGAAAGTTAGAGATAGCCTGATTTTTCGTGGCGGAACTGCACTGAATAAAATTTATCTCAAACCATCAGCCCGTTACAGTGAAGATTTAGATTTTGTACAAACAAAATCTGAGCCAATCGGCGAAACAATAGATGCCGTTAGAATCACACTTAATTGGCTTGGTGAACCAAATCGCCTTTTAACTGAGAGGTCAGCAAAGCTGGTTTACAAATATACTTCCATTAATGGCCTACCGATGAAGCTGAAAATTGAAATTAATACCACTGAGCATTTTCAAGTAATGGATATCAATAATGTAACTTTTGGTTTTGATTCTGAATGGTTTAGCGGCAAAAGCATGATTGCGGTTAACCACTTAGAAGAGTTGATGGCAACAAAGATACGAGCTTTATATCAAAGACGTAAAGGCAGGGATTTGTTCGATCTGTGGACGGTCTTTGGCAAAGATTTAGCAAACATCGATGAAACGCTGAAAATTTTCAAAAAATATTGCGATCACGGCAAACTAAAAATTTCCAAAGATTTATTTTTAAAAAACCTCGATTTGAAGCGCTTAAACAAAGACTTCCAGCTCGATATGAATATTTTACTACCTCATCAATTACCGCCTTACAATACTCCATTTATTCCTGGCCAGACCAATTGGAATTTTGAAGAGGCTTTTGAGTATGTAAAAAGTGAAATTATTAACCGAATTTAATAATATTGCGTATGACAAATGACGCAGGCTGCGAAGCGGCCGAGTAATTTGCATGATTCAATAAAAATAAAAAAATTGTCATGAAAAAATCGCTAAAACATCTTCCGCAAAACAAACAAGAAGAGCTGAATAAAATAGTCGCAGCAATTCAAAAAACCTGCAAAGATGTTGAGAAGATTATTCTTTTTGGTTCCTACGCACGCGGTGATTACAAAGAAAAGAAAGACTTAAAGCCACAACAAAAAACTGGCCATATTTCTGATTATGATGTGCTGGTGGTAACAGAAAAAAAGAAAAGCACCGATGATTTTGTTTCCTGGAGCGGCGCTGAAAAATTAAAGCTAAGCGCACCAGTTAGAGTAATAGCCCATGATATTCAGAGTTTGAATATAAGCCTTGCTGAAGGGCAATACCTTTTCACCGACATTAAAAAAGAAGGCATCACCCTTTACGATTCCAAAAAGCACAAGCTTGCTAACAAGAGGAAATTAAAACCGGAAGAAAAGCAAAGAATTGCCAAAGACTATTTCGAACATTGGTTTGATAGAGCACAGGCTTTTCTCAAAGGATATAATTTTTATTTGGATGAAAAAGATTATAAAAGTTCAGCCTTCAATCTTCATCAGGCCGCAGAACATTCTTACAAAACCATCCTTTTGGTTTTCACCAGCTACAATCCGCAGGAGCACTATCTTGGAATATTGGGTCGTACAGCCGCTAAGCATCATTCAGAGCTAGCAAATTTATTTCCTAAAAAAACTCAAAAAGAAAAAGATCGTTTTAAACTTTTGGACTACGCCTACATTGGCGGAAGGTATGATCCAAGCTATCGGATTTCAAAAGAAGATTTAGAAGTTTTGGCAAAGGATGTAAAAAAATTGTTAGAGCTTACTAAAAAAATTTGTGAGCAAAAAATAAAAAATTTAATTGAAGAAAAATAATATTTATTGCGCTGTATGAAAATTCAATCATTAGAAATCCAAAACTACCCACCTATCAAAAATCTTAAGATAGAAAATTTGGGTGATGTAGTAATTATCGCCGGAGGAAACGGTTCTGGAAAATCTAGGTTAAAAGAGGCTATATCACAAACTCTGCGAGGGTCTACTCACATGAGTTTAGTTCTAGGAGCGACCCGTGACGAAGAAAGGAATAAATTTAATGGATCACACATTGAAGTAAAACAAGGACAGAGTAATTCAGTTTTGCAGGATTATATCAACAGCCGACGTTTTGGCAGAGGTGAATATGTTGGATCTTTAGTTCAGATTGATTCTCGAAGAAATATTGAAACCACTAAGTATAATCCAGTTAAATATGCCGTTGAAGATCCAGATAATCAGGACACTCCGAGCACATTTTATTATGAGAATTTTTCTGGAAGATGGCAAAATTTTATGGACTATATCTATAAAAAAGTCGCTTCTCACCAAGGAATAGTAGCTGATGAAGCCGCAAAAGGTGAACTACATTCTAAAGAAATTATTAAAAAACATCCCCATCCTCTTACAAAGTACAAAGAGATTTTTAGCCAACTTTTACCGGGTAAAGAGTTACAGGATATAAATCCAACTCAACCAAAGAGTTTTCAGTATAAAAATTCTGATGATCAAGTTTTAGACTTTGAAAGACTTAGTTCTGGAGAGCAGGAAGTTGTTAAAATTATTTTTGATATAGTAAGAAAGGATATTAAGCACTCGGTGGTAATTGTTGATGAACCCGAATTGCATTTGCACCCAACTCTGGCATTTCGCTTGGTAGAGACCTTGAAATCAATAGGAGGGCACACCAACCAATTTATACTTCTTACTCATTCCGCAGACTTAATCTCGACTTATTATTCGACCGGTGACGTTTATTTTATTGATTCAATCCAAACAGGATCAAATCAGGCTCATAAACTAAGCGATCTTAACCACAGTCATAAAGATTTGGTGCAGGCAATAGGTGACAATGTCGGGTTAATTTCCGTTGGAAAGAAAATCATTTTTGCAGAAGGAGAAAACTCCAGCATTGATAGGCTAACTTATCACTCCATATCGCAAAAAATCTTACCTGAAGCAAAAATTACTCCCATAGGATCGGTTCAAAATATAGTCTTACTTGGCTCTATCGAGGAGCAAATCAGAAACTCTATTTTTGGTGTCAATTTTTATATGATCCGCGACCGCGACGGATTGTCAGAGGAGCAAATAAAAGATATTGAAAAAAGCGGTCGGGTAAAATGTTTAAAAAGAAGGCACTTGGAAAATTATTTTCTTGAACCAGACATCTTGTTTGAAGTGGCTCAAAAGTTTTACTTAACCACTTCCAATCCCAATTTAACCAAAGATTTTATTGCAACAGAAACCAAGAGAATTGCCACCGAATCATTCAATTATACCCTTTTGCAAAGCGTTAAAGAATATATCGGACTAAACTGCCACCTTGCTATTCCTACGGTCAAATCACCGGATAAGAAAAGTTTGGATGAAATTAAAGCTGAAATCATTCAAAGCTTAAATCAATCATTAGACCATTTATCAAATGGTTTGGCTGATCAAAAAATTAAGGACTTTTTTGATAAAAAATCCGATCTCTTAACAGAATCTCTTTCAAATGGAAAGTGGCAGAGCGAATTTCATGGTAAAATCATTTTTTCAAAACTTTGCAGTGAAGTGTTAAAAGATAGGCAAGAAAGAATTAAGCCAGCTTATATAGATACCGCTCTTGAGACTGGCTCAAATGTACTAAATGATATCATTGATATTTTTGAAGGATTTAAAAATTAGTTAAATAATGGCTCATCATTTAATTGAGCTATTTTCATGATAAGGATGCGCAGACAGTTCTTCTAAAATTTTAGTCAGCTCCGATTTCAGAATATTCTTTATTTCAAAGATGTTGGTCTTACCAATCAGCTGCGGCGCAATACGATATTGTCATTTTCGCTGCTGCCATCAAAATAATATCCGGTGGATAAATTGGAAAACTTTCTGCTATTGCGTCGTAAGTTTTTTGAACACTTTAACAGCATTACCTAAATGCGGACATTTGCGGACCCAGTTGTCCTTCCCACCACATAGAGAAGGCTGGTGGAGCTACCCGGATTCGAACCGGGGACCTCTTGCATGCCATGCAAGCGCGCTACCAACTGCGCTATAGCCCCATATGGAAGTTGTAAGTAGTAAGTGATAAGTAGTAAGTTGGTTGTTTTTTGTAAAACCAACCGTAAAATGAGCGCGTCAATCTAGCTTCTTTAATTTGTAAAATCAATCCCAAATCAAAATGTCGGCATCAATCAAAATCACTTTTCCTGACAATAATATCAAAGAATTTTCAGATGGAATTACCGGCTTTGAGATTGCTAAATCAATCTCGGTGAGCCTTGCTAAAGCTGCTTTGGCGATTAAGGTTGATGATGAATTGTGGGATTTGTCGCGAGCAATTGAAGGTGATGCGAAAATTTCGATTATCACTTCTAAATCTCCTGAAGCTTTAGAAATTATTCGCCACGATGCGGCGCATTTGATGGCTGAGGCGGTGAAAGAATTATATCCGGAAACTCAAGTTACAATTGGGCCGGCCATTGAGCATGGGTTTTATTATGATTTTGCTCGCAAAGAGCCTTTTGCTTTGGAAGATTTAGAAGTAATTGAGAAGAAAATGGTTGAAATTTCTAAACGCGACGAAGCCATTAAAAGAGAGGTTTGGGAGCGTGATGCGGCGGTGGAGTTTTTTCTCAAACAAGGTGAAAAATATAAAGCCGAAATTATTTCTTCAATTCCTGCGGATCAAAAAATCACACTTTATCGCCAAGGAAATTTCATCGATTTATGCCGCGGCCCACATTTGCCTTCAACTGCTTATGTTAAGCATTTCAAATTGATGAAACTGGCTGGCGCTTATTGGCGTGGCGATTCTAAAAATGAAATGCTGCAAAGAATTTATGGAACTGCTTGGGAATCTAAAGAAGCTTTGGATCGTCATTTGCATATGTTGGAAGAAGCTGGCAAGCGCGATCACCGCAAAATTGGTCGTGAATTAGGTTTATTCCACATTCAAGAAGAAGCCACTGGCTCAGTGTTTTGGCATCCAAATGGCTATATAATTTATCGCGAAATTGAAAATTATATTCGCCAAAAATTACAGCAAAATCATTATGTGGAAGTTAAAACTCCACAATTAGTTGATCGCGTTTTGTGGGAAAAATCTGGTCATTGGGAAAAGTTTCGCGAGCATATGTTTGTTGTCGATAACGAGGATAAAATGTTGGCAATTAAACCAATGAACTGCCCGTGCCATGTCCAAATTTTTAATCAGGAATTAAAATCTTATCGCCAATTGCCGCTTAGAATGGCGGAGTTTGGCTCTTGTCATCGCAATGAATCTTCTGGCTCACTGCACGGCATTATGCGCGTGCGTGCTTTCACTCAAGACGACGCGCATATTTTTTGTGAAGAAGAACAAATCAATGGCGAAACTGTAGCCTTTTGCCAATTGCTTAAAGAAGTTTATCGCGATTTTGGTTTTGAAAATGTTCATGTTAAATTTTCCACCCGCCCAGAAGTGCGCGCTGGCTCTGATGAGACTTGGGACAAAGCCGAAGCGGCGCTAAAAAACGCTGTCAAAGCCGCTAATTTAGATTGCGTTTTAAACCCTGGTGAAGGCGCATTTTACGGCCCAAAATTAGAATTCACTTTAGTTGACGCCATTGGCCGTGAATGGCAATGCGGCACTTTGCAAGTTGATTTTATTTTGCCAGAAAGATTAGGCGCGCAATATGTTGCGGCTGACGGAACCCGCAAACATCCAGTAATGCTGCATCGCGCTGTGCTTGGAACTTTCGAGCGCTTCATCGGCATTTTAATTGAAAATTGCGCCGGCAAATTTCCACTTTGGTTAGCGCCAGTACAAATGGTTGTAGCGCCAATCACTAACGATTTTGACAATTATGTTTTGGATGTGGTTGCTAAATTAAAAGCCCACGGCTTTAGAGTTGAAGCCGATTTAGCTCACGAAAAAATCAACGCCAAAATCCGCGAACATTCTCTAAAAAAAGTTCCATATATTTTAGCAGTTGGTGCGCGTGAAAAAGAAAGTGGCTCAGTTGCGGTGAGAACTTTTGGCTCCGATGGGCAAGAAGTGATGAGCATTGAGAAGTTTATTTTGCTGGCTTTGGAGCAAATCGAAAATAAAAAATAATTGCAATTGTTAAAAAATATTGTGCAATATGGAGTGTTATAATGCCATTTCTAATTCGACATAAATCCATTTAAATCATCATTAATAAAAACCATGAAAATAATATCTTGCTCTGAAGCCAAGAATAATTTCAAGACTTATCTTGATTACACAACCATCCATCACGATATCGTTACTATTCTCAGAACAAATGGTTCTAACGTAGTAATTCAATAATACCAAAACACAATGACAAATCAAAAAATCAAACGCGCCTTAATTTCAGTTTCTGACAAATCGGGCATCATCGAATTAGCAAAATTTTTAACTGCGCAAAATGTTGAGATAATCTCAACTGGCGGCACTTTTAAATTGCTTAAGGAAAATCAAATTCCCGCCAAAGATATTTCTGAATTTACTGGTTTTCCAGAAATTATGGATGGTCGAGTTAAAACTTTGCATCCTAAAGTTCACGGCGCTTTGCTGGCGGTTTTGGACGATAAAGAGCATCAAAAACAAGCTAAAGAAAATCATATTTCTTGCATCGATTTGGTGATTGTTAATCTTTATCCGTTTGTGCAAACGGTGAAAAAAGGTGCGGATTATGAAACTGTGGTCGAAAATATTGACATTGGCGGCCCGTCAATGATTCGCTCGGCGGCAAAAAATCATCTTTATAAAACTGTAATTACTGATGCGGCGGATTATGAAAATCTACAAAATGAAATGATCCATAATGACGGCGCAACCAGTTTGGAATTTAGAAAAACTTGCGCTAGAAAGGCTTTTACAGCTACAGCCAACTACGACCAAGCTATTGCCAATTATTTCACTAAAAATCAAAAAGTTGATTTTGCACCAAGTTTAATTTTGCCAGCAACTTTAAAACAAACTTTGCGCTACGGCGAAAATGCTCATCAAAAAGCTGCGCTTTATGTTGATGATTTTTCCAATTTAGGAATCACTTCCGCTGTGCAATTGCAAGGCAAAGAATTGAGCTATAATAATTTTAACGATGCTGATGCCGCTTTTAATATTGCTTTAGAATTTGCCGAGCCCGCCGCAGTAATTGTTAAACACGCCAACCCTTGCGGCGTGGCAATTGATGGCGAAATTGGCGTTGCTTATAAAAAGGCTTTGGAAGCAGATTCAAAAAGTGCTTTTGGTGGAATTGTGGCTTTGAATCGCAAAGTTGATCGCAATTTAGCTGAAGAAATTAGCAAAATATTTTACGAAGTTATCATTGCTCCAGATTTTTCTGACGATGCTGTGCAAGTTTTTGAGAAGAAGAAAAATTTGCGCTTGCTAAAAATTAATTTTGCTAAACCTGCCAGCCAAAAACAACTCAAATCAATCTCCGGCGGGTTTTTGGTGCAAGATGTTGATGATAAAAATATCACTAAAGAAGATCTAAAAATTGCCGGCAAAACCGAAGTGAGCGACAAACAAATTCAGCAACAAATTTTTGCGATGAAAA
Organism: Pseudomonadota bacterium; assembly: GCA_040386195.1. Taxonomy (GTDB): domain Bacteria; phylum Pseudomonadota; class Alphaproteobacteria; order Rickettsiales; family UBA1997; genus JAJTCH01. Next base: position 49,247 of record JAZKFV010000006.1, on the reverse strand, counting down.
TTTGCAAACATATTAAATCAAACGCAATTGTGGTGGTGAATAATTTTCAAACTGTGGGAATTGGCGCTGGGCAAATGAATCGTGTTGATTCAGTAGAAATTGCCTGCAAAAAAGCGGCAAATTTTCTCAATGCCGATGGCAAATTAATCAACAAAGCCATTGACGCAATTTTAGCCTCCGACGCCTTTTTCCCTTTCCCCGACAATGTTGAAATTGCCAACAAATACGGCATTTCCTCAATGATTGCACCATCTGGTTCAATTAAAGACGAAGAAGTTATTTCGGCTTGCAATACTCACAAAATTGCTTTGTCATTTATTGGCACTAGACATTTTAAACATTAATTGAACAACAAAAATGACCAATTTTCAGGAGGTTATTTCTGACTTTGGTTTCAAATCAGAAGCACAGCAAATTGCCTTATTACAAACTTTAAAAATACCAAAATATTTATCCCGCAAGGAGCTTTGGGAAGCGGTTCACTTAATTGGTAGATTTGAAAATCCGTTAATTGTTTTTGAAAAATTAGATAATTTATTCAAAAAATATGGAGTTTATGAAGGTGATTTTGAGCCAGAGAAATTATTAACGGCGGATATTGATATTGCAAAAGAAGATCTGCAAGATTTATTAACTTTTTTTAGACAAAGCGCTTTTAATCGCAATATCAACCAAGAAAGAAATGAGCTTGTCGGGCAATCATGGATGGAAGAACATCAAGAAGCTTTTTTGGCTGCGGCAAAAACTCTTGGTCTTATTGACGAAGTTTTCCCGAGCTTTGAAAAATATGATGAAACCTGGGTTCAAGGTGCATCTAGATTGAAAATAGAGTCCCGATTAGAAACTTTAAAAAGCCTAACGCAAGAGGTTGCTGGAACAATAAGGCTCTTAACCGGCGTTAGAGAATTGTGGGCTGAGCTTGATGGAAGAGGAGATACTTTAGATGAAAAAATTGCTGATGGAAAAAAATATATGCTTGCGCTGGCAGAGAAGAAAAATATTAAAATTGACCCAGAAAACCCTTTTATTCAGCGCGCTGGCAGAACCTATTTGAACTATGCTTCAGACGAAAATCGCCGATTAAATGAATCAGATATGGCTCAAGATGTTGCTGATCAAATGGGCATAAAATATATTTTAATAAATGCTGAAGCCCAAGCAGGCAAAACCAGAGCCACCACTGCAACCACTTCACTTGAAGCTGCGTTAGAATTAAAAAAACTATCTATTCAAAATCCAAAAATATTAGTTATTTCAGATCAACCTTTTCTTGAAAGACAAAGGCTTGCTGTGCTCTTCGCGCTTCTTCAATGTGACATTAAAGATTCTGAAGTTGATGCAGTTGGAAATGAATGTAGGGCTGGAGTTGCTGTTATAAACGCTGAATTGGGAGCATTAGCATCAGAACAATATAAATTTCTTGGACGAGAAGAATCAGATTTTGCGGCGCTTTCATATCAAAACAGAGTTGCATTGCGGGGAAAAATTACCATTCCAAGCCTTGATGAATATGATCAAACGAGCACTAGACCATCTCCCAGAATAACAGCGCCTTTGCAAGATAGCTCTCAAGAAAAATCTTTAGCTGTTTAAAATTAGTTTTATATCAATTTTTTTGTCATATAAAGCCCGACCAATAATAACGCCGTTGATTTTTAGTTGGGCAATTTTTTCTACATCAGCATTTGAACCAACGCCGCCCGATGCAATTACTGGAATTGTAATACTTTCAGCTAATTTTTTTGTGCCTTCAAAATCAACGCCCTCACCGGTTCCGTCGCGGTTGATGTCGGTGTAAATTATTGCCGCCACGCCAGCATCTTCGAATTTTTTTGCCAAATCAATTACAGAAGTTGAAGAGCTTTCCACCCAGCCATGAGTTGCCACCATACCGTTTTTTGCGTCAATGCCCACTACAATTTGGTTGGGAAATTTCTTGGCGGCAATTTTGACAAGTTCAGGATTTTGTAAAGCCACCGTGCCAAGAATGACGCGGCTTATTCCCAAATCTAACCATTTCTCAATTGTTTCTAAATTTCTAATTCCACCACCAAGCTGCGCCGGAATTGTGATGTTTTTTAGTATTTCTTTAACCGATTTTTCATTGGCAGAATTGCCGGCAATGGCGCCATCCAAATCAACAATATGTAAAAATTTAAAACCTTGATCTTGAAATTGTTTTGCCTGAGCGGCGGGAGAATCGTTGAAAATTGTGGCTTGATTCATATCGCCTTTATACAAGCGAACACATTTACCATCTTTTAAATCAATTGCGGGATAGATAATCATTTGAATAATGTTGAGTTAATAAATTATTTTATTGCCCGTTATTGACGCATTTGACCAAATCATCAACTAAGCCAGTCATCATCTTGGTATAACCATTTTGATTATAATTAATTTCGCTACCAATCACATCAATGAGGGCAAATTTTACTTTATTATTATTAGCAATTTGCACCGCCAAACCGCTGCGATCTTGGTAGCTACCAAAAAGACAAACCACTTTTTCTCTTTTGATTAAATTATTCACCTTGTCAATTTCTTTCAGAGTTGTTTCTTGATCATAATTATAGCGAATAACGCCGGCGGCTGGTGTGTTATAGTAATTTTCAAAATAAGCAGTGCTGTTTAAATCAACAACAAAACTTCTTGGTCGCACTTTGAGCAGTTCAAGTTTATTTTTTTCATCCATATTTTTAACATCAACTTTAAATTGCTCTAGATTTTTTTTATAAGTGCCAGAGCCAGAAGGATAAAGAGCTGACAAAGTATCACTAATTTCCATAGCAATACCAATCGCATTTTCCGGGCTTAACCAAATATGCGGATCAACATTATCTTCGTCAACTCGCGCTTGAAAAGTTAGCAATTTAAGATTTTTAGATTTGACCAATTGAACAATTTTAGGCTGAGTTTTAAGCGCGGCTAGAGCCTTGGGCAAATTATATTCCAAATTATCACTAACATAAAAAATTACATCTGCCTTATTCAAATTGCTAATATCACTTGATCTCATCATATAGCTATATTCGGAAGCGCGCGGGTTAATTAATAAAGAATTGCTTTTGTCATCGCCGCTTATAAATTTGGCAATTTGGTAAATTGGATTAATTGAGCTGACAATTTTTGGTGGTTGACTAAGTGTTGGAATTTTTGGCTGAGAAGCGCTTTGCGCAAAGGCTGAGGAACTGAGAAAAAAACTACAAATGACCAAATTTTTAATTAAGTAGTACATCGTTTTATATTAAGAAAATTATTATGACCCACAAACACAGCTCAAAATTAGCTTACTTAAAAAATATTTCTCTGCGCTTAAATAACCAGCAAATATTAAAGAATATCAATCTTGAACTTAAAAAAGGCGAAATCACTACTTTAATTGGCCCGAACGGCGGCGGCAAAACTTCAATCGCGCGCATTTTAATTGGCATTTTAAAAGCTAGTGACGGCGAAGTTTTTGTCAGCAAAAATGCTAAAATTGGTTATATGCCACAAAGATTGGAAATTGAAAAAACTATTCCTTTGCGAGTAATTGATTTTTTGAATCTACCCAGCCGCGCCTTAGCTTCAGCAAATGCGGAAGCACGATTTGCTGAAATGGTTAAAAAGCTTCATATTGAAAATATTTTAGAAAAATCCATCCACCAAATTTCCGGCGGGCAATTGCAAAAAACTTTGTTGGTTAAAACTATAATTGATAATCCGGATATTTTGGTTTTAGACGAGCCAACTCAATTTATGGACATTGCGGCTCAGGCGCAGTTTTATCAAATTATTGAAGAAATTAGATCCCAAAAAAACTGCGCTATTTTAATTATTTCCCACGATCTGCATATTGTGATGCAAAAAACCAATCAGGTAATCTGCGTCAATCACCATATTTGCTGCGAAGGCAGCCCTGAATCAATCAACAATCATCCCGAATATTTGTCTTTATTTGCCCAAGGCAGTAAGCCGGATAAAATTGATAACATCGCCATTTATTCCCATCATCACGATCATCAACATTAAAAAATATGAGAAACAAAAAAATTACAGTTGACGGCGTAACATACGATATAACTGCGGCAAATGTTTTTGGAAGAATTGATCAGGCAACAAGATTGGCCGATGAAAATATCAATAGAAAACCATTTGACGATCCAGAAAATTTAGAAGAATTACAATTTCAAATTAAAATGTTTGCGGCATTAGCCTTTGCGGTTGGCTCTTCAAAAGATTGCGTAGAAATTTTAGAGCCAATCCCTGAAGCTTCGTGGGGACAATTTGGAATTTTTAAAAAATTCTCAAATTTTTTAAAAACAACCTACGAAACTTTAGAAGAAACTCCAAGAGATAAACTTGAAAACTATTACAGCTGGATTATCAAATTTTTGCCCTTATGCGCCTATTTTAATATGCTTGAAGAATTTACAAAATTATTAAAATTGGCGCACGAAATTGATCCTGCTCAAGCAAAACAATCAATTAAAGCTACTTATAATCAGCAAGGCGCAAGTTTGTTACATTGGGCATTTTCACAATATTGGCGCGATGTTTTAAATGAAAAGTTTGAAACCCTCACAAAAGAAAAAAACTGGTTTAAAACCGATTTTGCCTCTAGCCTTGGCGAAGAAAAACAAAGTTTTTTGATGCTTCATTTATCAACGCAAAGCCAGTATGAATTTATCATTAAACAATTATTAAAATTGGGCGCCGATCCTGAACAAAAAGACCACAAAGAACAAAGCCCAAAAGATTTAGTTTTAAAAATTCTTGATGACAAAATTAAAGATGACAAATACCAAGCTGAGAAAATTAATCAAACACTAAGAGAGTTAAGAGCTGAAGTTGAGGCTTTTGACTTAGCCACAAGAAAAGAACAAATTACACAAGAAAAACCGGATGGTTTTTCACAATTATTCACAGAAAATTTGACGGCAGATGTGATTGACACTTATTCTCCCACAAATCCGCAATTAGCAAAATCACAAATTTTATCAACGGCAAAAAAACCAGTGGAAGTTTCCAAATAAAATTTTTGGGAATGCACTGCGCAGATTTCTAAATTTTAAAATTATTCCTTTAAATTTTAAAATTATTCCTTGAAGCACAAAATCAATTTTAATTTGATAATCTTTTTTAATTACCGTCGGTTAGAGCCGACGGTAATTAAAAAATATCTATTTGGGATAAATCGCGTTTCAGGTTAGAAATTGAATTTGTTTTTTAAGAGATAACTGCCAAATTTTATTTAAAACTTTCTACCGCATTGCGTTAACTAAATATCCGCGTAACATTTTTTCTCTTTTTTCGCGCCCGGATGCGTAACCGCGCCGAATCGGGCTGAGCCTACGGTTTGAGTATATTTCCACAAAGTTCCGGTGGTGTAATCAGTTTCTCTTGGACGCCATTCTTGGCGGCGTTTTTCTAACTCTTCTGCTGATAAATCAACATCAATTGTGCCGTTAACCGCATCGAGAATTATTTTGTCGCCGTTTTTTAAAAGCGCGATTGTGCCGCCAACTGCGGCTTCTGGATTAATGTGACCAACGCAGAAACCGCGTGTGCCGCCGGAAAATCTGCCATCAGTAATCAGCGCCACTTTGTCGCCCATTCCTTGGCCATAAATTGCCGCAGTGGTGGCTAACATTTCGCGCATTCCCGGGCCGCCTTTTGGGCCTTCATATCTGATTACCAAAACATCGCCGGCTTGATATTGTTTGTTTTCAACGGCTTTGAAGCAATCTTCTTCATTGTCAAAACACAAAGCTGTGCCGGTGAATTTTAGTTGATCTTTTTTCATTCCAGCAACTTTTACGATAGCGCCGTCAATTGCTAAATTGCCTTTCAAAATAACCACGCCGCCAGTTGGTGATAAAGGTTTTTCTGGTTTATAAACTACATCTTGATTTTCGTTAAATTTTACATCGCGCAAATTTTCGGCCATAGTTTTGCCAGTTACAGTCATGCAATCGCCGTGAATAAATCCGGCGTCAAACAACACTTTCAAAATCATTTGCACACCGCCCGCTTCGTATAAATCTTTAGCAACATATTTTCCTCCTGGTTTCATATCGGCGATGTAAGGAGTTTTTTTGAAAATTTCGCCAACCGCAAAAATATCAAAATCAATTCCACATTCATTAGCAATTGCTGGCAAATGAAGCGCGGCGTTGGTTGATCCGCCAGTTGCGGCAACAATAGTTGCGGCGTTTTCTAAAGATTTTAAAGTTACAATATCTCGGGGGCGAATATTTTTTCTGATTAATTCCACCACCGCTTTTCCCGATTCATAAGCATATTCATCACGCGATTGATAAGGAGCTGGCGCGCCGCTGGAGCCGGGCAATGCCAAACCAATTGCTTCTGAAACACAAGCCATTGTATTGGCAGTAAATTGCCCGCCGCAAGCGCCAGCCGAAGGGCAAGCAACTTTGGATAAAGCGCGCAAATCATCGGCAGTCATTTTGCCGGCATCAAACTGCCCGACTGCTTCAAAGACATCAACGATGGTTACATCTTTGCCTTTAAATTTTCCGGGCAAAATTGAGCCGCCATACATAAATACTGAAGGCACATTAAGCCGACACATTGCCATCATCATTCCCGGCAAAGATTTATCGCAACCCGCCAAACCAACTAGCGCGTCGTATGAATGCCCACGCACGGTAACTTCAATAGAATCGGCGATCACTTCACGCGAAACTAAAGACGATTTCATTCCTTGATGGCCATTGGCAATTCCGTCGGTTACTGTAATAGTTGTGAACTCGCGCGGCGTTGCACCCGCATCTTTAACACCTTTTTTCGCCGGCTGCGCTTGACGCTGCAACGCAATATTACAAGGCGCCGCCTCATTCCACGCGCTAACCACGCCAACAAATGGCTTTTGTAAATCATCTTCAGTCAAACCTTCCGGATATAAATCGGTCTTAATATTATAAAGCATCGTCTTGCGCCCTTCACAGCCGTGAGAGTTGGTTACATAACGGGAAGGCAATTTTGATTTGTCGAATTTAGGCATAAATATATTTGCTAGTTGAAATTGATTTGGAATATTAAATATCTTTGATTTTCAAAATAATGCATTATTCATAAATTTAGTTAAAGCAAAATTTTTTGGCAAAAATTTTGCGAATCAAAGATTGATAATTCAACTTTTTAAAAGGTCGTAAATTAATTTAATTCAAAGAAAAATGCGCGAACGAAGAACGAAATATGCTTATACATTAGAAGATATGATGGGTGCACTAGGTGATCCTCTAGTCACTGATTTGGAGTTAGGATTTCAACTTGGGTCTAAAACAGATGAAGAAATAGCCCCGGCTTTAGAATTGTTGGCAACAAACACAACACTTATCAGCCTTACCGCTACTGGAAGATGCGATCTTAAAACAATAAAAAAAATTGCTGAGGCTCTTGAAACAAACACAAAGCTTAGCAGTCTTAGTCTCGATACTAACAGGTTTGGTGATGAAGGAGCAATGGCAATTGCCAGTCTTCTCACCAAAAATAAAGCACTTACCAATCTTGATCTTTCTGGTAACAGAATTGGTGTTGAAGGAGCAAAAGCAATTGCCACGGCTCTTACAAAAAACACAACACTTACTAGTCTTGGTCTTAATAATAACATGCTTGGTGGTGATGGGGTCAGAGAAATTAGTACAGCCCTTGCAACAAACACTACACTCACTAGTCTTGCTCTTGGTTTTAACAGGATGGGTTATGAAGGAACAATGGATGCCAGTCTTCTCATAAAAAATACACTGCTTATCAATCTTAATTTTTCTGATAACACGGTTAGTTATGAAGGAGTTAAAGAAATTGCTACAGCCCTTGCAACAAACACAACACTTAAAAGTCTTAATCTTAATGGCAATATGTTTGGTGATTTAGAAGTTGAAGAAATTGCTCGGGCTCTTCAAACAAACGCAACACTTACCAGTCTTGAACTTCTTGGTAACATATTCGGTAATACAGGAGTAACAGCAATTGCTAAAGCTTTGGAGACAAACACAACAATTACCGATCTTGATTGTTCTCTTAACCGAATTGGTACTGAAGGAGCAATGGCGATTGCTGCAGTCCTTGAGACAAATACACCACTTACCAATCTTAATCTTTTTCAGAACAATATTGGCGCTGAAGGAGCGACACAAATTATTACCGCCCTTTTAACAAACCAAACTCTCACCAAACTTAATCTTGGTAATAACAACATTCTTTTTCAGGAATTAGAATTAGAAACAGCAAGAGCAATGGCAGAAACAGAAGTGGTGTTACGAGAAGAATTGGCAAATATTATTGCTACAGTCCTTGAAGAAAATAAAACCCTTGTCACCCTTGATTTTAGTGGAACCAGATTTATTGAAGAGGAGCCAGCAGCAACAGCAATTGCTTCAACTCTTATGACTCCTGAATGTAAAATAGAAAAAATTTATTGCCGTAATCCACAATATCAAGAAGCTTTTGATGGAGCTATTGAGATAAGGCACAGAAAAGAAGAGGTGCATCTTTTGACGATGGAATTTGCCAGCACTGAGAAAACCCCAAGAGAAAAAGCATCAGGAGAAGAAACTCTAGAAGTTGAAGACGACAAAAAATATGAAAACCACCCACTCAAAAAACTTCCCCAAGATTTGCTTAGAGTAGTTCACGATATATCAATTGATGCACATTTAAAATCTCCCAACCCTATTATACAATCAGCTTTTGCTAAACAAGCGCAGGAAAGGCTAGATAAACAAGGCCCAAAGATTACATAATGCAGCCGTTATTATTGTTGGTAGTCAATTTCTCCCAAATAAAAAAGATACCGAGTCAGACAAAAATCATCCGCTCAGAAAACTTGAGCAAGATGTAGTGATTACAGTTCTTCAGATGACCAAACCAACAGAAGTTCCTAACGCAATTGTGAGGGCAACTCTTGCTGTGTCAGCTCAAGGCGGAGTAGAAAGTCAAGCTAGGTAGAAGATTATTAACAGATTAAACAATCCTGGATTTACTAATTTAATTTCTATTTGCTAATTAAAATTAAGTTTCAGATATTAAAAATATCTGGTTTTAGAGCTATATTCTTGCTTAAAATTAGTTAAGCTCAATTGTAAGTTTTTTTATTACATTTAATTCAAAGAAAAATGCACGAACGAGAAATTACAGGATTTGATGCACAAAGTTTGGCGTTTGTATTAAATGATCCTCAAGTTACTACCTTGAAGTTCAAACCTAAAAATTTTCCTAGTGATCAAATGGATGCGGAGATGCAGCATTGCTTTAGAATTATTGGCAAAAAACACGACGCTTATCAATCTCAATATCGATAATGAATGGTTTTGAGCCTTAGTTGCTTAATTTTATGTTGAAAGACAGGCTCTAAACAGATTCTAAGAAAATTTATTGAAAAATTAGGATAAACCCCTACAGTTCGCCGTCTTTTTTAATCTAAATCAATTCTCAATTTCCCATAATTTATGCGCTATTTGGCACTTACCAAACAAGATCACGACGAAATGCTTAAAGCAATCGGAGTTAGTTCGGTTGATAATTTATACGATGCCGTTCCGTTAGATGCGCTTTTAAAACAGCCAATCAAAGAGCTTCCTCTTCATCAAGGTGAAATTGAAGTGGAAAATTTCTTGAGCAATTTAAGCAAAAAAAATCGCCCGGCAAATTCGGCTCCGTTTTTTTTAGGTGCTGGTTGTTACAACCATCATATTCCCGCTTCAGTTGATCACATCATTCAACGCTCGGAATATTTAACTTCTTACACACCTTATCAGCCTGAAATTGCTCAAGGCACTTTGGCAACTATTTTTCAATTTCAAAGCATCATCGCTCTTTTAACCGGAATGGAAGTTGCCAACGCCTCAATGTATGACGGCGCCACTTCTTTGGCAGAAGCAATTTTGATGACGCTCAGAATTAAAAAAGATCGCAAAAATATTTTTATTCACAACGCTTTAAACGCTGATTATCAAGAAGTTATTCACACTTACACCGACTTAGCCGGAGCTCAAATTAATCAAAATTTAAATGAGCAAACCGCTTGCGTAATTGTCAGCTATCCTGATTTTCACGGCAATATTACTGATTTAGAAAGCATCAGAAAAAAATGCGACGCTGTTGGTGCGTTGATGATTGTTGTTGTAACTGAAGTTTTAGCTTTAGGTTTATTAGAAGCTCCGCGCATGGCTGATATCGTGGTTGGCGAAGCTGCATCAATTGGCGTTGGCTTAAATTTCGGCGGCCCACATTTAGGATTTTTCGCTTGCAAAAAAGCCGATGTGCGCCAAATGCCCGGCAGAATTTGCGGTTTAACCACTGACGAAAATGGCGAGCCCGGATATGTTCTAACTCTCAACGCCAGAGAACAACATATCAGACGCGAAAAAGCCACTTCCAACATTTGCTCCAACCAAGGCCTGTGCGCCACCGCCTTTACAATTCACTCAATGCTTTTAGGTGAAATTGGCTTCAAACATTTAGCATTAATCAACCACAAAAAAGCCTACGATTTGGCAGAAAAATTATCAGCTGTTAAAGGCGTAAAAGTTTTAAACGAAAGTTTTTTCAATGAATTTACCATTGAACTATCTCAAGATTCTGCGGAAGTAAATAAAAAATTATTAGAAAAAAATATCATTGGCGGTTTAGCTTTGGAAGGCAATAAATTGCTGGTTGCAGCAACTGAATTAACTTCGACAAATGATATGGAAATTTTTGCTCAAGAATTGGCAGAAATTTTAAAATAGTTTTTTAAATTCACCATTTTATTAAACCCCAAAACACCCACGAATTATGCCCGAGATTAGTCGCTTTTTGGAATTGTGATTTCAATGTATTATGACGAACATAATCCAGCACATTTTCATGCAAAATATGGAAATTATGAAATTAGTGTCGATATTGAATCTGGAGCCATAAAGGGTGATTTTCCAAAAAAAGAATTAAGGGCAGTTCTTAATTGGTACAATTTACATAAAGAAGAATTGTTACAGGATTGGCAATTGGCAGTTAATAGAAAACCCTTAAATAAAATTGAACCTTTGGAGTAGTTATTATGTTTAAACATGTTATAGACGCAAAATACATCAAGGATTATCGGGTTTGGATTGAATTTAATGACGGAAAAAATGGTGAGGTTGATCTGTCTGGCAAAATATGGGGAGAAATTTTTCAACCTTTAAAGGATAAAAATTACTTCAAAAATTTTAAAATTGAGAATGACACTCTATCTTGGGAAAACGGCGCTGATCTAGCTCCAGAATCGCTTTATGAATTACTAACTAACCAAAAAATAAAAAACTAAAAATGCAAAATTTTATCCCCGCTCAAGTTGGCTTAAATAACAAAACTGAACTCCTAATCAAACAAAGCCGCGTTGGCGCTATTGGCGTTGATTTGCCGGAAGTTCCAAAATTCCAAATCAGAACCGGGCAAAAGCCGCGGGTGGAAATTGGTTTGCCGCAAGTGAATGAACCACAAGTGATTCGTCACTTCGTGCGTTTGTCACAGCAAAACTATTCAATTGATAGCGGGTTTTATCCGCTAGGTTCTTGCACAATGAAGCATAATCCACGGCTGAATGAAAAAGTGGCACGCCTTGCTGGCTTTGCAAATATTCATCCTTTACAAGACCAATCAACCGTTCAAGGCGCTTTGGAATTGATGCATAATTTACAATATTGGTTAGCAACTTTAACTGGCTTAGAAGCCGTTTCTCTGGCTCCTGCCGCTGGCGCGCAAGGTGAATTGGCGGGAATGTTAGTGATTAGAAAAGCATTATTGGCTAAAGGAAATGCCCGTAAAATTGTTCTAATTCCCGATTCAGCTCACGGCACCAACCCAGCAACAGCAGCGGTTTGTGGTTATCAAATCAAAGTTGTTCCTTCCAACAAAGAAGGTTTGGTTGATATGGAAACATTCAGAAAATTAATTGCTGAACATGGCGAAGACATCGCTGGAATCATGCTTACCAACCCTAACACTTGCGGAAAGTTTGAGCCAAGCATCAGAGAAATTGCTGATTTAATTCACTCAGTTGGTGCTTATTTTTATTGCGACGGCGCTAATTTCAACGCTATTGTTGGCAAAGTTCGCCCCGCAGATTTGGGAGTTGATGTTATGCATTTTAACTTACACAAAACTTTTTCAACCCCACATGGCGGCGGTGGTCCTGGTTCTGGACCAATTGCAGTTCGTAAAGATTTAGAAGAATTTTTGCCAACTCCGCATGTTGTTAAAGAGAATGATCAATATAAATTAATCGCCCCAAAAAATTCAGTTGGCAAAGTTAAGGGTTTTAACGGTCAATTCGGAATGCACGTTCGCGCCTTAACTTATATGCTTTCTCACGGCACTGACGGTTTACAAAAAGTTGCCGAAGATGCAGTTTTATCCGCCAATTATATTTTAGCTAAATTGAAAGATCATTATCACGTGCCTTTCTCCGGCAATTGTATGCATGAATGTTTGCTCACTGATAAATTACAAAAAGCTAAAGATATTAGCACTTTAGACATTGCCAAAGCTCTGGTTGAATATGGCTTTCATCCAATGACTGTCTTCTTCCCATTGGTAGTTTCTGGCGCAATGTTAATTGAGCCAACTGAAACCGAAACCAAAGAAACTGTTGATCAATTCATTAACACTATGATTTATATCGCTAAAGAAGTTGAAAATGGCGACGGCGATAAATTCCATTCTTTCCCAGTTTCCACTCCAAAACGCAGATTGGACGAAGTTAAGGCGGCGAAAAATCCGGTTTTAACTTGGATGGAAACAAATTAGTTATAAGTGGTAAGTAAAACCGCACTCGGATCAACTTACTACTTACAACTTACCACTTATAACTTATGACCAACAAATCCTTCTTTTTCTTCATCATCATCTTAGGCAGCCTTATTGCAATTGGGCCACTTTCCATTGATATGTATTTGCCGGCTTTTTCAGTAATGGCAAAATATTTTTCAGTTGAGCAATCAAAAATTCAACTCACCCTCTCCTCTTATTTTATCGGCATTGCTTTTGGGCAGATTTTATATGGTCCAATCGTTGATCGTTTTGGCAAAAAAACTCCTTTAATTTGTGGCTTAATAATTTTTGTCGTCGCTTCGTTTTTATGCATCATCGCCCAAAATATTGAGCAAATAATCATCTACCGATTTTTCCAAGCCATCGGTGCCTGCTCTTGTTTTGTCATTATGCGCGCTATTGTCCGCGATTTATTTTCACCCAAAGAATCCGCGCAAGTTTTTTCTTATCTGCTTTTAGTAATGGGCATTGCGCCAATTATAGCGCCGCTTTTGGGTGGTTTTGTTTTAATTCATTTTGGTTGGCAAGCAATTTTTTGGTTTTTAGGTGGTTTTGCACTTTTGTTAATTATAGTCTCCGCCCTTTATTTGCCTGAGTCTAAAGCGGGCGATAAAACCCAAAAATTTAGCGGCGCATTAAAAAAATATTGGCACATTTTACAAGATAAAAACTTTTTATTTTATTCCCTCTCCGGCGGTTTTGCCGCCAGCGGAATGTTTATTTATATCACCGGATCGCCCTTTGTAATTATGGAAGTTTTTGGCGTCAAGCCCGAAAATTATGGCTGGATTTTTGGCTTAAATGCTTTTGGTTATGTTTTGGCGGCGCAAATAAATGGTCGCTTGCTCAAAAAATTTGAACTCAAACCAATTTTAAATCACGCCTGCAAAATGTTATTTTTAGCCGCAATTTTATTAGCAATTTGCGGCGTTTATTTTTCCAGCTTGATGAGCATTTGTATCACTTTTTTTATCTATATTTCATTAATCGGCATCATCACTCCCAACTCCACAGCATTGGCGCTTGCCAATCAATCCAGCAATTCCGGCTCCGCTTCGGCATTATTTGGCACTTTGCAATTCAGCATCGCAGCTTTAGGCGCATTTTTAGTCAGCCACTTTCACAACCAAACCGCTCTACCAATGATTTTCGCCATCAGCTTTTGCGGCGTAGCTTCATTTGCCATCAATTTTTTTGGCAACAAAGCTCTGGTAAAAAGAAAAGATTAAGACAAGATTGGACTGATTAATAATTTTAAAATTATCTATGAAACAAAAACTAAAAATTGCCATTCTGGGCGCGTCGGGATATACCGGCGTTGAGTTGATTCGTTTGCTTTTAAGCCACAAACAAATTGAGATCACGGCGTTGATTGCCGATAGCAATGCTGGCAAAGAAATTGCCGAAATCTATCCGCACCTTTTGCCCTTTGCTTTGCCGGCTTTGAAAAAAGTTGAGGAAGTAAATTTTGCTGAAATTGATTTGGCATTTTGTTGTTTGCCCCACACCGCTTCACAAGCCACTATCAAAGCTTTGCTCGAAAATAAAAATTATGGGCATTTAAAAATTATTGATTTGTCGGCAGATTTTCGTTTAGAAAATCCTGACGATTATAAAACTTGGTATGAACATTCGCACATTGCTTTAGAGCTGCAAAGCCAAGCCGTTTATGGCCTGTCTGAAATCAATCGCGCTAAAATTAAAAAAGCTAAATTAATTGCCAATCCGGGTTGTTATCCAACTTCGGCATTGTTGCCATTATTGCCATTGGTGGAAAATAATTTGATTGAAACTTCTAACATTATCATCGACTCCAAATCCGCCACTTCTGGGGCTGGACGCAGTGTGAAATTGGGAAATTTATATTGCGAAGTTAATGAAGCAATGAAAGTTTATAGCATCGCAACTCATCGCCACACTGGAGAAATTGAACAAGAACTTTCTAAAAAAGCTGCCTTGGAAAATAATAATAAATTACAAGTGAGTTTCACGCCCCATTTAGTGCCAATGAACCGCGGCATAATTTCCACTATCTATGTAAATTTGAAAAATAATTTCACGATTGATGATTTAAAAAATTGCTTATCAACAAAATATCAAGATGAATATTTCGTCAATGTCAGCAATATTCACCCATCAACCAAAGATGTTGCCGGCAGCAATTTTTGCCACATCGCCATTTTTGCTTCTCGCCTGCCAAACCAAGCAATCATTGTGTCGGTGATTGATAATTTAGTCAAAGGCGCTTCTGGTCAAGCGGTACAAAATATGAATATTATGTTTGGGTTTGATGAAAAAGAAGGTTTAGAATTTCTACCGACTATGCTTTAGATTTTTTTATGAATTATTATCTACAACTTTTCTCAGCAATAATTGATCAGCTTCGTAAGAGCGCGCCAGATCAAGAATTAGAAACTAATCTTGAATTAGAAACTAATCTTGAATTAGAAATTAAATATCTTGCTACCCTCCTTGATAATTTTATAATTATTTCCCCCGTAGATCCGCCAAATTATCATGATTGGCACCAAATAATTGAGTTTGCAATAGTATCAAACAATGAAAATGTTTTTAGATTGGTTATTGATAAGGTTCCGGCAGTTATTTTAGAGAATAGTGAAATTCCAGATAAGCCCGCTTTTATTATGATGCAAAGTTTTTTTGAAACAATCTCAATAAGAGAAAATCAAATAATGTTACTCATCTTATTTGATAAGTTTCTTGGAATGATTGAAAATAGCGACCATTACAAATCAACTGCAGTAGAAAATTTAGAGCCAGAAGAATCTGAAGAAAATTTAGAGCCAGAAGAATCTGAAGAAAATTTAGAGCCAGAAGAATCTGAAGAAAATTTAGAGCCAGAAAAATCTGATCAGGAATGTAAAGTTGAATTACTCAAATATACAGCAGGTATAATTCAACAGATT
Source organism: Pseudomonadota bacterium (assembly GCA_040386195.1). Lineage (GTDB taxonomy): Bacteria > Pseudomonadota > Alphaproteobacteria > Rickettsiales > UBA1997 > JAJTCH01. The sequence continues at coordinate 33,522 of JAZKFV010000006.1, read as the reverse complement.
ACTTCAGAACAAATAAAACATTTTGAAATAATAGAGCTAGCAATGAGGTTAAGAAAAGCTGCTCAGTTTATAGCTCCGGATTTGAAAATAAAATTTGGATCAGAAGAAAATGTCGCAATTCAAACTTTTCTAAATCTAAGATTAGCAGATAAAAATTGGTGTCACATTGCTGATTCTATCATAGAAACCAACCTTGGCACATCTCTTCAAACACAAGAAGATAGCCCAAAAACTTCCATGAAAGCCGATCTGGCGATAAATCTACGAGACATTACCATTTCTCAACCACAAGAAGATAGTCCGCAAACTTCTATAAAATCTACTGAAGCAACAAATCTAGAAAAACCCAAAGTCCTACCATTACCCGCAGATATAAAAGATCACATCGCCAGAATATTAATTGGTGCAAAACCTATTGGACGCTAACATTAGATTTTTTTTGTGGAGCTGAAAGTAAAGGCTTTCCAGATCCATTCCATCTTGTCGCAGGTTCTTTTTTTGGAATAGGCTTTAATCTTTTTTCTCTTGTTTCATACTCAGCTTTAAATTTCACTAGAGAATCTTTTATTGGCTGATCCAATATTGTTTCTCTAGAAAGCAGAATATCATCGACATCTTTTTTAAAAATATCCAAATCATCAAATAACTCCCCTTTATATCCATGACCCGCTATTGTTTTGAATTTATTAATTTGAGTTTTTAAAATAAAATCAACAATACCTTTGTGGTCAGCTTTGCAAGCACTATGCAAAGGAGAGTCGCCTCTTTTATTTCTTGTGTTTAGGTTTCCATTTTTTTGTATAAAAAGCTGCACAATTGGCAAATGACCTTGTACGCAAGCCGCATGAAAAGGAGTGAATCCCATCTCGGATTTTTTCTCCATTTTTGCACCTTTTGATAATAACAATTCAGTTAAATAAAGATTTCCAGCACTGGCGGCATAAAAAAGTATTGTACTTTTCTCTTTGTCACAATGTTCAATATCAAGACCTTGTTGTAAAAATAATTCAGCAATTTCTCGACTTTTCTGTGAATCATTTGCACTAAAAGCAGAAAATACTGGTGAACATTCCAAAATATAATCGTGAATGTCAAATCTAAAATTGGGTCTTTCTCGTTTTAGCCTTGTCATTACATTGTTAATATAAAATTCAAGATCTGTTAGTTTTTCTTTTCCAGCATATATCAAAACTCCAAATTTTACATATTCCTCAAGAGTTTTATCGGTAATCCCATTTTTTGCGGTCCTTACATCTTGTTCCAATTTTGCTTTTTCAAGCTCGGATATTTCTGGTTGCGTTTTTAAATAAAAATTAAAAAACTCATCAATTTGTGATTCTATATGTTTCTTAACCACCGGCAAGATTGATATTGCCTCATCTTGCTGCATCCAACTTTCTAATAACTCTCTTTTTAGGTAGAAATTTTTATGAGTTATAATTTGTTCTTTTTCATCTGCTATTCCTTGTTGTTTGTAAATAAATTTTACCGTAACCGGACATTTAGTAATTACATATAGCTGTTGTGAAAAAAAAGATTGATCCTGAAGTATAATTTTCTTTGCCATAGAATCATTGATGATATTGATCGCAGCATATTTTCCTCCCCACAAAACAAGCAGACTATTTGCTGGCATAGCGTCAACTAATTTTTGTTGGTTTGAATTTAAATCAGAATCTTGATTGTCATAATCAGGTTTGCCATCTTTTTTGGTCTGCACAACTCCATATCCTGCATAGCAAGATAATCGATGAATAGTGAATAAAAGAGGATATTGATCAATGTCCAATTCTCGTAAAAATTCATCAAATGAAATTATTTGGCTAGCAATCGAAATATTCTCTGGATTTGCATGGGTATTAATAATTAATGTAAATGGCGAGCCAGGATTTTCTTTTGCCGCCTGCTCAAATTGAGCTTTTGCTTCCTGAATCTGCTGCTCATAATCATCAGCATTACGCATATCAATTACTTTTGCTTGTGATCCGGCAAAAAGATGAAAATGTCTACTAGGTATTTTATCACCATTAATTAACAAGACTCTTGGCACTATCTGAGTCTCAACTTTAGATCCCTCACCAGAAGAAAGGCTTTTTTGTTGAAGCACAATATTATGTTGTTCAACATATTGATTCCTTAAATGTTCAGGAATTAATTCTAAAATAGTTTTACGCAATGCACCACGAAGCTCAAGAATATCAGGCTCTTGTGCTACTTTCTCAAATAGCAAACTAAATAATTCAGTGAATTTAGGATCTTTATTAAACCTCATTATTCGAGCAGCAATGTGTAAAACCGTATCTTCAGATGAGTTTCTTTCTTTTAACCAACTAATCTCAATTTCACCACGCTCAAAACCACCCCTTATTCTCTCTAGCAAATTTTCACCAAGAGCAGTATTTAAGGAAAAAAATGCATCATATGCATTCTTCACGATTGCAAAAAACGATTCTTTACTAAATGGTGAGCTGTCGATATTGCTGGTCATATAAATTTTGTTAAATTCAAAGATAAATATTAATTTGTAACTAAAAATGTCAATTTGGGATAAAAAATAAAACTCAATAATTCCCTACAAAACATTGCACGGAGGCGGGCATTTTTTACCATTTTTATCCTCAACCACCACAACTGATCTTCCTGAATTCAAACCCGCAAGCGGTTGTGGATCGCTGTTTGGTGATGATTGAATCGGGGGCTGCGTGGTGTGTAATTGTGTTGTTAAAGATTGATTCGATGAAGACCCATATTTAAAAAATATCTCTCTTGATGCCAGAAAACCATTTAATTTAGATTTAATTGATGGTTTCAACTCTTGTCTTAACATTGCACGAACTTCTAATTCGAATAATTCTAGAGCCTTTTTAGAATCAGATTCTTTTTCATTTGGATCAATTTCATCTAATTTTGTTAGCGCTTGATCTATAATCAACCTCACAACATCAGAATTTTGACTATTACACGCCAAAGATAAGGGTGATTCACCATCATCAGTTCGCAAGTTAATATCGGCTTTTTTTATAAGTAATTTTACCAACGGAGCAGATCCTTTTTCGCAAGCGATGTGAAGAGCGGTAATGCCACTAATTGCTGATTTTTGATTTGGATTAACATTTTTTGACATTAAATATTCTACCAATCCAACATCATCAAGTTTACAAGCCTCAATTAAAATTGTATCACCGCCCCTAAGCGGTTTTTTAAAGTCTACATTTCTAGAAAACAGAAAATCTAATATATCCAGCCGATCTTTATTTTTTGGTAAACCGGTAATGTGTTCAATAAGTAAAGCCGCCTCTGTATCATCATTCATATCAAACTTAATACCTTCAGTTTTCAACAATCTTCCCATAAAATCATCAATGTAAAATTTAAAATATTCTAATTTTTCACTATCCAGCTCCACCTTAAACATCAATCGCAAAACATTGGATTTAGCACAATGAATAATAGTGTCTTTATTAACTCGAATTGCAGATTTTGCTTCTTCAACATAGCGAACCATATCTTCTTTTTCTTTTTTGGAAAGATCAGGTTGCACTTCCAAACAAAATTTATGAAACCGATCAATTTCTTCTTCAATATATTTTGTTAATAAATCCAATATTGATCCACCGTCTTTTGTATCTTCCAGCCATTTTCTTAGTAATTCTTCTTTTGGAAATTTATATTGAAAGTGACAAATTTCACCGTCTGAAGGTTTATAAATAATTTTAAATGTGCCAGAAGAGCTGATCATTTTTTCAATTTGGTTTTCAAAAAATGAATTGCCTTTTGCAATTTTTGTTATTTGCTGCTCAGCAAATTCACTTGATATATCATATTTTCCCGCATTAATCACGATAAAACATCTTTTTGGCATTACCAACTCAAGATTACTTTGGGTATTGTTTTCTTTAACCTTGTTTTTTTTATCTTCTTTTAAGGGATCTAGTAAAATTCCACTCCCCGAACGACACGAAAACTGTTCAAATACCGAGTTTTCAGGCATATCCAGATCTTGCAGAAAATTTGAGATTGGAATCAAATCTTCGCCAATCTCAATTGGATTATGAGCACCATCAATATCTTCATGGCAATCAAGAATTGTTGTAACTACCATATCAGGATTTTCTTCGGCGGCTTTGCGATAATATTCTTGCAATTTCCTAACCTGGGTATTGTACCGATCTTTTTTAGTTATAGGAACCAAAACAGCTCCAGATCCAGAATGTTTAATAAATTGCAGATATTCTTGATCTATGCGATCACCAAAAATAACAATTTTCCTAGGAGCAAGTTTTTCTCTAAAAAAACTATCCAACTCAAGATAGTCAGGATCTGGCCTTGAGCTACCAGTGAGTCTTGTTATGTCACGAGCAATATCTAAGGGTGTTTTTCCAGCTGCATTTTTTTGATGAAGCTCTTTTGATTTTATTTCTCCCGAATCAAGAAGAGCTTTGATTAAATTAATTTTTTCCAAAGCTTTAGCTTTATTTCCTTTAAAAAATAAATCATAAACTTCTTTGGTTCGATCTAATAATGTTTTTGTTTCTAAGTCTTTTTTCATAAATTTTGTTCAAGTTAAAAAATTAATTCAGAGATAAATATTAATTTATAACTAAAAATGCCAATTCGGGATAAAAAATAAAACTCAATAATTCTCTACAAAACATTGCAAGGTGGCGGGCATTTTTTGCCATTCTTATCCTCAACCACCACAACTGATCTTCCCGAATTCACACCCGCAAGCGGTTGCGGATCGCTGTTTGGTGATTGAGATTGTTGCGCTGGTGGCAATTCCCTTGATTGTCGTTGTGAAATTACTGGGTGTTTTGGCATATTGTTTAATATCACAAAAGCTTCTAATTCAGTTTGTATTTCGTATTCCAAATCCTTTCTTTCTAAAATCTTCTTAACATCTGCTACAAATATTTCTAATTGATTATCCGGATTATCAAGTTGACGAATCACTTTACGCATGATTAATTGCACAACAGGAAGATGTTTGTTATCACAAGCTAAAGATAAAGCTGATTTACCGCCATCAGTTTGCAAGTTAATATCGGCTTTTTCTAAAAATAACTCGACCAAATTAGCAGATCCTTTCTGACAAACGATATGAACGGCAGACATTCCATTGGTGCGAGATTTATGATTTACATCGGCGTCCTTTAATAGTAGCTCTTGAACCAACTCATCATTACCACACATAATTGCCCGATGAAATATGGTTCCATCCCTATACTCCTTATTTGGATCTAGCTTTAATTTTCCAGAAAATAAAGCATCAAACATTTCGCTCTGCTTTTCTTTTGTGGAGCCCATACAAAAGATCAATTCAATTAGACAACCATTTAAAACCTCATCATCAGCCTTAAAATCTACACCATCTTTTTCTGCTAAAATATCCATAAATTCAATATAAAATCTAAGATATTCTGGTTTTTCCTTCAAAATCAATCTCATAATATTAGATTTGGCACAATCAATAATGATTTGCGGATTAGATTGAATTTTAGATTTTATTGCCATGACATAAGCAGCCATCTTCATTTTTTCTTGCTCAGAAAGTTCGGTCTGGTTCTTTAAACAAAACTGATGAAAAAACCTATCAATTTCATCTCCAATATATTTTGTTAGTAATGGCAATATTCTTTCATGTTCCAACCACCCTCTTAACACATCTTCTTTTGGAAAATTATATTTAAAGTCATCTGTCTTACCTTCGATAGATTTGTAAATAATCTTTAGTGTGCCGGAAGATCTAGCAATTTTCTCAATCTGGATTTGAAAAAAAGAATTGTCTTTAGATTCAAAAATTACTTTTGATGGTAAACGAGTCTGTAAAGACAGAATAGAATATTTACCGCCATTAATAACAAAAAAACATCTTTTTGGAATTGCCAACTTTAAATCTCGCTGACTTTGATTATCGTGTTCGTCAGTTAAAAATCCCCTTCCTGCACCGCAAGAGAATTGTTCAACCACAGAATTTTCTTGAAGACCTATGTCTTTTATTAACTGCGGCATAGATCTTCTGGCGCCACCAATTTTAACCATGTTTATACCATCTTGCGTGCCAGATCCATGGCAAAAAATGACTGTCGTTACCGGAATATCAGGATTCTCTTCCGCCATCATTGAATAGTATTCTGCCAATTCTTCTGTTTGTTTATCATATTCACCTTCTTCAGACAAGGTATTAATAATATTTTTGGGTAACTTCATCACGCTTCCGAAGTAAAAATTTTCATTCTCCATATCGTCGCCAAAAATAACAATTTTCCTAGGAGCAAGTTTTTCTCTAAAAAAACTATCCAACTCAAGATAGTCAGGATCTGGCCTTGAGCTACCAGTGAGTCTTGTTATGTCACGAGCAATATCTAAGGGTGTTTTTCCAGCTGCATTTTTTTGATGAAGCTCTTTTGATTTTATTTCTCCCGAATCAAGAAGAGCTTTGATTAAATTAATTTTTTCCAAAGCTTTAGCTTTATTTCCTTTAAAAAATAAATCATAAACTTCTTTGGTTCGATCTAATAATGTTTTTGGTTCTAAGTCTTCTTTCATAAATTTTGTTAAAGTTAAAAAATAAATTACCCATCAAACTAACGATAATTAAAAGAAGAATTTTAATTATTTTTATTTGAAGGCTGATTAATGTTGTGAAACGACACAATATTTGTCATTTTTATTAGGAATGTCCTTTGACATCTTCTTTAGTTTCATCATTTACCTGTCTTTCACCGCTCATAACTTCAGGATGTGATTGAGGAGTTTTTGGATTTAGCTCTAAAAGCAACTTTTCTTTTTTTTGCACAAAATCTTTTAATAATTTTTTTACAACCTCACTGAAACCCTGAACTTTTAAAATATCATCAACATCTTGTTCAAATAATTCTAGATCTTTTGGCGCAACTTTTTGAGCCAAAAGATCTAAGGCTTTATTAAGAATTAACTTAACAATTTCAGTGTGGTTTTTTCTACAAACACTCCTTAAAGGGGAATCGCCATTATTTGTTTTTATATTTAAATCAGCTTTGTTCAAAAGAAATTCAACCATTTTATAATTTCCTATTTCGCAAGCTTGGTAAAAAGGCGTAAAACCATCAATTGATTTTTTATTTGGATCGGCACCTTTGGACGCCAACAATTTCACCAATGCAGCATTTTCGTTGCACACCGCCTTATGCAAAGCGGTGGTATTGTCATATTTAGATTCTGTATCAACAGACGCCCCTTCGGACAATAATAAATTAATAATTTTAATCTGTTTGTCACTATAGGGAAAATCACTCGCATATTGCAAAGGCGCAATGGAAAAAATTGGATCGTCGATGCTAAAAACAAAACCATCTTCTTCTCTAAGTTTTTTAATAAAAACTTTAATATAAGACTCAAGATCCTCCGGATTCTCTTTGTCAATTAACCTTAGAATATTATATTTTATGTGATTGATAACAATTTCTCTGTTGCTTTTATCATCAATTTTTCTCTTGATCTCTTCTTGATATTTGACCATCTTTTTTTGATCAGAGCTACTTGGTTTTGTTTCTAAATAAAAATTACAAAATATATCAATCTGCTCTTTTATATATTCTATTACTAAAGGCAAAATTGGCTGATCCTTCGCCAGCCATTGTTCCAACTGCGCTCTTTTAGCAAAATTAATTTTTAATGCACGAGTAGTTTTGTCAGAAAATTTATAAATAAATTTTATTGTGTTAGGAAAAGACGCTATTTTTTCTAATTGATCTTTCACAAATGATTGGTCTTGTGATGCAATAATTTGCTTCTCAAGCTCTGCACCAACCTCATATGAGGTGGAATCTTTTCCAGAATTAATTACAAGAGAAAAGAGTTTCCCGGAAGAACTTCTTCTAATTCACTCTGATTAAAATTGAAGTCATAATCTGAGTATCTGGCTTTACCTTTTTTTTCGTATTTGGCTTTACCTTTTTTGTCAGTTTGCAAAATTCCAAATCCTGCGTAACAACAAAATACTTCAAATATAGTTGGAACATGACAAACCTCTACCCCAAGATCTTTAAATAGTTGGAGAAAATACATCTCCTTACCTGCAATAAAAATTAAGTGCTTGTTATTTCTGTCAATTCTACCATGAAAATTCAAAATAAATTTAATTGGTAATATACGATTTCCTTGCGTGGCTTTTGCTATTTGTATTTTTATTGCTTCAATTTGCTCATCATATTTTTTTGGATCAAGAATTTTAAACAAAAAAACTCCATATTTTTTATCTTCATCAGCAACATATCTCACGTCTATTTCATTGCCAGCAATCAAGAAAATTCTTGGCACAAATAAATCGGTTGGTTTTTGACCATTTTTATTTTTTATTAAAGGATTAGCACCCTCACTAATCAGTAAATCAAATAATTTTTTATTGCCGCAAATTTTTATTATTAGCGCGGCAAGGTGCAAAGCTGTACTTCCAGCAATATCTTTCCCGTCTAAATCTTGCGGTTTGATTTTTCTATCTGCAAAATCTTGCCTAATTTTTTGTATTAATTTTTCAGCTTCCTCAAATTTTTCAGCGAAAAATAAGTTATAAATTTTTATGGATGAATCTAACAAAGTTTCTTTTGGGATTTCGGTCATAAGATTTTGTTAAGGTTAATTAGCCAAATAAATTAGCAGCTAGCTGCCAAGTTTAATAATTTTTCACAAAACCACACATTGCCCGCTTTTTTTACTGACCAAGTCTTGACCATCAACAACCCTGCTGGCAGAAAGATTTAAAGGATTGGTTATAAACCAGCTATTTTTTGGGCGCGAATTTTGTAAAAAATCTTCCAGTAGTTTTTTGATGTCTTGATTTAAATTGGGTATGCTTAAAATATCACCAACATCTTGTGCAAATAATGTTAAATTTTTACTTAATTCCGGGTTAGGGTTTGAGGCTTCCAATTGCTGATGCTGCGATACTTTTTGTAAAATTAATTTAACAGCCTCCTGACCACCATCACATGCAAAATGTATTGATGACTGACCATCGACTCGAGCATAAATATTAGCTTTTCCCTCCAAAAGAATGGATAGAACATCGCATTTTGCGTTTGTGCAGGCTATGTGCAAAGATGTGAGTCCATTTTCTATTGTGAGGTTTGGATTAGCGCCAGCATCCAATAATAATTTTACTAATCTTGAATCACCCTTTTGACAGGCTGCATATAAAGCGAGCGATCCATCTTCACATTGTTTATTAGCATCCGGTTTTTTAGAAAGTATAAACTTTACAATATCTCGGCTTTTTTCATCACCAAAAAATTCGCAAGCATAAAAAAGAATTGTGGTGCCCAAAACCGGCTCATCAATATCAAAACTTATTCCTTCTTTTTTAAGCTGCTCGATTACAACATCAACATAGTAGCGTAAATCTTCTAAATTTTGTTTATTGATTAATCTAAAAACATTCAACTTGATGGTTTGCACAATATCTTCTTTGCGAATGGTTTTTTTGGCATTTTCTTTATATTGCAATAACTCTTGCCTGCCCAAATTTGCTGTTGCCCTTAAGTAAAAAACAGCAAAACGATCAATATTATCTTCAATATGTTTTTTAAATAACGGCAATAAAGGCTTTCCTTGCTTAATTCGCCCTGCAATTAATTCGGTTTTTAAGTAGCTATATTTAAAAACATCAATTCCATATAATTGATGTATAATTTTAAATGTGTCAGAAGAAGAAGCTATTTTATATATCGAATCTGCAAAAAGCGTTTGATTTGGGTAAGCAATTAGCTGTGCGATATTTAGATTAACCACATCAGATTGCGTGGAATCTTTTCCGGCATTGAAAACCAAAAAACAACCTCGCGGGATAAGCTTTTCAAGTTCTAATTGTCTGATGTTTAACGCCTGATCCTGATGATGTTCCGGCTTATGATCTTTATTAGTTTGTGCGATAAGAGCACCGGCGCGACAAGCAAAAACCTGAATAATAAGCGGAGCAAGAGCAAAGTTTTTAATATTCAAATCAACTAAAAAATCAAAAAAAGAAAGTCTTGAGTTACCAGCATCAATTAAAAAATTATCACCTTCAACAGAACCGTGAAAATCAAAAACTAATGTTATTGGTGCCTTAGAGTTTTGTGCGGCGGCTTCCTTCATTTTAATTCTTATTTCTTTGGTCAGTCTCTTATATTCATCCAAATTGCTCATCTGATCCATTTTAACCAAAGTTACCCAGGGTTTTGTACCTATATCCAGACACTCCTCACTTACATCACTACCAACAATCAAAATAATTCTGGGTTTATCAGAAAGCGAAGGCTGTACAACTTGCTGATTTAAAACATCTTCATCACCCAGAACAGCGCCTTTTTCAATCAAAAAATTAAACAGATCTTCATTCTTAAATAATTTTTTTATCAAGCCGGCAATATGCAAAGATGTGTGTCCAGCAGCATCTTTTTCAACCAAATCCTCCTGATCAAATTTGTTCTCTTTAAAATCTTCTTTGATTTTGAAGATCAGATCTTTAGCTCCAGAAATATTTCCGCCAAAAAATGAGTCATATACTTTTTTAACTAGGCTTAATAGAGTTTCTTTTGGGATTTTTGTCATAAAAATTAATTGATCAGAATTATTTTATTTTAGTAAATCACAACAGCCCCGCCAATTGAAGGTGACTTTATTGAACATTACATGGCGAGCATTTAGTTTTATCTCGATTGCGCTGATCATCAATAACTCTGCTGGCAGAAGGTCTTTTCGCATCTGTCAAAAACCAATCACTAGGTTCCTGAGTTGGTAATAATTGTTCTTTTTCCTGTAAGAAATTTTCTAGTAGTTTTTTTATATTTTCATCTAAATCTGATTTTTTTATAATATCGTGAATATCTCGGATGAACAATTGTAAGTTTTGAGTTAATTCTTGACTAACATCTGGCAATGTTAATTGCTGAAATTGTTCTGATGCTTTGCGTAAAATTAATTCAACAATTCTTTTGTGACAATTTTGGTTGCATGCAAAAACAAAAACTGATTGGTCATTTATAGTTCGCGCATGAATATTGGCACCTTTTTCTAAAAGAAATTCTATTGCAAGACCACTTCCCGAATAACAAGCAAAATGAAGCGGTCTAAGACCATTATCGCTTTCTAATTCAATATTAGCGCCTTGCGATAACAACAAATCTATTGCAGCAACATAACCACTTTGAGAAGCGGCATGTAAAGGAGATGAGCCATATTTGGATTTTTTGTTGATGTCAGAGGTTTTTGCACTCAGAAATTTAATAATTTCAAAATCCTCATTAACGCAAGCAAATTCAACAAGATTTCCCCAATCCAAAACTAGATCTTTGATTGTTCCATCTTTTTTTAACTCTTCTATGACAAATTCAACATAATAACGAAGATCTTGCAAATTTTGTTTATAAATTAATATGACGAGATTCATTTTAATAGATTCAACAATATCCGCTTCACTAATTATACTCTTTGCATTTTCCTTATATTTTAATAGATCATCTCTTTGTGCATTTAATGTTGCTCTTAAATAGAAGCTGGCAAAATTATCAATATTTATCTGGATATGCTTTTTAAATAAGCCCAATAAGGGTTTTCCTTGTGCGACTTGCGTTTCAATTGATTCTCTTTTTAAGTAGCTATATTTAAAAATATCAACTCCTCCATATTTGGATTTATGTATAGCTTTAAATGTTTGGGGAGAGGAAGCTATTTTACAAACTAGATCTGCAAAAAGTGATTGATTTGCATGAGCAATTAACTGCCTTATATTTCGATTAACAGGATTGGATTCTACAGGATATTTTCCTGCATTAAAAACTAAAAAGCAGCCTTGTGGAATAGCTCTTCTGAGCATTGATTGTCTGGAATTAAAGCTATGAGATTCTGATTTATCATCTTTATCGGTTTGCGCAATAAAAGCTCCAGAATGACAAGAAAAAACTTGGATAATAAGTGGAGCTTGAGAAAAAGATTTAATGTCTAAATCCATCAAAAAGTCATAAAAAGAAAGTAACCTTCCACCAAGGTCAATCAAAAAATTATTATCTTTAAGAACGCCATGAAAATCAAAAACTAACGTTATCGGCGCCTTATGGTTTTGCTTAGCAGCTTCTTGCATTTTGAGTTTTATCTCTGCGATTTTTGCATTATATTCATCTGGCTTATCTATCCTAATCACACTAATCCAAGGTTTTTCATTAACACCCCCCAGATAGTCCTCACGCACATCTTTACCAATAATTAAAATAGTCTTAGGTTCATTACGAACCGATAACTCTTCAAAACCTTGATCCACCTTATCTTCAACGCCCAAAGTTGCACCTTTGTCAATAAGAAAATTAAAGAGATCTTCATTCCCACATAATTTTCTTATCAAACCAGCGATATGCAAAGATGTGTGTCCAGCAGCATTTTTTTGATCCAGCTCTTTTTGGTCAATTTCTAAATCACCAAAATCTTGCTGAATTTGACTGATCAACTTTTTAGCTTCATCACGCTTTTCACCAAAAAATAAGTCATAAACTTTTGTGACTAATTCTAATAAAGTTTTAGAATTTTCTCTTGGGCTTTTTGCCATAAGTTAATTCAATTGGTTGAAAACGATTTAGCCTGATAAATATTTTGATTAGCTAATCCAAACTCACCCCAAACAACCACAACAAAATCGCCTTCTGAGCGTGCAAACGATTTTCTGCCTCATCAAAAACTACTGAGTTTTTGCCGTCAATCACTTCAGCAGTAACTTCATAACCGCGATAAGCAGGAAGGCAATGGGTGAAGATGGCGTTTGGGCTGGCGAGGTTCATCAAATCTTGATTCACTTGGTAAGGCATTAATAAATTTAATTTTTCTTGTTTAGCTTTTTCATCTTTCTCTGCGCCCTGCCCCATTGAAATCCAAGTGTCGGCAATTAAAACATCGGCGTTTTTGGCGGCTAGTTTGGCGTCGTGATATAAATTAATTTTAGCGCCGTTTTTTTGTGCAGCAGCAATTTCGCCATTACAGAAATCTAAGCTCCCAGGAATAGCAATATTTAAAGTGTAATCAAAAGCTTTTGTTGCATGAATGTATGAATTTAGAACATTATTAGCATCACCAAACCAAGCTAAAGTTTTGCCCTGAATATTTCCTAGATGTTCTTCAATAGTTAAAATTGAAGCTAAAATTTGGCACGGATGGCTATAATCGCTCAGCGCATTGATGATTGGCACGGTTGAATTTTCAGACATTTCCACCAATAAATTATGATCCTTACAGCGCACCATCACAGCGTCCACAAAGCGCGATAGAACTTTAGCAGTGTCGGCAACCGTTTCGCCTTTGCCCAATTGCATATCTAAAGCATTCATCACCACCGCATTGCCGCCGAGCTGGTTGATGGCAACTTCAAAGGAAACCCGAGTTCGCGTTGACGGCTTTTCAAAAATCATCGCCAGATTTTTTCCGGGCAATAAATTTTTGCTAGTTTGATAATTTAAAGTTTTAAGTTTTTTGGCAAGAGCAATAATGCTTTTAAGCTCGCCAGCACTGATTTGATTCAGATCGATGAAATGTTTCATTCTTTAAGGAATTTGAAAATAAAAAAAGAACCTGTTTTACTACCGCGCCATAAATTGTCAAGAACGGTTGAATGATAAAATCCAGTTTTTATAGTTCGTCATTCATTTCATTTTCTATTTTTTATCACAATGGCTTCAACAATTATCCTCACAACTGGCGGCACTGGCGGGCATATTTTCCCGGCACAAGCTGTGGCGCAAAAACTCAGCGAGCAAGGTTTTCGGGTGATTGTTTTCGGGGATCAAAATTATCGCAAATATCATAAAGCCGGCAAGCCTTATGGGCGGCGCATTATCAGCTCTTCAAAACTCAATAAATCACCATTGAAATTGCTTGGTGCTGGAATAGCAATTGCGCTGGGAGTTTTGCAATCATTGTTCTGGCTAGCCAAATATCAGCCTAAAACCGTTGTCGCTTTTGGCGGCTATTCCACTTTTCCGGTTTTAATTGCGGCAGTTATTTTGCGCAAAAAAATTATTTTGCATGAACAAAATGCGCATTTGGGTAAGGTAAATCGTATCTTCGCTCGGTTCGCCAACAAGATTGCTTTGTCTTATGAGCAAACTGAAGGTGTCATCCTGAGCGCAGCGAAGGATCTCTCTCAACATAATGAGATCCTTCGCGACGCTCAGGATGACAAGCTTGTTTTCACGGGCAATCCAATTCGCGAAGAAATTCTGGCGCTGAGCAAACAAGAATATCAATTGCCGGATTTCAACCAACAAATTCAAGTGATTGATAATTTGGGTTACGATGTTTTGCTGGCTTCACAATTTTATAATCACAATAGCAATACTGAACTCTTCCATATTCTTGTGCTGGGCGGCTCGGGCGGGGCAAAAATATTTAGCGATATTTTGCCTAAAGCGTTTTTTAATTTGCGCGATGAATTAAAAAACCATCTACACATCACTCAACAATGCCGCTTAGAAAGCCTGCCGGCAACTTTTGAGCAATATAAATCTTTTAATATCAATATCGTTATCAGCCATTTTTTTGAAAATATGGCGGAAGAAATTTCTAAAGCTCATTTAGTGATCGCCAGATCAGGCTCGTCTTCACTGGCTGAATTTACTTGCGCTAAAAAACCGATGATTTTAGTTCCCTTCGCTTTAGCTGCTGATAATCATCAAGAAAAAAATGCGCGCGCCATTGAAAAAGCTGGTGGCGCCATTGTGATTAAAGAGGCGGATTTTACCATTAACAATCTCACCGCCACTTTGGAAAAGCTGATTGATAATCCAACTACTTTACAAAAAATGTCTAATAACGCCTTTAAATGCGCTAATTTGCAGGCATCTGACCATTTGATTAAAATTATTAAAAATTTGAATAATGAGTAATCTGGAAAAAACCATCGGTCAAACTTTAAAACAAACTAGAGAAGATTTAAAAATCACTCTTGACGAAGTTAGTCGCACTTTGAAAGTGAAGTTAAACGACATTATTGCATTGGAAGAAGATTCTCTGCATTTGATTACCAAACATTTATATTTGATTGGCTTTATCAAAAGCTATTGTCATTTTTTAAAAATGAAAAATGAAGTTATTGAAGAATATCTCAAAAATATCACCAGCAGCTGCAACACCAAAAACAAAAAACACCAGCTCATTAATCTAGAAGCCGATACAGACCGCAATCCCAGCAAAGATCATTTGGTTAATGCGTTGATAATTTTTGCAATGATCTATTTGCTTTTAATATCTTTTAGTCAATTTAAATCGCAGAATTTGGCGATTACTGATTTGATTATTAATCATCTGGATAAAATAGAATAATGAAGAAAACATTGATTCGAATTGCGATTGCCAATCTTGTTTTGCTCGTTGCACTTCTAATTGCCGCACCTTTTTTTATCAACACCGCGCCGCTCAAATCAAAGTTAGAACAAAGTATCAGTCAAAAACTTGGCGCCAATTTTTCAGCGCAAGGCAAATTAAAAATCAGCTTTCTGCCTATCCCAAAAATATCTTTAAAAAACGCCACCATTTCCAAATTAATTACTGATCATTATTCCAGCGACATCAATATTCACCGTTTAATCATCAAACCGAATATCTTTTCTTTGCTTAAAGGCAAGATTGAAATTGGCAGTTTAGTTTTTGAAAACCCTAATATTGATAGTAAATATTTTTCTAAAATCGAAACACAAGAACAGTCTAAAGCTGCGCCGGACAAGGTTGTTCAAGATAATATTTTGAATCACATTTTTAATTTTACCAATAACGGCACAACTTTTAACTTTCAAAATATTAAATCAATTCAATGCAAAAATGGTTCTTTTGTGCGCCACAATACTGAAAACGAAGTCGCTTTGGAATTTCGTAGCATTAATTTTTCTCTCAAAAATGATTTAAAAAAACAAATTTTTCGCGTTGAAGGCGGGTTTTTATCAGATGGCGAGCCAACCAGTTTTTTATTGGTTGCTAATGCCAAAAATAAAGAAGAATCATCACTCATTATTCAATCAGCAATTTTAAATTTATCTTTAAGCGGCAAATTTTCTGATTCTAATATTGACGATTTAATTAGATCTAATTTCAGCGGCAAAGTTGAGGCGCAGATCATTGATTTGAAAGCCTTTTTGAGCAAATATGTTTCAAAAAATAATTTGCTTTATCGCAAAATAAATTCAACCGAACCAATTAAAATTAGCGCTCAAATTGAAAATAAAGCCGGAGTAATCGACATTGAAAATATTGCCATCAAATCTGCTTTGATGGAAGGAAGCGGCAATATTTTGGCTAATTTTGTTAGAGCCAAACCGGAAATTAGCGCTAATTTTGATTTTAATAATATTGATATTGACAGCGTGTGGTTTTCCGGCGCTTTGAATAACAGCTCTAATTTGGTTAATTTTGAAAATGAAATTATTCAAAATTTTCTCGCCCAGCCAATCATTTCAAATGATGAAAACAAAACTTATTTTTTAGAAAAACCCATCAAAACAAACAGCGCTAATCCGTTTTTTAATAATCTGGATTTTGGCGCTAAAATTAAAATTAAACTTGCCAAATATTATGAAAATGATTTGCACAATATTAGCCTCAATTTTATCACCACTAACAATAATTTATTGCTCCAACCTTTATCGGTAGAAATTCCCGGATCAGCTTTGCTCAAGGTGGAAGGCGTTTTAGAACGCGATAATGATATTCCCAAATTTATCGGCAAGGTGGAAATTGTTGGGCAAGATTTACAAAAATCTTTGTCTTGGCTGGGATTTGATACTAAAAATCTTAAACCAAAAATTCTCAATAATTATAATTTAAAATCCGATTTACTAATTCTGCCCAGTTTCAATGTTTTAACCAATTTCAATTTGGCGATTAACGATAATAAAAATATTGTAACTGGCGATTTGAAAATTGACGATTCAACCGGCATTTCCAACGCCAATATTAATTTGCGCATCAATTATTTTAACTATGACGATTATTTTGATGATAAACCAAGCCCTTATTTATCGCGCGGCTCTCTGCTAAAAAAACTGCTCTGGCTTGGCACTATTGACGCCAAGCGTGATATTTCCTTATCATTTGATCAGCTGGTTTATCATAATGAAAATTTCAATAATCAAGGTTTGAAAATAAAATTTGGGCAAGGTTATTTAAAATTTTCTGATCTTAATTTTTCATCCGCCAACCTTGATTTAAAAGGTGGTATTGAATTTGATATTAGCAATAACAGCCCCAAAATTAATATCGATTTAAGCGCCAATAATTTTCAATATCAAAGCCAGTTAAAATCTGCCGATAAAAATTTGAATGATTTATTTTTTGACCTGCCCGCTCTTGACGAATTTAGCGGCAATATTGCGATTAATATTCAAAATTTACTGATTGATTCTTGGCAGGCAAATAATGTTAAAATTGCCGGAAAAATTAAAAACGGCATTGTCAATTTTGATAATTTTAATCTCAAAACCTATCAAGGCGAAGTCAAATACAAAGGCTCGATGGTTTTAAAAAATAGCAAAACTATCAATGGCAGCCTTGAATTAATTGGGGTTGATAGCGGTAAAATTTTAGATGATTTACTGAACATCAAAAATATTTCCGGCATTTCTAATTTTTCTGCGGTTTTAAATTCAAGCGCTGAAAACAAAACTGAATTTTTAAAAAACTTAGATGCTAACGGTCAATTTATTGGCGCCAATATTGCGATCAAAGGTTTTGGGGTTTATGATTTGGCGGTTAAAATGGCGCAGCTAAAAAAATATCAGGAAGAATTAAGCAAGCCTGAAAATATTTTATATAATTCCGAAACGGTAAGTATTTTCAAAGATGTTTCCGGCGCTTTTGCGATCAAAAAAAACAATCCTGATCAATTCAGCATCAAAGCCAGCAGCCTTGGAATTAACGGCGTTATTTCCGGCGAGTTTGATGCTACTAACCAAAATTTAGACGCCAACGCCAATTTCATTTTCATCTCCGGAACCAGACAAAACCAAGTTCCAATCAATATCGCAGTTAATTTTAAAGGCAAAGCCGGAGCGATAGAAAAAAACAATAACCTTGGTCAAATTGATCAATATTTAAAACAACGATTAGCCATCCCAACTCCTTAAAAAAATTAATTGATTATGTCAAAAATAAAAAACTTCCAAAACCAAAAAACTCCCATCACCTGCTTAACTGCTTATACTTATCCAATTGCCAAAATTTTGGATAAACATTGTGATATGATTTTAGTTGGCGACTCTCTAGGAATGGCGATTTATGGGATGGAAAATACTTTGGGGGTTAGTGTTGAGATGATGATAAATCACGGCAAAGCAGTTGTTAAAGCAGCATCAAGGGCTTTGATTGTGGTTGATATTCCTTACGGATCTTTTGAAAAATCACCCACACAAGCCTTGGAAACAGCACAAAAAATTATCAATGAAACTGGTTGTGATGCGGTGAAAATTGAAACTTCTAAAGAGACGATCACAACCGTCAAATTCCTAGTTGATCAAGGCATTCCGGTGATGGGGCACATCGGGTTATTGCCCCAAAAAGTTATTGAAATGGGCGGTTATAAATATCAAGGCAGGGATGAAAATTCTGCCAAAGAAATTCTCCAAATTGCAATTGATTTAGAAAAAGCCGGCGCATTTGCAACCGTAATTGAAGGAGTGCCAGCTGCACTTGCTAGCCAAATTACCAAATCAATTTCAATTCCCACAATTGGTATCGGCGCCTCTGTTGATTGCTCCGGGCAAGTTTTGGTAATTGATGATGTGCTTGGCTTAAACCAAGAATTCAAGCCACGCTTTGTCAAAAATTATGCCAATTTAGCAAACGAAATTGACAAAGCTGTCACAGAGTTTTGTGATGAAGTTAGAAGTAAAAAATTCCCTACTAAAAAACATTTAATTTAAATTTTTTAGCTGAAAATATTATTTCTCATGAGATTCCATGAGATTTTATGAGATTCGTATTTAGATTTGAAGATTCTCCAATTTGAAATATAAACTGCGGTTCCATTGATAATATTAAAAGATGGTCACTTACTCTATTGAATGCTTCTTGCAACTGCTCTGGGCGCTTACCTATCGTCATACGAAAAACCATTTCTTCTCCTTCAAAACCAAAACCTTCTCCAGGTATAAATTCAACTTTTGCAGTTTCTCTTAAGTACCAAGCAAGATCAAGACTGCTTTTAATACGTCTTTGTTCCAAATTTGGAATATGCATATAATTATCGGGAAATTTTGCTCCTAAAAGTCCTTTAGCATTAAATACAAATTGAAAACCACCATCTGGAGCCTGATCATATCCAACTAATTTCTGCTCTGGCTTTATATCTCTAACTTGCCGTCTTAATGTTGAATCAAGATTTTCTAATAAACCTTGAACTAAATTTATATTAGACACATAAATTGCGCTTGCTTCTGCATAATGTTTATCCATTGCCTCTTTATTTGCTAATTCAAACATCTGTACCGCACCAACTTGCATTGCAAATGCCGGGCCAGTATCTTCATTTCTAACCTGTTCTATTATTGCTTTCGGGCCAATACCAATTGCAACGCCCAAACCCGGGCTTTGGTCTTTAGATAGTGACCAAGCAGTTAAAGTAAAATCTTCCATGCCAACTATTGATCCAATGCTGGTGAATTTTTTATCTTTATCAAAGGTAATATTTTTTGCTACCTCATCGGCAAAAACAATCAGAGGTTCCCGACCATTTTGCTTACGCCATTCATTATGCGCTACAAAAACTTGAGCTATGGCTTCTAATTCTTCACGAGAATAAACCTCGCCCATTGGATTTCCTGGATGGATAAATAAAAATGCCTTCGCTTCTAATGAATCACTTAACATTTTTTCCAATATTGCTGGGGTCAATTTCCAATTGGTATCAGCTGTTAAGTCTGTCATTTTGATTTTAATTTTCCTGCGATCAAGCATGGAAAAAAATGGACCATATGTAGGAGTAGTCAATAAAACCGCATCACCTTCTTCGAGAACCTTATCAAAGAATGAAGCTAATATTCCAGATTGAATTGATCCAGTTACCATAAACTCAGAATCTGAGGGAAATCCTTGTGCTAAACAATATGTCTTTAGAGCCTCTCGCAATTTCCTAATTCCTCTTCCTGAACGCGACGAATAATAACGCAAAGTATTACCATCTCGTTGCTGCGATTCTCTTTCGCCGGAATAAATATCTTCACCAGCGAATAAAGCTGCACTTGCCGCTCTAAGAATCAGCTCGTGTGGTGGAAATATTGGATTGGAAGCGCCAAGAATTATAGAATCTTCATGTGCACCATAATCAATATATTTCATCACCTTATCCATATTTTGAGCAAAGTGATGCTGCACTCTCTTTGGTTCTGCCGTTGATTGTTCTTCTAAAGAATGTTTTCGCATACATCCCCCAAAGCTATAATTTGTTGACGCAACTCTGATTCATTGCCATTAATTGCTACAAACACATTAATAAATTGATCCACAGAAAAATTAGCTGAACAAAATTGCAGAATTTCAACCATCTCTGATTTTCCCGGAATGTTTTGTGATTTAACATGATTAATAATTTCCACAACATCAGAAATATTTTTGGAAATTTCTGCCATTTGGGAAGAAAAGTTTTTGATCGCAGCAACATCTTTTGCCACAAGACATTTGTTAATGCTGCTAATTAATTTCTGATTAGTAGAAGAAATGATATTGTAAGATTGATCCAGAGAATCCAGATCATCGGAATTATTGTTTTGAGCGTGATGCTTCAATAACATTAATCCACCTTCAACAGTTCTAAGCTTGTATATGCTTTCTATAAAATTATCGACGCGCTCTTTCAAAGTAATTATTACAATTTAGTTAATAAAAAATGCCACTCAGTCTTTGTCATAACAAATGAATCTAAAAAAATAATAAAAACGAAGCTGACAGAAATATTTAAGCATTAATTATTTGTCAATAATAATATTGACAAATCTAATTTAGAAAAATTTATAGATATTTTTTAAGAGAGGTAAATGAAGAAAGTTTGGTGATAAAAATTTGATAATAAGGATAAGAAAATATTACCCTTATTTAATCACCTGATGTTTGCGACCAATTTTGATGAAAGCAGCAATTGCTTTATCAAGATGATCCTTTGAATGAGCGGCAGAAATTTGCACTCTGATTCGCGCTTCGTTTTTCGGCACAACCGGAAATGAAAAAGCGACAACATAAATTCCCTCTTCTTCAATTAAATCTTTGGCAATTGCTGCCGCAAGTTTGGCGTCGTAGAGCATTACTGGCGCAACTGGGTGAATTCCTTTTCTGATATCAAAACCAGCTTCCACCATTTTGCTTCTAAAATATTTAGTATTATCAGCAAGTTTGGCGATTAAATCTTTGGAAGTTTTAAGCATATTCAGAATCTCCAAAGCCACAGCTGCAACAGCCGGAATGGCGTTGTTAGAAAATAAATATGGTCGGCTTTTGTTTCTGAGTTTGTCGATGATTTCTTTTTTGGAAGCAATAAAACCGCCGCCAGCGCCGCCCAAAGCTTTGCCCAAAGTGCTTGATAAAATATCAACGCGTTTGATTACATCGCAAAGTTCAATTGTTCCACGACCATTTTCACCAATAAATCCGGTAGCGTGTGAGTCATCAACCATTACCAAACAATTATATTTTTCAGCTAAATCACAAATTTCTTGCAGCTTAGCAATATCACCATCCATTGAAAACACGCCGTCGGTAACGATGATTCTAGTTCTTGAAGTTGGAACTGCGGCTTTAATTTTTTCTTCCAAATCCGCCATATCATCAAATTTATAGAAGAATCGTTGCGCCTTGCAGAGTCTAATTCCATCAATCAAACTAGCATGATTTAAATCCGCCGAAATGATCGCATCTTTATCCTCAAACAATGCTGCAAAAACTCCATTATTCGCCGCAAAACAAGAGCTATAAGTTATCACATCTTCATAACCCAAAAACTCCGCCATCTTTTTTTCAAACTCCTGATTGATATCCATCGTGCCGCAAATAAAGCGCACCGAAGCCGTTCCAAAGCCATATTTATCAATCGCCTTTTTTGCCACTTCACGCAAATGCATATTATTGGCGAGCCCTAAGTAATTATTGGCACACAAATTAATCACTGATTTTTTTTGACCAGATTTATCAATAATTTCCACCTCCGCAGATTGCGAAGAAGTAATTGCATATTCAGATTTATAAAGCCCTCCAACCTTTAATTCTTCTAGCTCATTAGCGATATTATTTAAAAATTCTTGCTTGATCATTTTATTTTAAAATTAATTGTGAAAATATTTTTGTTTAATTTCTTCAGACGGAGAAACGCCCCAACCTGATTCCAAAATATCGCCAAAATCAGCGATATTAATTTCTTGCGCTTGGATATTTTTTAATAACGGCTCTTTATTTTTTGCCACATTAACATAATGCCAGTAATAATTATTACCTTTTTTCATTCTTATAAAATAGACATTATTTTGTAATTTTATTTTTTCTAGAATCATAAAGATAAACTTTGTTGAGCATTTTGATTTTCTGGCGCATTGCTAACAATGCCACGAGTTGGAATATTATTATTAATAGCAGCACGAATCAAATCTTTTTCAAGCTGAGCAGCTGGCTGTTGAACCACTGCCGCAGCAACTCGCGCCGCTTTTTCAACCGCACCTTCCAGAAAAGCATCATCAATTGGTTTTTTATCTTCAAGCTGTTTTATATAAAGCGCCATAAAGATTCCCGCAAAGCTATCTCCGGCTCCAACCGTGTTTTCAATTCTGCCGTTTAATCGTGGAATATCATATTTTCTGGCATGATCTTGCCCAACAATAAACACTCCATTGGCGCCATCAGTTACAACAATTAATTGATTTGGTTTGGTGATATATTGCTGACGAATTCTTGCGATATAATCTGGCGGGCATTTATCAAACCCCAACCATTCACCACCAAATAAATTTTGCGCCTCTTCAAAATTTAAAGTTAACAAATCGACTCTTTGCAAAAATTTTATTGTTGATTGAGAAAGATCAGATTGCTGAGCTGGTGGGGTGTAAGAAACTATTGTTTGTTCACCAATTATTCGCAAAAGATTTTCCATCATCTCATCAGATATGTTTATTGCACGATGACTAAAATCAATGAAATGGGCACTTTTTATCAGATCAATTATTGCTGGATCTACAAAGATTGAATTATAAAAATTTTGTTCAAATTTGAATCTGGTATCTCGAACACAAACTTTATCTGGGGATTTGTCTAGCGATTCGTCTGCGGATAATAAAAAAATTGACGATGCTTTAGATGAAGAAGATTTGATTGCAATATGGTCAGTTTTAAAACCAGATTTTTCTGCACACTTAATTAATATTGTACCATTTTCATCACTACCAACATAACCCACCAAATGCGCTTCGGGTTCAAGCAACTCAATCATGTGATGCAATTTATTAAACCCATTACCACCTGCTGCAACAATTAAAGCATCTGGGAAAAGTGTATGCAGCTCATGAGTTAATTCAGATAATTTTTCCATTTGATGATGATCCGGAGCTACAGTTTGACCGGGCTGAGCTTTTAATTCTTTCCGCAAGAAAAGAATAATTTCATTATATTTTTCCAGAATCTTATTTTGATCCTCAACATTCAACCGCCCAACAAGCTCTCGCAAAGAATCCTGACTCAAAGCAATTCTATCCAGAGTTGGCATATCAAAAGTTACAAGCTTAAGCATAGAATTTTATCGATCTTAAATTGATAATTTTGCTCTAAGCTTTTCAATCATATCCGCCGTCATTCTGGCTAAATCATATTGAGGTTTCCAATTCCATTCTTGCTTAGATGAAGAATCATCAATCGACTGTGGCCAAGAATTGGCGATGTTTTGACGAAAATCTGGTTTATATTCAATCGTAAATTCCGGAATATGTTTTTTAATTTCCGCCGCAATTTCTGCGCAAGAAAAACTCATTCCCGCAAAATTAAAATTGCAATGATGTTTTAAAGTTTTGAAATCAGCATCCGCTAAATCAATAGTTCCACGAATTGCATCAGGCATATACATCATTGGCAAAATTGTATTTTCTTCCAAAAAGCAGGTGTATTTTTTATTTTTAATTGCCTCATAAAAAATCTCCACCGCATAGTCAGTTGTGCCGCCACCTGGAAGAGTTTTATAGCTAATCAAACCAGGATAACGAATACCGCGCACATCAACGCCAAATTTGGCAACATAATATTCGCACAATAATTCACCCGCCGCTTTAGTTAGGCCATACATAGTTTTGGGCAAAATAATAGTTTCTTGCGGAGTGTTTTGGCGTGGAGTTTCCGGGCCAAAAACGGCGATTGAACTTGGGCAAATAATTTGTTTTAAATTCATCTCTCTGGCAACTTCCAAAACATTATAAAGCCCATTCATATTCACATCCCAACAAAGATGCGGGTTCTTCTCGCCAGCCGCAGAAAGGATCGCCGCTAAATGATAAATCACTTCAATATTATGTTTTTTAACAACATTTTCTAAACCTCTTTTGTCCAAAACATCCAGAATTTCAAACGGTTGAAAATCTTGAACATTCGCCGGCTCACGCAAATCCGAAGCCACAACATTTTCATTGCCAAACTTTTCTCTTAAAGCCAAAACCAATTCCGAACCAATTTGTCCAATCGCGCCGGTTACTAAAATTTTTTTCGTCATTTTTTAATTTAAATTAATTTTATGTTTAACTGTAATCCTATAATCATTGTCATCCTGAGCGTAGCGAAGGATCTCGTGATATAAGTTCGGTTCCCGTCTCAAGAGATCCTTCGCTACGCTCAGGATGACAATTTTATTAACTTATCTGATAAGTAATCGATTTTAAATATTCACTTTCCAACAAAACCGGATGCATCGGATGATCAAATCCAGCGCCGAAAATTCTGATAATTTTGGCAGTTTTTCCTGCTTTATCAATTCCTTCTGCCGTTGCCCTGATCAAGTCTGGCAAACCAGCGTTATGCGAGCAAGAAGCGATGAATAAATAACCATTTTTAGCAACTAATTTTGCGCCAAGTTTGGTTAGTTTTTCATAACCTTTAATGCCGGTAAAAAAATCTTTTTTGGATTTTATAAAAGCTGGCGGATCAAGCACCACCACCTGAAATTTTTTGCCCACTTTAATTAAAGTTTCTAATTCGTCAAAAACTTTTCCATTGATAAACTGACAATTTTCAGCGTTCAAATTATTCAACGCAATGTTCTCGCGAACATTTTTAATTGCCAAATCTGACGAATCAATGAAAGTTACTGAATTAGCTTTCATAGCAGCAGCATTGATTCCAAAGCCACCATTATAACAATAACAATCTAACACATCTTTTTCTTTAACCAGTGATGCCACAAATTTACGATTCTCTCTTTGATCAAAAAACCAACCAGTTTTTTGCCCTTCTTGCGGGTTGAATTTAAACTTCAGATCATTCTCAATCAGAATATTTTCAGCTGGCAATTCGCCTTGAATCACTTTGACATATTCTTCCAAACCTTCCAATTTTCTAGCATAAATATCATTTCTCAAAACCAGAACCGGCGCGCCAAAAACCTGATTCAACGCCGCAATCAAAATCTCCAACAAATTTTCCATTCCCGCAGTGGCAATTTGCAAAACCAAAAGATTATCAAAGCGATCAATAATCAAGCCAGCCAAACCGTCAGCTTCGGAATGGATCAAACGATAAAACGGCTCGGAGAAAAAATCTTGGCGCAGTTTTAAAGCTGATTCAATTTTTTTGACGAAGAATTCTTGATTGATTTCTTGATTTTCTTTTCTAGTTAAAATGCGCGCGGCGATAAGTGAATGGCGGTTGTAATAGCCAATGCCTAAAAAATTATCAAAAGCATTTACAATTTTAACTAAACTGCCCGATGTAATTTCAGCAAGCTTTGGAGTGCTGTCAATCTCATTAGAATAAACCCACGGGTGACCAAAATTAACTTTACGATCTTGTCCTTTTTTTAGTTTTATTATTTGCATAGATGCTCTTCAGATTAATTTAACTATTTATTGTCATCCTGAACTTATTGTCATCCTAAACTTATTGTCATCCTGAGCGCAGCGAAGGATCTCATGAGCCGAGCCGTGAATAAAAACCTAGACCGAGCTCGTTTCATGAGATCCTTCGCTTAAGCTCAGGATGACAGATGAACTCAGGATGACAGATGAGCTCAGGATGACAGATGAACTCAGGATGACAGATGAGCTCAGGATGACAGATGAACTCAGGATGACAGAGGATTACTTCTCGTCTTGCCAGCCCACTTTTCTCAAGAAATCTTCATAACCACCTTCAAAAACAAAAGTTTTATCGTCATCAAATACGATCAATTTATTAGCAACTTCTTTCAAAAAATATTCACTGTGAGTGACCATCACCACTGCGCCGTCGAAGTTTTTGATGGCTTCAAGCAAGGATTCGCAAGAGTCTAAATCTAAGTGATTGGTTGGCTCGTCGAGCAGCAATAAATTTGATGGTTTGAGCAAAATTTTGCCAAGCATCACGCGGCTTTTTTCACCGCCGGAGAGAACTTCGATTTTTTTATTCGATAAAGTTCCCGAAAACATCATATTGCCGGCAACGCGTCGCACTGTGGTTTGGTTGGCAGTTGGCGCGGCGTTTTGCATTTCTTCATAAATGCTCAGCTGTGGATTCAAGCGATCAATATTCATCTGCCCAAAATAGCCGATTTCAGTTTTATTATTGCACCGAGAAGTTCCCTCCAAAGGCGTTAAATCACCAGTGATTAATTTTAGCAAAGTTGATTTTCCTTTACCGTTTTTTCCAATGATACAAATTTTATCTTCAGCACAAACGCGGAAAGTTAATTTTTTGATTAAAGTTTCGTGACCTTCATAACCAAAAGTTATACCGCCAACTTCCACCAAAGCATCTTTGCTGCCATAAGGCATACAGTTAAATTCAAAATCTAATGTGGCGATATGTTCGAGCTTTTCTTTTTTATCTTGCTTGTCGAGCATTTTCATTTTTGACTGCGCGCGCGAAGCCATGCTGGCTTTGGCTTTGAAGCGATCAATCCATTCTTGAGTTTTTTCGCGTTGCTTCTCTTCATTGATGCGAGTTTTTTCATACATCTCTTCTTCAAGAGCAATTTTTTCACGCAGACCTTTGGTAGTTCCTGGTGTTTTTTTGAAATTGCCGCGGTGAATATTTAAAGTGTGAGTAATTACACTATCCATAAAATCACGATCATGCGTAATTAAAATCAATTCATTTTCCCATTCTTGCAAAAATCTTTTTAACCAACGCACCGAGTGAATATCCAGATAGTTGGTTGGTTCATCGAGCAATAA
This sequence comes from Pseudomonadota bacterium, assembly GCA_040386195.1. GTDB lineage: Bacteria > Pseudomonadota > Alphaproteobacteria > Rickettsiales > UBA1997 > JAJTCH01. Next base: position 6,160 of record JAZKFV010000006.1, on the reverse strand, counting down.
CATATTTGGCTCATCAAGTAATAATTTTGCCAAATTTATTTTCACCTGATAACCGCCCGAAAATTCAGCGGGATTTTTGAGCATATCTTCTGGCGAAAAACCAAGTCCGGTTAAAATTTCTTCACCTTTCCAACCTTCATATTCGCGGTCTTCAGGCAGCACACTGCAAACTTCTTCAACAACTGATTTGTGATGAAATTTAATATGCTGCTCCAAATGCCCAATTTTATAACCTTTAGGAATTTCCACTTCGCCGCTATCTGGCTCTAATTGCCCAAGCACTAATTTTAAAAAGGTACTTTTGCCACTACCGTTGCGCCCAATAAATCCAACCTTTTCACCACGGTTGATAATAAAGTTAACATCTTCAAAAAGCTGATATCCGGCAAATGAAATTGAAAGGTCTTTTATTTTTATCATTTTAGTTTTTAGTCTTAGAGTTAATTAACGATTAGTCGGTTTAGTTGGCTTTCTGCCACCGCCAAATCCGCCAGAAAATTTGCCGCCAGAATTATTGCGATCTTTGGAAAAAGCGCGACCGATTCTGCCTTCGCCTCTTGGCTGGCCTGCGCCCTCGCCTCTTGGTTTTGAATCAAAGCTGCGAGATTTATTTTCGCCAAATTTTGGTTTAGCACCGCGATCATCAAATCTTGGTTTTGCTCTATCGCCGCCAAATCCGCCACCAAATCCACTTGGTTTTCTATCGCCAAAATCACGCTTTGGAAATTTATCGTCAGAAGTAAATTTGCTGCGACGATCTTTAGAATCATAAGAATTAGTGCGGCGATCATCGCTGAATTTTGGTCGAGCCGAAGCTTCGCCAGAAAATCTTGATGGGCGTTTATCGTCAAATTTTCTTTCCGCATTATCTCGAAAAGCTGGGCGATCAGAAGTTCTAGCGCCACCAAATCCGCTTGGTTTGCGATCAGAAAAATCGCGTCTTGGTCGCTCAGAATTTTCATTCATACCAAATCTTGGCGCTCTATTTTCGCTAGAAAATGATGGGCGGCGATCATCGTTAAATCTTGGTTTTGCCCTAGAATCATCTCCACCAAATCTTGGTCTTGGAGTTCTATTTTCACCATCGCGAGCTGGGCGATCATTATTAAATTTGCGCTCAGAATTTTCTCTAAAATCAGCGCGCGGTTTGCGCTCTTCGTTAAATCTAGGTTTTTTATCATCAGAAAATTTTGGTTTAGAAGGTCGTTCGCCATCTTTCCATCTTCTAGTTTCAGCAAAATATGAAGGCTTGCGCTCACCAGCAAAAGCAGGTTTTGGCGTGCTGCGATAACCACTTTTTGGGCGCTCTTTTGCCGGCAGCGCGCTTTTAGCTGCTGCGGTTGCTTTCACGCCATGAAATGGATGAGTTTCGTCAACTGGCAATTTCATTTTGATAACTTTTTCAATGTCTTTCAGCAAACCAGTTTCAGTGTGATCACAAAAAGAAATGGCAATGCCTTCTCTTCCAGCTCTGGCGGTGCGCCCAATTCTGTGCACATAACTTTCTGGATGATTAGGAATGTCGTAATTGATAACATGAGTGATGCCAGCAACATCAATGCCGCGCGCAGCAATGTCAGTTGCAACTAAAACTTTAATTTTGCCTTGACGAAAACCGTCCAAAGCCTTTTCCCGCGCTGATTGCGATTTGTTGCCGTGAATTGCGGAAACTTTAACATTTTGTTTTTCTAAAAATTCAACGATGCGATTGGCGTTATGTTTGGTTTTGGAGAAAACTAAAAACAAATTATCATCACCTTCATTATCAATAATTGATTTGAGCAAAAGTGGCTTGTTGGCTTTCTCAACCAAATTGACTCTTTGATCAATCTTCTCAACGGTTGTTGACTCAGGAGTTACTTCCACACGCACTGGATTATTCAAAATTGAAGCCGCCAAAACCGCAACATCTTTAGGCATTGTTGCCGAGAAAAATAAAGTTTGGCGCTCTTTAGGAAGTTTGGCGATGATTTTTTTCACATCGTTGATAAAACCCATATCAAGCATACGATCCGCTTCATCAAGAACAAAAATTTCCAACTGAGAAAATTTTAAATGACCTTGATTAACCAAATCCAAAAGCCTTCCCGGAGTTGCCACCAAAATATCAAAGCCTTGTTTGCTGGCTCTGATTTGATTATTCATATTCACACCACCAAAAATCACTGCCGATTTGAGATGCAAATCTTCACCATAAAGTTTGATATTATCGACGATTTGTGAAGCGAGTTCACGAGTTGGAGTTAAAATTAAAGCGCGCACATTTGAGTGTTGAACTGATTTGCCGCTTTTAAATAAATTATCCAAAATTGGCAGCGCAAAAGCCGCAGTTTTTCCAGTTCCGGTTTGAGCAATACCGAGCAAATCTTTGCCTTCAAGCAAATGTGGAATTGACTGAATTTGAATTGGCGTTGGTGTTGTGTAACCCTTTTTCTCCAAGGCAGTCAGAATTTGGGAGCTTAGGTTTAAATCGTTGAAATTAGACATTATTAAATTTTTTAAGTGAGAGAAGTTATTATGATTTTCTAACGATACATCTTTAAGAACAGCTTTCTTGGGGATGATTGGCATTTCGCGAATATCGGAGCGCGCACTATAGAATAAACAAATCTTACTGTCATCAAATTCTTTTCTTGACTGGCTATTAGCGCTATCTATCTTGGAAAAACCTTCCAAAATAAACCAATAACTTTCCCATTTTTAACATTAAAATCTAAGATCTATGAAAAATAAATTCGCAATTATTGCCCTTTCTATGTCTTTATTCACAGCTTCCACAGCAATAGCTCAAGAAGAAAAAGGTGAAGAAAATTTTGCCAAACACAAAGCCGAAATTGTCGCTAATTTAAACCAAGAAAAAGGCACAATTGACGGCGAAATTGCCTGCGTCAATTCCTCGCAAAAAAGAGCAGACGCCGAAAAATGCCGTGAGCAAAGAAGAATTGCAATGGATAAATTAAAACAACAAAGAATCGCTTCCCAAAAAGCACATTTGCAAGAAAAAATCAAAAAACTTGATGAAAAAAGTAGCCAGGTGGGACAAAAAACAAATAAATAATGGCTAATTACTAATGGTTAATGGTTAATGGTTAATGATTAATGAAAAAAGAAAATATAATCATTAATCATTAATCATTAACCATTAACCATTAATCATTAATAATTATTTCTCTCGTTCCTTTTTCAATCAACTCAAAAACCTCTACAAACCCCTCAACCCCACCATAATAAGGATCAATCACCTCATCATTAAAACGATTTTCTACATCGGCATATTCTAAAAATAGCTGAATTTTATCTTGAAATTGCGGTGGACAAATTTTCCGTAAAGCCGAAATATGCCCACGATCCATAGCAAAAATCAAATCGAATTTGACAAAATCTTCCGCCTCAATCTGGCGTGAAAAAATTCCTGAAAAATCCACCCCTCTTTTCCGACCAACCGCAACCGCCCTAGAATCCGGCTTTTCACCAACATGAACCCCAGAAATTCCCGCCGAATCAACCACAATATTTTTTAACCCCAATTTCTTAATTTGATGAAGTGCCAAAGCATGCGCCGTTGGCGAACGACAAATATTTCCGGTGCAGATGAAGAGAAGATTTTTCATTAATTTTTTTAATATTTTTTAGTTGTAGTTTACCACTATTTTCTCTCTTAACATCATTATGGCGACAGCCAGGATCTATTTTTTAACAAATTTTGTACTATAGAAAAAGTCTTATCAGCGCGTTTTATGCAAGGCTTAGTATTGATCCAATATGAGAATCTATGGGTGAAGCGGTAAAGATGATAAGAAATAAACAAAATATAGCTTCTAAACTCTTGAATCAACGACATCAAACTGAATACTTAAATCATTTTCTTTACCAGAAATTTTATCTTTCACTTTAGCTTTTATCAAATATTCCCCAAGAGGGTCTTTTTTTTCGGATGTAAATTTTAAAGATGTTTCAGAAAGAAAAAACATATTTTTCTTAGGTTTGATTGACCCAACCGACAAAGGAAAATCTTTTACCTCAAAATAAATTTTCTTATTTGAATCAAAACCAATTATATCAGCAAAGACCTCACAAAAACCATTTCTATTAGGTGAGCATCCAGAAATATCAAACACAACATCAGCGCCATCTCCTTTCATGATTTTACTTTTTGATTTAAATTTCATGACCATTTTCCCTTCTTTTTGCTGTTTGATGACATCTTCAAAATTTCCTATAATCATCATCGCAACCGTAAAGCCATTCTGATTTTTAAAGTCAGCCTCTTCAATTTTTTCATTTCCAGTGATTGGCTTTGCATTTTTTGCAATATATTCATCGCTATCCTTGCCCACCAATAAAGAGCATGATGATATCGTTAATAAAATTGATATTAATATTAAAGTTATATTTTTTTTCATAAAATTTGTTACGATTTTATATTATAAATAAGGATCTAGACAGCTTAACTCTGAGCTAATGTAAATAAATATTTTGTGGCATACGCGCTATAACGCAACCCTCCCATCAGACCATCTTTCCTAGAAACATCTAGACTTTTTCCAATACATAAGAAAAAGATAAGGGGCAGTTTCTTAGATTAATTAAAAGAATGAGTTTTTGTCGTTGATAGTTTTATTGTTTGATATTTAGGTTTTGATTGAATGATGAATTCAATTTTTTCAAAAAAACCCTTGCTGTGGATAAGCAAGGGTTTTGCTGATGATGCTGATAATATTTAATTAGAATTTATAAGATACACCAACTTTTAGTGCGTCTACATTGTTTTTAGCAACAATTTTTCCGCCATCAACTGTTGCGGTTGCTGAAGTCACTTCAAAACTTTGAAATTTATTATATTCCAAATTTACCACCCAATTTTTTATTGGCTCGTAAGCAAGACCAAAACCGAAGAAGAGAGCTGATTCTACACCAGATTTCTTGTTATTAATAACGCCGCCAGAACCATTGTTGTCACTTGTATTTAGCTCATAGCTAAATAACGAGACGCCAACCGGAACATAAGCAGAAAATTGATCAGTGATATCATAACCAAAATTGGTTTGAAAACTCAGCTGTGATTTTAATTTCATGCTTTGTGAATAAGGAGCAAATCCATCATCAAAACCGGTTTTAGCTTCGTTATTAAGCAAATTATAAGAAACTCCAGGGGCAATGAAAAAATTATCAAAATTGAAAGCATATTTGTAATTGATGCCAACTCCATAGCCTGAATCATTTTTCTTATGAGTATAAAATTCAGAAAAATTTTCCTGATCACTCGCCAAATTTGAATGACTATTCACCTGAACTGAATTTTTAATCAAATCAATTCCAGCATAATTTCCTTCTGTCTTAGCATTTGCTTGAGAAGCAAGAAAAATTGAGCTGGCGATAACAATTAATGGTAATGTTTTTTTCATAGGTTTTTTAAAAAAATAATTGATAAATTTAATCCATAACTCACCAATATGAGCCGTGGATATTGCCGCAAGCCTTTTAAAAGAGCTTGCAAAAACAATCTTTTTGATTCTGTTATGTTGCGATTAAAAAAAGAGGCTACATTATTTTCCCCAGACCATCTATTCAAAAGAATAGACCAAATTTCAAACATCAGACAGTCAAGACAATTAAACAGGGGAGAAGAGGAGCGAAGTAAATGAGAATTTATGATTGATACTGGTGCCGTCATCGAAATTTAGGTTTTGATTTAGTGGTGAATTCAATTTGGTTAGTTAGTGATAGAAATCTATAACGTTTAATTTAAGAAGTAAATAAAAAAATTGGCCGATGAGAATAAATTGTAGGTTGGAGCTGCGGATTAATATGTTAGATCCTGAGTTGTTTGAGTTGCCTGAGTTAATGGTGAAGTTTCCCGCTAGAAACGCTAATTCGGGATAACTCTACCCAATCTCAACCAACCTTCCCATAAAAAATCCTTCATAAACACCATTATTTTTAATTTTTGATTTGTTTGTTCTAAACTGATAAGCGACAAGACAGGAAATAATATTGACTAAAAATTAACAGGTGATTGATGCCTTATGTGCTCTAGGCTCATCTGATTCTTTAATATATTAATTAGCGGCATTCATAATGATGTTGGCGCCGTTGGTTGGGGAAGTTATAGCGTTGGTTCCTGAGGTTAGGTTGGAGCCGGTGATGTTGATGTTTCCTG
>JAZKFV010000005.1:0-140599 GCA_040386195.1 Pseudomonadota bacterium | reverse complement strand
GTGGCCGAGTGGTCAATGGCAACAGACTGTAAATCTGTCCGCGCAAGCGTTCGCAGGTTCAAATCCTGCCCTCTCCACCATCCGCTTTCGCTGCGCTACAGCGCGATTGGGATGTAAAATAGCTTTTGCCTGTGTTGTAAAAACGGGCTTGCCGCGCTGTAGCGAAGCGTAAGCGGGTGTAGCTCAACGGTAGAGTTCCAGCCTTCCAAGCTGGCCGTGAGGGTTCGATTCCCTTCACCCGCTCCAGATTTTCTCATCTAATTTTCCTATCTTGCTGATAATAATTTAGTATCTTTTTATTCTTAGAGTTTTTATTTTCAAAATTCTAAAGAATTAATTCTCCTCAATTATTCATCAATAAATCAGCTTATGTACAAAGGTAACGCTCAAAATAATCCGCAGTTGAAATATCCTGTTTATATGGATTTGCTTATTGAAAATGATGAGCAGTTTGCAGCATTTGAAGCGTCTTTGAATGAAAATCCAAATCCGGATCAGAAAATTTATCTACCTAAATTTAGAAATTTGCAACATTTGCAAAAAGCAATTGAGAAGGTTGGAATTGAAAGAATCGCCAGCCTTGATCTAAGAGAATTGGTGGTTAAGACAAAAGAAGAATTGCTCAAAGCGCTTGGAATTAAAGAAAGTGAAAATCCATTTTTATTAAATTTGATATTAAGCCCAAATCTAAGACATTTTTTTGTGGCAATTAAGGATGATTTGTTTTTGGTTGATGAGTTAAGTCATCTATTTAGAAGAATAGATGAGGTTAGCAAAATAGAAAAGAAAACCTCACAAGTCGTTGATTTGGTTATAGAGAAAAGTCAGAAAAATCGTGATAAAGTGATGGTTGGGAATATTTTTTCTAACTTTCTAAATCTTCAATATTTAAGATTCGTAGATTCCAAGGGTCTTGGATTTCCTGATTTGCAAGAAAAGCGAGATAGGGCAAAGAAGCTTCTAAGATTTGTTTCTATCGATCAAAAAGGTGACAATACAAATAGTGAATTGGCAAATATTGCGCCAGAATCAGATACCACAACAATTGATTTTACTTCTGCGGCGCTGACTTACGTCTATATTGATCCTCAAAAGATAGAATATATTGATAGTGGTTGCGATGGGCGTCGAACACCAAAAATTAGCTTAGATAAGTATCGAGGATCTGGAATAGGTTCTATACCAGATGATGGATTTGTTCCAGAACTCAATGTTCTTGTGGTTGGCTCCTCATTGGTAACAGCTCAACCAATGCGCCATCAAAAACCACAATCCACTTTGGTTCTTGAGCTTAATCTTGTTGTGGATGCGCAAGTAGAGTCCAAAGCAAAAGAACGTGTTGAAATGATCATATTGCATATGCACAAACTTTATTTTGGGGATTTAAAAAACGGCCCCGAAGTTGAGGAGGTTAAACAAAGAATGAATGTTCAAGAAAAACTCCTTAAATTGCGTGGAACCTCAGGGCCAGAACATAATTTATCAGAACTTTTCCCTAATTGTATTTTGGAGATTAAAATTAATGGTCAAAATCCAAATGAAGTTTCTTATATCGGTGACGAAGAACGAAAAAGGATTGACCAAATTGAAGCTAAGTATGTTTTAAGACATTTAATTCAAAATCCACAATTAGAAATTTCGGATAAATTAGCTGGTTTGGTTGCGGCTGTTGCCGATAAAGTTCAAGAAACTCATCCTGAATTAGCAGATCAAATAAAAAGTCTGAATATGCTTGGTGTACAAAGAATGCTGGATAAACAATTGTTATTAGATGAAGCTCAATTGCGTGTTGATGAGGAGGTAAGTAATCAAAATTATGCTTTTTATCGTCACGACTCAAGACAGCCAATGGCAGAAAGGGCGCCTAAAAGAAAGAGAGATGAAATAGATGAAGTTGTAAATCCGCAAGAAGGTCGGGAAAATTCGCCATCTTCTTCGCCGCGCTCACCGCGCTCACCGCACTCACCAGCTTTGGATCAGCAGGCTTCAGCAGATCTTGGAATGGGATAATATTCAATCCTTGCCAATTATTTTAATTTCCCATTCCAAAGTAATTCCGCTTTTTTCTTTTACTTTGTCGATCACCAAATTTCCCAAATCAATTAAATTTTTAGCGGTGGCGTTGCCGGTGTTGATCATAAAATTGCAATGCTGCTCTGATATTTGTGCGCCGCCAATTTTCATTCCTCGGCAGCCAGCTTCGTCGATTAATTGCCAAGCTTTTTTATCGCCTGGAGGATTTTTAAAAGTGCTGCCGCCGGTTTTGCTGCGGATTGGCTGAGTTGCTTCTCTTTTTCTATTAAACTCAGCAATTTTATGACCAACTGCTTCGGGAGTTGATTTTTCTGTTTTAAAAACGCCTTCAATAAAAATTAAATCTCTTTCTAAAGAGTTGCTGCGATATTTAAAGCCAAAATCTTTATTTTCGAGCTGTAAAATTTTGCCGTTAAAATCAACTGCGGTAGCAGAAATTAAGGCGCTGGCAATATCGCCATTATAACATCCGGCGTTCATTGCAATTGCTCCGCCAACGCTTCCGGGAATGCCGGCTAAAAATTCTAATCCGGAAAGCCCGTTTAATCGGCAATATAAAGCGGCGTTATAACAAAGACAGCTGCTGCCAATTTTTATCTGATTATCTTGATGAGTAATTTTAGTAAAATCGCCTCCCAATTTGATGACTACACCTTCAACGCCGCCATCACGAATAATAACATTAGAGCCAACGCCCAGAAGATTGATTGGTAAATTTTGCGGGCGCTGCCCCAAAAAAGATATTAAATCTTGCCAATCTTTGGGCAAAAATAAAATTTGCGCTTTGCCGCCAACTCTAAACCAGTTGGTTTTTGATAAATCAACATTAAAACGATAAGTGCCGCGAACTTTGGGGAGATTAAAACTTTCTTCGGACATTGATTTTTAGGTAGATAAAATTGATAATCGGCGGCTTTCTCAAATAAGAAAAACCAAAACTCTAATGCCAAGCAATCTTAAAATCAACAACACCAGCAACAACGCCGGCAACATCAAAAAACCAATTCTACTCTGTATTTTAGATGGTTGGGGAATTGCCAGCAAAAACTCTAAAGACAATGCCATCGCTCTGGCGAACACTCCAAACTATAATCAAATTTTAGCCAACTATCCAAATTCTCAGCTTGGAACTTCCGGGCTGGATGTTGGTTTGCCGGAAGGGCAAATGGGCAATTCCGAAGTTGGTCACACTTGCATTGGTTCGGGCAGAATTATTTTTCAAGATTTGCCGAGAATCAACCAAGCCATAATTGACGGTGCTTTGGAACAAAATCAAAATTTACAAAATTTAATTTTAGCCTGCCAAAAATCCAATAATGTTTGCCATTTGCTTGGGCTTTTGTCCGACGGCGGCATTCACTCGCATCAAAATCATATCATCGCTTTGACGAAAATTTTGGCGAAAAATAATGTCAATGTGAAGTTGCATTGCTTTTTAGATGGGCGTGATGCGGCGCAAAAAAGTGCCAAAATTTATTTACAAAATTGGCTCGATGAAACCAAGAATTTCCCGCAAATTGAAATTGTGACAATTTCGGGAAGATATTATGCCATGGATCGCGATAAAAATTGGAATCGCATTGAGCTGGCTCACAAAGCGATTGCGCAAGGTGATGCGCCAAAATTTATTGATCCAATTTTAGCGGTAGAAAATTCTTATCAGCAAAATATTAATGACGAATTTGTTTTGCCGGCTGCGGCAGAAAATTATCACGGAATGCAAGATGGTGATGCTTTATTGGTGGCAAATTTTAGGGCTGATCGCATTCGCCAAATTTCTACAGTTTTGCTGGATGGCAAAATTAATTTCTCCAGCGCAGTGGCGATGACTGAATATTCTGAGGAGTTGAACAAAAAATTTGCAGTTTTATTTCCAACCATTGAAATTAAAAATTCACTCGGAGAAATTTTTGCTGATCTTGGTTTAAAACAATTACGCATTGCTGAAACTGAAAAATATGCCCATGTAACTTTCTTTTTTAGCGGAGGGCAAGAGCACGAATTTAAAGGTGAAGATCGTATTTTGGTGCAATCGCCACCAGTTGCAACTTACGATTTATTGCCAGAAATGTCGGCGGCGCAAATAGGCAATAAATTGGTCGCAGCTATTAAATCGAATCAATATGATTTTATCGTTGTCAATTATGCCAACCCTGATATGGTTGGACATAGCGGCATAATTTCGGCTTCCATCAAAGCTTGTGAAGCAATTGATAAACAGCTAGGAATTTTGCGCGATGCAATTTTGCAGCAGGATGGAATTATGATTATCAGCGCCGATCATGGCAATATTGAAGATATGATTGATGAGGACGGCAACCCAAACACAGCGCACACCACTAATCCGGTGCCGTTTATTTTGATTGGTAATAATGTTAAAAATCTTCACTTAAAAAATGGTCGGCTTTGTGATATTGCGCCGACAATTCTTAATCTTATGAATATCAAGCATCCCGGTGAAATGACTGGAACTAATCTAATCAATTAATAATGGATTTAAAATTTATAGAATTTTTCAAAAAGAAAAATAATCAACCAAAAACCGAAGAAGGTTGGGGTAGTTTTTTTAATACGCTGGTTGTGGCGGTGGTTTGCGCCACAATTGTGCGCTCGTTTTTTTATGAGCCGTTTCACATTCCATCAAGTTCGATGAAATCGAATTTATTGATTGGCGATTATATTTTTGTTTCCAAATTTAGTTATGGTTACAGCAAATATTCTTTTCCATTTTCTTTGGATTTATTTTCTGGTCGCGTTTTGGAATCTAAGCCACAAAGAGGCGATGTAGTTGTGTTTCGCCTGCCTTCAAATCCAAGTATTAATTACATAAAAAGATTAATGGGTTTGCCGGGCGATAAAATTCAAGTGATTGATGGGCAGGTTTTTATCAATGAAATTGCGGTTATCAAAGAATATGTCGATGATTTTATTGATGAAGATGGCACGAAAATAAAAAGATTTTCGGAAGTTCTTCCGGAAGGAAAAAAAATCACAATTCTCGATCAATATCCAGACGCGCCGCAAGATAATACCGGAATTTATATTGTGCCTGTTGGGCATTATTTTATGATGGGCGATAATCGTGATAATTCACAAGATAGCCGTTTTTTGAATGCAGTTGGTTATGTGCCGGAAGAAAATTTGGTGGGCAAAGCGAGAATTATTTTCTTCTCTGATCGTTCAGATTTTTGGCAATTTTGGAATTGGTATAAAGATATTCGTTGGGACAGAATTTTCAAAATTATTGATTAAAAACCTCAGTCAATTGGCATATTTTGTGGTTGCATAAATAATTATTCTTACCATAATAATTCGATCTTTTATGTTGGGATTTGTATGAATGTAACAGCCTTTACGGTAAATAAATACAACACGCTGGGTTTGCGTGGTGGTGGATCCTGACACCAAAATTCTCTTCTAAATTTTCAATCATTTTCAATTCATTCCCCAGCTTCCTCAATTTGTCCGTCGATGATATTTTCGTCGCTGACAATGTTATATTTTTCGAGCTTATTACCGATAATTTTTTTGTCTGATTCAATCCCCATTTTGTTCAAATTATTCACCCGCACTAAAAATCTTTGGTTAAAAGTTGCAGCAAATTCATTGTAAGATTTTACCGCTTTGCTAGTGGCTTTGCCAATATCGCTGGCTTTGCTAAACATTGTGGCAATTGCTTCAATTAATTTTCTGATTTCAATTCTCAACTCCTCAACATTTTCTTGGCGCTTGATTTGGCTGATAGTTAATTTTGCCTGGGATAACAAGTTGTAAAGCCCAATTGGTGTTAAAACCCAAATGCCAAAATCGAGAGCTTTTTGAGTGAAGTTCTCATCAATCTCGTCAATAATTTCGAGCATTTTTTCAGTTTGTAAAAACATCACATTGGTAAAAATTTGGTTGTGATTATTTTGTTTCAAATCAGCAAATTCCTTAGCTTTGGCATAATCGCGCTTTTTTAAATCTTCTAAATGTTTGCGCATAGTTTCTTTGAGTTTAGCTCGCGCCAAATTTGCAGACTGGTCATCATTAGCGTCTTTAGCTTTTTGTAATTCGAGAAAGAAAATTGACGATTTGCTATCAATAATTACCGTGTGATCATTTGGCAAAAAGATAATTGCGTCAGGCTTTCTGGCGCTGTTATCGGTAGCTAAAAAATGCGATTGCAAAATGTAATCACCAACATCATTTAAATTGGATTTTTCTTTTAAGCCAGAAGATTTGAGAATATTTTCTAAAGTAATCTCAGCAGTTCTACCCGCGCCAGATGGGTTGAGAAGAGCATTTTTGGTTAGATTAATTTCTTGGCTGGATTTTTGCACATCATCATTTAACGAACTAACTTTATTCAAAACATTTTCAAAATTTTTATAAAGATTTTCGTTAATTTTAGTAATTTTTTCTTCCTGATTTTTGCCGAATTTAGTTTGCTCCTCATTGTTTTTGCGAATCAATTCTTCAGAAAGCTGAAACAAGATTTTCTCCTTATTTATCGACCATTCTTGTTTCTCAATCTTAAGCAAATCTTGGTTTTGCTTCAGCAATTCATTTTGTTTTTCAAAATCGATAATTTTCTGATTTTGTAACTCAGCATTTTTTTGCTGATGTTGATTTTGTAATTTTAAATCCACAATCGTGATTTGAGCTTGTTCAAAGCGCCCTTTATAAATCAACAATTCTTGAATTTGTTCCTGCAATTTATTGGCTTTAATTGCAAAAATTGTTGCAATCGCGCAGCCAAGTGCCAAGCCGCTTATAAATAAAATTATTTCCATTTGAAATCTAATAAAACATTACTATATTGACCGCTCAATTACTTAAGCGCTCAGCTCTAGGCTTAAATTCAGCCAGTCCTTTAAAAATACAGCAAAAACCAGAAATGAACAGCATTAATCCACAAATTTTCTATGCAATTCCTTTGCGCGATGTGGTGATTTTTCCACATATGACAACCACGATTGTGGTGGGTAGACAAAAATCGGTGCGGGCAATTGAGAATGCAAAAATATCCAATATTCCCATTTTTGTTGTCACTCAAATCAACTCCGATCAAGATAATTTTGAGCTTTCCAGCGTTTATAATGTTGGTGTGGTCTGCAAAATTGTTGAGTCAACTCGCGCTAATGATGGCAATCTGAAAGTGGTTTTACAAGGTTTGATGCGTGGACAAATTAGTCGCATTTTGCCGGAAACTGATTTTTTTTCGTGCGAAATTAATTTTCTGCAAGACGAACCTTTTTCATTAGAAGATAGCGAATTAACCGGCTTAATCAAAGCAACGGTTGAAACTTTCACCAAGCTTGGTGAATATAACAAAAAAATTACGCCCGAAATTATTGCCACTTTAGCAAAAGTTAAATCTCCTAATGATTTAGTGTTTTTGGTTTGCTCGTTTTTAACCGCCAACACCAAAGTTAGACAAGAAATTTTGGAAGAAAATAATGTTAAAAAAAGATTATATAAAATTTTAGAATTGCTGCAAAACGATATCAACGTTGCCACCACCGAAGCTCAAATTGCTAAATCTATTCAAGCAAAAATTGCCAAAAGCCAAAAAGATCTTTATTTGCACGAACAATTAAAACACATCAAAAAAGAGCTGGGACAAGATGAAGAAGGCGAGCTGAAAGACATTAAAGAAAAAATTTCTAAGTTAAAACTTCCCAAAGAAGTTGCTGAAAAATGTCAGAGCGAAATTACTAAATTGGAGAAAATGAATTTATTTTCCTCCGAAGCCGGAGTGGTGAGGGGCTATCTGGATTGGATCACCAAACTGCCTTGGCACAAAGAAACTAAAGCCAATAGCACTTTAGAAAAATCGCAAAAAATTCTTGATAAAAATCACTATGCTTTAAATAAAATCAAAGATCGGATTTTAGAATTTATCGCCGTGCAGATGAAAACTAAAAATTCTAAAGGTCCAATTTTATGTTTGGTTGGCGCGCCCGGAGTTGGAAAGACCTCGCTTGCCAAAGCAATTGCTGACTCGCTAAATCGTCAATATGTTAAAGTTTCTTTGGGCGGCGTTCGTGATGAAGCTGAAATTAGAGGACATAGAAGAACCTATATCGGCTCAATGCCGGGCAGAATTATTCAATCAATGAAAAAGGCCAAAGTGGTTAATCCGCTAATGCTTTTAGATGAGATTGACAAAATGTCTTACGATATGCGCGGCGATCCTTCTTCGGCTTTGCTGGAAGTTTTGGATCCGGAGCAAAATCAGAATTTTAGCGATCATTATTTAGAAGTTGATTATGACCTTTCCAAAGTAATGTTCATCGCCACCGCTAATAATGTTGCTGGCATTCCAATTCCGCTGCGCGATCGGATGGAAATCATCCGTCTTTCGGGCTATACTGAAAATGAAAAATTAAATATTGCCAAAAAACATTTACTTCCTAAACAAAAAATTGAACACGGAATTAGCAATAAAGAATTCAGTATTAGCGACGAAGCCTTGCTGGAATTGATTCGCAAATATACTTTTGAAGCCGGAGTTAGAAATTTAAATCGTGAAATTGCTTCATTGGCGAGAAAATCGGTGAAAAAAATGATTTCCGGTCAAGTCAAAGCGGTGAATATTACTGAAAAGAATTTGGCGGAATATGCCGGAGTTGAAAAATTCCATTACGGAATTGCTAAAAAAGAAAATAAAATTGGTGTGGCAACTGGTTTGGCTTACACCGATTTTGGTGGCGATTTGCTGGATATTGAAGCGGTAAAATTTGCCGGTTCAGGCAAAATTCAAATCACCGGCAAATTAGGCGAGGTGATGAAAGAATCGGCGCAAACGGCGCTGAGCTATGTGCGCTCAATTGCCGATGAGTTGAAAATTTCTGCTAAAGAATTTAACAAATATGATTTTCATATTCATGTTCCTGAAGGCGCAATGCCCAAAGATGGCCCTTCGGCTGGCGTGGCAATTTGCTCGGCTTTAGTTTCGGCAATTACTGGTTTGCCAGTTAATAAAGATGTAGCAATGACTGGCGAAATTACTTTAACTGGCAGAGTTTTAGAAATTGGTGGGTTGAAAGAAAAATTATTAGCAGCGCTGCGGGGCGGTATTAAAACTGTGATTATTCCTAAAGATAATCAAAAAGATATTGAAGAAATGCCCGAAGATGTCAAAAAAAATCTCAAAATTAAGACTGTTGCCAGCGCCAAAGAAGCTTTGCAAGAAGTTTTGGTTGGTTATAAAAACAAAAAATAATTAATAATGCAAAACGAAAACACTAAAAATATTCTTCTTGCCAGCATTCTTTCAGCAGTCATTTTAATTTCTTGGACTTGGTTTTATGAAAAGCCAAGATTGGAAGCCAGAAAAGTTCAGCCAGCTGCACAAATAGAAGTTGCAAATGACGCCTTGGTTACGCAAAAACCACAAAACTCTTCTCATCAAAATCCCAATTTATTAGCTAAAGCGCCGGAATCTAACTCTCAAAATGTTGATCAAATCTTACCTAAAGAAGAAATTATTGCTGATAGTAAAAACCAAAGAGTGCAAATCAAAACTCCAGAATTAGAAGGTTCAATTAATTTAAAAGGATTAATGTTTGATGATTTAACTTTGGTTAATTATCAAGAAGCGCTTGATCCAAAAAGCAAAGAAGTAACTTTGTTATCGCCAAATGGTAGCGCTAATCAATATCAGGTGAATTTTGGTTATAAAGTTTTAGATCAAAGCATTTTAACGCCAAATCAAGACAGTATTTGGAAGGCTAATGGCAAAGTTTTGACTCCAAATAATCCGGTTACTTTTTCTTGGCAAAATAAGCAAAAAATTACTTTTGAAATTACTGTCGCAATTGATGAGCATTATATGTTCAGCATTTCTCAAGCCATCAAAAATAATTCCGGACAAAAATTAGAAGGCTTCACAACCGCTAATATTGAGCGTTTATTACCACAAATTCATTCCTCGTCATATGTTTTGCACGAAGGACCAATTGGAGTTTTTGACGGAATCTTAAAAGAAAAAAGTTATACTAACTTGCGCGACAAAAAAGATGATAATGATTTTAAAGCCCAAACTGGCTGGTTTGGAATTACTGATAAATATTGGTTAGTTTCAATAATTCCTGATAAAAAAACCAGCTTTGAAACCCAATTTTCATATGATGGCAGCAATCAAAATAATTTTTATAAAGCTGATTCAAAAACCCAAAAATTTGCTGTTGAAAATGGCAATGAAATTTCTTTGACCAGCAAAATGTTCGCCGGCGCTAAAAGAGTTTCGCTGTTAGATCAATATTCTAAAGATTACGATATTGCACTTTTTGACCGCGCAGTTGATTTTGGTTGGTATTATTTTTTAACCAAACCATTTTTCTTCATTTTACAATTCTTCAATAAAATCTTTGGCAATTACGGCTTGGCCATTTTGGCGATCACCGTTGTAGTAAAATTAGCAATGTTTCCTTTGGCAAATAAATCTTACACCGCAATTGCCAGAATCAAAAAATTGCAGCCCAAAATTGATAAAATTCGTGAAGAATTTAAAGATAAAAAGATGCAGATGAATAAAGAAATTATGCAGCTTTACAAACGCGAAAAAGTTAATCCAGTTTCCGGATGCTTGCCAATGCTGATTCAAATCCCAGTTTTCTTCTCGCTATATAAAGTGCTTTATCTAACCATCGATATGCGCCACGCCCCATTTTATGGCTGGATCAAAGATTTATCCGCGCCCGATCCAACTTCAATTTTTAATCTATTCGGGCTTTTACCTTTTGATGTTCACGGCATTATCAGTATTGGTTTATGGCCAATTTTTATGGGCATCACCATGATTATTCAGCAAAAATTAAACCCGCAACCAACTGATCCAGCGCAAGCCAAAGTAATGAAAATTCTACCTTTCATTCTGATTTTTGCCTTCGCACCATTTCCAGCAGGGCTTCTAATCTATTGGACTTGGAGCAATAGCTTGTCAATTTTGCAACAGTGGTTTATAACTAAGAGATTAGCTAAATAACAACAAATGGAAGAGTGGCCGAGTGGCTGAAGGCGCACGCTTGGAAAGCGTGTATAGGGATAAAACTTTATCGAGGGTTCGAATCCCTCCTCTTCCGCCATCCGCTTACGCTTCGCTACAGCGCGATTTATTAGATCAAATAATTTACTTTAATTATGCAAGTTAAGATTTATCAACCGGCGAAAACTTCTACTCAATCGGGTAAAAAACATCAGCAATGGATAATCACTCCAATTGAAAATGAGAATCATCGTTCGATTGATAATGTGATGGGGTGGACATCTTCGGATAATACTTTAACGCAATTGGAATTGAAGTTTCAAAGTGCTGATGATGCTGTTAAATACGCTAAAACAAAGGGTTGGAGCTATCAAATAATTCAGCCGCAAATTGCTAAGGTTATCAAAAAATCTTACGCAGAAAATTTTTCATAAAATAATAAATGACTGAAATTCTAAAAACCTTATTGGAAAAAATTGAGAAAAATCAGCTGCAGATTGATCAATTTTTTGCCAGTAAATTAACTAATCCATTATTTTATAACTCAGTTGATTTGCGCCATTCGGGCTTTAAAATTGCGCCGGTTGATGTTAATTGTTTTCCGGCTGGGTTTAATAATTTGTCTTCTGCTTCCAAAGAAATTGCTGCAAAAAATGTTGTTGATTTCTTTAATAAAAAATTCCCTACAGCTAATAAAATCGCTATTCTTCCTGAAAATCACACCCGCAATTTACGATATTTAGAAAATGTTTTAGCTTTGCAGGAAATAATTTCTGATGGCGGCAAAAGAGAAGTAAAAATTATTAGTTTGATTTCCGAGATTGAAGATATTTTGGTGGTTGATTTAGAAAATAATAAAAAAATTACCTTAGAAAAATTGGTAAAAAATGGTGATAAAATTTCGACTAAAAATAATTTCTGCCCAGATCTAATTATTGCCAATAACGATTTTACCAACGGTGTTGACGAACTGCTGCAAAACATTGCGCAGCCAATAATTCCAAGCACCAATTTGGGTTGGTATGTGCGCAAAAAATCGGTGCATTTTGATATTTATAATCAAGTTGTAAATGAATTTTGCCAAATAATTGATCTGGATCCGTGGCTAATTTCAACCATGCATCGTCATTGCAGCGATGTAAATTTTAAAGAACAAAAGGGCATTAAATGTTTAGCCAAATATGTCGATGAGTTGATTGCAAAACTTGGCGAAAAATATCAACAATATGGCATAAAATCTGAGCCTTATTGCTATGTTAAAGCCGATAACGGAACTTACGGAATGGCGATTATGACCGTTAAATCTGGCGCTGAGCTTTTGGAGATTAATAAAAAAGATCGCAACAAAATGAACAGCATCAAAGGCAGCATTCAAAACACTACCGCCATTATTCAAGAAGGGGTGACAACTTTGGATTTGATTAAAAATATGATTGCTGAGCCGATGATTTATTTGATGAATGGACAAGTTGTAGGCAATTTATTTCGCGCTAATGACGCCAGAGATGTCAATATCAGCTTGAATGCGGCGGGAATGAGTTTTTATGATTTGACTGATTTAAATGATGAAGATTTGCAACTTGGTTTGGATAAAAAATCAATTGCCAAAATTTATTCCACAATCGCTAAATTATCCGCTCTAGCAGCTTCTTTAGAGAGTTATTGATAATTTTTTCGCCGCATCATTACAAATCACAACATCTTCTAAAGTTGCAATTTTTTGATAAGGCAATTTCTCCAAAGCTTTATCAACAATTTTAACAATTCGGGAAAATTCAATTTCACCTTTCAAAAACCTTTCAACCGCAATTTCATTGGCAGCGTTAAAAATGCAAGGTGCGTTGCCATCAACTTCTAAAACCTCACGCACTAATTTTAAAGCCGGAAATTTTTTAGCATCAGGCGCTAAAAAATTGAGCTTAGCAATCTTTGCCAAATCTAATTTTGGATGTTTGATGGCAATGCGTTTTGGATAGCTAAGCGCGTAAGAAATTGGCACTTGCATATCCGGCAAACTCATCATTGCCAGCGTTGAACCATCAACATAATCAACCAAGCCATGAATGATTGATTCAGGGTGAATAACAATTTCAATTTGCTCTTTTGCCACCGGAAATAAACGATAAGCTTCAATCACTTCTAAAGCTTTATTCATCATTGTTGCCGAATCTACAGAAATCTTGGCGCCCATTGACCAATTTGGATGTTTAACCGCTTGGGCAACGGTAATATTTTTCATTTGCGCTGTTGAAAAATTCAGGAAAGGCCCGCCCGAAGCAGTTAGAATAATTCGTTCAATATTTTTTAAATTTTGCTGCTCAAAAATTTGAAAAATTGCATTATGTTCTGAATCAATCGGTAAAATTTTTGCACCACTTTTTTTAGCGGCTTTCAGCATCAAATCTCCTGCCGCAACCAAACATTCTTTATTTGCCATACCAATATTAGAGCCAGCTTTAATCGCATTAAAAGTTGGAATCAAAGCGGCAATCCCAACAATTGCCGATAGAAAAAAATCAACTTTAATTTTTGCCAAATCATTAATTGCTTTTTCTCCCGCCACAACTTCAATTTTTAAACCAGCCAAACCATTTCTTAATTCTTGATAATGGCTTAAATCATTGATCGCAGCATATTTGGGTTTGAAGATTCGAGCTTGCTTGATTAAGGTTTTAACATCGCTTCCAGCAGCTAGAATATTGACTTGATATGAATTTGAATGTTGAGCAACAACTTGCAGCGCATTTTTACCAATTGAACCGGTGGAGCCAAAAATGGCGACGGATTTTTTTGTCATTTGTTTAAAAATTGAATGGTTTGATCAGCGATATTGTGATGCAAATAATTGTCAATTTCTGCATCAATTAAATCTGGATTTTTTTGCACCTTTGCAGCAATTGCCAAAATAATTAACTGCACTTGCCCCATTGGCGATGTGAGGTTTATTTCATTGATTCCATAACGGTAGTCGCCATTTTTATTTTGTGTTAATAAAGCATCAACACCAATGATTGGATAATTATGAAAAATTTTTATTTTTGCTAAAAAATGTAGTTTATCTAACAAATCAAATAAGGCGTTTGCTTGTTTAATTTGATCACTTGCCGAATCAAAACCTTGTTTTTGTAAATCAGCAATCAGCAATTCAACCCCGTTTTTATTGATTGGATAATTACCAAATAAAGTTTTGGCATAGCCACCAAAATGCAAATTACCAACTTTAAATTTTTCAAAATGCGGATTAAAGCGCACAAAAATTCCCTGTAAATCACTTCCACAAATTACAATTCTTAGATCACCCAAATTAGCGTGAGTAGCTCGTTCTTGCGCAATAATTGCTGGCAAAAATGCTAATTGTGGTGCTCCATTTTGAGTGGCATCTTTTTTTATTGCCAAAAAAGATTGAACAATGTTTTCAATAGCCTGATCAAAATTGAGGGGTTGATTTTTTGTCACGACCACGCCAACACCGCCAAAATAGCTGACTGGCTTGATTATTGAATCATTCTTTAAAGCCAGATGAAATTGCAAATATTCGCTAACTCCTTGTTTAAAAATTTTATATTCATCAGCAAATAAATTTTCTACCAATTCCAAATTTTGTTGCTCTAACAATTGGTAAAATTGTTCTATTTGCTGACCATTTAAAGTGTTTTGGCTGAGTGTAATGATTTGGCTTTCAAAACTAATTTGATTCTCTAAGCCTTTAAAATCAACGCTTTCCAGCAAATCAAGATTAGCAATTTTTTGTTGATAATGCAAAGCGTAAACCGCTAATTTATCACCCAAAATCTGATTAAGATGTGGATCGGGAAGAATTTTGGCGCCGTTATTTTTTAAAGAAATTAAGGTTTTATAAAAATTATCAGTTAAAGAAATTGGCTCAGAGCGGTTGAAAACAGTCAATTCAGACCAATCAATATTTTGCCACTGACTATTTTCAAATAAAATTTTACTAGCTGAATTATCCGGGTTGGCGGGCATCTTAGCAATTGAGTTTAAAACTTCTTTTTTCCAAGAAAGTTTGATTGCCAGATTTAATTTTCTCCAATCTGGTTGGCATAATTTTAAAGCCAGAGAGCTAGATTCAATGAGCTTTTGTGGCGTTGTTAGATAAATTTCTGCACCAGATTTTAAAGCACTATGAATCAACAACAAATCATTAGAAGCCCCAAAATAAGACCTTCCGTTCAACACATTTTCTTCAACAATGAATAGTATTTTTTGATTTCTCACTAGTTATTTTTTGAAATTATAATTTTATCGTCACTTAGTTTGTTTAGCTGACAGCCATAAAATTGTTCTTTTTTAGCCAATTTATTTTCTATAATTAACCAATAAATTCTCTCTAATTTTTTTAATCTTGGCTTATAAACTCTTGCAGATAATTTCATAAAAGCCAAAGCCAGATACCTGGTTGCGGTTGATTTTTCTAATTTTGCAAATTTTTTTACATCTAAAACTAAATCATTTTTGTTAGTTTCAAAAATTTGAGGAAATTGTTTTTTAGTTTGTTTCTCTAAAATATTTTTTGCCTCCAAAATTGCTGTAGAAGCCAGAGAAATTCTGCTGTTGATTATCGCAAAATCAGGCAAAGTTTGCAGAAATTTTCTGATTTTATTTCTCAGAAATTTTTCATCTTGATTAGTTTCATCTTCAACCCAATTAATTTTTTTGGCTTGCAAATATTGCTGCAAATCAGTTTTAGAAAATTCCAATAATGGGCGAACAAGATTGATTTTATTGAGCTTGGTAATTTCACTCATCGCCGCCAAGCCATCAATTCCGCTACCTCTAAACAATCGAATTAAAAAATTCTCCGCCAAATCTTGTTGATGATGCGCCACAAATAAATGTTTGATTTGGTTTTGAATACAAAATTCAGTGAGCAAATTATAACGAACTTCGCGAAGCGAACCTTCAATATCAACTTCGGGAGGATTGGTCAGATAAGATTTTAAAATGGTGCAATTAAGAGAATTTTGAGCGCAAAAATCAGCAACAAACCTAGCATCAAGATGAGAATTTTGGCGAATATTATGATCAACAGTTAAACAAAGAATCTCAATTTTTTTATGAAAAACATTTTTAAATAACAACAAAAGAGCCATAGAATCCAACCCTCCAGAAACTGCCACAACAATTTTCTTAGGAAGCTTGTTAGAAAAAATTCTATAAATTATTCGAGAAAATTCCTTTTCAATATCAAAAATCATTAATAATTAATCATTAGTCATTAATCATTATTTAAGCACATCTTGCATAGTGTAAAATCCTTGCGGTTTTCCTTCCGCCCAGATTGCAGCGCGAAGTGCACCAACGGCGTAAATATCGCGGTTTGAAGCTTTGTGAGTTAGCTCAACTCGTTCGCCAGTTCCAGCAAAAATAACTGAGTGATCGCCAATCACATCGCCGCCGCGCAATGCGCAAAAGCCAATTTCATTTTCAGCTCTTTTGCCCACAATTCCTTCTCTGGTTTTGCGACACACTTCGCCGAAATCTAAATTTCTGCCGCGCGCAACCGCTTCGCCAAGTGAAAGAGCGGTGCCGGAAGGCGCATCCACTTTGTTTCTATGGTGCATTTCAAAAATCTCAACATCATAATCTGAATGCAAAACTCTTGCCACTTGCTCAGCTAAATTCATCAATAAATTCACGCCAATTGACATATTAGAAGACCAAATTATTACACAATTTTGAGCATAATTTTTAAGCTGAGTTTTTTGTTCTTCACTAAAACCAGTTGTGCCGGAAATTAAGATTTTACTGTGTTTAGAAGCCAAAGCCGCAGTTTGTAAAGATAATTCCGGATTAGAAAAATCAATTATTGCATCTGAATTTTTGACCAAATCTTCCAAATTATCCGTAGCTTTAACGCCCAAATCTTCACCACCAATAATTTTGCCAATATCTGCGCCAACCAAATTGCTGCCAAGGCGCACTAAACCTGCAGAAATGTCATTTAAATCGTTAGCCAAAACAGTTTTTGCAACCGATTTTCCCATTCTGCCGGTGATTCCGATGATTCCGATTTTCATATGTTGATTTATTTTAATTGTTGGAAGGTAAATTATCCAAGGCAGCCAAACCTAGTTCAAAAGCCTTATAAATTCAATAAGCCAAAATGCGATCTTGTTATTCCCATCTTTGAGTGATTTTAACATCAACCTTCAAAGGCACATCCAGTAAAACCGCTTTCTCCATAGTTTTTTTAAGCAACGCTGCAACCGCTTCCACCTCATTTTCCGGCGCTTCAATTAAAAGTTCATCGTGAACTTGTAAAACCATTTTGCTGTGCAATTTTTGTTCGCGCAAAACCAAATCAAAATCAATCATAGCTTTTTTGATAATATCCGCGGCGCTGCCTTGAATTGGGGCGTTGATTGCTAATCTTTCTGCCAAACCTTTCAAAGTTGGATTTTTGCTATTGATAGTTGGAATAAAACATTTTCTGCCAATGATCGTTTCCACAAAGCCATTTTGCCGCGCCAAATCTTGATATTTGTGCATATATTTTTGAATTCCCGGATAGGTTTTAAAATATTCTTCAATATATTTTGCGGCATCGCCTCTGGCAATTTTCAATTGTTTTGCCAGCCCAAAAGCGCTAATTCCGTAGATAATTCCAAAATTTATCGCTTTTGCTTTGCGGCGCATTTCTTTATCAACTGCATTTTCATCAACACCAAAAACTTGTGCGGCGGTGATAGCGTGAATATCTTTATCGTGCAAAAATGCTTGTTTCAAAGTGTCAATACCAGCAATATCTGCCAGCACGCGCAGCTCAATTTGAGAATAATCCGCTGAGATTAATTTATTGCCTTTTGCCGCCACAAAAGCGCTACGAATTTTTCTGCCTTCCTCGCTTCTGATTGGAATATTTTGTAAGTTCGGATTATTGGAACTAAGCCTGCCAGTTGAGGTGGAAATGTTAGAAAATGTAGTGTGAATTCTTTTGGTTTTTGGATTGATGGCACTTTGCAAAGCGTCAGCATAAGTGCTTTTTAATTTCGAAAAATGGCGCCATTCCAAAATTTTTCCAGCAATCAAATGCCCTTCCAAATCAAGCTCTTCAAGCACTTCTGAATTGGTTGAAAATGCTCCGGTTTTGCTCGATTTTTTGCCAGTTTTTAAACTTAGTTTCTCAAATAAAATATGGGCTAATTGTTTTGGTGAACCAATATTTACTTCTTCTCCCGCCAGCTCATAAATTTCTTTAGTCAGATTTTTTATTTGCTCATCAAAATAAATTGATAATTCTTTGAGTTTAATTTCATCGACTGCAATGCCATTATTTTCAATAGTCGCCAGCACTTTGATCAAAGGTTTTTCAAAGCAATAATAAACATTGTTTAATTTTTCAGTGAAGATCCTTTGTTTTAAAATTTTATAAATTTTCCAAATTGCATAATTTTTAAAACAATAAAATTGAAGCTTTTTATCCGCGTCAGCAAAGGCTTCGGGCGTTTTATTTTTTTCTAGATCCTGACAATTTTGTGAAAAATCTCCAGCAGTTTCATCACTCAAATTATCAGCAACTAAAACATCTAAATCGGTTTTATTTTCGCTAGAATTTAGTACATAAGCCATCAAAGCGATGTCGCTAAAGCTAGTCGTAAGTCGTAAGTCGTAAGTCGTTAGTAAATATTTCTCCAAATCTTTAACTTTATAACCAATTTTATTTACCGATTCATCAAGCAAAATCGGCGTTAATTCCGCCATTAAATCCGCCAGTTTTAAACCAATCTCAGCAGTTTTTTCTGTTTTTACTGCAAATAAATCTCCGTCAGAATCGTGGTTTTTTTCATCAATAATTGTTGTATAAAAAATTTCTTTTAGTGAATTTGAATCTGCTGCAAAGCTAAGAATCACAGCTTTTGGTTCGCCTTGTTCAAATGCAAAATCTATGATTAAATTGCCGTTTTCAGTTGCGATTTGCAAAAGAGTTTTGAGCTCGGAAATGTTGCTAATGATAATTTTTTTAACCTCATTCCACACTCCGTTGTCATTCTGGCGAATATTGGAATTAGTGGCGGAAGTTGGTTCTGATTTTTGTGGCGGCGCAATTTGAGGATCATTTGAATTTGCAAATAAATCAGCATCATTTTTTACTTCATCTTCTACATTAAAATCCTTCTTAACCTTGGAAACCAAAGCTCTAAAGCCTTGCTTCTCCAAAAAATTCATCAATTTTCTACCATCAATATTTTGCAATAAATAATCATTTAAATTATCTGAAACCGGAACAGTTTCGCACAAGGTGATTAGCTGTTTGGAAAGTTTAGCTTTTTCTACGCCTTCAACTAGCATTTGCCGGCGTTTTTCTTGTTTGATTTCGTGTAGATGTTCAAACAAATTTTCCAAAGTTTGATATTGATTAATTAATTCCGCAGCAGTTTTAGGCCCAATTCCGCGCACGCCAGGAACGTTATCAGAAGCATCACCCATTAATGATAAAACATCTAAAACTTGAGTTGGTTTAACAAAAAATTTCTCTTCAACTTCTTTTTCGCCAATCATTTTATTTTTCAGCGCGTCATACATTTGCACTTGTCCGTCAACTAGCTGCATCAAATCTTTATCGGAAGAGACAATCAAAACTTCAAAATTTTCACGGCTGGCTTGTTTGGCAACTGTGGCAATTAAATCGTCAGCTTCAAAACCAACCCGTTCTAGAATTGCTAAATTCAAGGCTTCAGCCACTTCGCGAACAATTGGAAATTGGGGAATTAATTCTGGCGGACAAGGCGGGCGATTAGCTTTGTAAGCTGGATACATATCGTTGCGAAAAGTTTTGCTGCCTGAATCAAAAACCACCGCAATGTGGCTAACTTGCAAATTTGCCAAAAGTTTGATGAGCATATTGGTAAAACCATAAACCGCGCCAACTGGCGTTCCATCAGCTCTGGTGAGTGGTGGTAATGAGTGAAAAGCACGAAAGACAAAGCCATAACCATCAATAAGGGCGATTTTATTTTTGTGAGTTTGGGACATAAATTGGATTGCTTTTTTGTAAAAAATAGAGAATTTATTGTTCCTGATTAATAGTCCATTATCAAGTTAATTATCCAGTGCTGCCAATTAGAATTTTAGCCATTTTTATTCTGCTATTATCGCTTTTCACCTCAAGTTCTTTTGCTGGACAAAAAGTAACTAACGAACTTTTTGATCCCAAACCGCCAACACCGACCAGACTTTTCTCCGCCGATCTGTCAATGCCAGAAAAATTCAACACCACCAATAATTTGATTCAAAAAACTGGTTCATTTTATGCAGCTTTTGGAGAAATGCTTTTTGTGCAAGGAACGCTCACTGATTCATTCGGGCTGCCAATTGACAATGCAATTATTGAAATTTGGCAAACTAATTCAGCTGGCAAATATCAAACTTTGCTTATTGATAACAGCGATTTGGTGGATAGAAATTTTAATATGTCGGGACGAACTATAACTGATAATTTGGGAAATTATTTTTTTGTCACCATCGTTCCGGGCTTTTATTTAAACCGCGCGCCGCACATTAATTTTAATGTTTATCATCCAAAATTTGGCAAGTTAGAAACCGAAATGTATTTTGAAAATCATCCGAAAAATGATTTGGATTATGAATATTTATCTTACAGCGATCAAGACCGCAAGCTGCTCACCGCCAAGGTTCGCCTCACTGATATTTTCAACAGCAAATCCACTAAAATTGCCACTTTTAACATTGTGATGAAAGGCGTGCAGCAATATAAAAATTTTGGGAATAAATAGTTAATCTAAATAAGGGCGAATAATATCTTGAATTGCGTTGGCGCTTTGATTACCGTCAATTAAGACAATTCTTTGGGGATTATTTTTAGTAATTTCTAAAAATCCTTTACGCACTTTTTGATGGAAATTTTTATCCATTTTTTCATAGCGATTATTATCTGCTCTGGTTTTTATTCTCTCAAAAGCCACTTCAACTTCAACATCAATTAGAAAAGTTAAATCCGGTGCAAACTCGCCAATTGCAGCGTTTTGCACATTTTTGATAATTTCTAAATCAACATTTTGACCAAAACTTTGATAAGCAATTGTTGAATCAAAAAAGCGATCACAAATCACAATTTCACCTTTGGCAAGCGCGGGTTTAATCAGCTTTTCAACATGATCACGGCGTGCTGCAAAGTTGAGTAATGTTTCACAAATTCCATCCATTTTATCAATCTCACCATTAATCAAAAGCCCACGAATTTCCTCCGCAACTTTGCTGCCACCGGGTTCTCTGGTTAAAATTGCAGCAATATTTTTCTCCAAGAAATATTGGTGCAAAAGCTTCACCTGAGTTGATTTGCCACTGCCTTCAATTCCTTCAAAAGTTATGAATTTGCTCATTTTAATTTTTTGTAATTTCTAAAGAATAATGATCATAATTTTGATCAATTTTATAGCCAAGCGATTGATATAAAGACTGCGCCGTTAAATTATTTTTTGCAGTTGCAAGGCTCAATCTTTTGAATTTGTTTTTCAGCGCGTAATCTTTTGCTCTATTCATCAAAGCTTTCGCAGCGCCTAATTTTCTAGCTTCAGCCGCAACATATAAATCATTCAAAACCAAAATCTTTTGCGCGGCAACCGAAGAAAAAGAAGGATAAAGCTGCACAAATCCAACTGCTTGTTGCTCTAAAAAGGCAATAAAAATAATCGATTGTTTATTTTTTAGTCTGTCAGAAATAAATTTCTTAGCCAATTTTAAATCCGCTTTTTGTCCATAAAATTGGCGATAAGAATCAAAAAGTGGAGCAACTAAATTGGCGTCTTTATTGGTTGTGCGCCTAGTTTTAATTTTGTTCATAGACCAAGTTCTTTTAAATTTCCTGATGAAAAATTTTTGGCAATAGTATTTTTTTGATCCTCAGCAATTTCTAAAAGAGTTTGAGAGCGCTCTTTTCTGCTTCTGCCTTCGTCAATAAATCTGGCATTTAAGGTTTCTAAATTAGATAGAACAATTAAATCGGTTATATCTGCCATATCGCGCATATTAAAACCTTTTTTGAATTCATTTGGGTTTTCCATTTCCCATTCTTTGGCGGTTTTGCCCCATAAAATTAAGTTAATCATATCAGCTTCGCTGGCGTAAATTAAGTTTTCTTGCCATTTAGCTAAATCTTTTCCCTTCAATTTTTTAGCAATTGAATTGGTATGAATTTTATAATTGGTTTTGGCAAGGCTTCTTTTTATTTGCCATTCCAAAGAATAAATAGTTTGTTTTTCTTGTTCCTTGAGTCGCTGAAATTCTTTAATGAGATAAAGTTTGAACTCTGGTGAAAGCCAACTAGCAAATTCAAAAGCAATATCTTTGTGGGCAAATGTGCCGCCATATCTGCCGGCACTTGAGCGAATTCCAATTGCGTTAGTTGCGTTAATCCATTTTGAAGAGGAAATAATAAAGCCATTTGAGCCAACTTCGTTTTTAATCTTATGGAATTCCATAAGATTAAAATTTGGATTATACATCTCTTCCCAAATTCCTAAAAATTGTATGGTAAATTTAGTGGTGAGCCAATTGGCAATAATTATACCAGTTTCTTCGCCTTTAAATTTTGCCATATCCGTCAAGCAAATGAAATCATCATTTTCTTTGCTGGTTTTAATGTTAATTGCGAGGTTTTTTACGGTGATTGATTTGGTCATAAATGTGGTGATTTATTGAAGTTATTAAAAAAATTTACTTTCCTTTTAAAGCATAACCCAAAATTTTATAGCATAATTTTGCCGCTAAAAAATTGCAGGAATGGAATTGTTTGATTGGTGCTAGTTGCCTTCAATTCCTTCAAAAGTTATGAATTTGCTCATTTTAATTTATTAATCGGACTGGATATTTAGAAAATTGAGAATCCGGAGAAATAATCGTCATGCCGTTATTAATTGCTTGGGCAATTAAAAGCCTGTCAAAAGGATCGTTGTGAATTGGCGGTAATTTGCTGACCACTTCAATATCTTCTTGTTTTAAATTCAAAAGCTCAATTCCGCTGATAATTCTTTGTTGTTTATAATATTCAATGACAGGGCGGGATAGATTTTCAATTTGATGTTTAGAATGTTTTATAGTGGTTTCAAATTGTGAAATTATGCTAACAAATATTTCATTATCGCTATTCAATAAAACCTCTAAAACCTTTTTTGAAAGTTTATCACGGTTATTGGTTATTGCCCAAAGATAGACACAAGTATCCAGTAAATATTGCATAATTATTTAAATTTTTCTGTGGTGTAAAAAGAGTCAATAATTTCTTTAGAAGTTCTATTAAAATTTTTTGGTAAAACAATTTTTTCTTTACAAACTCCCAATTTTATTTTGCTTTTCTTAACTGGTGCAATCGCCCTAATTTCAGCCACCGGAGTATTATGATTGCAGATCGTAATTCTCTCGCCACTTTCTGTGGCAAGGTTTAGATAATAAGAAAGCTTGGCTTTTACTTCGTTAATATTTGCAGTTATCATTTTGATAATTATTTCTAGTTTAGAATATGGTTATAATTATGACTATATTTGTGTCTATAATAAAGTCAATATTTCTAAATTTTCAAAGCATAACCCAAAATTTTATAGCATAATTTTGCGGCTAAAAAATCGCAGGAGTGGAATTGTTTGATTGGTGCTAGTTCAACCACATCGGCGCCGACAATGTTAGAGATTTTGGCGGCGGCGCGGATGATTTTGATGGCGTCGTTCCAGAAAATTCCACCCGGTTCTGGCGTGCCGGTGGCTTGCATTAGGCTGGAGTCGAAGCCGTCTAAATCGAAGGTTAAAAATACTGGGCGACCTTTTAATGGTTTGACGATTTCTTCAATGTTCCAATCTTCGCGATCTTTGCCCCAATAGATTTTGATGCGATCTTTATTGGCTTGTAAATAAGGAATTTCGCCAGCCGAAATATTGCGAATGCCGCAAGAAATTAGCGTGGAAATTTGATTGTCCATAACGCGGCGCAAGGCTGAGGCGTGAGAGTTGGGCTCGCCGTCATAACCGTCGCGCAAATCGGCGTGAGCATCGAAATGTAAGATAGCAAGATTAGGATATTTTTTGACGAAAGGACGAATTGAGCCGATGGTGATTGAATGTTCGCCGCCTAAAATTAATGGAAATTTATCCGCATCTAAAATGCTTTGGGTGATTGATTCAAGCTGATCCAAAGCGGCGGTGATTTTTTTTGGCATTGGCACTGCTTTTAAAGTGGCAACTCCAAAATCGCGATAAACTTCTTTCATATGTTCTTCGTCGAATAATTCAACTTGATGCGAAGCTTTGATGATCGCCGCCGGTCCAGTTTTGGTGCCGCCGCCATAGCTCACTGATGCTTCCAAACCAAAAGGAACGACCACAACTTTGGCATCTTCGGGCTTGTTTAAATATTTTTCCTCAATGCCCAGAAAGCCGGATTTTTGAGACATGAATTGCATTTGGTTATTTTTTTTAACAACTTTTTTTGCTGCGGATTTTAGTTTATTTTTAGACATAGTTTGGAAAATAAAATTAATTAGAAATCGAGTTGGTCGTAATGTGAAGAAGGGTTGGTGCCGGCGATGCGATCTTTGAGAATTTCAAAAAAACCCTTTTGAGATTTGACTACCGCGTACCATTCTTTGATAGAATCGCGATTTTGCCAGTTGATATCGTCAAAATAATCCAGAGCAGAAATATGTCCGGCAGCAGAAAAGTCGGCGATGGAAATTTGATCGCCGGCTAAATATTTTCTGCTTTCCAATAAAAATTCCAGATAGTTGAGATGAATATTAAGATTAAATTTAGCGCGGCGCATAGTTTCTGGGCTAGGCGCGGATTGTTTGACTAAAAAGCGATTAAAATATCTTTCTTTTAAAATGTGTTTGCTGACTTCATTATAAAATTTTTCATCAAACCACATTTGAATTCGGCGCGCTTCGGCTCTTTTGAGCAAAGAATCGCCAAAATAATTGTGGCTATCATCGTGTTTTTCTTCGATATATTCAGCGATAACTGAGCTGCCGGAAATTATATGATGATTGTGATTGTCAAAAAGCACCGGCACAGTTCCCATGGTGTTGATGGCAATAAATTCCTTTCTTCTTTCCCAAAAATTTTCTTTGATTAAATCGAAATGAATTTCTTTTTGAGCCAGTAAAAAACGAATTTTGCGCGAGAATGGACAGAGAATATGGTAGTATAAGGTGTACATATTTTTGCTTTTGTTCTTAAATGCAGCTCATAAAATAAACGGCTTAATTCATATACTCAAGTTCTTTCAGCCAAAAAATTGAAACTTTATAATCTCTATCTCATTCGCAAAATCACCGGCTATTTTTTGGTTATTGTCAGCATCTTAATTTTACTAATTTGGTTTTCTAAAGCGATTGTATTAATCAAATTTGTGACCGAAAAAGGTATCGCAATTAGTGATTTTTTTAATTTATTTATCTTGATTTTGCCGTGGTTACTTTTGATCATAATTCCGGTCTCACTATTTATAGCGGTTTTGGTGGCTTATAACCAAATGCTTGGACATAACGAAATTATTATTTTGAAAAATGCCGGTTTAGATAAATTAACCTTAGCCAAACCAGCAATTTCATTGGCAACAATTTGCTGTCTAATCTGCTGCTTTATTTCGTTTTTTTTGATGCCTTATGCCAATAAAAAGTTGCGTACTCTTCGTACTGACTTTGAGCATAATTACGCCAATCTATTGATTTCTCCGGGTATATTTGAAAATCTCAATAGCCTCACAATTTATGTTAAAACTCGAGATTCTGCCAATAAACTTTCCGGTATTTTAATTTATGATAGCCGCAATACTGAATACTCGACTACCATCACTTCCGAATCCGGAATTTTAAATCAAGAAGATAGTTCAATTTTACTGTATTTGAACAATGGCACAGCGCAACGATTTAATTATAAGGAACGCAAATCCGATATTCTTCATTTTGATAGCTATGTGGTTAATTTAAATGATAGCAACCAAGCCGATGATTCTTTTAGGTGGAAAGCTGGTGAAAGATATATCGGTGAGCTTTTAAATCCCGATGAGAATTCATCTTATAAAGATTTAACCAACTATTATGTTGAGCTGCATCAAAGAATTACTTACCCACTTTTGTCAATGGTTTTAACTTTAATCGCCTGCGCTTTTATTTTGAGTGGCAAATTTAGACGTTATGGTAATTTGGTTCACAATGTCAAAGCAGTTTTTGCCGCCACAATTTTTGCTGGCATATTGATGCTGGGTTACAGCCTAATGAGAGAATCGCCACAATTAACGCCGGTAATTTATATTGATTTATTAGCCTTTGTAACCACAAGCTTTTGGATGCTTAAACCTAAAGATCAGCCTAAGAATTTGCTCTAAAAATAATTTGAAATAGTTTTATGCAATATAAAAAAATCGGCATTATTTCCAGCGCCAATAAACAAGCAATCGCCAGAAAAAAACAGCTAATCAAAAAATATAATTTGATTGATTTGCCGCTCAAAAAAAATGTTGCATTTGCTAAAATGGATTTAATTATCGCTTTGGGCGGCGATGGTTTGATGCTGCATTTGTTGCATTTAATTGAAGAAAATGCGGTGCCGGTTTATGGCATTAATTTTGGCACGGTAGGTTTTTTGATGAATTCAGATTGCGATGAAAATAATTTACTAAATATTATTGCCAAAGCCAAACCCAGCGTTCTTAAGCCTTTGAAGATGATTGCAACTGACATTGAAAATAAAAAACATCAACTTTTAGCTATTAACGAAGTTTCTCTAATCCGCCAAAAAAACCAAGCCGCCAAAATTAAAATTACCGTTAATAATAAAACTAGAATTGAAAGCCTGGCGGCTGATGGAATTTTAGTTGCCACCTCAGCAGGAAGCACCGCTTATAATCTCTCCGCCCACGGACCAATCATTCCTTTTGCCAGCGACATTATCGCCTTAACTCCAATCAGCCCTTTTCGCCCCAGACATTGGCGCGGCGCTTTGCTGCCGGCAAATTCAAAAATAAAATTTACAATTTTAGAAAGCGATTCGCGCCCAGTTAGCGCCACAGCGGATTATAACGAAGTTAGAAATGTCAAGGAAGTTGAAGTTGTAGAAGATAAAAAACACCAATTCACTATTTTATTTGATGCTAATCATTCTTTAGAGGAGCGGATTATTCGTGAGCAGTTTTTGTAAAGATTTGTAATTTTGTTGATCACAAAATAGAACATTTTATCGCGATACATTTTCTTTTTCATCATCGCGATGCATACTTCCAGAGTCTAACTTATTTCTTGGTTGAATTGCTTTAACCTTTCCAGAAAGTTGTTCATATTTTTTATACTCAATTAATCTATTGACTGACAATATTGCCACAAAAGTGTGACCATTATTATTAGTAATTGTGTCATCCACATTTTTTTGATTGAGCAGATAATCAACAACATGTTCATTTTGATTTAAGGCGGCTAGATGGAGCATGGTATTGCCTTGCCAATTTTGTGAATTTATATCATTTCCGCTGCTGAGAAATGCTTTTATATTTCCTTCCAGTATTTCTTGGGGTATTTGCCTAGAAAAGGAAGCTACTGATAAAAGTGGATCTTGAGTTTTAGTCATTATAATTCCTCGCCAAAAATTCGTTGATAATATTCTTTCAAAATTATTTTTTCTTCCTCAATTAATTTATTGACGAAGCTCAAAATAAAAGCCTGTTTGATTGATCCAAAAATCTCAAAATTTTTGCCCCAAGAAATCAAAGTTCTCAGCGACATCAAGTTAGATAAATCCCCGTTTCTAAAGCCTTCCCGAGTTAAACTCGCCATTTTCACCATCATTTTGGCAACATTTTCGTTAGCTTTTTTGGCTAAAAATGGCAGCTTTTTCAAAAGAATTTCAATCTCTTTTTTCTCTTCCAAATAATTTAAAGTGGCAACAATATTCCAGCGATCCATTTGCGCTTGGTTGATTAAATTGGTGCCGTGATAAATTCCTAAATCATCGCCCATTCCAATCGTATTCGAAGTTGCAAAGAGGCGGAAATATTGGTGCGGGCTGAGAATTTCATTTTCTTCGAGCAAAGCAAATTTGCCTTCTTCTTCCAATAATCTTTGAATGACAAAAGAAACATCGGTTCTGATTGCGTCATATTCGTCCAGCACCAAAGCGATTGGTTTTTCTAAAGCGAAAGGAATTATTCCGCGTTTAAATTCAGTGATTTGTTTGCCATCTTTGAGCGTGATCACATCTTTGCCAACCAAATCTAAACGAGTGATTTGTGAATCAAAATTCACTCGCAAAACTTGCCAATTAAGGCGCGCGCAAACTTGTTCAATGTGCGTTGATTTGCCAGTTCCGTGCATTCCTTGCAGCAAAGTTTTTTGATTGAACATTAAAGCGGCAAGAATGGCTTTAGTTGTAGCGGCGTCGAAGACATAGTTCTCGTCAATTTTAGGAACTAAATCGGTTGGTTCTTCAAAACCCAAAACCTCAAAACCACAATCAAAACCAAAAATCTTTTGGCAATTAATCTTGATTGAAGGAGAGTTTTTGGCTGTTTTTTTTGTCGTTGTCATTTATATTCCGGTTTTTTAAAAAACTCATTTTAGCCAATATGTATAATAATAGTAAAGCCTCAGAAAATAATAGAGAGCGAATTTTTCCAACTA
Source organism: Pseudomonadota bacterium (assembly GCA_040386195.1). Classification (GTDB taxonomy): domain Bacteria; phylum Pseudomonadota; class Alphaproteobacteria; order Rickettsiales; family UBA1997; genus JAJTCH01. The sequence continues at coordinate 111,953 of JAZKFV010000005.1, read as the reverse complement.
TCGATTTGGGTGATTTTATTTTGCGCGAGCAAACTTTAGAAGATGCTGAAGATTTTTTAGAATATTATTCCGACCCCGAAGTTAGCAAATATATTGTCTCTTTCATTCCCAAAACTGTTGAAGAAGCGCGCAGTGAAATTCGCTATTGGATCAATGTTTTTAGCTATAATGACGGTTTATATTTTGCCATCGCCAGAAAATCTGATAATAAAATGATTGGCTCAGTTGGCGTTTCCGGAGTGAATCGCAACCACAATCGCATTGAAGCCAGCTATGATTTGGCAAAAGAATATTGGGGACAAGGAATTATGACTCAAGCTTTAAAAGCAGTTTTGAAATATGCTTTTGAAGAGTTAAAATTTAATCGCATTGAAGCTTACGCAATGCCTGCCAACATTGGCTCTTATAAGGTTTTAGAAAAATGCGGTTTTGCCTTTGAAGGCAATTTGCGCCAACATCGTTTTCACAATGGCAAATATGTGGATATTGGAATTTACAGCATTCTTTACCAAGATCATTTTGCCAATAAATAAATTGACAATTGCCCATTTTTCCTTTTCAATTCGCGCCTTCAATAAATTTGCTGTCGTAGCTCAGCGGTAGAGCACTTCATTGGTAATGAAGAGGTCGCGGGTCCGATTCCCGCCGACAGCACCATTCGCTTACGCTTCGCTACAGCGCAACTGGTTCGCTTACTAATTAATTTTTTTAAGTAAATGCGATATTCACTTCTTAGGTCAATCCTTTTTAAACTCAATCCGGAAACCGCGCATAATCTGGCGATTTGGGCGCTTGGGAATAATTTGGTTTGGGCGCCAGAAAATATTGAATATTCATCTTTGCAATCGCAAGTTTTTGGCATTGATTTTGCAAATCCAATTGGAATGGCGGCGGGTTTTGATAAGAATGCGGTGGTGTTTTCAAGTTTATTTAAATTTGGATTTGGTTTTGTTGAAGTGGGAACGGTTACGCCCAAGCCGCAAATTGGCAATGAGAAGCCTCGAATTTTCAGGCTTGAAGAAGATTTGGCAATTATCAATCGTCTGGGTTTTAATAATTTGGGAATTGAAAATTTCTTAAAAAATATTGAGAAAAAATCATCAGCGCCGCAAATTTTGGGAATTAATATTGGCAAAAATAAAGATACTGTAAATGCTGTAGAAGATTATCTATTACTGCTGCGCAAGGTCTATGGAAAAAGCAGCTATATCACCATCAACATTTCATCTCCTAACACTAAAAATCTCCGCGATTTACAAAAAGCTGATGAGTTAGATTTGTTTTTGCAGGCAATTTTTGCGGAGAAAAAAATCTTACAAAATGCCACTAACCACAATATTTCCATCCTACTCAAAATCGCGCCAGACTTGAATCAAGCTGAGCAAGAAGCAATTGCTGATATTGCCATAAAAAATCAAATTGATGGTTTGATAATTTCTAATACCACAATTTCTCGTCCGCAAAATTTGCAAAGTAAATTTAAAAATGAAATTGGCGGATTAAGCGGAAAGCCTTTATTTTCTGCTTCAAACGAGGTTTTAAAAAATATTTATGGATTAACTAAAGGAAAAATTCCCATCATCGCCGTTGGTGGAATTTCTTCTGCCGCGGATGTTTATGAAAAAATAAAACTGGGCGCATCTTTAGTTCAAATCTATTCCGCCTTTATTTATCAAGGTTTTGAGCTGGTTGAGAAAATCAAAAAAGATTTAGATGAATCGCTGCAAAAAGATGGAATAAAAAATATCAGCGAAGTGGTTGGAAAATTATAAATTCTCCAACCATTGATTAGCCAATTTTTCGGCTAAAGAATTTTGTCCGCAGCGTTTTTTAAGAAATTGAAAATCAATTTCGCTGAGTTTTTGATCTTGTCCTAAACAAGCATAGAAAAATTTTTCCTGACCATTTTTGTCAATTTTTCTTTGCAAACATTGCGAGCAAACGCCTTTGAGCATACATTGCATCGGATTGCTTAAACTAGTAATTCCAACCGCAGCATCGCTTAAATTTTCTTTGAGTTCATTATGATAAATTTGGGCAACTTTATGCATCATCTCATCATTTCCCATCGTTAAAACCACATCTATTTTCTGCGGTTTATTTTTGAAATAATTTACCGCCGCTAAAACTACATCTTCACTAAAATCTAAAACCAATTCGCTGCAAGAATTTCGCAATTCCTCCTCGCGCACCACATCTTCTTTTTTGTGAAAACCACAAAAGAAAATCACTTTGCAATTATTTTTTTTATATTGCGCCGCCAGCCCAGCAAGCGGGAAAATGCCGCGCCCGCCGGCAATTAACACTACAGTTTTATTTACAAAAATATGAGTTGGCGCTCCAGTTGGGCCCATAAAAATTATTGGTTCGCCAATTTTTAAATTTTTCACCAACCCCGAAGAGCCGCCGTCGCTTACGATCATCACCGTGATAACTCCGGCTTTGGGATCAACTTTATAAGTTGTAACCGCAACTCCTTCCATTGCCTGAATGGTTTTATTTTTGGTTTCCGCTAAAGAATGATAATTGTGTAATCGAAAAATATGACCAAGTTTAGTCTTTCGAGCCAAGAGTGGAGCGTGAACAACCAGCTCAATAAAATAATCGGAAAGAATATTTATCTCTTGAACTTTGACTGCAAAATCTCGATTCACACCTTGTAAAAAATCTTCATAACCAATTTTTGGCGCAGTTAATTTTTGTAAAGATTGAGTAATGATTGGATAACCATTTTTTGCGCTCGCCATAGCTTTTACAACGCTGCCGTTAAAGCTGGGATGAAGATCGCCGAAGAAACTGACAGTTTTGCCTTGTTCATTTTTTGCACATAAAAACCCAGCTTTATTCCCTTGGCTATCACCTTTCGGCGAAGCAATCGCCGGCAGTTTTTCGCCCAGCAAATCAATGATTTGAAAAGTGTTGCCATCTAACTCAAACTTTAATTTATCTTCGTAAAACGGCGCTTTGTTCGGAGTGGTTCCAGCTGCTAAAAATAAGGCTTTGGCGGGAATTTCAATTTCTTTATTATTAATTAAAACTTTTAGCGATTTTATTTGTCCAAATCCATCATCAACCGCCTCCAAAGGTGTGGCATTTTCAACAAACTCAATTCCCTCGATAAAGGCTTTGGCAACTTCTTCGTGATTCAAACGATAAGCTGGCGAGTCTTGTAATTTCTTGCGGTAAATGATTTTTGCACCGCCAAGTTTTTGTAAAAGTTTAGTCACATTTTCGCCTTTTTCTCTGGCGGATTTTATCAAAACAAAATGTTCTAAAAATTCTTTAGCGATTAATTTATCTTCTTGATTCCAACTTTTTTCCACCGCATCTTGACCAATTTTCTCACATAAAATTTGATAATGATGAGCAAAATTTTCAACTTGTTTGGGATAATAAGCCAATGCTTCGCAAGCGGTGTCAATTGCAGTTAAACCGCTGCCAACGACTAAAATTGGCAAACGCAATTGTAAATTGGAAGGCAAAGTTTTGCGCTCCGCGCCAGTTAATTGTAGCGCCATCAAAAAATCTGACGCCATTCTAATGCCCTTCAAAAAATTATTTTTAATTTCTGGAATCTTCGCCCAGCCAGCGCCAAGGCACAAGGCGACATGGTCAAACCCAGCTTCCTTTAGGGCATCATAACAATCCAAACCACTTCCCAAACGAAAGCCGCCGAACATTCTAAAATGGGCGCGGCGCTCTAAAAGTAGGCGAATAATTTTTAGAAAATTTTTATCCCAGCGCACCGTAATTCCATATTCAGCAACACCGCCAAAGCCACCAATCTGGCGTTCATCGAGCTCTTCATAAATTTCTTTAATATCTTTTATTGGGCGAAATTGTTGGCGATTTCCAAATGAATCAATGCCCGAAATTTGTGGAGCGAGTGGCTCAATTTTTAAGCCATCAACGCCAACAACTAAATGTCCTTCATTTAAAAGATGATGCGCCAAAGTATAGCCAGCAGGCCCGAGTCCTGCGACTAAAACCTTATAGCCGCTGGGCGCTTTTTCTAAAACTCGCTCCAAATTTAATGGATTCCAACGAGTTAAAAGTGAATAAATTTCAAAGCCAAAAGGAAGTTCTAAAACATCTTTTAAAGTGCGGGTTTCAACTTGGGGAATATTGACAGGTTCTTGCTTTTGATAGATGCAAGATTTCATACAATCATTGCAAATGCGATGCCCGGTTCCGGCAATCATTGGGTTATCAATAATTGCCATTGCCAAAGCGGCGATGGATTTTCCCTCGGATTTTAACAAATTCATTTCCGAAATTTTTTCATCGAGCGGACAGCCGGAAAGCTCAGTTTTGAATTGATCTTTTTTAAAAGTTTTATCTTTTTCTTTAAGCCCAGATCGGCAAGAATCTTTGCCTTGATTATGACAAAAAATACAATAATTAGCCTGATCCAAAGCCTGGGCCAAATTACAACCCATATCGGTTAATTTAAATCCATCACGATTTTTTAAGTGATGATCGGGAGATTTTTTAACGCCATCAACAGTTTCCAGCTCTACCAAATTCTCAAAATCAATTTTTTTGGGCAGTTTAAACAAAACTCCATTTTGATGTTTTTCCTTTCCTTCTCCACTAAACAAAGCCCAAGCACAATATTTCTCCAGCTCTTCAAGCTCGGAGCCATATCTATCCTCATCTGGCAAATAAAGTGCAATTTGATTAGCCAGCTCAATTTCCGAACAATGAAAAAATTTATCAACAACTAACGAATCACGATTCACGACTAACGATTTATTTTTTGCCACTCTTCTTTGCACAAAAAGTCGTTTGGCAATATATAAATTAGTTAATTTTTGATGTTCATTTTGAAGTTCCAAATTGGCGATTTTGATGTCAAAGAATAACACCAAAAAATCTTCTAAAACCTTGCCAACCGCAATTAATAATTCGCTGGTTTCTTTGATATTTAAGCCTTGCGGATTAATTCTGGCGCTTAAATATTGTTGATAAAGATTTTCGTTAGAATCGCTTAAAAATTGCAAAAAATAATCATCAATTTTTCTTAAACCATCACGATTATATAAATCAGCAAAAGCAAGTTGGAATATTGAGTTGATTGGGTTGTTAAAGTTCATTTTGATATTTTAGCAATGATTTTAAAAATATTGATAACTATAAAAACATAGTTTAGTGTTCAGCCCCTGTTTTCAAGCCTATAAATCATAATTAATAAAATATGAAAAACAAAAATTTAATTTTAGCTATTCTTTTTCTTGGATTTGGTTTTGCCAAAGCAGCAGCTGCTAAAGACGCTCTGGATAATCGTTGGTATGTTGCGCCAAGCGTTTCCTATCTTTGGAACGATGCTGACCGACAAACTGCTCGTGATGCTTATGGTTTAACAGTTGGTGTTGGTAAGGCGCTTGACGAAAATTTTAATTTGGAGCTCAAAGCTTTTTACAATGATTTGGATAGCCACAGCCACAATCCTGATCGGGCTAAATATGATTGGAACAATCTTGGTTCAACTTTAGATTTGCAATATTATTTGAACAGAAACGATATTGCGCCTTACGCCGTAGTTGGTTTGGGTTTTATGAATGGGCACACTAATGGGCAAGATGCTTTAGGTTTGGTTGCTGAAGCTGGGGTTGGTGTGGCATATAAAATTGATGATAAAATTTCACTACGCACTGATATACGTTATCGTTATAACAATAGTTTTGGTAATAGTACGACGATTAATAATGCTTCAAAATATGATGATATGATTGTTAATGTTGGTTTGGTAATTCCTTTTGGATCTGCATCAACAACCAATTCATCAGCTGCTAATGTGCAAAATTCTACTGAAGCTTTGCAAAGAGTTGGCTTTGGTTTTGGATCGGCGGCTTTATCTGTAGATTCCAAAACAACTTTGGATGAAACAGTGCAAAAAATTATTGTTGATGCCAATAACAAGCAAGTTGAAATTCAAGGTCACGCCAGCTCAGAAGGTAACGCCAAGTTTAATCAAGTTTTATCACAAAAAAGAGCCAAATCGGTGGCTAATTATTTGATAAAAAAAGGTATTGCCAAAGACAAAATTATCACCAAAGGCTATGGTTCAAAAATGCCAATTGCTGATAATAAAACTAAAGCAGGACGCGCTAAAAATAGAAGAGTTGATATAATTTTGAAATAATCAAAAGTCTTTAGAGCCTGATTTTATTGGGCTCTAAATTTAAAAAATCATTCACAATTTTTTCCTCATCAAACTCTAATTTTTCACTACCAATAATTTGATATTTTTCATGACCTTTGCCGGCAATGATTAGAATATCGTTTTGGCTCAGCTTCAATATTGTTTCTTCAATCGCTTTTTTGCGATTATCAATCTGAATTGTTTTAGACAAATCACAAGCCACTAAAATTTCTTTTCTAATTTCCGCCGCATTTTCAGTGCGCGGATTATCGTCGGTTATAATTACAAAATCCGCCAAATTGCTAGCAATCTTGCCCATTTGCGGGCGCTTGCTTTTGTCGCGATCACCGCCGCAACCAAATAAAATATATAAATTGTTATGAATCATTTTTTTGGCGGTGGTTAAAACATTTTGCAAAGCGTCAGGAGTATGAGCATAATCAATAAAAATTTGCGCACCGTTTTTCAAAGTTGTTGCCAATTGCATTCTACCTTCAGCGGGTTTGATTTTATCAAGATTATTTTTTAATAATTCAATTTGTTGCTGGTTTAATTTGTAGTATGAGATAACGCACAGTAAGGCGCAAAGCAAGTTGGCTTTTTGGAAATCGCCTTGCAGATTGATATTTTTGAGAATAAAAGGAGTGTCGTTTTTGGCGCTATAAGCAAAAATTTGTAGATTTTTTTTTGTCGCAATTTCTTTCATCTTCTCAAACTCGGCAATATCTGCATTCAAAACTGCAATGCCATTATCGCAAATTGTTTCTTTGAACAACAACATCTTACATTCAAAATATTTCTCCATTGAACCGTGATAATCTAAATGATCTTGAGTGAAGTTGGTAAAGGCGCCCAGCCCAATTTTTAAACCCGCCAAGCGTTTTTGCTGCAACCCAATTGAGCTGGCTTCAATAGCAATATCATTGACGCCGCGCTGTTTGAGAATTGCTAAATTTTTATAAAGCGAAACTATATCGGGAGTTGTGAGGGCGAACGAAGTTAATTCTTTTTGAATTGAGGAATCGGAAGTTTTGATACCAATTGTTCCAATTGAAGCTGCTTTTAAACCAATAATTTCCTGCATTTGCTGAATAAAATAAGCCACCGAAGTTTTGCCGTTTGTACCAGTTACCGCCAAAATATTCTCCGGCAGATCTGGATAAAATTTTTGCAAAGATTGAATCAAAGTTTGATAAACATCATCAACAAAAATTTTATGAATCCCCCTCGCTCTGCACTCTCTGTCGTTCGTGCAACCGCTTTCCCCCTTAAACAAGGGGGAAGAGATTTCATTGGCTTGATGACCTTTTTTATTTTGATCAGCAAGTCGCGCTGTAGGCAAAGCCGCAAGCGGAACGACTACCGCAACTGCTCCATTTGCAAAAGCCGAATCAATAAATTTTTTTCCATCCAAATTATGACCTTGGAGCGCAAAAAAAATCGCGCCTTTTTTCACTAATCTTGAGTCAATTTCAAGAGCAGAAATTTCTAAATTAGAACCAGAATATTGCGGGAATAAATCTTTGATTAACATAGCTTAGCGTTGATTTGAAAAAGCCGATTATTTTATCAATATCAATTGAAGTCAACCAACAAATATATTGAGTTCTAAAACCGAATCATTATCTTGACTGGCTTGTCTTTGCTTTTGCACAACCAAATCTAACTCACAAATTTATGATGGAGAAATTTCGTAATCTTTCTAACAATATTTTCTTCAAAATCTTTCTAGGTTTTTTAGGATTAACCTTTGTAATGTTTGGAGTGAGCAGCTTTATTCTGGGCGGCAAAAATTCCTGGGTGGCAAAGGTTGGTAGCAAAACCATCAGCTATGATAAATTTGTTCAAACTGCCCAAAATGATAAAGAGGCAATTTATCGCTCTAGCCCAAATAAAGAAGTGATGAAATATCTGAATTCTGACCAATTTAAACAAGATGTTTTGGGTCGTATGGTGACTAGAAATTTGGTTGAATCTTTGCAGCAAGAATTCCAAATCTATCCGGATAAAAATTTAATCCTCAAAGAAATCGCCGCCAATCCTGGCTTGAAGGACAAAGATGGCAAATTTGATCGGGCACTTTATCAAAATTTCTTAAAAAGTAACAATCTAACCGAAAAACAACATATTGATGATTTGGCTGACGAAATTGTTGGTGGTTTAATTGTTCAAGCTCTAGCGCAATCTCCAAATGCTAGTGAAAAATTGGCAAAAGATTTATATCAACATCGTTTTCAAACTAGAAATGCTGATCTAGTGACGATTTCAGTAAAGAATATTGGCAATATTAACAATCCTAATGATTTTGAATTGAATGGTTTTTTCGATCAAAATAAAGATAAATTTGCTCTTCCAGAATTGCGTCAAGTTTCTTTTATATCCTTTGATATCAATAATTTGAAGCAAGAAATTAAAATTAGCGATGAAGAAATTAACCAAGAATATCAAGCCAATAAAAGTGAATATCAAACTGCAGAATTAGCAAATTTTTATCACATTTTATTTGCTGAAGAAGCTGAAGCTAAGGCATTTTATCAATCGTTAAAAACTGCAACTGCCGATCCAAAAGCTGATCAAGCTGAAATATTTTTGAAATTAGCAACTGCAAACGGCAAAGATAAATCAGCAATCTTGCTCACTAAAGTTAATAAAAAAGAATTGCCTAGCGAAATTGCCAACCCCGCTTTTGCTTTAAATAAAAATCAATATAGCGATGTTATCAAAAGCAAATTAGGTTTTCATATTTTTTATCTTTTAGAAAAAACTCCCGCCGCCGATATTCCTTTGGCAAAAGTTAAAGATCAAATCAAAGCTAAATTATTGGCGAGCAAGGAAGAAAGCCAAGTGCGAGACAATTTAAAAAATGTTGAAGATGAAATTTTGGCAACTAATTCTTTAGAAAAAGTTGCGGCAAAACTAAATGTTGCCATCAATAAAAATCTACCAAAATTCGCCGCCAATGGTTTAGATGTAAGACAAAATCCAGTGGTCGCTTTGAATAATTTGGATAATTTTACTAAAAATAGTTTTGGATTAGAAAAGGGTAAAGTGTCAAAAATTTTCGCTTCTGAAAGTAATAAAAAATATTACATAATTTTAGTTGAAGAGATTGATGCCAGCAGAAAAAGAAGCCTTGATGAGGTTAAAGTTGCGGCAACTGATTTGTGGATTGCTAGTAAAAAACAACAAAAAATGCGCGAGCTAGCCAGCGAAATTAGTAAAAAGATTAACCAAAATGGTGGTAACGCCGCAGCAATTATTGCTCAAAATGGTTTAAAATTAGAGAAGAATCATTCTTTCCCAAGGTTCTATATGATTGATGCTGGCGGCGGTCGCAAAGTTCCTTATGCTAATAAATTATTGAATGAAATTTTTGCCCTCAAAATTAACCAAGCGACTAATCCTGAACAAATTAGCGCCGATGAAATGGTGATTGCAATAGTGCGCAGCATTCAAAATCCTGCCGCTAATAACAATGCGGTGAAAATGATAACTCAAGATATGGAAAATAATTTTAGAAATGATATTTTAACCAGCTTTAACCAATATGTTCAAAAACAATTTCCGGTGCAAATTAATCAAAAATTAATGCAAGCCGGCAAAGATAAAGCTGCTGATGAGCAATAATTTACTTACCACCCAAATTATTTCTCAGCAAATTTCCGCTGATTTGTTGACTCCGGTTTTAGCGCTTCTGAAAATTGAATCTCAATTTCCATCGCATCATTTTCTTTTTGAATCAGTTGAAAAAAGCAATAATCGCGGGCGCTATTCAATCATTGGCGTTTTGCCGGATTTAATTTGGAAATGCGAAAATAAAATTGCTTACCTAAATTCTGATTTTGAAAAACATCCTGAAAAATTTGAAAAACTCACCGAACATCCAATTGCTTCGCTTAGAGAGCTAATCAAAAATTCACAAATCAAAAATAATCAACCAGTTTTATCTTCGGGAATTTTTGGCTATATGTCTTACGATATGGGGCGTTTGATGGAAGATTTGCCAGATAATAATTTGCCTGATGAAATTGCAATTCCCGATAGTATTTTTATTCGCCCACAAATTTTAATTGTCTTTGATGGCTTGTTTGATGTGATCAATATTCACGCGCCAATTTATAAGAATAGCAAAATTGATTCAAAACAAGCCGAAGAAAATATTGCTAAAATTATCGATGTTTTAAATTCACCAATTGCAATTCCTCAAACCAAAATTCCTTCCAAACCACTAAATTTCAAATCGAATTTTAGTGAGGAAAAATATTGCGCGGCGGTTGAAAAATCGCAAGAATATATCAAAAATGGCGATATATTCCAAGTGCTGCCATCGCAAAGATTTACTAGCGATTTTGATCAAGAAAATGCTTTAGCTTTTTATCGCTCACTTCGATCAATCAACCCTTCGCCATTTTTATTCTACATCAAATTTGCTGATTTTTGCCTCAATGGCTCCAGCCCAGAAATTATGGTTTCGGTAAAAAATAAAAAAGTCACCGTGCGCCCATTAGCCGGCACGCGCAAAAGAGGAATTAATGCAGAGGATGATAAAAAAATTGCTGAAGAATTATTAAAAGATGAAAAAGAAGTTGCAGAACATTTGATGTTAATTGATTTAGGCAGGCACGATGTGGGCAGAGTTTGTAAGGCGGGAACTGTAAAGCTTACTGAAAAAATGGTGGTGGAAAATTATTCCCACGTGATGCATATCAGCTCTAATGTTGAGGGAATTTTAGATGATAAATTCGACGCTTTAGATGCTTTAATCAGCGGCTTTCCAGCCGGCACAGTGAGTGGCGCGCCCAAAATTAGAGCGATGGAAATTATTGAAGATTTGGAAAAATGTAAAAGAAGTTTTTACGCCGGATGTGTGGGCTATTTTGCCGGAAATGGCGATATGGAAACTTGTATAACTTTGCGCTCGGCTTTAATTAAAAATAATAAAATCCATCTTCAAGCCGGAGCTGGCGTGGTTTTTGATTCGGTTCCTAAATCCGAATATCAAGAATGTCTAAATAAAGCAGCAGCTTTAATGAAAGCGGCGGAGTTAGTTTAACGATTTTAGTTTCTCTAAAATTTCTTGATGATTATCAAAACAAAGCATCGGTTTTTCTTTTTTAACCATCTCTTTAGCAATTAAATCTTGCGGAACATTCGCTCCTTTTCCATATAAAATTGGCTGACAATTGGAATTAATTGCGCATTCAATATCGGTGATTGTATCGCCAACAAACCAAATTAAATCTTTCTTCGGATCAAGATTGCTGCCTTGCAAAGCCAGATCTACCGGCGCTTGATGAGGTTTGTCAAATTTGGCATCACCAGCCCCGATGATAGCAAAAAACTTATCGCTCACTTTTAGATTTTCAGCTTCAATCCTCAAAGTATTGCCCATTTTATTACTGATCACAAAAAGCAAAATTTTCTTTTGATATAAAAAATTAATCACTTCCATTGCGCCGGATAAAAATTCCATTTTTTCTAAATGTTGGTTGCGATAAGCGTTTTTGTAAATTTCTCCCGCCTCTTGCCAGCGCTTGCCAAATAAGGCTGGAAAGGATTCGCGCATTGATTTGTGAATGTCGGTTTTAACTTTATCAATGTGCCATAATTCGCGATCCATTTTTCCCATAGTTTCGTTGATGGCAAAATGGATTAATGGCCAAGTATCAACCAAAGTATTATCCCAATCAAAGATGACTGCTTTTGGCAATTTATTATTCATTTTTCAGTAATTAATTATTTAAAAAGCGGGAAAATATCTTATAGACATTTTAATCGCAACCAAATAATCTCGGGCTTTCCCAACTGTCAAACAACACAAATTTAATTATGCCAATTGAAATTTTAATGCCCGCACTTTCACCAACAATGAAAGAAGGAAATCTTGCCAAATGGATCAAAAAAGAAGGTGATAAAATTAAAGCTGGCGATGTGATTGCGGAGATTGAAACTGACAAAGCCACGATGGAAGTTGAAGCGGTTGATGAAGGAATTTTAGGCAAAATTTTGATTGCCGAAGGATCAGAAAATGTGGCGGTAAATTCTGCCATTGCTTTGCTTTTGGAAGATGGTGAAAATAAATCAGTTTTAGATTCCTACCAATTAAAATCCGGCGCCGCACCACAAGTTGCTGCTCCAAAAGTTGAACAAAAATCCGCAATTCAATCAGTAGAAAAAGTTGAAAAGTTTAGCGATGAAAGAATTGCAATTAGCCCTTTGGCAAAAAGAATCGCTGCTGAAAAAAATCTCAATTTATTAACAATTTCCGGTTCAGGCCCAAGAGGCAGAATTATTAAAGATGATGTTTTGAACATTGCTGGCGGCGGCACGGCGCAAAGATCTTCTGGAATTGTCAGCAGAAATTTACAAGAATTTCAGGCGATTAAAAATAATAATGTGCGCAAAATTATTGCTAAAAGATTGTTAGAATCTAAACAAACTGTTCCACATTTTTATCTAAGTTTGGATTTGAAAATTGATAAATTATTGGAAGTTAGACAATCGCTCAACGACCTTGCCAATCTTGACGCCAAAGGCAATGCCGAATATAAAATTTCAGTTAATGATTTGGTTATCAAAGCAGTTGCATTGGCATTACAAAAAGTGCCGGCTGCCAATAGCTCTTGGACTGATGAAGCAATTTTGCTTTATAATAATGTTGATGTTTCAGTTGCGGTGGCAGTTGATGGTGGGCTTTTAACGCCAATCATTCGTAATGCCGATCAAAAATCGATTCAAGAAATTTCTTACGAAATGAAAATTCTTGCCAAAAAAGCTCGTGATGGCAAATTGCAACCAGAAGAATTTCAAGGCGGCGGTTTTAGCATTTCTAATTTGGGAATGCACGGCGTTGATAGCTTTCAAGCAATTATCAATCCGCCGCAAAGCTGCATTTTAGCAGTTGGCGCCGGCGTGCAAAAACCGGTGATTGAACATAATGAAATTTCTGTTGCAACAATTATGAATGTAACTTTATCATCAGATCACCGATCAGTTGATGGCGCAGTTGGTGCAGAGTTTTTAAAAGCACTGAAAAAGTTTATTGAAAACCCAATCGCAATGTTAATTTCTTAGAAAAATTATATTGCTTTAATTGCTTTTTGCCGATAGATTTCGCCGGCATTATTTTTCTGAAATTTGCGCTAAACCAAATTAAATTCCACAACATTATCCAACCAAATTTATGACCAAAACTCTTGAAATAATTCTCATTCTTTTTCTATCAGCTTTTTGCTTTTTCTTCGGTGTAAAATATTCTAAAACCGTGAGAGAACATGCTGGTTGGCTTTTTGAAACCAATGGCGATGAAGTTGAATTGCCAGATTTATCGAACACTCAAAACCCAGAAATGGATATTCCAGTTGACGAAAACGGTAAAGTGATTGAACAAGCAACTCCTCCAGCCGAAGATCAAAACATCGTGCCAATGGTTGAAGAAGGAAGCGATTTTGCTACTGAACCAGTGGCTGCTCCAGCCAATGAAAATGTGAAAGCTGCTGAACCAGCACCTGCAAAAGCGGCGCCTAAAAAACAAATTAAAAAATAACTATTCTTCTTTGGCAACTCTTTGACTTAGAGTTGCCATTATAAATCCGTCTAAATCTCCATCTAAAACTAGCTGATAATTTCCAACTTCATAACCGGTGCGCAAATCTTTGACCATTTGGTAAGGCTGCATCACATATGAGCGAATTTGATGTCCCCAGCCATTATCAGTTTTGCCGGCGTTAATTTTGGCTTGCTCTTCTTCGCGTTTGCGAATTTCTGCTTCATAAAGCCTTGATTTGAGCATCTTCATCGCTTCGGCTTTATTTCTAATTTGCGAACGATCCGATTGACAACCAACCACAATATTAGTTGGCAAATGCGTGATTCTAACCGCAGAATCAGTTTTATTAACATGCTGACCGCCAGCGCCAGAAGCGCGGAAAGTATCGATGCGTAAATCTTTATCTAAAATTTCAATATTGATACTGTCATCAACAATTGGATAAACCCAAATGCTGGCGAAGCTAGTTTGCCTTTTGCCATTGGCGTTGAAAGGCGAAATGCGCACCAAGCGATGCACGCCGCTTTCAGTTTTGATCCAGCCAAAAGCATTGTAGCCGCTAACTTTAATCGTCGCCGATTTAATTCCCGCCTCGTCACCATCCAAACAATGCACTAATTCAGTTTTAAAATTGTGCCGTTCGCAAAAGCGCAAATACATTCTCAGCAACATCGATGCAAAATCACAAGCATCACTTCCACCCACGCCGGAATTGATTTCAATGAAGCAATCATTTTTATCCGCCGCGCCGGAGAATAAACATTCAACTTTGCTTTTGCTTGCCTGAATATTCAACTCAGCAAGACTTTTTTCAATCTCATTAATTACTGCCGCATCGTTTTCACCTTCGGCAATTTCTAATAATTCTAAATTATCTTGGAGATTTTGTTTTAAAGAATTGTAACTATTCAAAGCCGCTTCCACCTGGCTTTTTTCCTGCATCAAACGCCCAGCCTTTTCATTATCTTGCCAATCTAAAACTTCCGCCTGCTTTTCTAATTCCTGCAATTTGATTTTAAGATTCTCAATGTCAAAGACACCCCGCAATTAATCTTAGAGCTTCTTCGATATTGGTAACTAGTGATGAGATTTCTGCTTTCATGTTGGTTGTAAGTCGTGAGTCAAAAGTCGTAAGTCGTAAGTCGTAAGAAGTATTTATTATTTTTTTAATACAAATAGAATAATTAACTTACGACTTATAACTTACGACTTACGACTAAATTATGCAAATCAAGCCTTATCAAGCCGACGCTTTTATCAATAATATTGCTGCTAACAAAGAAATTTTTGCGGCTTTAATTTATGGACCAGAATCTGGATTGGTTTCGATTCGTGCTAAGAAAATTGCCAGCTCAATTGTGGCGGATTTGAATGATCCGTTTTTAGTGGTGTCGTTAAATGAAAAACAATTTGATGAAGATAAAGGTTTGCTTGGCGATGAATTTGCAGCAATTTCAATGCTCGGCGGGCGAAAGTTAATTAATGTTGATGGTGGAAATAAAACTACTGAAAGTTTGAAGATGATTTTTGAAGCACCCAAAAAACAGAAAGATTTTCAGATTGTTGGTGATAATTTTATTTTAATTACTGCTGGTGATTTAGATAAAAGTTCTAGCTTAAGAAAATTCGCTGAAAGCTCGCCGTATATTGCCGTTATTGCTTGTTATGAAGATGATGCGGCGACAGTTTCGGCAATAATTCGTCAAAAATTTAAAGAACAAAATTTTACTTTTGATAATGAAGTGATTGAAATTTTGTTAAATAAATTTGGTAAAAATCGCCAAATTATTTTAAATGAAATTGACAAATTAGCTTTATTTATGGGCGAAAAACGCCACATCACTGTGGAAATTTTGCAAGAAAATATTGCTGATATTGCTGAAATTTCGGCTTTCCAATTGGTTGAAGAATTTGCTAATCGTGATGCTAAAAAAACAATTTTCTTTTTAGAAAAACTCTTCGCTGAAAAAACCTCGCCAATCACTATTTTAAGGTTTCTAAGCGGTTATTTTAGCAAGTTGATTTTGGTGAAAAGTAATATTGAAAATGGTAGCAATTTGGATTTGGAAATGAAAATTCAGAATATCTTTTTTAAACAACAACCGGCTTTTAAAAGACATTTAAATATTTGGAATCCCAAAGCAATTGGCAATCTGCTCGTCAAATTTCAAGAGTTGGAAATTAAATGTAAAAATAGCAGTTTTGATTCAGAACTTTTGCTGGCGGCTTTTATCAATTTTGCGCTGCTCAAAAAATCTTAAATCTTCGACTCCACACCACGATATTTGCTGCCTAAAAGCATAATTGCCATCACGCCGACAATAATCAGAATTGCATCAGTTGATCTTTTAAACAGCACATTATTTTTGAGATTTTTTTGCTCAGATTTTGCGGCAGAAATTGGCGCTTCCTTATTGGTTCCGATAATTTTTTCTAGCTGAGAAGTGGCGGTATAAGTTGATTGTTGTTTGATGCTTTGACTCAAATAAAAAACGCTGCAGCTAATCATTAAAGTGATAATCAAAATTAAATGACGATTAAATTTGCCGCCGATTAAAGGTTTGTTAGAACTGATTTGGTCGATGTGATTAGTATTGGAAATCAAAGTTAAAATTGTAATCGAATAGATGGTGATGGCGATAATTAATTCTTTTAAGATTTGATAATCGGCAATGCTGATGGCGCAAAGCAAAATGATAATCAAATTGATCAACATTACCGACGAAACCACGGCAATTCTGTTTTTAAGCCAAATTATCACGCCAAAATTGAGTGACAAAATTGCTAGAATAATTAGTGATTCAACGATTGAAAACATTGGTTTTTACAAAATCTTTACGGATGCGAGATGTTTTTTAACGACACTTATATAAAACAATATTTATTCTGTGCCAGATTTTTTTAACCAACAAGATAATAAAATGTTTCACATCAAAAAAATAGTATTGGCAAATTTTGTCATGATTATTTTGGCTAATTCAGTTTTGGCATCGGAGATTAATTTGAATGCCGGCGCTCCGGCTCAAGGTTGCGGCGCAAAATCTAGCCAAGGTTTTGCGACTAGATTTTATCAAACTTATAAAGAACATTTGGCGGTAACCGGCGAAGAGCCAAGCACAGCAGCATATCGCGGCACTGAGCCACAGCTTAGCTCGCCACCATTTCCTGGTTCAACTTTTCCAATTGGTGGCACATCGCCGATTGGTTATGAAGATACAACAGTTTCGCCTTTGATGGACACTTTATATTGCGGTGAAGATGGGCAAGCAATTAAAGATAGTCGTATTAAAATTTATGGTTGGCTAGCTCCGGGTTTTAATTTAAGCAGTTCAACTAGTAAATATTCAACCAGCTCTGGCATTGGCGGCAATTATCCTGCATCTTACTATGCTTATCCAAATTCTTTGCAGCTGCATCAAGCAACTTTATATGTTGAGCGCGTGCCAGACACAGTGCAAACCGATCATCTTGATTGGGGTTTTCGTTTAGCCAATCTTTACGGCACGGATTATAAATATACTTTTTCTAATAAATTACTCAGCCAGCAATATTTGCGCGATGGCAAAATGTATGGCTATGACCCAGTAATGTTTTATGGCGATTTATATATTCCAAAAGTTGCTGAGGGAATGAATATTAGAGTTGGCCGTTATATTTCAATTCCCGATATTGAAGCGCAATTAGCGCCAAATAATTATACTTTCAGTCATTCATTGCTTTATGGCTACGATCCTTATACCCGCACTGGAATTGTTAATACCGTAAAACTTAATAAAAACTGGACAGCGCAATTTGAGATTTCTAACGGAACTGATAATGCTCTGTGGGATAAGCAAAACAGAAAATTAACCCCCGGAGCTTGTATTAACTGGACATCAGACAGCGGCAATGACAATATTTATCCTTGCATTAATGGTCTAAACAGCGGCGAATACGGTTATAACAATTTGCAAATGTTGGTGGCAACTTGGTATCATAAATTTAATCCCAAATGGCATATGGCAACTGAAGGTTGGTATATGTGGCAAAATGATGTTCCAAGTGTCAATAATGAAAATGCGCCGCCATTAATTAAAGGCTCTAACGGCGCCACTTGTAAGGCTGGAGATTTAACTTGCCGCGCTAATCAATGGGCGGCAGTGCATTATTTTTTATATCAATTTGCCCCGCGCGATTTTATAACTTTCCGTAATGAATTTTTTAAAGATAATCGTGGGCAAAGAACTGGCTACCAAACTTTATATAGTGAACATCTAATTGGCTGGACACATTGGATTGGTGATGTGATAACCATTCGCCCCGAAATTCGTTTTGAGCGTTCTTATGACAAAGCTGCTTATAATGGCGGCGAAAGCCACAACCAATATATTTTTGCTACGGATATGATTATTCATTATTAGAAATGCTCATCACCCCAATTTGTCATCCTGAGCAAAGCGAAGGATCTCGTGATTCGGCTTTGGGTTTTTAACTCAAGAGATCCTTCGCTTTGCTCAGGATGACAGCTTGCGGTGATACAACAAGAGAATTAAAATTCAAAATAGTAAAATGAAACTTCTCGATTTATTTCAAATCCTAAAAAACACCAATCTTAACCTCTATTTCCAAGCAATTTTCACCGCAATTTTCTTCACCATCATTAATAAATTATTAGACAATTTCTTAATTCCAATTGATCAAATAATGATTTATTTGGTCGGTGTGATAATTGTTGCGTCAAGATGTGGTAAGGTTCCATCTCTAGTTTATATTTTCTTAGCAGTTAGTCTTTTTAACTTCTTCTTCGTGCCACCGCTTTATAGTTTTAATGTTCATGATCAATCATATTGGACAACTTTTTTGGTGATGTTGCTTACCGGTTTGGTGATTGCCACGCAAGCGGCGAAGTTACAAAAACAAACTATTTCGGTGCAGAAAAAAGAATTAGAAATTGCTGGTGAAAAATTAAAAAATACTTTGCTTAGTTCAATTTCCCACGATTTAAGAACGCCGCTCACCTCAATAATTGGGCTTTCCGCCAATATTTCGCAGTTAGCAAAAAACGATAATAATATTTCTCAAATCGCCAATTCAATTCATAATCAAGCCGAAAAATTATCGCACATCATTAATAATTTATTGGAAATAACTCGGTTGGAATCAGGAAATATTAAGATCAAAAAAGAATTATATTTTATTGATGAAGTGATCGGCGCTGCATTGGTAAGGCTTAAAACCAGATTACAAAATCATCAAATCATCACCAACATTGCCGATAATTTAGAAATGATTGCCATTGACGGTTCTTTAATTGAACAAGTTATCGCCAATCTTTTAGACAATTCCGCCAAATATACCAAGGAGCAAGGCATCATCACGATTTTTGTTTATCAAGAAAATGAAAATATGGTTGTGGTGATTTTGGATAGCGGCAGCGGCATTGAAATTGGCGAAGAGAAAAAGATTTTTGATAAATTTTATACTAATCATCACAATGGAATTGCCGAAAAAGGAACTGGTTTGGGTTTGGCGATTTGCCAAACTATAATTAATTTGCATCACGGCAAAATTTGGGCGCAAAACCAAATTGATGGCGGTGCAAAATTCACTTTCACAATACCTATAAAAAATGAAAACTGAAATTTTAATTATTGAAGACGAGCCAGAAATTAGAAGGCTTCTGGGCAATATTTTATCTGACGATTACAAAATTGATTTTGCAATTAATGGCAAAGATGGTTTGAAACAAACTAGTTTTCATCCACCGGCAATTATTATCCTAGATTTGAGTTTGCCTGATATTGATGGCATTGAAATTATCAAACAAATTCGTGGATGGAGTAATGTGCCCATCATTATTCTTTCAGCAAGAGAAGCAGAAAATGACAAGGTTGACGCGTTGGAATTTGGGGCGGATGATTATTTAACTAAGCCATTTAGCGCTGGAGAATTATTGGCGCGAATCAAAGCAGTTCTGCGTCGCCAGCAAATATCTTTGGCAAATAATTCAGCAATTTTTGAAAACGGAGATTTGAAAGTTGATTTGCAGCAAAGACAAGTTTTGGTCAAAGGAGCCAATATTCACCTAACTCCAATTGAATATAAAATTTTGGCAATTTTAATTAAAAATGCAGGAAAGATAATTACTTACAAACAATTGCTGCAAGAAATTTGGGGAAAACATCACACTAATAGTAATCACTATTTACGCATTTATATTCAGCACCTCAGACAAAAATTACAAGATAACCCACTTAATCCCAAATATATAATTACTGAAACGGCGGTGGGTTATCGGTTTAAAATTTAGTCGCGAAGTAATTCGTTGATTGAAGTTTTTGATCTGGTTTTTTCATCAACTCTTTTCACAATAATCGCTGCGTATAAAGAAAGATGTGGATTGTTTTTATCTTGAATATTTCCGGGAACCACAACTGAGTAAGCGGGAACGCGACCGTAGAAAATTTCACCAGTTGCCCGATCAATAATTTTTGTTGAAGCGCCAATATAAACTCCCATTGACAGCACTGAGCCTTCTTCAACAATCACACCTTCAGCAACTTCACTTCTAGCACCGATAAAACAATTATCTTCAATGATAACTGGATTAGCTTGTAATGGTTCTAAAACCCCGCCAATTCCAGCTCCGCCAGAGATGTGGCAATGTTTACCAATTTGGGCGCAAGAGCCAACTGTAGACCAAGCGTCAATCATTGAGCCTTCGTCAACATAAGCGCCAACATTTATAAAAGATGGTAATAAAACTGCATTTTTAGCAATGTAAGAACCATGGCGAACAATCGCTCCAGGAACTGATCTGAAGCCAGCTTCTCTGAATTCTTTATCGCCCCAGTTGGAAAATTTTAATGAGACTTTATCGAAATAATTATGAACGCCGGAATTCATTAATTCGTTATCGTTCAAACGAAATGATAGCAGGATGGCTTTTTTTACCCACTCATTGACTTTCCAAATGCCATTCTCTTTGTTGCAAATTCTAAGCTTGCCATGATCGAGCATTCCTAAGATCACGCCAACTGCTTCGCGAACAGTTCCGGTGGTTGAAGAATTAATTTCGCTGCGATTTTCAAATGCAGTTTCGATGATGTGTTGGAGGCTGCCAGTCATATTTTGATTGTGTTGATTGATAATAAAAGTGAGGCGAAATAATAGTTAACACATCTAAAAAAACAAAATATAAATTTATTAAAATTAGTTGTTGACAACATAAAAATACTTCCTATATTTCACCCCTCTTTGTTAGTTGAGATTTTGGAATTTGAAATATTAATTATTTTAAATTCTGCCGATCCTCAACTCTGATTATCTTCCTTTTTACTCTCAAGTAAAATCTTCAAAAATTATTCTTGACTTTAAAAATCACTTTACGCTAAAGTGTGCGACCCTTCTTTAAGAAGATCTGCATTTCTGATGCAATAAGTAGCTGTTTTACATTGTGAATATTTCAATTGTTTTAAAAGCAAAATAAAGGCGATAGTGCGAATTAAATTAGCTATCTCTTTATTTGTCCTCGTATTCGCAAGAATATGAGAAAACGTCAATAAAGATTTAAGCCAAATCGAACTCAAAATTTGAGAGTTTGATCCTGGCTCAGAACGAACGCTGGTGGTATGCTTAACACATGCAAGTCGAACGGGCATAGCAATATGTCAGTGGCAAACGGGTGAGGAATATATAGGAACCTCCCTAGCAGTAAGGAATAACCTTGGGAAACCAAGGCTAATGCCATATATTACCGGTTAGCAATAATCGGGAAAGATTTATCGCTGTTAGATGGGCCTGTATCAGATTAGCTAGTTGGTGGGGTAATGGCCTACCAAGGCAATGATCTGTAGCTGGTCTGAGAGGATGATCAGCCACACTGGAACTGCGACACGGTCCAGACTCCTACGGGAGGCAGCAGTGGGGAATATTGGACAATGGGCGCAAGCCTGATCCAGCAATACCACGTGAGTGATGAAGGCCTTAGGGTTGTAAAACTCTTTTAGTGGGGAAGATAATGACTGTACCCACAGAAAAAGCACCGGCTAACTTCGTGCCAGCAGCCGCGGTAATACGAAGGGTGCTAGCGTTGTTCGGAATTACTGGGCGTAAAGCGTACGTAGGCGGCTTGATAAGTCGATTGTGAAAGCCCCAAGCTCAACTTGGGAACTGCAATCGAAACTGTCTCGCTTGAGTTTGGTCGGGGATGGTGGAATTTCTAGTGTAGGGGTGAAATCCGTAGATATTAGAAGGAATATCGGTGGCGAAGGCGACCATCTAGGCCAATACTGACGCTAAGGTACGAAAGCGTGGGGAGCAAACAGGATTAGATACCCTGGTAGTCCACGCAGTAAACGATGAGTGCTAGTTATCGGGTCTTTGGGATTCGGTGGCGAAGCTAACGCGTTAAGCACTCCGCCTGGGGAGTACGGCCGCAAGGCTAAAACTCAAAGGAATTGACGGGGACCCGCACAAGCAGTGGAGCATGTGGTTTAATTCGATGCTACGCGAAAAACCTTACCAGCTCTTGTATCCCTACTATGATTCTCAGAGATGAGTTTCTTCACTTCGGGTGGGTAGGAGACAGGTGTTGCATGGCTGTCGTCAGCTCGTGTCGTGAGATGTTAGGTTAAGTCCTTCAACGAGCGCAACCCTCATCCTTATTTGCCATCGGGTTATGCCGGGAACTATAAGGAAACTGCCAACGACAAGTTGGAGGAAGGTGGGGATGATGTCAAGTCATCATGGCCCTTATGGGCTGGGCTACACACATGCTACAATGGTGGTTACAGCAGGATGCGAAAGAGTAATCTGGAGCCAATCCCTAAAAGCCATCTCAGTTCGGATTGGGGGCTGCAACTCGCCCCCATGAAGTTGGAATTGCTAGTAATCGTGGATCAGCACGCCACGGTGAATACGTTCTCGGGTCTTGTACACACTGCCCGTCAAGCCATGGAAGTTGTTTCTACCTGAATAGGGTGAGCTAACCGCAAGGAGGTAGCCCTACACGGTAAAAATAGTGACTGGGGTTAAGTCGTAACAAGGTAGCCGTAGGGGAACCTGCGGCTGGATTACCTCCTTTAAAAATGTTAGAATTTTACTTCGGTAATTTTCTCATTACAAAACACGCACTATCGCCTTTACATAAGAGTCGCCAGTCGTTAGTCGTAAGTTGTAAGTCATTCCGAACTCGGTTTTACTTACGACTTACGACTAACGACTTACGACTTTTGTTACTATCGCCTTTATTTTGCTTTTAAAACAATTGAAATTATTTACAAGACTCCACTCTAAACTTCCATTTTCTCAATCAAGCTTTTATTTTTTCCAAATCTTGTTTGATTCTCTTAATCAATCTATCTATCAATCAATCATAAATTACGATGTCCTTTCAAAACTCTAACTCTGGCAATTCAAATTCCGGATCTGAAACTCTAAGATTAAACAATAACAACACCTCTAGTCCCACTGAGACTTTAAAATTAAACAATAAAGATGAAGCTGAAATTCAAAGTGCTAATATTGCTGTTGAACCAGTAAAAATAAGTAACGGCAATAATGGCAATGCTGAAAGTGATAGTGAAGAAAACGCTATTATTGGTGATGAAAAAACTGAAATAAATAATTCCAATGCAGTTCTTGAGCTTAAATCCCTCAAAGCTAAAACTCCTGAAAAACTAATTGAAATTGCCGCAACATACGGTGTTGATAATATCGGTGATTTGGGCAAGCAAGATATTATTTACTACATTCTCAAAGGTTTCTCCGATCAAAATTATAATAATATCATTATCGGCGAAGGTGTTTTAGAAGTTCTGCCGGATGGATTTGGTTTTCTAAGAGCTTGCGAAGCCAATTATTTCCCAGGTTCGGACGATATTTATGTTTCACCAAGTCAAATTAAAAGATTTGGACTTAGAACTGGCGACACTGTGAAAGGTCAAGTTCGCGCTCCTAAAAAAGGTGAAAGATATTTTGCATTACTTCGCGTCAACGAAGTCAATTTTGGTGCGCCAGAAAAAATTAGAAACCGCGTGGTGTTCGACGATTTAACGCCACTTTATCCAGATGAAAAATTAGAATTAGAAGATACTAACTCAGCTAAAAGCGATATCAGCACCAGAGTTATTGATATGATTTCGCCTCTAGGAAAAGGACAAAGAGCCTTGATTGTTGCGCCACCAAGAACTGGTAAAACTTCTTTGATGCAAAATATTGCCCATTCAATTACTGCCAATCATCCTGAAATTGTTTTGTTAGTTTTGTTAATTGACGAAAGACCAGAAGAAGTAACTGATATGCTCCGTTCCGTAAAAGGTGAAGTTGTTAGCTCAACTTTCGATGAGCCAGCAACTCGTCACGTGCAGCTTGCTGAGATGGTAATTGAAAAAGCTAAAAGATTAGTTGAAGCTAAAAAAGATGTTGTAATTTTATTAGACTCAATCACTAGATTGGCTCGTGCTTACAACACTGTAATTCCATCATCCGGAAAAGTTTTAACTGGCGGTGTGGATTCTAACGCACTACAAAAACCAAAAAGATTTTTCGGTGCCGCCAGAAATATTGAAGAAGGCGGATCGCTCACCATCATTGCCACCGCATTGGTTGATACTGGTTCAAAAATGGACGAAGTTATCTTCGAAGAATTTAAAGGAACCGGCAACTCCGAAATTATTTTGGATCGTAAATTATCCGATAAAAGAACTTTCCCAGCTATTGATATCACTAAATCAGGAACCAGAAAAGAAGAACTTTTGGTTGATCGCGCAACTCTTGCAAAAACTTGGATGCTCAGAAGAATCGTTAACCCAATGAGCTCAGTTGAAGCAATGGAATTCTTGCTCAATAAGCTTGAAAATTCTAAAACTAATGAAGAGTTTTTTAAATCGATGAATCAGTAAAATAGTCGTAAGTCATAAGTCGTGAGTCGTAAGTGGTTCCGAGTCTGGTTTGACTTACGACTTACAACTTACGACTAATAAATCTATGAATATTTTAATCACCGGCGCCACTAGTGGACTTGGTTGGGCTTTGGCGGAAGTTTATTCCCAAGCAGGAAACACACTTTTTCTCACTGGGCGTAGTCAGGAAAAATTAAATCACATCACTCAAATTTGCCAAAATAAACAGGCAAAAGTTATCAGCAAAATTATTGATATTAAAGACGCTAAGGCGGTTAAAGACTGGATTATCGAGCTTGGGCAAGAATTTCATTTAGATTTGGTAATTGCCAATGCCGGAATTTCAGCTGGAACTTCTTCGGGATCAGAAAGTGAAAATCAAATTAAGGAAATTTTTACAACTAATATTGATGGGGTTTTAAATACGATTAATCCAGCGATTGCGTTGATGCTAAACTGTCATCCTGAGCGCAGCGAAGGATCTCTTGCAGCGCGTCATGAACCAAAACCGAACTCGTCTCATGAGATCCTTCGCTGCACTCAGGATGACAAGCCATTGAAAGGGCAGATTGCTATTATCTCTTCATTGGCAGGCTTTCGCGGCTTACCTTCATCGCCAGCATATTCTGCCAGCAAAGCTTGCGTGCGGGTTTATGGTGAAGCATTACGCGGCTCGCTGGCGCCGCTGGGAATTGCGGTGAATGTGGTTTGTCCGGGTTATATCAAAACGCCGATGACCGCTGTGAATAATTTTCCAATGCCGTTTTTAATCAGCGCTGATAAGGCGGCGCAGATTATCAAAAAATCTTTAGCTAAAAATAAATCCCGTATCGCCTTTCCATTCCCACTTTATTTCATCGTTTGGCTGGCAACTTTAATTTCTACCAAAATCACCGATCCAATTTTTGCTAAATTACCCAAGAAAAAAAGTTTATAATGCCCGCGATAATTATTCTGCTTTTCAGCACTTTTCTCTTCACCTTTTCGGCGGGCATCAACGCCGTTTCATTTCCGTTAATTCTCTACCAGCATCAAGTTTCGCCAGTATTAATTGGGGTGATTGAAGGGGTAGAAATTTTGGCGGGAGTTTTGATTGCTAAGTTTTTATATGGGCTCAGCCACAAAATTGGTGCGCTGAGAATGATTTTAATTTTTGCCGTCATTGAAGCGGCGATGATTTTGATTTTGCCGCTACATTATAGTTTTTGGTGGTGGATTTTTCTGGTGCTAATTTCCGGATTATCCTGGTTTATCATCATCGCGCTCAGACAATCTTGGATCAATATTTCAACCACCAATAATCGTCGCTCAATGATTTTGGCGCTGAACAGCACGATGATTTGCGCCGGCTTTGCGCTTGGGCCAATCGCGGTTAAATTGATTGGTGCTGGTCAATATTTAGTCTTTATTATTTCGGCAATTTTAGTTTTGATCAGCTGCTTTTCTTTATTGGTAATTAGAAAACATCAACCCAAATTAGATGCTGAAAAAGCAGATTATTGGCAAATTATCAAAACTCATAAAAGCGGCTTTATAGCTAGGTTTTTGCTTGATCTACAGATTGTTGTAATAATTTTATTTACCGTCATTTACGGTTTAAAAAACGGCTTAAGTGCTGAAAATTCCGGCATTTTAGTTAGTGCTTTTATGACGGTTGGCTTGGCAGATTTTTTTATTGGCTGGATGATTAATAATAAAGAGCTGCAAAAATATATTAATTTTGGCTTTCTGGGCGCTTTGTTGGCAATAGCATTTTTGCCTTGGGCAATCGGTAATTATTATTTAGCGATTGGAGTTTATGTTATTTATGGCTGGTTTATTAGTTTAATTTTTATCTCGGTGATTACCAAAGTGAACCACAATCAAAATAAAAAAGATCTCATTGTGATCAATTCGGCGTTGCAAGCTGTTGGCGGTTTGGGCGCGCTTTGTGGAACTTTATTGGTGGGAATTTTTATGCAGATTTTTGATGCTCAGGGTTTTGTGATGTTAATCGTTTTGGCGAATTTGGTTTATTTTCTGATCTTGGGGATCCCCGCAAGGCGGGGCGCCCCCAGTGGCGCGTAAAATTAAAAGACCGAGGTCTTAGATTGGCAAAGCTTGGATTGGGAATCTGCGGTATTTAAGCCACAAGGAAATGATGGTTCTGGTGAGAATTATTGCTGAGAACATTGAAGATAAAATTCCGATTGTCAAAGTTACTGCAAACCCACGAATAGCGCCGCTGCCGAAGATATAAAGCAAGGAAGCGATAATCAAAGTTGTGATATTGGAATCTAAAATAGTGCGGAAAGCTTGTGAAAATCCAGCATCAATGGCAATCATAATTTTTTTGTTATGATGGCGCGCTTCTTCTTTCATTCGCTCAAAAATCAACACATTAGCATCAACCGCCATTCCCATCGTCAGCACAATTCCGGCAATGCCTGGCAAAGTTAAAGTGGCACCGAGCCAAGATAGAAAAGTTAAAATCAAGGCAATGTTGATTAGCAAAGCAAAATTGGCGATTAGCCCAAAAAATCCGTAGAATAAAAACATAAAAGCAGCAACTAAAGCAAAACCATAAATTGCTGCGGTGGTTCCATAACGCACTGAATCAGCGCCAAGTGACGGGCCAACGGTTCTTTCTTCAATCACTTCAATTGGCGCAGGAAGTGCGCCGGCTCTGAGTAAGAGAGCTAAATTATTAGCATCTTCAGTAGTGAAGCTGCCGGAAATAACCCCAGTTCCACCGGTGATGACTGAATTAATTTTTGGTGCGGTGATAATTTTGCCATCTAAAACAATGGCAAAAATTCTGCCAATATTATCAGTAGTAATTTCAGCAAATTTGCGCGCGCCAAGATAATTGAATTTAAATGAAACTGCCGGCTGTCCTTCATAAAAAGTGGCATTGGCGTCAACCAATAAATCGCCGGTTAAAATCGGAGCTTTTTTGATTAGATAAGTTCGCCCGCCAGTATCTTGAATTTTGGCGATATCGTAATCCATAGTGTATTCGGTGAAATTGTCATCGAAAGATTTATCGACCACAAAGTGGAAAGTGAGTTTGGCAGTTTTGCCGAGCAGATCTTTGATTGCTTGCGGATTGTGAACTCCGGGAACTTGCAGCAAAATGCGGCTATTGCCTTGGGCTTGAATGATTGGTTCTTTAGTGCCGGTTTCGTCAACTCTGCGGCGCACAATTTCAATTGATTGCTGCACTAAATCCTTTTGCATCTTGGCAAGATGAGAAGCGGCGTAAGATAAAATAATTTTGTCGCTCTTACTATCAATATCAATATCGTTATCAAATTTGCGGACAATTTTTTTAGCTTTACCAACATAGCTATCTTGGGAAAAGGTAAAGATAATTTTGCCATCTCTAATTTCAGAAACTGAATTTAAACCGCCTTCGATAAAGTTTCTTTTTAATTCATCAGTCAAATTTCCAAGTTGTTCTTTGAGATAATAATCAAAATTAACTTGTAATAAAAGATGCGCGCCACCTTGCAAATCAAGACCAAGATTAACTTTGCTACTAGGCAAATATTTGTAAGGTCTGATCTCTTTGTTTGGTTCGGAAATAAAATTAGGAAGGCTATAAAGAATCGAAATAACACAAACAACAAGGACGAAAAACGCCTTTAATGGTGAGAAGCGAAACATATTATTTTTTCTTTTTGTTAGATTTTTGTTCTACAGCTTGGTCTTTGATAACCGCTGAAATACTTTGTTTCAAAACTTTGACTATTACATTACTGGCAATCTCTAAATCAACAGTGTTTTCTTTAATGTCAATTGCTCTGACTACGCCAAAAATTCCACTGCTGGTATTAACTTTATCGCCACTTTTTAAAGTGCTCAAAACATTTTGGTGTTCTTTAAGCTTCTTTTGTTGTGGGCGAATTAATAGAAAGTAAAATACCAAAAATATTAAAATTAACGGTATGAAGTTAGCAAGTCCAGCAGTTGCAGATGGCGCAGGAGAGGCTTCAACAACTCCAGCAAAACTATCAGAGATTAAAATATTGGAAAGAAAACCAGTCATAAATTATAAAAAATTTGGTTAAAATGAAGGGGCAGAGACTAGCGATATGATTATTAAAATCAAGAAAGTTAGATTATGGCTTTCAAGCCAATATCTCGACGACAAAATCCCTGATTCCAATCAATCAAATCAACGGCTTTATAAGCGTCAATTCTGGCTTGTTTGATATTATCAGATAAAGCAACCACGCCCAAAACTCGACCACCCACAGCAAGAATTTTATCGCCTTCTTGTTTGGTGCCGCTATGAAAAATAAGAATATTGTCGGCAGAATTTTTGGCGCCAGCTAAATTTTTTATTTCAGTGCCTTTTTGATATTCTTCCGGATAGCCTTTGGCGGCTAGAACCACGCAAATTGCTGCTTTGTTGATAAATTCAATTTTCTGATTTTGTAAATCACCAGTAATAGTTGCTAAAATTAATTGCAATAAATCGGTTTTTAATCTGGGCAATAAAGACTGGGTTTCTGGATCGCCAAAGCGAGTGTTAAACTCTAATAATTTTGCGCCATCTTTGGTTAAAATTAAACCTGCGAATAAAATGCCGACGAACGGACAACCTAAATCTTGCATTGCTTGCAAGGTTGGATAAATCATTTGTCGCATCACCATTTCTTGTAAATTATCGTCAATGAAAGGTGACGGGCTATAAGTTCCCATTCCGCCAGTATTGGCGCCAACATCGCCATCACCAACTTTTTTATGATCGCCGGCGCTGCCTAAAAATTGGGCATTTTTGCCGTCACAAATTGCAAAAAAACTAACTTCAATTCCTTCTAAAAATTCTTCAATAATTAAAGTTTTCCCAGCGTTGCCGAATTTGCCACCGAAAATTTCTGCAACAGCTTGTTGAGCAGTCAATAAATCTGCCGCAATAATTACGCCTTTGCCAGCGGCAATTCCGTCAGCTTTGATAACGCAAGGAAAATTGTTGTTGGCTAAATATTTCAGCGCCGCATCTTGATTGTCAAAACCCTGATATTTGGCGGTGGGAATTTTATAATCATCGCAGATCTTTTTAGTAAAAGCTTTTGAGCCTTCTAATCTTGCGGCATTTTTACTAGGCCCAAAAGCCTTGATATTAGCGGCTTGCAGCGCATCAACCAAACCCTCAACCAAAGGTTGTTCTGGACCAATTACTACCAAGTCAATTTTTTCCTGGTGACAAAAATTGATAATTTCGTCGAAATTAAAAAGGTTAATATTGGTTATGCAGCGAGCAATTTGCTCAATTCCAGCATTGCCAGGTAAGCACAAAATTTCTGCTAGAAGAGGTGATTTTTTAAGTTGATGAATGATAGCGTGCTCTCTTCCGCCTGAGCCGATAACTAAAACTTTTTTTTTGTTCATATGTTGAGTATCTTTAACATTTAAGCGCTTGATTATTTTGCAGATCGATATTTTAATAGCAATCAACTCTCAAACAACATTTTGTAATCAATGGAACTAAAACAACATACCGTAAAATCTTACGATAAAGACATTCAATCAATTTCTGGAACTCTCGATCATTTATTAGATTTGCTTAATGATTCAATTGCGATGGTTGAAGATGTGATTAGAAATCCGCAAAAACAATTAGTGCAACAAATTTTGGATCACGATTATAAAATTAATCATTTGGATCATTTGACTGAAAAAAAAGTTACTTCAATGTTAGCGCTCAGACAGCCAATGGCCTTTGATTTGCGTTATGTTATCTCAGCTTTGAAAGTGTCTTCTAATATGGAAAGAATGGGTGATAAATGTAAAAGCATCATCAAAAAAATTGCTAATTTGGAAACTACAATTGATGACAATACTAAAAATTCTTTATTGGCAATGTTAAAAATTGCTAAGAAAATGACCAGCGACGCGGTGTCAGCTTTTAATGAACATAATTTAGAAAAAGCAGAAGCAGTTTTAAAACAAGATGACGAGATTGATCAAATTTATGAAAATTTATTTTCGATTGTTGAAGGTGAAAGTTTTGATCAAATGCAGGTTAAAAATATTATCAACATTCTTTTTATTGCTAAAAGTTTTGAAAGACTTGCCGACCACGCTGCCAATATTGCCGAAATGGTTCGTTATGTAGTGAGCGGCGAAATTATCGAGTAAATACTCAAAATGTTTGTGAATTACAAATCCCTCCAATTCATCTTTTTATTTTATCTGATTATTAATTGCTGGCTCTTGCCAAAAAATGTCAGCGCCCAAACCATTGATAGTATGTATTACGGCTGGGTAGTTTATGAATATGCTGAAAATGGTGATGATAAAAAATGTTATATTGCCGCCACACCTTATAAAAGTGACAGCAGTTTTACTGGTTTGCGCAATCCTTATTTGGCAATCACCAGATATTCTAAAACCAGATCTGAAGAAATTAGCCTTTATTCTGGCTATGAATATAAAATTAGCAGTGATGTTTATTTATTGATTGGCAATGTGCAAAAACAGCTTTACACCAACAGCGATATTGCTTGGGCGAAAAGTGATTACGATGATAAGGATATTATAACTTTGATGCTGCAAAGTGAATCAGTCAAAGCCAGAAGCGATTCTTCAACCGGCAATTATTCAGTTGATGAATATCAGATGAAAGGCTTTAACCGAGCCTATGCGCGAATGAAAGAATTATGTCGATAATTATTTTTTATAATAGTTGCAAAGCCTAATAATATCGTCCTCTTTCAAATAATCTCCGGTTTGAATTTCAATGATTTCTAAATTAACTTTGCTTCTATTTTCCAAGCGATGTTTTTCTTTGATGGCAATACTAATAGATTGATCTTTGGTGAGCTGCATTTCCTTATCGCCGCAAGTAACAAAGGCATTGCCACTAGTTACAACCCAATGCTCATTGCGATGATTATGAATTTGTAATGAAAGCGATCCGCCGGGTTTGACGGTAATTTTTTTGATTTTAAAACCATCACCAACATTAATCGTTTCAGCATTGCCCCATGGTCGATAAACCTTGGGATGAGTTTTACATTCTTCGCGATTTTGATTTTTTAATATTTCATAAAGTTGGGTAATGTCGCTGGAATTATTTTTATTTGCCACCAACACCACATCTTTTAAAGCAACAATAATCAAATTTTCAACTCCAACAACGGTTATTAAACCATGTTCAGAATTGATGTAGCAATTTTTGCTTTTCAGGGCAATGACATCGCCAATAAGATTATTGCCATTATCATCTTTATTGCCAATATCGGTAATGATATCCCAATTGCCAATATCGCTCCAGCCAACATCAATTGGAATCACGGCGATATTTTCAGCTTGTTCCATCACTGCATGATCGGCAGAAATATTTTCGCATTTTTCAAAATCTTCTAAATTCAGCCGAATAAATTCCAAATCTTTTTCTGAGTTGTTATAAGCGCTGACACAATTGATAAAGGTTTGGTGATTATTTTTGCGTAGACTATGCAGATATGTTGAGGCTTTAAATAAAAATATACCGCTATTCCATAAAAATTTTGTATCAAGGAGAAATTTTTTGGCGGTTTTTAAATTTGGCTTCTCAACGAATTTATCAACTACAAAAATATTTTTGCGATTAATTTTTTTGCCCTTTTTGATATAACCGTAATTAATTTGTGGGCTGGTTGGATTTACTCCAAAAGTTACAAAATAATTTTTATTGGCAAGGCTAACGGTTTTTTTAACCGCCGCAAGCAACCCTTTTTCATCTTCGATAATGTGATCAGAAGGCATTACTAACATCAAATCTTCGCCATGAGCATTTTTAGCAAAAACTTCTAAAGCAGCAATAGCAATAGCGGGAGCGGTATTTTTGGCAATTGGTTCCAAAATTATTGTTTCGGATTTAACAGCAATATTTTCTAATTCTTCAGCAATAATAAAACGGTGCTCATTGTTGCCAACAATGATAAGATCATTAAACAATTTTTTATTGCTAGCACGCAAAGCTGTTTTTTGAAACATACTTTTATTGCTGGTTAGCTTAAGAAATTGTTTGGGTTGCGAGGGTCTAGAAAGTGGCCACAATCTTGTTCCCGAACCGCCGGATAAAATAACGGGAGTGATTTTCATTGTTTAAATCTTAAAGAAATATTGATATTCCGCCAATACCTGAAATGTTGGTATTGTTTAATAATTTAATATTTTGCTCATCAATTCCGCCTAAGGCATAAACTGGGAGCGAGGTTTTTTTAATAAAATTCTTTAAGCCATCAATTCCAACCGGCTGTTGATTTAAATGTGATTTGCTGGCGAAAATTGGTGAATAAAAAAGCAAATCAGCTCCCAATTTTTCAGCTTCAACAATTGATTCAGGGCGGTGACAGCTATAGCTCAAAATCATATTGTGACGATTTTTTGGCACTGCAAAATTCTGATCAAAATCTGAAAAATGAACGCCATTGGCACCAATTTCTTGAGCCAAATTCCAATCTTTTCCAACAAGAAATTTTAAATTTTTTCTGCGCGCAATCAGAGCAATTTGTTGGGCAAAATTTAAACGTTGATCAGCTTTTAAATCATATTCACGAATAATAATTGCCGCATTTTCCGGCAAATTCTCAACCACTTCCAAGACATTGCTAACCCTTTTACGATCAGTAAAAAAGAACATTTCGGGTAGATTTTTAACTGCTCTTAACTTAGCTTTTGATATTTCCTGCAAAAATTTATCATTCATAAATGTCTATTGCTCAAAATCTTCAATCAATAAAAGAAAAAATTCAAAACTCTGACAACCAAGTTAATCTAGTTGTCGTTTCCAAAACAATTGACGAGGAAAAAATCAAACAAGCAATTGATTTGGGTTGTCAAATTTTTGGCGAAAATAAAGTTATAGAAGCAAAAAATAAATGGATAAATTTAAAAAACCAATACAAAAATATCAAATTACATCTAATTGGTCATTTGCAAAGCAATAAAGCTGCCGATGCAGTGCAGATTTTTGATGTGATTCAAACTTTAGATAGTGAAAAATTGGCAGGAGTTTTGGCAAAAGAAATTGCTAAACAAAAAGAGCAACAAAATAAATTTCCAGAAATTTTTGTTCAAATTAACATTGGCGAAGAAGAACAAAAATCTGGCATCAATCCTCAAGATGCGCAGAGTTTTATCCAAAAAATGATTGAAGAATATAAATTGCCAATCACCGGCGTGATGGCAATTCCACCGGTCGATGAGAATCCAACACTTTATTTTGCATTGCTAACTAAAATTGCTCGCGAAAATAATTTAAAAAATATTTCAATGGGAATGAGCAACGATTTTGAAATTGCCATTGCTATGGGCGCCAATTTTATCAGACTTGGCACTGCAATATTTGGCAATCGAGAACTTACCAATAATAAGCTATGAGCCTAGATAATATTAATTCTGCAGATTTACCGCATCTGGTTTATTTGAGTTTGCTTTTGGCAATGCTGGTTGGCAGTATTGTTTTTAAAAGCCATCTTAAAACTTCAGAAATTCTCAAACAAATTGTGATGTGGCTGATTATCATTTTGATCATTTTGGTGTTCTACAGTTTTCGTTATGATTTTTATCAAATCAAAGCGCGGGTTTTTGGTGAATTATTTCCCAGCAAAATTGTGCAAATTAGCCCACAACAAATTGCCATTGCCATCGCTAATGACGGGCATTTCTATCTTGATATGAAAATTAATTCCAAACCAATTCGTTTTATGATTGACACTGGCGCCAGCGACATAACTTTAAGTAAATCTGATGCTAAAAAAGTTGGAATTGATCTGAATAATTTATCCACATTTAGAAAGTATCAAACTGCTAACGGCTCGATTATAAGCGGTTTGGCAGTGGTTGATGAAATGGAGGCGGCGGGAATAAAATTTAATAATGTGACTGTTTCAATCAATAATAATGATATGGGAACTTCGCTTTTGGGAATGAGTTTTTTGAGTCGTTTTGAAAGATATGAATTTTATCAAGATCGCCTAGTTTTGACTGCCAAATTGCAATAACGACAAAATTTCTGGCGCAATTCTTTTGGGTTTAAAAGTTGCGGCATTTACACAAACAATCTCAACATTAATTCTTGATAAAATTTTATCGTGCAATTTCATTTCTTGTTTTAATTGAATTGATAATTTGCCAATTGCAATAATCTCAACTGCAACCTCAACCAAATCGTCCATCCGCGCCGGTTGCAAATATTCAATTTGGCAATTGCGCACCACAAAAACCGCGCCAGAATTTTTTGCTAATTCAGATTGAACAATTCCTTTTTCTCTTAGAAAGTCGGTTCTGGCTCTTTCAAAAAATTTTAAATAATTAGCATAATAAACCACGCCGCCAGCGTCGGTATCTTCGTAGTAAATTCTATAGACAAAGTTATTTCTAGCTAATTTCTGCATAACAATTTGGGGTTTCAAAAAGTTTAATTTGAGTGCAAGTAATTTTGTAATTAGCAAAAAGTTTTGGGCAAATTTCTTTAAGTAAATAATTTGCCATTTCTTCAGCAGTTGGATTGCAATTTAAATAATAAATTTTCTGTCCGGTAATTTGAGCAATTTGTTCTCCCAAAGCTTGATCTTTGCTATTCAAAATTGTGTTGTGATCCCAATTATCATCAATCCATTGACCTAAAATTTCTTTAATCGCTCCAAAATCAATCACCATTCCCAACTCGTCTAAATGAGCAGCTGAAAACGTTGCTTCCAAAGCATAACGATGTCCGTGTAACATTTTGCATTTGCTGCTATGTTGCATCACGCGGTGAGCAGCGTCAAACTCAATTCTTCTCGTGCAGGTGATCATTAATTTAGTAATTAGTTGTTTAAAATTTAGATAGCGGGTTTTATAGTTCGGTGAATTAAAAAACTAATTTTCCAGCAATGCAAGAAAATCCCCAAGAAAAAATTTTTAAGACCATAAAATTTGATGAAAAAGGCTTAGTTCCCGCCATTGCCCAAGATGCCAAAACCGGACAAATTTTAATGTTTGCTTGGATGAATCAAGAATCAATTTCTGCCACAATTAAAACTAAATTTGCTCATTATTTTTCCAGATCGCGCGGCAAATTATGGAAAAAAGGTGAGACTTCCGGCAATACTCAAATCGTCAAAGAAATTCTAATTGATTGTGATAATGATTGTTTAATTTTAAAAATTGAACAAAAAGGTGTCGCTTGTCACACCGGCGCGCTGAGCTGTTTTTTCCGCAATTTATTATTGATTTTAATTGCTTTTTTAATGCTTTTTCCCGGCAATGTTTATGCGCAAAAAGCCAAAAAAATTGATAATCTGACTATTTTTTCGGAAAGTAATATGACTTATCCTTTAGTCAAAGTTGCTCGTTTATATTCCGAACAAAAAAATGCTATTGTCTCAATTAATTTTGATTATTCGGCGCAGCTTATTCAAAATATTAACGATGGCGAACCAGCTGATGTCTTTATTGCTTCGCATCCGGATTGGATTGAAATTTTAAAACAAAAGGGTTTAGTCGACGTCTATAATCTCACCAATGTTGCTAAAGATAAATTGTTGTTAATTACTTCTAAAAATAATCACAAACTTAAAATTGATGAGATTATCAAATTAGGCAACATTCATAAAATTCTGCAAACAATCAGTGATCAGAATATTCCGCTGATTGTTGATTCTGAAAATACCTCGCTGGGCAAATATACTAACGCAATTTTACAGGCAGCGAAAATTTCCAATCAAAAATTTTATCGTCGAGTTAGTGAAGATAAAAAAACTATTGTCGATTTGATCAGCGACAAAGATGAATATTGTGGAATTGTGCTGGCAAGCTCAATTACAGGCTATGATAATATTGTTGTTTTAAAGGAAATTGAAAATAGTGAAATTTATTATCAAGCTCTTGTAATTGCCGGCGATCATATGGAAAAAGCGCGTGAATTTTTGAAATTCATTAAATCCGATGAGATGAAAAGTATTTTTGTCGCTAGTGGTTTTGTGGTTGATTAATTATTGTTTTTTAACAAAAGATTTTTCAATTCCTCAACATCTTTTTCTGATGATTTGGGAGAGATTTGTTGGGGATTTTCTAAGTCAGGCATTTCATTAAAATTAGGTGGAATAATTAACGGATCATCAATTTTATTTTTGGCGCAACCAGATAACAAAAGCAAGGTTGCCGCAATAATTGCCAATTTATTTTTCATTTTTGGGTTGGATTTGATTGGATATTTGACTTGATAAAATAATTTTCCAAGAGCAATAAAGTTACTCCTAAAAAAACTGCTGAATCAGCTAAATTAAAAGCTGGCCAGTGATATTTGCCAATATAAAAATCTAGAAAATCAGCAACGGCAAAATTCACAATCCGATCAATAATATTGCCCAAAGCGCCGCCAATAATTAGAGCGAGTGCGCAAGTTAAATAGGCAATTTTATTGCGATAAAGCCAAGCCAGTAAAAAGGTTAAAATTGATAAATTGATTGCCAAAATAATATATTTTCCATCGGTCAAATTATTCAACATTCCAAAGCTCACACCTTTATTCCACACTTTTACCAGATTAAAAAATCCGGTTACTGAAAATTCAGGATGCTGGGAATTTAAGCCGTCTAGAAAACCAAAAACTATTTTTTTGCTATATAAATCAAGAAAAGCAACGATTGCGGCGATGATTAATCCTGTAAAAAATAACTTTTTTTCCAAAAAAAACTGAGTGATTTTATTGTTCATAATTATTCAGCAAATTTCATAATCATTTGCCCAATTCCAACTGGTTCGCCCTCAGTGAAGGCAATTTTTTCGATTTTAACATCGTGATCAGTGCGAATAATATTTTCCATTTTCATCGCTTCAATAATTACCAACTCTTGACCAGCTTTGATTTCGTCGCCTTCTTGAACTTTAAAGCGCACAATTTTGCCAGTGATTGGAGAATTTAGGCAAGTTGGTTTGGGATTTTTTTCAACGATCGGCATAAATTCATTGAGCTCGGCAGTTCTGGTGGTGTAGACATTGGTGTAAGTATCAGAGCCAGAATATTGCAGCAAATAACCGCCAGTGCGGTTATTTTCGCGGATTTTAACGGCAACTGGATGTTTATTGACCACGCCTCTAAATAATTTTTCACCATTCACCCAATTGCTATGCACAACAATTTCTTTTTTGTCGCAAAGGAATTTATAGTGGTCGTGGTTTTTTTCTAAAACATCCACCAAATAAGATTGTTCGCCAACAATAACTACCCAACGATCCGAAACTTGTTTTTTGCGATCACCAAGGCGACCGTTGGTTTGGGCGTTTCTGATATAGTTGGTGAAAAAGATAAATAAAGAAGTGGCAATTAAAACCACCTTGGCTTCTGAATCTAATTCATTGCCGGCAAATCCAGCGGGAAATTCGTTTTTAATAAACGCAGTTGAAATATCGCCTTTGACAAACTTTTCATTTTGCATGATCGTTTCCAAAAAGCTGATATTGTGCGAAACGCCGCCAATGGCAAATCCGCCCAGCGCAGTTCTCATATGCTTAATTGCTTCCGCGCGATCTTTGCCATAAGAGCAAAGTTTGGCAATCATCGCATCATAAAACATACTAACTTCGCCGCCTTCATAAACGCCGCTATCCACGCGCACATTGGCGCTGTCTTCTGGTTCGATGTATAAATTGATTCGACCCGATGATGGCAAAAAGCCGCGCGATGGATCTTCAGCATAAATTCTCGATTCCATCGCCCAACCTTTGAGCTTGATATCTTCTTGTTTGAACGGCAATTTTTCACCCAGCGCAATTCTGATCATTAGCTCAACAATATCCAAACCAGTAATTAGCTCAGTGACTGGATGCTCCACTTGCAATCTGGTGTTCATTTCCAAGAAATAAAAATTCTTGTTTTTGTCCATAATATATTCCACCGTGCCAGCTGAATAATAGCCAACTTTCTCGGCCAAAGCTTTGGTTTGGGCATACATTTTTTGGCGAGTTTCTTCATCGACAAAAGAGCTTGGCGCTTCTTCAATTACCTTTTGGTTATTGCGTTGGATTGAGCATTCGCGCTCACCCAAACACACAATATTTCCGGCTTTGTCGGCAATAACTTGAATTTCAATATGGCGGGGATTCTCAATAAATTTTTCGATAAAAATTCGATCATCAGAAAAGCTATTTTTAGCTTCGTTGCTGGCAGATAAAAACGCTTCCGCCACATCTTCTTCTTTATAAACAATTCTCATTCCTTTTCCACCACCACCAGCTGAGGCTTTGACCATTACTGGAAAACCAACTTTATTAGCAATGCGAATTGCATCTTCAGCATTTTTAATCACGCCCATATGACCGGGAACACTGCTAACTCCAGCTTCAATTGCCAATTTTTTGGATTGAATTTTATCGCCCATCATTTCCACCGAAAAGGTGCTTGGCCCCACAAAAGTTACGCCTTCATTTTCCAATGCGGCAGCAAAAAGGCGATTTTCGGATAAAAATCCATAACCCGGATGAACCAAATTGGCGCCAGTTTTTTTGATGGCATCCATGATTTTGCTAATATCTAAATAGCTTTGTGAAGATGGCGAAGCCCCAATATTCACTGCTTCATCAGCCATTTGCACAAAAAGTGAATTGGTATCAGCATCAGAATAAACCGCCACGGTTTTAATGCCCATTTTGCGGCAAGTTTTAATAATACGACAAGCAATTTCGCCACGGTTGGCAATGAGAAGTTTGTGAGCCATAATTTTTTAGTTGTAAGTTGTGAGTAGTAAGTTGTAAGTTTTAAGCGGTTAAGAGTTGTAAGTCAATTACCCGCATCAATGAAAAATTATCTAAAACTAATCCGCATCGACAAACCAATTGGCACTTGGCTATTGTTTTTGCCATGTTTGTTTGGTTTAGCTTTGGCTTCTAAAAATCAAAATATTGATGTGATTTATTTTGCAGCTTTATTTTTTGTTGGCGCATTTTTAATGCGTTCAAGCGGCTGTATTATTAATGATATTTGGGATCGCGATTTTGATAAAAATGTTGAACGCACCAAAAATCGTCCAATTGCTTCAAATGCAATTTCGATAAAATTGGCAATAGTTTTTTTAGCAATTTTGCTCAGTCTAGCATTTTTAATTCTGCTCCAATTCAATTTACCAACCATCATTTTAGGCTTTATTTCTCTGGCTTTCGTAGCTTTTTATCCAATGATGAAACGCATAACTTTTTATCCGCAAATTTTTCTTGGGCTCACTTTTAATTTAGGAATTTTATTTAGCAGCATCGCAATTTTGGGCAGAATAACTTTCTCAGCTTTTCTACTTTATTTATCCGGCGTGATTTGGACGGTAATTTACGACAGCTTTTACGCTTATCAAGATGTTGAGGACGATCTAAAAATCGGTGTCAAATCTACCGCGATAAAATTTGGAAAAAATCCGCAGAAAATTTTATTCATTTTAACCGCAATTTACTTTTCATTATTGATGCTACTTGGAATAATTTCCAATTTTAAATTTGCCTATTTCCCATTGATTTTACTAGCTGCAGCGCAATTAACTTGCCAAATTAAAACTTGTAATTTTCAAGATGGAAAAAATTGTTTAGAAAAATTCAAAGCCAATTTTTGGGTAGGAATTATCGTTTTAACCGCAATTATTTTGGGATGAGAATTGGTTTATTGGGCGGAAGTTTTAATCCGCCGCATCAAGGACATATTCATATTAGTTTAGAAGCTAAAAAACGCTTGGGTTTAAAGCAAATTTGGTGGATTCCAGCTAAACGAAATCCTTTAAAATTAGTCGTAAGTCGTAAGTCGTTAGTCGTAAGTCGAATTGAGGATTGTCAGGAAATTACTAGAAAATATCCGCAGATTTTAGTTAAGGATTTGGAAAAAAATATTGCTAGCATTTACACAATTGATCTACTGAAAAAAATTACCAAACAATTTCCCAATTATCAATTTTATTGGATTATTGGTGCGGATAATATTTTGCAATTTCATAAATGGAAAAACTGGCGCGAGATTATTAAACTAGTTCCGCTGATTGTTTGCGATCGCGATGAATTTTTTTATGATGCGGTGAAATCAAAAGCATTTTTATACGCCAAAAAACTAGGCAGAATTGAATTTCTAAAAATCAAAAAATCGCCAGAATCTTCCACTAAAATTAGAAATAATAATTTGTCATCCTGAGCTTTAGCGAAGGATCTCGTGAGACAGACTTGGGTTTGGTTCACGGCACGTTGCAAGGGATCCTTCGCTAAAGCTCAGGATGACAACTAATGATAAATAAAATGAATAATTTCCTAATCGACAGCCATTGTCACCTTGATTTGCTTGCGGAAAAAGGCTTCAACATTGACGAAGTAATTGAAAATGCGGCGCAAAATCAGGTGAAAATTTTGCAAACTATTGGCACAAAAATTACTAAATTTGACGAGGTTTATAAATATGCCCAGAAATATAAAAATGTTTTTAGCTCAGTTGGAATTCATCCTTGTAATGTTGAAGAAGAACCGAAAATAAAGGCTCAAGACATTATCAAAATTTGCAAAACTCATCCAAAAATTATTGGCATTGGCGAAACTGGTTTGGATTATTTTCATTCCGGATTTGTTGAGAAAAATCAAATTGCCAGTTTTATCGAACATATTTCAGCAGCGCGCCAGTTGGGTTTGCCGGTGATAATTCACACTCGTGATGCCGATGTTGATATGGCAAAAATTTTGGAAAATGAGATGAAAAAAGGTGAATTTAAAGCGTTGTTACATTGTTTTTCTTCGAGCAAAGAATTGGCTTTGAAGGCAATTGAGCTGGGAATTTTTATTTCAATTTCAGGAATTATCACTTTTAAAAACGCAGTGGAATTACAAAATATTGTCAAAGATTTACCGCTCGAATCTTTATTAGTTGAAACCGACGCACCATATTTAGCGCCAACTCCACATCGCGGCAAACTCAATGAGCCAGCTTTCACCAAACATACGGCAGAATTTTTGGCGCAGTTAAAAGGCGTTTCATTTGAGCAAATTTGCCAAGTGACAACCGGCAATTTTTTTAAATTATTTAGCAGTGTTAATGATCAAATCTAATCCATTTATAACCGAAGCTTTGAACCAAGCCCAAATTGCTTTTGAAAAAGGCGAAGTGCCAGTTGGCGCGGTTGTGGTCAAAGATAATCAGATTATCGCCAGCGCTTATAATCAAAACATCATTCTAAAAGATTCCACCGCTCACGCTGAAATCTTGGCAATCAGAAAAGCTAATCAAGTTTTGCAAAACCATCGTTTGGATGATTGTGATTTATATGTAAGTTTGGAGCCTTGCCCAATGTGCGCTGCGGCAATTTCGGTGGCGCGAATTAGAAGGTTATATTATGCCGCATCCGATGCCAAATCCGGCGGAGTTGAAAATGGCGCCAAAGTTTTTAGTCATCAACAATGCCATCACAAGCCCGAAATATATAGCGGAATTGGGGCTTTGGAATCAGAAAAGCTCCTCAAAGACTTTTTCTCAACCAAAAGAAAAAGTTGAAAATTAGCTACGACTCTAATAATCATTAACCATTAATAATTAACCATTAATCATTATAAAAGTGCCTAGCTTCGATATTGTTTCCAAAATTGATATGCAAGAAATTGACAACGCCGTCAATTCTGTTCTGCGTGAGCTTAAAAATCGCTATGATTTTAAAGGGGCGATTTTTGAAATTGTGGTCGATGCCAAAGAAAGCAAAATCAATATTCACGCTGAAGACCAATATAAATTAGGGCAAATTGGTGATTCTTTAAAAGTTTTTGCCACCAAAAGAGGAATTGATGTTAAATCTTTAGAATTTGAAGAGGTGCAAAAAGCTGGCGGACAAAGTTTGCGTCAAGCGGTGAAAATTAAGCAAGGCATTGATTCAGAAAATGCTAAAAAAGTTACCAAATATATCAAAGATAAAAAACTCAAAGTTCAAGCCTCAATTCGAGGTGAAGAGGTGCGGGTGGAAGGCAAAAAGCGCGATGATTTGCAAGATGTTATGAATGAGTTGAAAAGTTTTAGTTTAGATTTGCCCTTACAATTTATTAATTTTAGAGATTAGAAAATGCCGAAAAAATCAATAGTAGAAAATATTTCAGATGTTAAAGAAAGTGTTCAAAAAGGTGTGAGATCCTCCGCAATTATGGCCTCCCCAACTCTTATTCCAATGCAAATTGGTGTGGT
Organism: Pseudomonadota bacterium; assembly: GCA_040386195.1. GTDB lineage: Bacteria > Pseudomonadota > Alphaproteobacteria > Rickettsiales > UBA1997 > JAJTCH01. The sequence goes on along the minus strand of JAZKFV010000005.1, from coordinate 69,234 downwards.
TGGTAGCGTTGCCAAAGGTATTGGTATGGCAGCAGGTTTTTTTGCTAGCGTTTTTTGGAGCTTTCTTGTTCCCGGTCAAATTGATGGCAAAGGTAAGCCAATTGCAGGATCATCTTTAGAGTCAATACACTCAGTTTCTAATTGGTTCGCCAGAACTTGGCTTAGTCCGTGGAAATATGGTTGGAGTGCGGGGGTAGAGTCTGCACAAAATGTTGTTGAGTTTTTTGGTGGAGAGCATTCAAATAGAAAAAGCACAGTAGCGCTTCCTAGTAAAGATGAAACTGGAAGTAAAAAAGTTGAAAAACAAACACCTTTTCTTGCTCCGGTTAACGCGGAAGATACGATTGATGAGTCTGGCCCTCAAACAGATGGGGCTCAAAGCAGGGTTGATAATACTGATGATAATAAATGGACAAAAGAAGTTGAGCAACAAAGTAGTAACAACAGTAATGTGCGTTCTAACTAGCCACCACCAATAAAATGCACAATCTCAATCCGATCACCTTCGCTTAAAATATTCCCCGCAAAATCCTCGGGCAAAATAATCTCATAATTCTTCTCAATCGCAATTTTTTTCACATCCAATTCCAACTCCTCAAGCAAATTTTTTAGTGAGCTTTTTGGCTCAATAAATTTATCGTCGCCATTAAGTGTAATCTTGATCTTTGCCATATTTTTGTTGGTTTTTTAAACTCAATATTTATAATCTCCGCATTATTCCTCTCACCTAAAAATAATCAATAAATTAAAATGACAGATCTAGATAAAACTGCCGCAGCAATCACCGATGCCGCTAATGCTTACGGTGCTGATTCCATTAAAGTTCTCAAAGGTTTAGAAGCAGTTCGCAAACGCCCCGGAATGTATATTGGCGATACTGATGATGGCAGCGGTTTGCATCATATGATTTATGAGGTTGTTGATAACGCAATTGACGAAGCTTTGGCTGGTCATTGCGACGAAGTTAATGTGGCGCTTAATTCTGATGGATCGGTTACCGTTCGCGATAACGGACGCGGTATTCCAACTGATATTCACGAAGGCGAAGGCGTTTCTGCCGCTGAAGTTATTATGACTCAACTTCACGCCGGTGGTAAATTTGACCAAAATTCTTATAAAGTTTCCGGCGGTTTGCACGGCGTTGGTGTTTCAGTGGTTAATGCTCTTTCAGATTGGTTGGAGCTGACTATTTGGCGCGAAGGCAAACAACATCAAATGCGTTTTGAAAATGGCGACGCAGTCACTTCTTTGAAAGTAACCGGCGACGCTAATGGCAAAAAAGGAACCCAAGTAACTTTCCACCCTTCCAAAGCAACTTTCACCTCGACTGAATTCACTTTCTCAACTATTGAACATCGCCTTCGCGAGTTGGCTTTCCTCAATTCCGGCGTCAGAATTGTCTTCAAAGATTTGCGCGATGAAGTTGAGCCTAAAGAAATCATTTTATATTATGAAGGCGGCGTTGAAGCTTATGCTAAATATCTAGATAAAAGCAAAGTTGCCATGCACCAAACCATTGTTATCAACACTCCAGAAACTAATGGAATTACTGTGGAAGTAGCAATGCAATGGAATGACAGCTATCACGAAAACGTTTTGTGCTTCACCAATAATATTCGCCAAAGAGATGGCGGAACTCACTTGGCGGGCTTTCGAGCTGCTATAACTCGCGTAATCAACAACTACGCAACTACCAATAAATTATTCAAAAAAGAAAAAATCGTTCTTTCGGGCGAAGATGTGCGTGAAGGTTTGACTTGCGTTTTGTCCGTGAAAGTTCCTGATCCAAAATTCTCTTCTCAAACTAAAGATAAATTAGTTTCCAGTGAAGTTCGCCAAGTTGTGGAATCTGGCGTTGCCGATAAATTGGGTCAATGGTTTGAAGAAAAACCAGCTGATGCTAGAATTATTATTGGCAAATCTTTAGAAGCAGCGCAAGCTCGTGAAGCAGCGCGTAAAGCTCGTGAATTGACTAGAAGAAAATCAGTTTTAGAAGTTAGCAATTTGCCTGGTAAATTAGCGGATTGCCAAGAAAAAGATCCGGCTTTGAGTGAATTATTTATCGTGGAAGGAAACTCTGCGGGCGGTTCAGCAAAAAGCGGGCGCAACAGAAAAAACCAAGCGATTCTGCCAATTCGTGGTAAAATCTTAAATGTGGAAAGAGCTAGATTTGATAAAATGTTGGCTTCAACTGAAATTGGCACCATCATCACCGCGCTTGGCGCCGGAATTGGTAAAGATGATTTTGACGAAACTAAAATTCGTTATCACAAAATTGTCATCATGGCGGATGCCGACGTTGACGGTTCGCACATCAGAACTTTGCTTTTGACTTTCTTCTTCCGCCATATGCCAAAATTGATCGAGAAAGGCTATTTATACATTGCCCAACCGCCGCTTTATAAAGTGAAAAAAGGCAGCAGCGAAGTTTATTTGAAAAATGAACAAGCTTTACAAAGTTATATTTTGGAAAATGTTTTAGGCGATGCGGTTTTAAAATCTAAAGCTGGCGATAGAACTGGCAAGGATTTGGCGGATTTTGTGAATAAACTTAATAAATTCAACACTCTAATTTCCGGCATTACTAGAATTTTGCCAGCACATATTGCTGAAATTGGCGCGCTGAATGGTTTGTTTGATGATGCTTGGACTAAAGACGATAAAGCTGCCGGCAAAGTTGCTCAGAATTTAGTCAAACAATTACAAAAAAATAATGACGATGACGATGTAGTTTGGTCATCAGAAATTGTTGATGGCAACATCAACATTATCAAAGAAACTCGTGGTGTTAAAAACACTATGTTAATTTCTAAAACCATCGTTTTAGCTCCAGAAGCGCAAGCTTTAAAAACCATCGCACCGGAAATTGCTGATGATTTTGCTGCACCATTAACTTTGGTGAAAAAAGACGAGCAACACAAAACCACCAGCCCAATTTCTTTATTAACTTTGATTAACGAAATTGGTAAAAAAGGTTTGTCAGTGCAAAGATTTAAAGGTTTGGGAGAAATGAACGCCGAACAGCTTTGGGATACAACTCTCGACCCATCCAACCGCACTTTATTACAAGTTAAAATCGACCAATATGAAGACGCCGACGAAACTTTTTCAATTTTAATGGGAAATGTGGTTGAACCAAGACGTGATTTTATTCAAGAAAATGCGCTTAAAGTCGTTAATTTGGACGTTTAGATTAAGCTTAGAAGTTGATTAAAGTTTTGTTTTAATAATCATAAATTTTAAATTCTATGACCAAAACTACATCTCAAAGTGCAGCAAACAAAGCTTTAATCGCCTCGATTAGATCAAAAATACGCGAATCATCATTGTCTTCTGCTATTAAAAGTGATTTAGAAGATAGTGTAAATTTGATTTACAGATATGGAACTAGAACTGAGAAAGCCCTCATAAATCTAGCTCTAGGAGATAATCATATAAAAGCAATCAAAGATCTTGGAAAGGCTATAGATCAGTATGAAGTTTCTAAAAAAGCGAATCCACTTCCAGCAAATGCACAATTTGAAAAAGTAAGAAGCCAGTTTTATAAAATTGCTCGCACCAAACCAGAATATTCAAAAACTTCACCAACCAAAGAAAAACCTTCACCTAAAAGTTATTCCCTTCAACCTACAAGATCTGGATCAATATTATTTGATGAGAATTTGCAAAATGATAAATCAGCAGAATTTATTCAAAAGTTGGAAGATTTTCACAGCAAAATTTCTGGGCTTGATTCTAAAAACATAAACAAAGAACTCGCTGAAATCCTTACTTTTGGTAAAAAGATTCTTCCGCAAGGAAAATTAGGTGAGGGCGCTGATAGGTTGCCAAATAAAGCGCCCCAAAGAAGACCAGAACAAATAGACAAGCAAATTGAAGCTCTAAATAAGCAAATATCAAAATACGTTGCTGAGTGTAAAAGGGATCCAGAATTTTTTTCTAAAGTAGGTTTTAAAAATATTCTAGAAAATATTGGTAATTTTATTGGTGGGAAAGATTTGGTAGAAAATCATGTTCTTGTAGTTAGAGAATTGCCAGTTCCACTTGCTCAAGATCTACAAAATAAAAGCCCAAGAGCAAGATAGAATTATACTAAACAACTCTAACAATCACTTCCATCATCGGCTTTTTGCCCATCAAATCGTGAAAATCTTTTCCTAATTTATTTCTAATCGACTTCGAGATTGCTTCAATGGCTTTATTGTGAGCGTGATTATTTTGCGGTTGGTTTTTCTTGCCGAAGAATTTATCTTTAAAGCTATGTTTTTTGCCTTTGAATAATTCTTTTGCTGAACTTTTTATCGCAACTGTCACATCTTTTCTCAGCCAATGTAGCGCGTCAGGATCTTTGCTAAAATCAATGGCACCGGGAGTTTTGATTTCAATATCACCAAGCACTTCGCCATTTGATCCGTCAATCACCACCATCACAATCACAATTCCAGCGAATTGCAATTTGTATCTAGTTTTAATCACTTCGCCTTCCAGCGGAATTAATTGTCGACCATCAATTCCCATATAGCCAGTTGGAACTTGCCCAACAATCGCGCTATCTTCGCCATTATTTGCTTTAGAAAGTTTTACCACTGTGCCGTTCTCAACGGCGATCGAAGTTTTAACTCCCCATTCTTTCACCAAAGCGCCATGTTGTTTTAAATGAACAAACTCACCATGAACCGGAATAGCGATTTTTGGTCTAGCCAGCTCATACATTTCCTTAAGCTCATCTTGGTTTGGATGTCCAGAAACATGGACAAAATGATCTTTTTCAGTGATCACTTCCACTTTCTTTTTGGCAAATAAATTGAATAAAGCAAAAATTGATTTTTCATTTCCAGGAATAATTTTGGAAGAAAAAATCATCGTATCTCCCGCTTTAAATTTGATGGTTGGATGTTTATCGGTGGCGATTTTCATCGTGCCAGCATTGGATTCGCCTTGGCAACCGGTGGATAAAATTAAAACTTCTGAAGGGCTGAAAAATTTAAGTTCTTTATCAGAAATGAATGAAGGCAATTCTTTGAAATAACCAGTTTTGATGGCAATTTCTTTTAATCTTTGCAGTGAAAAACCAGTCAAACAAACCTTTCTGCCGCAGCTTTCAGCAACTTTAGCGATAGTGAAAACCCGCGCAATGTTGGAAGCGAAAGTGGTAACGCCAACTAACTGTTTACAATCTTTAATGATGGATCTTAGACTTTCAAAAAGATCACCTTCTGATCTTGAATGACCAAGAGATAAAGCGTTGGTTGAGTCGCAGACCAAAGCCAAAATTTCACCTTGATCGCCATATTCTTTGATTTTTTCTTTCTCAGAAATTTTTCCTAAAACTGGATTAGGATCAAATTTCCAATCACCAGAATGCAAAATATTGCCATGACGAGTTTTGATCATCAAAGCGTTCATCTCAGGAACTGAGTGAGTCAAACCAATAAATTCAATATTAAAAGCGCCGAGTTTTAATTCTTTGCTTTCATCAATTGTGTGAATTTTAACCCTTGAACCAAAAGCATATTCTTCAAGTTTAGTGCGCAAAAATCGTGCCGCAAAATCGGAAGTATAAACCGGCGCTTCCAACTCTTGCCATAAATGCTGCACCGCGCCCAAATGATCTTCGTGAATGTGAGTAATAATAATTCCCAGCAAATCTTTTTTATGCGCTTTGATAAAAGAAATATCAGCCGCCAGCATATCAATTCCAGGAACATCATGAGCAAAGCCCAGCCCGCAATCCACCATGATCCATTTGCCATCAAGGTGATATAAATTGACATTCATCCCAATTTCACTAGCACCGCCCAGTGGTACGAATAATAAGTCTTCGCGGTGTTTTTTTAAATTTAATTGCATTTATTTTAATTTATTTTTTTAAGAAATTTATTTGTAAATTTCTCTTCTGTGACCAATATCGATAATGATAATGATTAGTTCTTGATTTTTTATTTCAAAAACAACTCGGTAATCGCCAACTCTGGAACGAAAGAATTTGTTATTTCCAACCAGCATTTTCGAATGTAAAATTGGATCAAAAACTAATTTCTGATCAATAAAATCCTTGATTCTTGTCCTAGTAATTTTATCAAGTTTGGAAAATAACTTTTCTGCTCTTTTGTCAAATTTGACTTTCCAAGTGGTTTTTGGTGGCATTTGGTGTTTTATAATTTGTATTTTTTCTTAACATCTTCCCAAGAAACTAATTCAGATTTGCCTTCTTCAATTTCTCTGGAAACTTGTTTGGCGTATTGTAGATCGGCATAATCTTGAATATAAGATTCAATCAAGTCGCGCACTACATAGCCTTTGCTACGGTTTTCTTTTTTAGAAATAGTTTCAAGACTTTCATATAAACGATCTGGAACTTGCAGGGAAAAAACTCTGGTCATAAATAATTACAGAAATAATTAATAGATAATAAGTGTTATTATGAGTTAATAATATGTAATATCAATTATTATTTAGTAAATCCTTTATCACCTGAACAGCATTGTCAATTCCGTTTCTATCAGTGCCGCCGCACATTGCTAAATCTGGTTTGCCACCACCGCCTTTGCCACCAATTTTCTCAGCGATTTGGCTGATAAATTTATTGGCTGGAAACTTTTCAGTTAGGTTTTGGCTGATTGCTAGAATGCATGATAACTTATCTTCCGCAAAACCAAAGAACAAAATGCAAGAATTTTGCTGATATTCTTTTTGCTGTTTAATTTCAGTGATCAAATCCTTTAATTCCTTAGCTCCAACGCCGTCAAAAAAATGATGAACTAAATTAATTTCGCCAATTTTTTCGACAGTAAAATTGCTATTTGCAGATAATTTTTCTTTTTTGAGTTTATCAATTTCCTTTTGCAAAGCTTTGATTTCCAACATTTTGGCTTCACCTAATTGATAAATTTTAGTAATAATTTCTTGCATAGAAGAAATTTCTGCCGCGCTTACAACCGCATTTTCTGTGGCTTCTTCAGTAAAATAATACAAATCATCAAAACCTTTTTTGGCGCTGTGAAATTGATTTTGAGGAAATTTTATCTCTTCAGATTGTCCAGTAATTTTTAGAGCTTCAATCAAAGCTTGTAATTTTCTTTCCTGCAATCGTGAATATTCCAAAGCAAAAAAACCAGTTTTAGCCTCAATTCTTCTGATTCCAGCGGCAATACCTTTTTCAGAAATAATTTTTAAAATTCCAATATTGCCAGTTGCTTTTGCGTGAGTTCCGCCGCAAAGTTCAATTGATTTTCCCATTTGCAAAACTCGAACTACATCGTCATATTTTTCACCAAACAAAGCCATTGCGCCTTTGTTCCGGGCTTCCGTTAAAGGTAGAATTTCAGTTTGAACTTGACTATTTTGACGAATATAAAAATTCACCAAATCTTCAACTTGATCAATTTCTAATTGGCTTAAAGGTTTGTTGTGATTGAAGTCAAAAGTAAAATACCCACTATCAACATTTGACCCTTTTTGGCTGATGTGATTGCCAACAATTTGTTTTAAAGCAAAATGCAAAAGATGAGTTGCGGAGTGATTGATAGCGCGGAATTGGCGGTTTCTATTATTTACCAAAGCAATAATTTGATCACCAATTTTGAAATTGCCGCGAATTTCAGAAGCTAAGTGCACAAATAAATCACCAGCCATTTTTTTGGTTTCAAAAATGTCGATAGAATTTTTTAAATTAGTGTAATTAATCAGCTGATTTTCTTGATATTCTGTGCTCAAAATAAAATTGCCATCATCGCCTTTTTGTCCGCCAGAAGTGGCGTAGAACGGAGTTTGGTCTAAAATAATTTCGACATTTTTATCGCCGTTTTTAACTTCTGTAATTTCTTTTCCATCTTTTAAAATTGCTAAAATTTTAGCGGCAGATTTGGTTGATTCATAACCAACAAATTTGCTATTTTTGCATTTGGCTTTTAAAGAAAAATAAACCTCGCTATCCTTTGCTTCGCCGCTTCCTGACCAGCTTTCTTTGGCGCGTTTTTTTTGTTGATCCATTTCAAAATCAAATCCTTCTAAATCAACTTCCAGATTTTTTTCACGCAAAATATCTTGCGTCAAATCAAGTGGAAATCCATAAGTGTCATATAATTTAAACGCAACTGCGCCGGAAAATTTTTCACCTTTTTTAGCTTTCAATAATTCCTCTTCAAGCATTTCCATTCCTCGCCCGAGAGTGGTTCTAAATCTTTCTTCTTCAGTTTTTAAAGTATCAATAATTGTGTCTTTGGCTTGCACTAATTCTGGATAAAATTCACCCATTTGCGAGATTAAAACTGGAACTAATTTATACATCATCGGCTGATCAGATCCAAGTTTGTGAATGTGGCGCATGGCGCGGCGCATGATGCGGCGCAGCACATAACCTCTGCCTTCATTGGAAGGCATCACGCCATCAGCAATTAAAAAAGATGATGAGCGCAGATGATCAGCGATAACTTTATAAGATGGATTTATGGAAGAATTATTTGTCATTTTGTAATTAGATAATATATTTCGAAGCCGCTTAGTTTAATAATTCATTATAGAAAATAAATGATAAATCTAAATCCCTTCATCAACTTAATCACTTCAGCCTTATCGATCTATTCGTTTTTGCTTTTGGTTTATGTGATTTTGCAGCTTTTATTCACCTTCAAAATCATCAATCCTTATAGCCAATTTGTTCAAGCGGTGAATCGGTTTTTGATTAGAATTATCGAGCCGGTTTTGACCAGGATGAGAAAATATATTCCGCCAATGGGTGGAATTGATATTGCGGTGATAGTTTTGTTTTTGCTGATTAATTTTCTTAAGGACGCACTTCACACCTACTTCTACGTTTACTAGGCTGTCATCCTGAGCGTAGCGAAGGATCTCAGGAGTTTTAGCTTCAGAGTTTTAACTCCTGAGATCCTTCGCTACGCTCAGGATGACAGTTAATGATTCTTAATTCTTTTCACCGCTTCAATCATTTCTGCTTCTTCACGAATTAAAGAAAATCTTACATAACCTTCGCCGTTGGAACCAAAGCTGGAGCCGGCGGAAAGGGCGACGCCGGTTTTGGCGATTAAAGTTTTGCAAAAATCAAAAGAAGTTTTGCTGTTGGTTTTGGCAAATAAATGTTCAGGAATTTTTGCCCATAAAAACATTCCCGCTTTAGGCATTTGCACTTCCCAGTTCAATTCTTGATTTAACAAATTAACCAAAAATTTAGCGCGGTTAAAATATTTTTGGCGCAGATTTTTTAAATATTCATTACTCTTCTCGCTTAGAGCATCAATAGCCGCCAGCTGTAAAGGCTCAAAAGATCCGTAATCTAAATAAGATTTTATTTTGTATAAAGCGCCAATCAAAGTTGGATTTCCTGCGGCAAAACCAACTCGGCATCCAGCCATTGAAAAGCTTTTGCTCACTGAACTAAATTCAATGGCAATATCTTTAGCGCCTTGAATTTCCAGAATTGAATGCGGTTTTTCTTGATCGTTAAAATAAATTTCACCATAGGCAATATCGGAAATTATGTAGATTTTTTCGGCGCGGCAAAAATCAACTAAATCTTGATAGAAGCTCAAATTAACGGTTCGGGAAGTTGGATTGCTTGGATAATTCACAATTACGGCGATGGGTTTTTTGGTTGCGGTTTTTACTAAATCTTTAAATTTCTGCAAAAAATCTTCCGGCTCAATAGCGTCAATTGGTAGTAGATTGCTCTTGGCAATTACAAATGCAAAAGTGTGAATTGGATAACCTGGATTGGCAACGGCGATATAATCGTCAGCTGAAGAAATTGCGGTGGCAAGGCTGGCGATGCCTTCTTTGGCGCCGATGGTGATCAAACATTCGTTTTTATAATCCAAGTCAACCGCAAAGCGTCTTTGATAATATTGAGCCAAAGCTTGTTTAAGCGCATCAACGCCGCCAACGGTGGAATAGCCATATAATTTTGGATTTTGAGATAATTCCGCCAGTTTTTCCATCACATGTTTGGGCGGAGAAGAATCCGGATTGCCCATTCCAAAGTCAATAATTTCAATGCCGCTGGCGATTGCGGCTTGTTTTAGTTTGTAAATTTCAGCAAAAATATATGACGGAAGAGTTTCGGTGAGTTGGAATTTGTTTTGCATATTGAGAATTTTTGAACGCGAAAAAAAACGGCTATTTTGTGATAATGGCTTATTTAAATCAACATGTAACTGTCATCCTGAGCGCCGCGAAGGATCTTATGAGTCGCGCCGCGAACCAAAAACTGAATGCGACTCATGAGATCCTTCGCTGCGCTCAGGATGACATTTTCAACTGTCTTATCGCTTCGCCCAAAACCATTGCTGCCGAAATTGCCACATTTAGTGAGCGCATTTGTTCTTGCATCATAATTTTGATTCGCGCATTTGCCATTGCCGCAACTTCATCGGGAACGCCGGCGCTTTCTCTTCCTAAAAGCAAAATATCATTTTCTTGAAAGTAAAAATTGGTGTAAGATTCTGATGATTTGGTAGTTAAAAGTATCAAACGATTTTGGGGGTTTTCAGTGATTTGTTGTTGATAAAAATCAGCGAAAGAATCGTGACGAAAAAGCTGCACAAAATCGATGTAATCTAATGCTGCTTTACGAATTTTTTGTAGATCAAAAACAAAGCCACAAGGCTCAATGATGTGAAGCTCCACACCAAGGCAAGCGCAGGTGCGCATTATAGTTCCAACATTGCCAGCAATGTCGGGTTGAAAGAGGGCAATTTTAAGCATAATTTGAGTATAATTTTTTAAAAAATTTGATGTTGCAATATTACAAAATTGATATAAATTTCTGCGGCTATTCTATTTATTTTCCAATTAAATCAATCTTTAGTTCAATGGTCGAAACAGTAAAAATCATCTTTATCTGCAAAGGTGAGAAAAAAGAATTCCAAGTTCCAGTTGGTACCACTGTTTTGGAAGCAGCCCACAATAATAATATCGACCTAGAAGGCGCTTGTGAAGGCTCGCTGGCTTGCTCAACTTGCCATGTGATTGTCGATAACAAATATTATAATCAGCTTGAAGCCGCCTCTGAAGATGAAGAAGATATGCTTGATCTGGCTTTTGGACTAACTCCAACCTCCCGTCTTGGTTGTCAAATCATTATGACCAAAGAATTAGACGGTTTGACCCTCACAGTTCCTGACGAAACCCGCAATATTTCTCTTAACAATTAATATAAAAATCTATGACTAGAAGCATTATATCAAAATTCATAATCACTTTGATTGTCTTATTTACTGCTCTGAGCATTTTCTGGTTTTTTAAAACTAGCGCTATTAAAAAGCAAGTTTTGGCAATGATCTCATCTTCTGGAGGCACAGTTTCTGCCGCTTCAGTTTCAGTTGCTGGTTTTCCGCTTGAACAAAAATTGTCAATTGATGATCTTAAAATTCAGCTCGCACTTTTAAATCCGCTACCCAGCCTTCCTACTACTTTAATTCCGAATAACAAATATCAAATTCAAATCAAAAAATTGGAAGCTTCAGCCAGCATTTTTTCTGGTGATTTTGCTATTACTAATTTTGGAGAAGCTTCTTTCCAAGATCAAAATGGAACTTCTAGTGTGGTGCAATTTAATCAAGCGCCAAAAGCTAATTTCTCCGTTTCTGGCGGCGATTTGGTAAAATTTTCTTACCAAGATTCCGGCTATAAAATTGTTGATGCTGCCAAAAATGTTTTATTTGAAAATGGTAATTCAGCTGTCAATTTTGATTCAGTAATTGAAGGTAATAAATATCACAACAAAGTTAAGGCAGAATTCAAAGATGTTGGTGCACTTAGTTTTGCTAATGAGGTTACAAACAATCCGGTGGCAACTCCAGCTGCTGATCCAGTAAAAGATCCAAATGCCGCTCCTGCTAATGTTGCTGCTGCAGAAACTGCTAAGCCAGCTGCCGAAACTCAAGCTGTTAGCAATAATTTAATTAAAAAAACTGTCGTTTTGGAATTGGAATATGTTGTTGCTAAACCTTCTATTGGCGCAGCTCCAGTTCCTAATCCGGAATCACAAAACACTGCAACTAGCGATATTGCGCCAGTCACTGAAAAAGCGGTTGAATCTTTAAGTATCAAGAATTTTGAAATAGCCAGTCCTTTATATAAGTTGAATATTAATGGTGAAATTACCTCATTTCAAAAAGATGCTCTGCCAATTTGCAGCATTTCGGTCCGTATTGAAAAATTGGATAATGTTTTAACTTATATCAAAAAATCAATTACTAATTTGCCTAACGTCAACAATCCAAATAAAGTTGATAATATCACTGATGTGGCAAACAATCCGGCAATTGGTGCGGCTGCCATTTCTACCTCTGATTCTGCAACTGCTCCGGCTTCTAATCAAAAACCAGAAGTTGATCTTTCAGTGATTATTAAAGATCTTTCTCGCAAAAATGTTGCAACCAATGAAGAAATAGCAGTGTTTGATTTTAGACAAGAACAAGGCAAAGATTTGTTGATTAATGAAACTTCTTTATCAGAAATAATGAGCCAAATTTTTGTAACTTCAGCTGCCAATTCAGGCAATGCCAAACCAGCTGAAGGAGATAATGTTAATACAGCCAACGATTCAGCTTCTATTAACAAAGTTGCTGTACCAGCTCCAGCTCCGACTCCAGCTAAAATTACCATTCCTGCAAAACCTAAAAATGCTAATTAGCCAAGCACTGGTTTTAGCCAAAAATAATTTAAAACAAAAAGGCGTCAATTCTTATCAGATTGACGCCTTATTGCTTTTGTGCCATTGCCTATCTTTCAGCAAAGAACAAATCATCTTCAATCCCAATTTTATTCTAAGCCAAGAACAACAAAATCAATTCTTCTCGCTAATCGCGCGCAGAGAAAATCGCGAGCCAATTTCTCATATCATTGGTAAAAGAGAATTTTTTGGTAATGATTTTTTGGTTAATAATAATGTTCTTGATCCACGGCCTGATTCAGAAAGTCTAATTGAATTAGCCATAGATATTTTTGCCAATCAAAATCAAGCTTTGGAAATTCTGGAACTTGGCGTTGGTTCTGGATGTTTGCTTTTAACCATGCTCAAACTTTTTCCTGCTGCTCATGGTTTTGGAGTTGATATTAGTGATAAAGCTTTGGAAATTGCTGGAAAGAATGCTGATTTGCTAGGCTTATCGAAGCGAGTTGATCTAATCAAATCCAATTGGTTTTCTGATATTGATCCGCAAAAGAAATTTGATTTGATAATTTCTAATCCGCCTTACATCAAAACCAATGACATTTTATCTTTGCAAGAAGAAGTCAAAAATTTTGAACCAAATTTAGCTTTAGATGGCGGTTTTAGTGGTTTGGATTGTTATGTTTTGATCGCCCAAAATGTTAAAAAATTCTTAAAGGAATCAGCTTTTTTATTATTAGAAATTGGTCAAAATCAAGAAAATGATGTGATCAAAATTTTTAATGAATCTGGCTTAAAATTTATACGAGAAAAAAAAGATTTATCCAGTATAGTTCGCTGCCTATTATTCCAAAATACCAAATCGGATGAAAATATTTAGTGATATTAAATCAATTCGAACTGATTTAGAAAAATTTAAAGATAAAAAAATCGGCTTTATTCCAACAATGGGCGCTTTGCATCAAGGGCATTTGTCGTTGATTCATTTGGCAAAAAAACATTGTGATATTGTGGTGGTGAGTATTTTTGTTAATCAAAAACAATTCAACAATCCTCAAGATTACGAGCTTTATCCCAGCACTTTGGAAAATGATATCAAGCTTTTGCAAGATACCAAAGTTGATATGCTTTTTAATCCCCAAGCTGCTGAAATTTATAACCAAAACTTCTCCACCAAAATTATTATTTCTGGTTTAACTGAAAATCTTTGCGGCAAAAGCAGAGTTGGTCACTTTGAAGCGGTGGCTTTGATTGTTAGTAAATTATTCAACATCATCAAACCTAATTTTGCATTTTTTGGTGAAAAAGATTTTCAGCAATTGCAAGTGATTAGAAGATTGGTTGCTGATTTAAATATTGACACTCAGATCATCTCAGGCGCAACTACCAGAGAGATTGATGGGCTGGCAATGTCATCAAGAAATTTGCGCCTCAGCGCTGCGGGCAGAAAAATTGCCGGTCAAATTTATCAACATTTGTATTTGGCAAAAGAGCAAATTATTGCAAATGAAAATCTTGATTTTGTTTTATCAAAAACTGCTCAAAATTTATTAGCAATTGGCGCTGAAAAAATTGATTATTTGCAAGTTTGTGACGAAGAGAATTTGCAGCCAATTTCTAGCTTCAATTCTCAAATAAAATCGCGATTATTTATTGCCATTTATGTCGATAAAATTAGATTAATAGACAATATTTCACTCGATCAAATATAAAAAAACAATGAATAGCGGATTGTTAATTAACCTAGTTCTAGCGGCAATTGCCATAACTTTTTTCTTCCAGTTTTTAAGCAATAAAAAACACGCTCAAAACCAGCTCAAAGAATATGAGGATCATCTCAAAGATGAGTTAGAAAAACACAAAGAAACTCAGCTGCAATATCAAGCTGAAATCAATAATCTTAAAACCGCAATTCCAGCGGTTGATCCTAATAAAACAGAAGATATCAAAGTTGTGATCGATTCTTTGTGGGCAGATGTTGAAAAGCTGCGTAAGGAAAAAGATGAAGAACTTAAAATGCGTTTAGAAGCCGAAAAGCAAATTGACCTTGCTTTGCAAAAAACCAAAGATGTGCAAAGAAGAATCGACGATTGGAAAATTATTCAAGAAGCTAATTTGCAAGATGCCACCGATTCAATCGTTAAAGTTGGTAATGATCTTTACGATCGTTTGATCATTAATCATCGAGCTGAAAGTGAGACTATTCGCAATAAAGTTGATGATACGGTGAAAAATATTTATGAATATTTAGAAAAAATTGTTAAACAAGTTCAATTTTTGAATGTTCATAATATTGATAGTCAAAAAGCAGTGAGCGCAGCAATTGGTATGAATAGTGATGCGGTGAATATCAATCACCAAAGCCGCAATTTGGAAGATATTTTAAAATCAGCGCATTTGCAGCCGGCAATCGATTATTTTATGCATCACAATTTGCCCGAAGAAGTTAAAAAATCAGTGCTTTGTGAAACAATGATTGCGCTGGATAAAAATAGCGCCATCATTGTTGATATTAAATCGGCAAAGTTTTTCTTAGAATTATTCTCGGGCAGAACCAGACAAGATCCTGCTGTTGAAACTAATTTCCAACAAAGAATTGACCGCTATTTAACTTATTTAACCAACCCAAAATATCGCTCCAACATTATTAATTATTTTTCCAAACAACAAATTATTGTGCCCACCGCGCAAAATACTTTGATAATGTTGGTTCCTTCTGAAAAAGAAGTGGAGGAATTCAAAAAATTAGGCGCTAAATATATTAAAACTTTGGCGGATAACAATATCAATTTACACTCTTTGAAGAGTTTTAGTAATTTAATTTTTGGCGAATAAAATGGAAAACTCCTTACCTAAAATTGTCCAAAAAGCACCTTTCAAAGTTGCGGTTGAAGCCGGAAAAAAATATTTTTGGTGCTCTTGCGGCTTGTCACAAAACCAACCTTTTTGCGATGGTTCTCACAAAGGCAGCGGTTTAAAATCAGTAATGTTTGAAGCAACTGAATCAAAAATTTTAAATTTTTGTGGTTGCAAACACAGTAAAAACGGCGCTCTGTGCGACGGCGCTCATAATCAAATCTGATGTCAAAAAATACTAACAATCTCAAACCAGCAAAAGCCAAAATTCATCACCTGCTCAGCCTTCTGCCTTATTTAAAACCATATCGTCTCGAAATTGTTTTTGTGGTTATCACTTTAGTTGCAACTTCGGCAATAATTTTATTTTTAGGTACAATTGTAAAATATTTAATCGATCTAGGTTTTTCCTCGCAAGATTCGCATTATTTAAATCTAATTTTAATCGGATTAGTTTTTGCAATTTTGGTCTTAGCAATTACCGGTTATTTTCGTTCTTTTTTAGTCAATTCAGTTGGTGAAAAAGTCATTACTGATTTAAGAAAAGATATTTATTCTCATATAATTCGCGTTTCTTCTGAGTTTTTTGAAATTGCCAAAACCGGCGATGTTATTTCCCGCCTCACTGTCGACACCACCTTATTATACAACATCATCAGCAATTCCATCGCTTTTGCATTGAGAAATTTTTTGTTATTTTTTGGCGGAATCGTTTTTCTATTTTTGACCAGCCCACAATTAACTATTGTTTCTCTGGCGCTAATTCCAGTTGCCATTGCGCCAATTTTTGTGATGGGCAAAAAAATTAAAAATCTTTCCAATAAATCTCAAGAAGCTTTGTCTTTGGTTGGATCGCACATTGAAGAAACCATCAACGGTATCAAAACCATCCAATCTTATCTTTGCGAAGAAAAAGAGGTGCGCAATTTTAATAATTATTTAGAAGAATCCTTAATTGTTGCGCTCAAAAAAATTCGTTTGCGAGCTTTATTAGTTGCTTTGGTAATTGCTTTTGCCTTTGGTTCAATTGCAGTGGTTTTGTGGTTTGGCGGGCATTTGGTTTTGAATAACAAAATCACTTCCGGTGAACTTTCTTCTTTTATTTTCTATTCAATTTTATCCGCCACTTCCTTGGTTTCAATCAGCCAAATAATGGGACAACTCCACACTGCTTCGGCGGCAACTGCCAGACTTTTTGATTTGCTCAAAATAGAATCGCCGGTTCTAGAAATTGCTGATCCGGAAAAACTTATTATTGCTCAAGATAATAAAATTATTTTTAAAAATGTTTTTTTCTCATACCCATCTCGCCAAAATTCTGAAGCTTTGAAGAATTTTAATTTAGAAATCTTGCCCCGTGAAAAAATTGCGCTGGTTGGTGAAAGTGGTAGTGGCAAAAGCACAATTTTGCAGCTTTTGATGCGTTTTTATGATGTAAGCTCCGGCGAAATTTTGATCAATAATCAAAACATTAAAAACCTGGCACTGGCAGATTTGCGTAGTCTTTTTGCCTATATTTCCCAAGATTGTTTTATCTTTTCAGGAACCATCTATGAGAATATTGCCTATATCGACAAAAATTTAACCATTACCGATATTGAAAAAATTATTGATGAAAATGAAGCGTTACATTTTATCAGAAATTTACCGGATGGAATTCAAAGTTTTGTTGGTGAAAAAGGTGTCAAATTATCTGGCGGCGAAAGGCAGAGAATTGCAATTGCGCGGGCAATTGTAAAAAATTCGCCAATCTTGCTTTTGGATGAAGCAACCTCAGCTTTAGATAATGAAAATGAATTTTTAATTGCCAATTCTTTGGCAAAATTAGCTGAGAATAAAACTGTAATCACCATTGCTCACAAGCTTTCTTCAATCATCAACTCTGATCGTATTGTCTTTATAAAAAATGGTACTATAGCCGAAATTGGCGCCCATCACCAATTAATTGAGTGTAATGGGTTGTATCGCAAAATGTATGATAGTTAATGCTAACAAAAATCAATCTCTACATCATTAAAAAATTCCTCATCAATTTTACTTTGGTGATCGTTTCAGTTTCTCTGCTGATTGCTATGATCAATATTTTTGAACTTTTAGATCGCATCGCTGGCAAACAAATCGGTTTTTGGCAAATTGCTCTTCTCGATATTTTACAAGTTCCTAGCTTTATTGAAGATATTGCAATTTTTCTGATAATGATTTCTTCAATGATTACTTTATTTTCACTTTCAATTCGCAGCGAAATTACCGTGATGCGCTCCTCAGGTTTGTCATTCTGGCAAATCCTTTATCCAATTGCTGCCGGTGCCTTTTTACTCGGCTTATTTTTTGTGCTGATTTTCAATCCAATATCAATTACTGCGAGCAAAAAATTGAATAATATGGAGCAAAAATTAATTGAAAAAGAAGAAGTGAATTTATTGGCGCCACCAAATGGAATATGGTTAAAACAGGAAAATGTTTTAAATAGTAATGAAGATATCATTATCAGAGCTGATAAAATTTATCGTAAAAACCTCAAAATGACCAATGTCAATTTATGGTTTTTTGACAAAAATCATAAATTCTATAAAAAAATTGATGCCAAAAATATGTTTTTGGAAGAAGGATTCTGGAATCTTCAAAATGCCGTGATTAATGATAGTCGAAATATTAATCAGCCTAAAGATAATATTGAAATTGCTACCAATTTAAAGGCGGAATTTATTACCAAAAAAATATTAAATAATTTTGAAAATGTCCGACTTTTTTCAGTTTATGATTTGCCGAATTTAATCAATGATTTAAAAGATTCAGGCTTCTCGCCACGCAAATTCGTAGTTTATTACAATTCACTTTTAACCAAACCATTTCTATTTATCGCAATGGCGTTGATGGCAGCTTTTTTTGCGGTTAATAATGTGCGCAGTCGTAACAATATTATAATTTTTGTGCTTGGCATAGCGGTAGGATTGGTTTTATATATCAGCTTTATCATTGTTAACGCACTTGGATCTTCAGGATTAGTTCCAACTTTTTTGGCAACTTGGATGATGGTAATTATTCTGACGGCAATAAGTATATTGCTAATTTTTAGAAAAGAGATTATTAATTAGCTTGATTTTCCACCCTTACTTTAATTTTCTACCAAAAAATTTCTTAGAAACTAACAACAAATAAAAACTCGTTATGAAAAAATTATTATTTATCATTTTATCTTCTGCTTTGCTTTTATCTTGTTCTAAACCAGTTGTTTCTGATTTAGCTAAAAATAACAAAACTCAAAACATTGCCGATTTGCCGGAGTGGGTTGTAAGTCCGGATGAAAAAGACGGCGTTGCCGGAGTTGGCATTGCTAGCCCAAGTGTTGGTGGTATTAAATTCCAAATTCCTCAAGCTGAAATTGATGCTAAAGCTAATATCGCTTCTGCTATCAACTCAGAAATTTCTCGTATCACTAAAGATGCTTTAAGAGAAGCTAAAGTTGGCGAAGTTAATGATGTTGAGCAAGTTTTCAGCCAAGCAACTAAAGAAGTGGTAAAAAATATGCCAATGTCTGGTGCGAAAAGAATCAATATGTATCAAGCTAAAGATGGAACTTTATATATCAGAATGATTTTGAAAAATGAAGATTACAGCAAATATCTGCAAAACAGCCAAAAGATGTATGAAAACCGCTTGAAACAAGCCAATCTTTCTCGCGATAATTTGAATAAATCTCAAGAAGCAGTTAAAGGTTTGTTTGATGAGTTGGATAAAGAAAGAGCTGCGAAATAATTAATAATTCTGTGTCATCCTGAGCGTAAGCGAAGGATCTCATGAGGCGCGTTGAAACAAAATATGCCAGTCTCATGAGATCCTTCGCTTACGCTCAGGATGACAACTCAATAAAAAAATTAATATGAAAAAACTAATTCTTCTAATTTCCCTAATTTCTACCGTTTCTTGCACCAATCAAAAAGCCATTGATGCTAAAGCTAGAGAAAAAGCTAGGCACCAAGCCGAAACTGGCAGCAGAATTAATGACGCCAGCAAAGATACCGGCGGTTTATTTGACGAAATGCAATAATTAATTTTCTTGACCAATGATTAAAAAATCCTTCATCACAGTATTTTTATTTTTTATATTTTCTTGCGCCACAAGCGATCAGCCCCAACAACTCAGCTCACTGCCGAGTTGGTATATAACTCCCAAAGCATCAGATCAGAATCTTTACGGTGTTGGTGAAGGTTATACTTTAGCCGAAGCCAGCCAAAGCGCACTCAACAATTTGGCGAGCAAATTGATGACCAGCATTTCTTCCGAATCTTCCACACTTTTAGAAAGCAACAAATATTCCACCAACGAACAAAGCCGCCAGAAGATCAATGAGGTGGTGGCGAAGATAACTTTTAATAATTATAAAGTTAGCAATTCAGCTGCGTTTGGTGGAAAAATTTATACTGAAATTTCAGTTAATCGTGATGGATTTATCAGCGATTACAGCCAGAAGCTGCAAGGTTTGAATCAAAAAATGGCTGAAACTTTTAAGCAAGCCCAAAACAAAAGTATTTTAGAAAAACTAAATGATTTTCAATCTGTTAATGATTCTAGTTTAGAAGCCGAATCAATCACCCAAATTCTCGCCAGCCTTGGCGCTAATCAAGCTAACTTCAAAAGCAATATTGATTTATATAATTCTTACCAAAATTCTTATCAAAATTTAGTCAGCAAAATTGAATTTTTTATCGAAAATAAAAACGCTCCCAAAGCTTTAGTGGCAAAGCTTGTCACAATTCTGAATCAAAAGAAACTCAAAGTAGTTAAAAGCAAAAATCTGGCTAATTCTGATTTAGTCATTATTCAAATTAATGCGGATCTGACCGAACAAAAAATCTATGGCAGCTACATTGCCAAGCTTAAAGTCGATTTCAACTTACTCTCCAATCAAAATAAAATTATCAAAAGCACTGCTCTTGAAAATTCCGGAAGTTCGGTGATTAGTAGAGAAGAAGCAATCAATGCCGCGGTTTCTGGCATTGCTGATTTTAATTTATTTTAACGATATGAAAAAATTATTAGTGACCGGTGGCTGCGGTTTTATTGGCAGCTGTTTTGTTTTAAGGCAAATTAAAGCTGGAAATTTGGTGGTCAATTTAGATGCTTTAACTTACGCCGCCAATCCACAAAATCTGGAAGAAATTAAAGGCAATTCTAACTATCATTTTGTCAAAGGTGACATTTTGGATCAAAATTTAGTTAGTGAGATTTTAGAAAAATTTGAGATTGATGTTTTGGTAAATTTTGCTGCTGAATCTCATGTTGATAATTCTATCGCCAATCCGGGAGCCTTTATTCAAACCAATATCAGCGGCACTTTTGCTTTGCTCAATTCAGCTCTAAAATATTGGCAAAATTTATCCGCCGCCAAGCAAGATAATTTTCGCTTCATTCACATTTCAACCGATGAAGTTTATGGTTCATTAACTTTGGAAGAGCCAAGATTTACCGAAGAAAATAAATATCAACCAAACTCACCATATTCCGCTTCTAAAGCCGCTTCTGATCATTTGGTGCGCGCTTGGAATGAGACTTATAAATTGCCAACCATCATCACTAATTGCTCAAATAATTTTGGCGCCCGCCAGCACTGGGAAAAGCTAATTCCAACTGTGATCAAATCTTGCTTGAATAACAAAGACATTCCAATTTACGGCAATGGTAGAAATATTCGTGATTGGATTTATGTAGAAGATCACTGTTTGGGAATTGAACTAGCAATTGCTAAAGGAAAAATTGGTGAAAATTATTGTTTTGGCGGAGATGCCGAAAGACAAAATATTGATATTGCTGGGCAAATTTGCAAAATTTTAGATGTTCTTAAACCCAAAGCTGACAACACTTCTTACGCCAATCAAATCAAATTTGTTGAAGATCGTAAAGGTCACGATTTTCGTTATGCTATTGATTCAAGTAAAGCCAAAAGAGAATTAGGTTTTAAAATTGAAGGTAGCTTTGAAGAAAAACTAAAAAACACAATTGAGTGGTATTTAAAAAATAACCATTAACCATTATTTATGAAAGGAATAATCCTCGCCGGCGGCTCTGGAACTCGTTTAGCGCCGCTTACTAATGTGATGAGCAAACAGCTTTTGCCAGTTTATGACAAGCCAATGATTTGTTATCCACTCGCCACTTTAATGTCGATTGGCATTCGCCAAATCCTGATTATCAGCACTCCCCAAGATTTACCTAATATCGAAAAGTTTTTAGGCGATGGTCGTGATTTGGGAATTAGAATTAACTACGAAGTTCAAGATGAACCCAAAGGAATTGCTGAAGCTTTTATTATTGGTGAAAAATTTATTGGCAAAGATCAAGTTTGTTTAATTTTGGGCGATAATATTTTTTATGGCTCAGAAATCACTGTTGACGGTTTGCAAAGCAAATTTGTAGAAATGAATAATAACGAAATTAACGCTTTCATTTTTGCTTACCAAGTTTCTGATCCACAAAGATATGGCGTGGTTGAGTTTGATAAAAGTCATCCAGATTTAGCAATCAGCATTGAAGAAAAACCAAAAAACCCCAAATCAAATTGGGCAGTTACTGGTTTTTATATTTATGATAATCAAGTTGTAGAAATTGCCAAAAATCTCAAACCATCAGATCGTGGCGAGCTTGAAATTACTGATGTCAACAAAGCTTATTTAGCCAAAAAGAAATTAGGCATTATTAAACTTGGTCGAGGTTTTGCTTGGCTTGATGCCGGAACTCCAGATTCACTTTTAGATTCGGCGCAATTCATTCAAACTATTGAAAAGCGTCAAGGTTTAAAAATTGCCTGCTTAGAAGAATTGGCTTATCGCAAAGGTTTTATCAGCAAAGATAAGTTAGAAAAATTAGCCCAAAGATATAAAAAAAGTTCTGATTATCGCAAATATTTAGACAATATTGAATAAAGCTCAGTGAACAAAAATCTCACCATAATAATTGTCAGTTTTAATAGTTCTAAAATTATCAAATCATGTTTAGAAAAAATTAATTTTTCTAAATATAATGTTGTGATGGTTGATAATGCTAGCTCGGATGATGTTGTGCAGATTGTTGCAACAAATTTTCCGCAAGTCAAAATCATTAAATTAGCTAAAAATATTGGTTATGGCAGGGCTAATAATGTGGCGCTGCGCCTAGTTGAAACTGAATTTGCGCTGATTTTAAATCCGGATGCTTTTATTTTTGAAGAAGATATTGAGACAATATTATCAGAGCTGCAAAAAACTCCTCAAATCGCTCTAGCCGCGCCTTTATTGCTTCCAAACTATCCAGCTTTAGAAGAAGATAAAATCAAACAATTACAAATCGTTGAAGCAAATTTGTTGGAAAGATTTGATGAATATCTTTCAGTTAAATATATCATTGGCGCAATTTTATTTTTGCGCATGGCAGTTTTTAAGGAAATTGGTTTCTTTGATGAAAATATATTTTTATATTACGAAGATGATGAAATTAGTTTTAGAACAATTCAAAGCGGTTACAAAGCAGCGATAATTCCAACCGCGCAAGGCTTCCACATTGGTCACGGTTCTTCTGGTGGCAAGCTGCGCAATATTTACAAAAGATTTTGGCATCGCGCTTTATCCAAGCTTTATTGGAAAGAAAAACAAAAAGGAAAATTTGCGGCAATAAAATCGGCAATTAGATTGGTGATACTTTTTTTCATCAAAAGCATTTTTTATAGCACTACTTTTAATTCTAAAAAAACTGTTGAAAACTTCGCTTCTTGCTGCGGTTCAGCCGCATTTTTAATGGGTTTAAAAGCTTTTGATAAAAACGATAATCCGCGTGGATAAAAAATAATATGAATAAAGATTTAACAATTATAATTGTCACTTTTAATAGTTCGGAAGTTATCGAAAGATGCTTGAGCCGCTTAAATGCTGAAAAATATGATGTAGTTGTTGTTGATAATACCAGCTCTGACAACACAACTCAAATTGTTAGTGAAAAATTCCCTCAGGTAAAATTAATTCACAGCGGCGGCAATTTAGGTTATGGAAGAGCTAATAATATTGGGCTTCGGCAAGCTAAAACTGAATTTGCATTAATTCTCAATCCCGATGCTTTTATCTTGGAAGAATCAACCGAAATTGCGCTTCAGGTTCTAAAAAATAATCCCCAAATCGCGCTTGCTAGCCCAGAAATATTTCACACTGCAGACGCCGAGGCGACAATCATTCCCAAGTCAGACGATTACAGAGTTACGAATTTTATCATTGGTGGCGTTTTGTTTATGCGCTTGGAAGTATTTAGAAAAATTGGTTTTTTTGATGAAGATTTTTTTATGTTTGCGGAAGATAACGAACTTTCTGATCGCTCTATAAAAAATGGTTATCAGAATGTTATTCTCAATAATGCCAAAGCCTTTCATTCTGGAGCTGGATCCAGCAAAAAAAGCTTACGCACCACTTATCGGCGCTTTTGGCATTTGGGTTGGTCAAAATCTAAATATAAACAAAATAAAAAAGGCAGATTCCATACCATTCGCGCCACTGCGAGATTATCTTTGATATATTTTTGCGAAGGAATTTTTTATTTTTTAGTCGGCAATCTCAACAAATCAGTCTCAAAATTCGCCTTTTCTTCAGGCTGTTTTTCATTTTTAATTGGGCTTAAAGCATTCAAAAAAGATGGCACACCAAGAGGATAAAAAAAACATCGCGATCTTTGCGCATTATGACAAGCATCAGATTGTTGATGATTATGTTCTAATCTATTTGAGAAATCTTAAGAAATTCTGCGACAAAATAATTTTTGTTTCCGATGGCGATTTATCTGCCAAGGAGCGGCAAAAAATTTTCCCATTTGTTAGTGAAATTATTGCTCAAAGACACCAAGAATATGATTTTGGCAGTTGGAAACTGGGATTTCATCTTTTGAAAGAAAAATATCCGCAAGATTTCTCCAGTGCTGATAAATTAATTTTTGCCAATGATTCGTGTTATTGCTTGGGTGAATTTGATGATGTGTTTGCTCAAATAGAATCAATGCCAAACGTTGATTGTTTTGGAATTACTGATAGTGCGGAATATTCTTATCATTTACAAAGTTATTTTTTGGTCTTTAATAAAACTGTTTTTTTGACTGATTTCTTCGATAATTTTATACAAAAAATTAGCCAACAAAGTTTCAAAATTGATATTATCAAAGATTATGAAATTGGTTTATCAGAGCTTCTTGTTCAAAACCACAAAAAATTATATGCAATTTTTGGCAGAGATGTACTACAAAATTATTCCAACCAAAACAGACCGCTAATCATAAAGAAAATTCTTAAAATAATTGGTCTATATCAAATGGTCTTTGGTATAAAAAGAATTTTTAGTACTTTATTTGAAATATCTGATTGTTGCTATTGTTACCACAATACTTTTTATCTGTTGATATTAAATGGCTCCCCGTTGTTGAAACGATCAATTATTCTCAAAGATTTTGCTCCAAAAAAATCACTCAATTCCTCTTCATTGTGTTATTTTTGGAAGAAAATCGTCAATGCCGAAACTGTTTTTGATGATCAGGTTATTACTAAGCACGCCACAAGAATTTCACAAGCAAAATGAAAATCAACATCCTGATATTTGGCAAAAACGGGCAGGTAGCATCTAATTTGGTGCGGCTTTTTGCCGAAGAAAATCGACTGACAAATAATTTTAATGTTCAAGCTTATTCAAGCGCTGATATTGATTTTACTAATTTGCTGGCATTAGAAAATTTTCTAAATAATTTATCCATTCAGCCAGATTTTATAATCAACGCCGCCGCTTACACTAATGTTGATAAAGCTGAAGATGAAAGAGAATTGGCCGATTTAATCAATCATCAAGCGGTTGAAGTTATTGCAAGATATTGCGCCCAAAACCAAGTAAAACTAATTCACTATTCCACCGATTATGTTTTTGACGGATCAGGCACTGAGCCTTTTGCAGAAGACAACACCAAAAATCTTCACCCGCTTAATCACTATGGAAAAACTAAATTATTGGGGGAGCAAGTAATTATTAAATCTGGTTGTGATTATGTAATTTTTAGAATTTCTTGGATTTATGATTCTAACCCAAGCAGCAAAAATTTTCTTAACACCATCACCAGACTCGCTAAAGAAAAAGAAGTTTTAAGCATAATCAACGATCAATTCGGCAGCCCAACATCAGCAAGTTTTGTGGCAGAAAATACTATAAAATTTATTAAAAAATCTCTTAATTCTCATACAAAATTTCCGAGTGGAATTTATCATCTAAACAATGGAAAATATACTTCTTGGTACGATTTTGCGCTGCAAATTGTGAGTGACTTAAAAATGAAAGGTGAGAATTTGATGGTAAAAGAGATTTTGCCAATTAAGACTTTTGAATATAAGACTAAAGCTGTAAGACCCTTGAACTCAAGATTGGGAACGAAATTCTTAAATCATAACTAACTTACGATGAACAAAAAAATTAGTATTTCCAACATAATTACTTTTTTAAAACCGGATTTTATTCACCAAGATCACAGAGGTTCACTTGTGCAGTTGGTGAGTGGTGGTTGGAAACAAATCAATTTTAATACATCGTTCGCGGGAACAGTTCGTGGGGGGCATCATCATAAAAATAATCGCGAAGCTTTTTTTGTGGCTTCTGGGAAATTTAATTTAAAACTTAAAAATGGTGAAAATATTGTAGAATTTTTGATGGAGAAAGAAGATTTTTTTGTGATTGAAAAAAACGTGTCCCACTCTTTTGAGTTTGTGGAAGATACTTTGCTAATTGCTCTTTATGATATTGGTGTGATTGAAAAATCTGCGACCAATCAAAATCAAATCGATATGTATCAAGATGTCTGGTAATTCTTATTTAATCATTGGCGCTTCAGGATATCTGGGATCTTATTTTCTGAAAAATATTCTTGAAAAAACTGATAGCAATATTATTGCTACGCACAATTCTAAACCATCAATTTTGAATGATCGTATCAAATGGTGTAAGCTTGATATTACCGATTATGCGGCGGTAAATAATTTGTGTAATGAGCTTGGCCAAACTAATAAAAAATTCAAAACTATTTATTTATCAGCATATCATCATCCAGATAAAGTAGAAGAAAATCCTCGAATTGCTTGGGATATTAATGCTGCATCTCTGGATAATTTTTTATGCAAAGCAAAATCTTATATTGAATCTCTATACTATGCTTCGACAGATAGCGTGTATGGGGAAAGTATTGATAATCATGTTTTTAGTGAATCTGATATTTGTAATCCGGTTAATACTTATGGCAGAACAAAAGTTGCAGCAGAGCAAGTAGTTTTAATGCATGGCTTTAGTGTGGTTAGATATTCGCTTTTAATGGGTCCGTCACTAATCTTGAAAAAACATTTTTTTGATGTGATTGTAGAATCTTTGCGGGAAGGAAAAAATATTGATATGTTTAATGATTCTTATAGATCAACGATCAGCTTTAACTCAGCTTCTTATCTCACAATTCTTCTTTTGGAGAAATATTATAAAAAACGCGATATTATCAATGTGTCCGGTGATTTGCATTTATCAAAATTTGATATGGCCGTAGGAATTGCTAAAAAACTGGCTTTGAATGATAGTTTTATTCAATCAAAATCTATTGTAAATCAAGATAATTTTGGCAGCAAAAGAGCAAAAAGCACTTTGATGTCTAACGAAAAATTAAAAAACATTTTGAAATTAAACAATATTTTATATGACTACGAATAAAATATTTTATTTTAAAAATAAACTCTTCGACTTCCATATAAACATTTTTTTCATTGAAATTAGACTTTATTTTAATGGCTTGTTGAGTTTTCTTTTGTCGTTGTTAAAACCAGACAACTACATCTCTTTATTCAAAATATATCAGAATAATAAAAGAGAAAATATTCTGATTATTGAACTAAATAATTTTCACTCAGAAATTTTTCCATCTTGGTTGTTTTACTTAAAGAAATTATCTTACGAAAATAAAATTTTCTTTTTAGCTCCAGGATATGTACACAAATCTCGACCTTTTGATGTTATTGAACAAGCAGAAAATAATGGCTATGCTTTTTATAAAATGGATCCAAGAATTATTTTATTATGTTTTAATTTGGGGTTCTTTTCTCGCTATAAAAAAGTAATTTTTAATACTGATATTTTTTATTTTTCACCTCTAGATGATTATTCGCAGTTGCTGAATATTTTTAAAAGCAAAAATGCTTTAAAAAATACCATCTTTCTATCTCACGGCATATTACAATCTATGGGTTGCAGGAACAGCGCAGTCAATCTTAAAAGTCAGCTTATCACTATTTCTCCCACAATTTCAGCGGAGGCTAATATTAAATATGTCGTGCCTTTGTTTAATGAGGATTTGTTTAATCAAGATGCAGAAAAAGCTAAAATTTTTAATCAGAAAAAAACATTTGTTTCGTGTGGAAATATAAAAATTAGATCAAAGGATTCTAATGGATTAATTAATGCGCTCGATGAAACAAAAAAATATGATAAAAATGTAAATATTATCGGAAAAGCGCCCAAATCCTTAATGAAGAATCAAAACATCAAACACTACGGCAAAAAATTGTCCTATGTAGAGTTAAAATCAAATTTACAAAATTCTCATTTCATTCTATTTTTATTGCAGGATAATATTAGCTACCAATACAAGTTTAATAGCTCGTCAGGAAGTTTGCCCTTAGCATTGAATTTTAACTTAGTGCCAATCATTGAAGAATCTTTTGCAAAGTTTTACTGTTTAGATAAAACCAATGCCATTTTGTACAAAGAAGGGGAATTGGGTGTCGCTATAAAATATGCCTGCAATATGAAATATAATGAGTATGCCAAGATGCAATCTTTATTGATCAATCTTAAGTTAAATCTAATTAAAGAAAGTTTAGGTAATATAAAAACTATATTATAATCCCTAAAAAATAGACTTAGCATTGCTTAATCACAAAATATTTTGATAAAATTTATGAATCAAAAACAGAATGTAATTATTACTGGAGGGCTTGGACTTATAGGCTCGCACCTGTCTGACATTTTGGTCGAAAAAAATTATAATGTAAATATTATTGATAATCAATACAGGGGAAAAGTAGAGTATTTACAATATCCAGATCGAGTAAATTTAATAAAAAAAGATATAATAAATTTAACTAAGGATGACGTCATAGAAAATATTAATATGGTGTTTCATGTGGCAAGCAAAGTGTTGGGTATTGGATATTCAGCAAAAAATCATCAAGATATGTTGTTTTATAATGATGAAATGACAAATAAATTTTTTAGTTATTTAGATCATCTCAAAAATCTCAAACATCTTGTGGTGGTCAGCTCATCTTGTGTCTATGATGACAATCTCAAAAGCACGCCAGAGGAATTAGGAATGTCGGGTCAACCAGAAATGGCAAATTTAGGTTATGGACTTGCTAAAAGATTTTTAGAGCAAAAATCAATTTTGTGGGCAAGTCAGCGCAATGTTAAGTTAACAATTGTTAGACCATTTAATATCTACGGAGAAAGATATACGTGGGCTGGTGAGTTTTCTCAAGGCTTGCCATCCATAGTTAAAAAAACATTGGATAATCAAGGTGAAATTGAAATATGGGGAACTGGTGCTCAAAGAAGGAATTATATTCACGCACTTGATTGCGCCAAAATTATGATTGATCTTGCAAACACAGAACATAAGTCAGAGGTGTTTAATATAGGAATCGAAAAGACTATCTCACTTAAAGAACTAGCGGAGTTGATATGTAAATTGTACAACATAAAACCACAGTTTTCATTCAGACATGATATGCCAGAAGGCAGACTTGTTAAAAGCGCTGAAGTTGCAAAGCTGGAGAAATATCTGCCGAACTTTGATAAAAATCTAATTTCTTTGGAAGATGGCTTACTCAAAATGAGAGAATGGTATGGTAAAACTTTTAAAAAATAATTAAAAAAATAATAGAAAAAATGAACGAACAAAAAAAATACAAAGTTGGATTTATAATTCAAAGTTTTTGCATTGATGACAGGAATGCTGCTCTAAAATTTCCTGAAATGCAGATATTTAGGATGATTACCGAAAGTGATTTCTATAAACTTGGTAAATATGACATATATCTTGTAACCAATAACGGTAAAGTTTTATCGCCAGATTTAAAAGAGCTAGGTTTTAGCAATAATTTTAATCTAGATTTCATCGTCTATACTCATGATGCCGTTAATATTGATGGCTATAGAATTGCTTCAAGTTATGTGATGCCAGATTTTTTGGTTTATGATGATTTTCTAATATTGTGCAACGCACAATCTCAGTCATGTACAATTGCTGATTTAATTGATAATTATCAGCATAAAAACACTTGCTATGTTGCGCCGACCTATAAAAGCGACCTGTTAAGTAGTAAGGAAAAAATCATATTTTATAATTTTGGTGCAAGTACAATTCTTGAACCAATATCGTATGAGGATAAAGATAAGATAAAGCTATCTTATATTTCAATGTCTGATCCTTTAATTAGGCATGGAGAATTGATACATCTTCTTGATCAAAAAGGATATTGTGCATTTTATGGACCAAAAAGTAAGTGGAGAACTTGTAAGAATAGCTACGTTTCTTCTCCCGAATATGGTGAAGATGTGGGTAAAATCCTTAATAAACATGGAGTTTGTCTGGCTATGCACAGTCCGATCCATCACTTATTTGATCTTCATACCACTAGAATACCCGAAGGATGTATGGCTGGATGCATTATCATTACTGATGATTATAGCTATATAAAAGAGATTTTTGGTGACAGTGTTTTTACACTGGATTTCACGCGTTCTGCAGAGGATTGTCTAAAAGATATAACGAATATAATGCGTTGGATTAGAAATAATCCCCAAGATGCAAACAAAATGGCATTAAAATCCCAACAAATCTTTAAAGAAAGATATTTGCAAAAAGATTGGATTTTAGAATTATGTTATAGTGTCGAAAAAGCAAAAGAAGAATATATTAAAAAATTAAATGATGTTGAAAAAGAGAGGGTGATAGATGTTATTTACTCTCATCAGGATAGTAACGTAAATGTTATTAATAGAATTTTAGATCAACTATTGAACCAATATTATAGAAATATCAACTTTATCGTTGTGTGTAAAGATAGCTTAGTCGATGAATTAAGAAATGAAATTAAACATAAATTAAAAGGTGCACCTATACAATATCAGGTTATAGGAAGTGGCTGTGAAGAAAGAAAAGTAAATAAAAACAATACTGGCTCAATGTTTCTGAAGGCAAGCAAGGAATTAAAGGGTGAATTTTTTACTTTTATTGATGTTAACACCTTGTGGAATAAAGATCATCTCTCAAGACTTGTATATGAAATTCAAAATGAAAAATATGACTTTCAATGCGCTTATTCTGGACAATCTTTAGAGTATAATAATTTACGTACAGGTATTAATAGGCACGAGGAATATGTTTGCCCAGAGGTTCCTGTGCATCTTCCAATCAGAGTTGCTGATGTGTTATATTTTTGTTGTTCATATTCTTTTATAGATGCACCGTATTATATAGGTTTAAGCGCTTTTGAAAGATTGGTTGAGCTTAGATTTATGAAAGGTGTACAGATCTTTAGAAAAAATGTTCTGAATTTATTAGACGATAATTATCGAAACGGAATAGGTCTTATTGATGGATGTGAGCACATATTTTTGTTAGTCATGATGTTACTGGAGGGTAAAACGGATAATATATATTTTACCCAATATGTTTCGAGCGCATTAAATATTATGGATATACCAAAAATATCTCCCATAACCAATAATATCAGATACTCTTTATATCCTAACGCTCCGTTAGTTGATCAATGGTATAGAAGAACCGTTGGTTGTATGGCTGCACAGCTCTATAAGGTTTTAGCCAATAGACCGGAGTTGTCCATTTTATACTCAAAATATGGATCTGAATCACAAAATATACAGTTCCAATGGAATGATAAGATTATAAACGTAGCGGAAGACAATTCTCAACAGCCATCAACCCTATCGCAACATAACCTTGTTAAAGTTGATAAGATATCAAAGAAATATAACAATAATAAAGCTTTAAATAGATTCATTAAAATTTCTTTAAATATATTTGCTATCTATTGCAAAATTAGAAAAGTCTTTATGAAAAATTAATGAAGGTTGATAAGACTTTTGTGCAAGAGAGAAATAACTCGATAGACATTTTTCGCTTTTTAGCCATCTTTCTAGTAACGACCGTACATGTTTTTGAAGACTATCTTGTTTCAATAAATCGTGTTCCACCATTGAAAAGTTTTTATGAATATGGTGCTTTTTTCAATTATTTCAATTTTTTTGCATTATTTTCAAAAGGACATTCTGGAGTAAGAATATTTTTTGTAATATCTGGCTATTGTCTTGCCGCTACATCATTCAAAAAAGTAAATGTGCTGCCATTTAAGCAATTTTATCTGCAGTTTTTTGTAAATAGATACTTAAGAATAGCCATCCCCTACATAGTAGCTTTAATTGTCTATTATCTGTTTCATAGAATTAATTCTAAAGAATTTCTAATCTCATTATTTTTCTTACAAAACATAATTGTCGACGGAAATAACTACGGTGGAATAAGTCATTTTTGGTCTTTGTGCACAGAAATTTATTTTTACCTATATTTCCCATTGATATTCAAGTTTATTACTATCAAGGGAGAAAGGTTTTATCTTTTAAATTCAGTAATAGTTTTAGTTGCTTTGAAAACCATTCTTTATTTATATCCAAATACATGGATGATATTTAGATCGTGTGAATTATTTATTTTTGGAATATTGTTATTTTTTTATAAAAATAAATTATATGATCTCCTATTTCAAAAACCCAGTGCACGAGTTCTAAAGCCAGTTTTTTTTATACTATTGTTGTTGGTTGTATTTTATAATACAGGAACAGATTACCTCGATCATTTGTTTGTGATGTTCATAGACATATGTATACCTATAATTATTGGTTCTGTGATGGCGGTAATGATTGTGAGGGAAGAGCAGCAAGCTATGTCTTTTGTTGATTATAATTCTGGGGTGGTGATCAAAATAATTATATTTTTGGGAAGATCTTCTTACTCAATATACCTATATAACTTATCGACATTTTTTTGTAATATTCACAGCGATCATAATGTTTTTGTACAATATGCGTTTATTTTATTTTTGGGAATATCGATGTATTTTTTGATAGAAAAACCTAGTTTGACAATAAGAAAATATATTATGCAGCGACTTTCACTTCAAAGATCCCAACAAATAGTTTGACAAAATTGTTACAATAATAATGCGCAGCTAATTATCAAAAGAGATCTCGTCCCTATTATCCAGCACATCAACTAAAAATAAATTTCTTAATCCTATATTAGCTCTTTCTGCTGCCAGAATATCGCTTTCTTTATCACCAATCATAACTGATTTAACTGGATCTATATTAAACTCTTTAATTGCTTTGAGGAGCATGCCAGGATTTGGTTTTCTATCGAAAGAATCTTGTTTATATTTCTCAACCACACCTTCAATGTGATAAGGGCAGTAATAAGTTTTGGTGATTTTTATGTTGTGTTTAAGAAATTCACCCTCAATCCATTTGGTTAATTCCAAAAACTGCTCTTCGCTGTAATAGCCTTTGGCAATTCCGGCTTGGTTGGTAACGATAATTATTAAATACCCAGCGTTTTGGGCTTTTTGACATAGCTCAAAAATTCCATCGATAAAATGAAAATCCTCTTTTTTGCCAACATAACCGTGATCAATATTAATCACGCCATCGCGATCCAAAAATAAAGCTTTGTGTTTAATAATTTCCGGCAATTGATCTTGAGCTTTTTGATAATCTTCGGGAATGCCGATATCAATAAAATATTCTTCAGCAATAAAGCCAAATGGTTTGGTTGCTTTTAAATATTTACTCAGAAAATCTTGCTCAAAAGAAAATTTATTGGGCAAATTATAATTAGAAAAAATTTTAGGATTAATGACATAAATTCCGCCGTTTATGTAGCCTGATTTTGTGGTAAGATTTTTCTCAGAAAAATTAACTATTGAATTTTTATCATCAATTGTAACTGAACCATAACGGCTGCAATCTTCTAGATGTCTCAAAACAATAGTTAGATCAGATTCTTTTTGTTCGTGAAAATCACTTAATTTTTGGTAATCAATCTGTAAAAAAGTATCACCATTTAGAATTATCACTGGTTGATTTTGATCAATGAATTTTAGTGAATTTAAAATAGCACCACCAGTTCCCAGCGGTTCGGTTTCAATGGCATATTTAATGTTGATGCCCAAATAAGAATTGCCGAAATAATCAATGATTTTCTGGTGCAAATAACCAACTGATAAAACCACATCGGTGATATTATGATTTTTAAGATAGGTAAATAAATATGACAAAAATGGCAAACCGTTGATATCAGCCATTGGTTTAGGAACGTCTTTTACAATTGATTGCAATCTTGTTCCAAATCCTCCCGCCAGAATTATTGCCTGCATTTATTTTTGATAATTGGGATTGTGGGTTTTGCCAAAAAAATCTTCTTCAATCAGTGCGCAAATTATATGTCCAGTGGCAATGTGTCCTTCTTGAATTTTTGGTGTTTCAACTGATGGAATATTCATTTGATAATCAACCATAGCGCCAATATCTCTGCCGTCTTCTCCTAAAAAACCAACGGTGATAATTTTTTTCTCCTGAGCTTTTTTGATTGCCTCAATCACATTTTTACTTCTTCCTGAAGTTGAAAAAACGATTAAAACATCACCTTGATTACCAACTGCTTCAACTTGTCGTGAAAAAGAATATAGATATCCATAATCATTACCAATCGCAGTAATTGCTGAAGTATCAACGGTTAGCGCCATAGCATTTAAAGCTGGGCGATCATAGCATAGTTTGCTGACTAATTCAGCTGATAAATGTTGAGAATCTGCAGCGCTGCCGCCATTGCCGCAAAACATAATTTTTTTGCCTTTTTTTAAAGACTCTATACAAACTTTAGCAATCGTTTCAATATCACTTAGTAATTTTTGATCAGATAAAATCTTATTAAAAACCTCAACAGTTTTTTGGAATTCTGTTTTAATATAATTTTGCATAATTTAATTCTGATTATTTTTAAATATTTTCCAGCTTTGCGTTCCCTCGTTCACGAAGTGACAAGGCATAGTTCTTCCGGTTCTTTCTTGTTCAAGCAAGCGAATAATTTTCATTCTTTTGGATGGTGGCACTAAGAACATTATAAAACCTCCGCCACCAGCGCCAGAAATTTTGCCAGCCATCGCGCCAGCATTCATTACCATATCGTAAATTCTATCGATATTGCTGTTGGAAATTTTATCTGACGCATTTTTTTTGGCTTGCCAACCACGATTCATTGAGCTGGCGATGGCGGCAATATTGCCTTTGAGTAAAGCTTCCTTCATTTCCAAAGCCTCTTTTTTAATTTCAAGCATCGAAGTTATGGTCAGATCAGAATGATTTTCGATATTTTTATTTTGTTCTTCAATAATTGCTCCTGAATCTCGAGAAACACCGGTATAAAATAATACCAAAGATTGTTCTAATTCCGATAATATCCAATTTCTAATTTTGAGTGGATTAATAATGGTGCGTTCATTTTCAAAAAATTCCATAAAATTTACTCCTCCAAAAGTGGCGGCATATTGATCTTGTTTGCCACCTTTCATCGATAAATCTTTACGCTCTATTTGATAGGCTAGATTGGCAATATCATAATCACCAAAAGGAAGCGATAATAATTCGCAGTAAGCCTTGACAATTGAAACTACTAAAGTTGAAGAAGAGCCAAGACCAGAACCGGGAGGGGAATCGCAATAGGTGGTCATTTTAAATGCGCCAATTGGCTGGCCACGGTTATAATCTTTGATAATGCGATTATAAATTGCTTTATGTAATTTTAGCTGACCAGTTGGCTCTATATAATCAGTGACATCGGTTGTAAATTCTTCTTCTAAATCAGAAGCAACAAATTGAATTTTATTATTATTTCTCGGTTTGATTGTGCAGCAGGCGTATAAATCGATAGTGGCATTTAAAACGCATCCACCATATTGATTGTAAAATGATTCCATATCAGTGCCTCCGCCAGCTAAGCCAAGCCTCAAAGGCGATCTAGAGCGTACCAAAAATAAATTGGAGTTCATAAATAATTTATCTGGTTAAGAATTTTTCTCCTTTAGAAACTCGCGCGCGCCAATAATCGAGTAAATCTTGCATAGTTTGCTCAAAGGTTATTTCTGGTTTCCATCCGGTATGTTGGAAAAATTTGGCAGTATTGGGAACCTGTAAATCAGCATCAATTGGTCGCAATCTTTCCGGATCAGTTTCAATTTTAATTTTATCTTTAGCGCTCGAAAGTGAGATTAAATAATTCAACATTTCGCCAATAGTGCAGCTATAAGTGCCGCCAATATTATAATATTCTCCGGCGATTGGATTCATTGTAACTAGCATATAATATGCCTTCACCGCATCTCTAACATCGGCAAAAGTTCGCAGCGAATCTAAATTACCAACCTTAATTACCGGCGCAATCAAACCTTTTTCAATCATAGCGATTTGTTTAGCAAAAGTGCTTTCAGCAAAAACATCCCCACGTCTTGGACCAGTGTGAGTGAACATTCTGGTAGTCATCACTGTCATGTTATAGGCTTCAGCGTAATAACGACCCACTAAATCAGTGCCAACTTTAGAAATTGCATAAGGTGAGGCGGGATGAAAACCGCATTCTTCATCAATTGGTAATTTTTCTTTAGGAACTCGACCAAAAACTTCACTTGAAGCGCAAACATGAATTATTGGTTTTAAATTTGGTGATTTTCTAACCGCTTCTAAAACCCGAGAAGTGCCTTGAATATTGGTTTCAAAAGTATCAAGTGGAGATTCAAAACTAGTTTGAGGATAACTTTGAGCTGCCAAGTGAAAAATATAATCAGGTTGTGATTTTTTCATCACGTCGTGAATAGAAATATAATCACGCAAATCACCATATAATAAATGTAGCCGATCTTTTTTGTTGATCCTTTCAAGCAAGTGCGAAATGTTATCCAGCGGACTTCTCCACCGGCACATCCCATAAATTTCCCAATCAGTATTAGCCAACAAAAAATCCGCCAAATGCGAACCAACCATTCCGGTAATGCCAGTTATTAGGGCTTTTTTCTTCATATTTTTTTAGATAGTTTTGATATTGAGTGATATGACTGACAAGCAGAGATGTAATAGTCGTGAGTTAAATTTTGCTTCTCTTTTGATCAAAATCAAGTTAAATCCTGTTTTAAATTAATCTGATATTATGTAGAGTCGGCGTTTTGAACTTTAGGCAGAGAATAATGAAACCACAAAAAATAAAAGCGGTAATCTTTGATATGGATGGCGTGTTGATTGATGCTAAAGATTGGCATTATGAAGCTTTGAATCGGGCGTTGGATTATTTTGGTTATACGCCAATTTCCAGAAATGATCATTTGCTGACTTTCGATGGTCTTTCCACCAAGAAAAAATTGACGATGCATTTTCAAACCAAAGATTTGACGGTTGAAGAGCATGAGCAAATCGATCAAAAAAAGCAGGAATTAACCTTTGATATTGTCGAGCAAAAATGCGTGGCTTATCCGCCGCATGTGGAAATGTTAGAGAAGCTAAAATCGCAAGGTTATTTATTGGCGGTTTGTTCTAATTCGATTAGAAAAACTGTCGAGATGATGCTCTCTAAAGCTAGTATCATTCAATATTTTGATTTTTATTTATCCAATCAAGATGTCAAAAATTCTAAGCCCGATCCAGAAATGTATAATACTGCAATTAGCAGAATGAATTTAAATCCGTCGGAAGCTCTGATTTGCGAAGACAATGTGCGTGGTATTGAATCGGCTCTTAAAAGTAATGCCTTTGTTTTGGAAGTGGGCACGATAGTTGATGTTAATTATAAAAATGTTAGCGACGCCATTGTCAAAATTGAATCAGGAAACGCAGCGCAAATGGTTAGAAACCCAGTGCGCACTGCTAAATTAGCTGATATGATTGGCGGTTGGTTTGTGGGTGATTTTTATCCTAATATTTTGCGTAATAAAGATTTTGAAGTTGGCGTTAAATTCTACAAAGCTGGCGATAAAGAAGATTGGCATGTTCATAAAGTTGGAACAGAAATCACGGTGATTTTGGACGGAACAGTAAAAATGCGCGACGAAATTTATCGTAGCGGCGATATTATTTTGCTCGAACCAGGAAACGGCACCGCATTTGAAGCTTTAACTGATGTCAAAACCGTTGTCGTTAAAACTCCCTCAGTGATGGGCGATAAATATAAAAGCTAATATGATTATACTCAGCCACCGCGGTTTGTGGAAAAATGATGCCCAGAAAAATACTTTAGCCGCGCTGGAACTTTCGTTTTCATCAGGCTTTGGAACCGAAACTGATATTCGTGATTATCAAGGCAAATTAGTAATTTCTCACGATATTGCTGATGAAAAATCTATCTCTTTAGATTCAATGCTGGAAGTTTATTGCCAATATGACAAAAGCCTTTATCTGGCTTTGAATGTCAAGGCTGACGGCTTGCAAGATGAATTAAAAAAAGCGTTGCAAAAATATCAAATAGAAAATTATTTTGTCTTCGATATGTCAGTTCCAGAAGGCATAAAATATCTCAAAAATAATTTTAAAGTTTTTACCAGAGAAAGTGAATATGAACGCTCACCATCTTTTTATGACAAAGCTCAAGGAGTTTGGATGGATTGTTTTGATGGCGATTGGATTGATGAAAATGCCATTGGCAAACATTTGAATCATAACAAAATGGTTTGTATTGTCTCGCCAGATTTACACAAAAGAGATTATCTAAATGTGTGGAATAATTACAAAAAATTATCCCAACGCAATAATTTTTTTCTCTGCACAGATTATCCGCAGCAAGCTCAGGATTTTTTTAACCTTTAAACCAAAAAACAATGATAAATATAGTAATACCAATGGCGGGAATGGGCAAAAGATTTGCCGATGTCGGTTATCCTGACCCCAAACCTTTTATTCCTGTCAAAGGCAAAATCATGATTGAAAGAGTGTTGAATAATCTACATTACAAAAACGCCAGATATATTTTAATCGCCAGAAAAGAACATGTTGAAGCCAGGCGAGATCAAGTTGAATATTTGCAAAAGAAATATAATGTGATTATTGAAGTAGTCGATAGAGTGACTGACGGCGCGGCTTGCACCGTTTTGAAAGCGCATCGCCATATCAATAATGAAACTCCATTATTAATCGCCAACTCCGACCAAATTGTTGATGCCAGCATCGCCGATTTTATCGATGATTGCGCTAAAAGAAATTTAGATGGTTCAATTCTAACTTTTCCCAGCGATCATCCTAAATGGTCTTATGCCAAAACTGATAAAAATGGTTTAGTCACTGAAGTTAGAGAAAAAGTGGTAATTTCTAATAAAGCCACAGTTGGAATTTATTTATTCAGCCAAGGCAAAGATTTTGTTGATGGTGCGCTAGATATGATTTCGCAGGCTGATAAAGTCAATCACGAATATTATGTTTGTCCAATTTATAATCATCTAATTAAAACCGGCAAAAAAATTGGTATCTTTGATATTTCTGAAGATCAAATGCACGGCACTGGAACTCCAGAAGATCTCGAGCTTTATTCAAAATTAATCTAATTTATGACAGTAAAACTGTTGGATTTTCGCACTGCGCCAGAAAATATTTTGCAAGAAGTTAGAAACTGGCGCAATGATTTGGAGGTGGCGAAATATTTTGTCATCGATGAAATTAGTCAGGAAGTTCACAATAATTGGCTGAATACCAAAATAAAAAATGGCTCAGATCAAGCTTTTTTGATTATGAATAATGATGTTGCTGAAGGCTGTGTTTATTTAAGAAACATTGATGCGAAAAACCAAACTGCTGAATTTGGAATTTTTTTAAGACCTAGCGCACCACAAAATCAAAGGCTGGGCAGCAAAGCGTTTTATCAGATTTTAGATTATGGTTTTGAAGAATTAAAACTAGAAAAAATCTATTTGCAGGTTTTTGATTTTAACGACAAAGCTTTGTCGTTATATAAAAAGTTCTATTTTCAAATTGAAGGAAAATTAAGAAAGCACGTTGTCAAATCCGGCAATAGAGTTGATATAAATTTTATGGGTCTTTTAAAAGAAGATTGGAAAAATAATAAAGCTAATTTGCAAATTAAGAATGACTAAAAAAATTATTTTCAATCAACCATCGTTAATTGGCAAAGAGCTAGAATACATATCGGACGCAATTACCAATCACAAAAAAATTTCTGGTGATGGTTTTTATACTGCCAAATCTCGCGAGTTTCTTAAAAATTATCTAAATGCTAAAGATGTTTTGCTAACTCATTCTTGCACCGCTGCTTTAGAAATGAGCGCAATTTTGCTCGATTTAAAAGCTGGCGATGAGGTGATAATGCCGTCTTACACTTTCGTTTCCACCGCTAATGCTTTTGTTCTAAGAGGCGCAGTTCCAGTTTTTGTCGATATCAAATTAGACAATCTCAACATTGATGAAAATTTAATTGAAGCAGCAATTACCAGCAAAACCAAAGCAATAGTTGTGGTGCATTACGGCGGCGTTGCTTGCCAAATGGATAAAATTATGGCAATTGCTCAAAAGCATAATTTGTTTGTCGTTGAAGATGCGGCGCAGGCTTTGGGCTCAAAATATAAAAGCAAACATTTAGGAACTATTGGTCATTTTGGCTGTCTTAGTTTTCATGAAACTAAAAATATTATTTCCGGAGAAGGTGGAGCTTTGATAATCAACGATGAAAACTATTTAGATCGCGCAGAAATTATCAGAGAAAAAGGCACTAATCGCTCCAAATTTTTCCAAGGACAAGTTGATAAATATACTTGGGTTGATGTTGGCTCGTCGTTTTTACCCAGCGATATCATTGCTGCTTATCTTTATTCTCAATTAGAAAATATTGAAAAAATCAACAAACAAAGAATAAAAATTTGGCAATTTTATAATCAACTATTCAGCAAATATGCTGCGCAAGCGCAGATCAAAACTCTGCAAATTCCTGATGATTGCCAGTTTAACGCCCATCTTTTTTATGTTTTATTTAAAGACCACAAAACCAGAAATCAATTTATAGAATTTTTAAAACAAAATAATGTGATGGCGATTTTTCATTATGTTCCTTTGCACAATTCGCCAGCCGGATTAAAATTTGGCAAAACTCCTCTTGCTATGCAAGTCACTGATTTGGTTGCGGAAACCTTGGTGCGTATGCCTTTATTTTATGATTTGACCGATGAACAGCTCGATCAAATTGCCCAAAAAGTGGAACAATTTTTCACCAAAAAAAGTTCGTTATGAATTTCAATTTCACAAATTGTAAAAATAAAATTCTCTCCTCATTTCATAACTTGCGACACAAATCGTCTTTTGAGCAAATTATTTCTAACCTAAATCCAGAAAAACAAAAACTAATCTATCTGCACCACGAATGGGGCGGCGGCGCAGATTTGTATCTGCAAAATAAAATACAGCAGCTGAAAAATGACAATTATATTTTTGTTATTCTTTACAAAAAAAAGCTTGGCAAAATTAATTTACAAATTACTTTTCAAAATCAATTTTCTTCAATTTTACTAAATAATTTTGGCGAAATTGCTGATTTATTTTCCAAGATAAAAATTGATGCAATCTATCTCAATCAAGTTTCTTTTTTTCCCAATCTTGCGGTTGTTTTTGATTTTATTAAACAAACCAAAGCTGATAAAAAAATTATGCTGGCGCATGATTTTTCAAGCATTTGCGCCAAAACTCATTTGCTTAAAGATGATGGAAATAAATGTGAAATAATTAGTAATAATTCTAATTGTGCTTGCAATTCTAAAGCGGGAGAAAATGTTAAAAAATGGCGCGAAATTTTTATCAATCAGATTGATGAAGTTATATGTTTTTCAGAACATTCCAAACAAATTATTGGTCAATTTTATCGAGAAATATCGAGCAAAATCAAGGTTGAACCACATTATGTGCCTTTTTTAAGAAAAGTGAATGTGGTTAAGAGCGATCCAATAATAAATATAGCGGTGGTAGGATTTTTAAATAAAATAAAAGGTGCTGATATAGTTGAGCAAATGGCGCAAATTATTATTGATAACCAACTTCCAGCCCGAATAATTGTGGTTGGAAAATGTAAAAAGAAAGAAAATTTAGCGCTCAAAATATTAGGAAAATATCATCGTCAAGATTTGCCAGAAATTATTGAAAAACACCAAATTGATATAATTTTTATATCTTCAATATGTTCAGAAACCTTTAGCTATACGACTCACGAAGCGATGCTGATGGAAGTTAAAGTTGCTTGTTTTGATCTTGGCGCGCAAGCGGAATATGTCAAAGAATATTCTGCTGGTTTAATCATCCAAGAAATAAACGCCAAAACGGCATTGAACCAAATTATTAATTTTGCAAAACCCATTTAAATGAAAAATATTTTAATCGTCTTTGGCACCAGACCAGAAATTATCAAGCTCGCGCCAGTTATTTTAGAATTTAAGAAACATCAAAAAGATTTTAAAATTACCGTTTGCAACACTGAGCAACAAAAAGATTTGTCAATTCAAACTCTCAAATTTTTTGATATTATTCCTGATATTAGTTTGGATGTGATGGAGTTTAATCAAGGTTTGATTGGCTTGCAGACTAAGATAATGAATCATTTAAATATTTTAGGACAAAAAAATTCTTTTGATGCTGTTATTGTTCAAGGTGATACTATGAGCGCATTTTGTGGTGCATTGTTTGGGTTTTTAAATACGATTCCGGTTTTTCATATTGAAGCTGGACTCAGATCTTACAACCTTAGAGAGCCTTTCCCAGAAGAAGGTTTGCGCCAAATGATTTCCAGAATTGCTGCGCTTAATTTTGCGCCAACCAAGATTGATGCTTTGGCTTTGAAAAAAGAAATGGTTGCTAAAAAATCAATTATTTTAACTGGCAACACGGTGATTGATGCTTTGTTTTGTTTGCCAAAAAGAGAATTACAAAAAGCTGAAAAATATTTTGTGGATAAAAAAATTGTTATAAATGACAAGTTAGTTTTGATCACAGTTCATCGCCGCGAGAACCACGGAGAAAGGCTTGACGACATTATCAAAGCAATTAAAATTCTCAGCCAAGATTTTTCCGATCATAGTTTTATAATTCCAACTCATCCAAATCCGAATGTGCGTGGCAAAATCACTAAAGAATTGTCGGCGATTAAAAATATCTTTTTGGAAGAGCCGCTTTCTTATCCAAATTTGGTGTTTTTAATTGCTGAGGCTAAGTTGATAATTACTGATTCTGGCGGTATTCAAGAAGAAGCCCCAACTTTTGGTTGCCCAGTTTTAGTAGTGCGCAACAAGACTGAAAGAACTGACGGAATTAAAATGAAAATTGCCAAATTAGTTGGCACAAAAACGCAAATAATTGTTCGCGAGGCAAATAAAATTCTTGGTTTAAAAAAGAAAGAAAGCAGAATTAAAATTGCCCAAAATCCGTATGGTGACGGCAAGGCGTCGAAAAAAATATTAATTGGTATCCAAGATTTTTTTAAATAAAAGCTATGATCAAAATTATTTGCCCACAAAATATACCGTCTAATATCACAGTTTCGGGCGTGGCTTTGTGTAATGCTTTGAACCAAAATGGTTATGAAGCTATTTTTTATGGTTTAGATAATTGGCATTTAGACAAGTGCAAAACTGCGCCTTTATATAAATTCAGAGTTAGAAAATCCGATACAATAATTGTTCTGGGCTTTCCAATTACTAGCTATGATGATCTTTTTTGTCCCAACAAAAAAATTAGAAATTTATATATCACCAAACGCAAAACCTTGGTGCGAGTGATAAGATTTCAGGTGAAAAAATTTTATAGCTATTTAAGAGGTTTATATTTTCGCAATTTTTGTGGTGTGAAATTGATTTTTAGCGCTAGTGAAATTGCTGATTTTGATTTAGCTAAGATTGCTAAATTTTATGATAAAGTTCATTTAAGCAGCGCAGAACTTGTCGAGAAAAATATTCAAAATTATTTTATTTGCCCAACTATTGATGGTGCAGATTTAAAAATTATTCCTCAACCAAAATCCCAAAAAATTGCTGGAATTATTGGCGAAATTTGTACTTATAAAGGCATTGATATTTCAATTAATCAGGCTCTAAAAGATGGAGCCGAGCAAGTGATTATTTATGGTTTTATGCAAGATCCAGTTTATTTTTATAAACAGATTGAACCAATAATGAAAAGCTCTGCAGGCAAAATAAAATTGGCGGGTTTTGTGCAAGATTATCAAGAAATTTTTGATCGCATTTCCGATGTTTATTTTTATCCAACTCAAAAAGTGGTTAGCGA
This sequence comes from Pseudomonadota bacterium, assembly GCA_040386195.1. GTDB lineage: Bacteria > Pseudomonadota > Alphaproteobacteria > Rickettsiales > UBA1997 > JAJTCH01. Next base: position 25,298 of record JAZKFV010000005.1, on the reverse strand, counting down.
TTTGCCAAGATATTGCCAAATGGCGAGTGTAAATTTTCACGGCAATCAAAATGTTTTAAAGATGCAGCATGCAAATGAATCGGAAATTATCAAGATTTGGACAAAAGAACTCGGGCTAGAAAATGGAAAATAAAAGTGAAATAACCGTTGTTTTGAATGGTTTTAGAAGAGGGAAAAACCTCAAAGAACAAATCAAAGCCATTGAAAATCAAACTGTTAAACCGGCGCAAATAATGCTCTGGTATAATAATCCCGGAAGTATTTTTAAATATAATTTTCCAGCAATTAGAAAATTAACTTCGGCGGTTAGCAATCACAATTTTGGAGTTTGGGCTAGATTTTATTATGCGATGAATGCCAAAACCAAATATGTTTGCGTTTTTGATGATGACACAATTCCGGGGAATCGTTGGTTAGAAAATTGTTTAAACACTATCAAAACTCACCGTGGGCTTTTAGGAACGGTTGGTCTGATTTTTAATTCAAAAGATGATTATTATCAGCATGATCGTTTTGGTTGGGCAGATCCTAATGATGAAGTCAAACAAGTTGATATTGTTGGTCATTCATGGTTTTTTGAAAAAGAATTTTTAACTGCTTTTTGTCGCGAATTGCCGCTTTTGCCAGCTAAAATTTTTGGCGAAGATATTCATTTTTCTTATACTTTACAAAAATATTTTGCCCTCAATACTTATGTTCCACCACATCCTTTTGATGACAAATCAATGTGGGGAAGTTTGAAAGGTAAAGAGCTTGGAATTGACGCTCATGCAATTTCGCATCAGCATTTAAAAAAGAAAAATAATAGTTTTGTGCTTGGCGTTAATGACTATTTCAAAGCTTGCTTGGCAAATGGTTGGAAGCTGATTGATCCAACTTCTAAAGCAGCTAAAAAAACTTTTAAAAATGATTTTTATAAAGTTCGAGATTTGCTGAAAAATAAAATTCCTTTTGCTTTCAATCGATTTTCTGATGGTGAGCTGTTTATCCTACAAAACAAAGAGCTGATCTTGGGTGATAATATTGTTAAAGTGGGAGAAAAAGTCACTACGGGCGGTTATAAAAAAGAAGATCACAAACATTTTGATCCTAAGCAACATAAATTCTATCACGATCGTTTGGTTGATTCCTTCAAATTTTGTAAGGCAAATTATTTTAAAGGCATTAGCTGCCAATGCTGCGTTGGGCGCGAAGATTTTAAATGGCAGTTGAATTTTCTAAAAAATCACGATCAAAATTTAACTTGGGCAAATTTGTTTCTGAACAGCAATTACGAAAGTTTTGTTAATGAAATTTATCCTTTATTCAATCGCTACAAAACCGTTTTCATTTGTAACGAAAAAGCCAATCTATCGCAAATGCCTTTCATTGTTAAAGATTTTCGAGTGGGCTACAACGCCATGATTAATGATTATGGCTTAATAGAAGAAATCAAAAATTGGATCAGCGCCAATAAAATTACTGGTCATTTGTTTTTATTTTCTGCATCGAGCTTTTCTAAAATGGCGATTCATCAGCTTTATGAATTTTGCGATCAGAACACTTATATCGATGTAGGAACAACTTTGAATCACTTGATGGATATGAGCTTGGATCGCTCTTATTTGAAGGAATATTGGCTGGGTGAAAAGGGTGTTGATAGTCAAAAAATTTGTATTTGGTAAATCAATTTAATTTAAAAATAATCTATATGAATATTGAAAAAAAAATAAACCAGAAATTAGTAATGACTCTTCTAGCTCGCAATGAAGAGGATATTATTGAGGATTGTATCAAGTTTCATTTAAATCATGGCGTAGATTTTATTATCGCCACTGATAATGGATCAATCGACAACACCAGAAATATATTTTTAAAATATCAAGAGTTGGGTGTTTTGCATTTAATTGATGAGCCGCAGCATAATTATGATCAAGCCAAATGGGTTCACAATATGATCTTGTTAGCCAAAAAAAAATATAAGGCCGATTGGGTTATCAATGTTGATGCTGATGAATTTTGGTATTGTCATTACGGCAATTTGAAATTGGCACTTCCTGATCCAAAAAAATCTAATGTTTTATTTGTTGGTGCAATACAAGTTGGTGCAACTGGTGATGAAGATTTTGCTTTTAAAATTCCCAAAACCGTATCTGGCATTGCTTCTGGAATATTTAAATGCCTGCATACAACTAAATTTTATCGACATAATGTGATGGGAAATCACGATGTTAAAATGATTCCTCTTTTCAGAAAAGCCTCAACCACTTTGGATATTACAATATTTCACTTTCATATTCGATCTTATAAACATTATGAGAGAAAAGTAATTAACGGTGTTAAAGCTTTGGAAAACAATCCAAGTTTGAGAGCTGGAGGTCACATCAAGGCCGCTTACGAGTTATACAAACAGGGAAAATTAAAAGAGTATTATGATGCAGAGTTGAGAGGTTCAGCTGATGATCCACATTACATCAAGAATGATAGCCGCCTTTATGATTATGTTCACAATGGTTATAAATCGATTGAGAGTATCTCGTTTAATAATTATCAAATTTATAACGGCAAGAAGATCGGCTATGATATTCTTGATTCTTTAAAAAGAATTCCACTGAGAATTCAAAAGAAAATTTCTAGAATTAAATCAAAGAATTCGTAAATTTTTATGCTGAATTTTTTTAGAAAACCTAAATTGCAGGAAGATGTTGCGCTATTAGTTCAAGGACCTTTTAACTTGGAATGCCTTAAAAGCATCAACTCTTCTAAATTTCAATTCAAACAAATTGTCTATTCAACTTGGGAAAGTCAGTCAATTGATTATGAGAAATTAAAGGGATTTGAAATTGTAACTCAGGAATTGCCCGATGTTAATAATATTGATAATACAGCAAACATATATTACCAAATATGCAGCACTCTAGCTGGTCTAAAATTGGTTAAAACTAAATATGTGATGAAGCATCGTGCTGATGAAAGTTATAATAAATTACATTTAGTTATAGAAAAATTTGCTCCAGAAAAATTATTATGTGCGAACATATATTTTCGCCCAATAAAATATAAAGCGTTTCATATCTCCGATCATTTCTTTCTTGGAGAAACTTCTAGGTTGCTTGATACATTTACAATGTTGCAGAAATATTATTTAAAAAATGATGATTATTTATCAATATTGAACAATCAATGTTCTGCCGAGCAAATAATTACCTTATTCTATCTGTCAACTTTTGGATATAAAATCGAAGAGCTAATTCTTAAACAAAAACAAGAAGATTTTGTTTTTGAGATTATGAAAAAACATTTTGATGTCTTTGATGTTAAAACATCTTAAACCTTATTTAATCAAGCATAATCATATCAAAAGTGCGATTAATGATCTAAAGAAGGTCGATAAGAATATATTGGTAAAATATATTTCGAATATAAAAGATATAAAATCGTAAGTATATTTTGTGAAAAAAATCGCACTTTGTCTTCATGGAAAATATAACAATCGTCTTTCTTCCCAAAGTGGCGATGATGGCAGTTTGTATATCAAAGAAGTGCTTTTGGATAAATATCCGGATTTTGAGATTGATGTTTTTGTTCATTGTTGGGATGTGGAATTGCAAGAAAAGATTACAAAAATTTATCATAAATTTCTGAAAAAATCAGTTTTTGAAGCGCAAATTGATTTTAAAAAAATTATGATGGAATCAAAAATTGATGATCAATTATTTAATCCGCCCAACAATCAGCAATTCAGAACCTGCGCTAATTCTTTAAGTTTTTTTTATTCTAGAAAAAAAGTCATAGAATCAAAAATTGCCCATGAGCAAGAGCAAAATTTTCAATATGATTTTGTGATAGTTAGTCGTTTTGATTTAGGACAAATTGATCAACATAACGGCTCGCATCCTTATAAAGTTTCAGAAATTAATTTTGATCCCAAGCTTGATATGAATTATATTTATAGCGCAATGTGGGATCAGTTAAATTGTGGTTATGCCGATCAATGGTTTTATTCTAGTAGCGAAAATATTAACAAAATTGCTGATTTATATGACAAATCTTTGCAATATTTTTTGCCGCAAAGCAATTACATCAAAGCTTTAAATCACTGGCCAGATAGCAATTCTGAAGATGAATTTAGTAATGAATTTTTTAAGTCAGAAGATTTTAAATCAAAAAGTCTTTTTCAATATAAATTAGAAAATGCCATTAATAACCACGCAATGTATAAGTGGTTTTTCATTGATTCTAACCTTTATTCTTTATCAAGATTCGTATGATTTTTAATAAAATTTGTCACATTGTTTATTCTCATACCGACTATTGCGACATTTGGCCGATCTATTTTGCTCAAACCAAAAAATATTTTGATGTTTGTCCAAATAAAATAATTTTCTTGAATAAAAAATCAGATTTAGTTCCCAAAGAATATTTGCAAATAATTTATAACGACAAAAAAACTTATACCAAAAGGCTGATTGATTGCTTTGAGCAAGTCAAAAAACTTGGTTTTGAGGTCTGTTTTTTTGAGCATGAAGACATGTTTTTATATGATTTTCCTAAGGTTGATAAAATCAAAAAATATGCTTTGGCAGTTGAGAAAAACTATTTTGATTTTGTCAAATTAATCAAAGGCGGAGATTATGTTTCTCATCCAACTATTATTGACGAAACTTTGTTTGAACTTGATTTAAATTCAAAATGGATTTTTTCTATTCAGCCTTCAATTTGGAATGTAAAAACTTTCCTAAAATTACTCAATTATCACAAAGGCGAAGGCATTTGGCAGTTTGAAGAAAAATCTCAAAAGACTTGCCGAAAAATTAAGATCAAAGGCGCATTTTCTCATGGGGAAGGGCAAAAAGTTGGCATGCATCATTTTAGTAACGATGTTTATCCTTATGTGGCAACGGCGGTTGCTAAAGGCAAATGGAATATTAAGGAATATCCAATTTTGGAAACAATCCTAAAAGAATACAACATTGATAAAAATATCCGTGGTGAATATTAATTTTTTCAGAAATTTATGAACATAATATCGGCAGATTTAATTCCAGATTTAAAAATTATCCAACTCAATATTCACCGTGATAATCGTGGTTTTTTTGTGGAGAGATTTAACAAAAAAGTTTTCCAAGATCTAGGTTTGCCAACTGAATTTTTCCAAGATAATTTTTCTTATTCATTGTCCGGTGTGATTCGTGGTTTGCATTATCAGAATAATCCAACTCAAGCAAAATTAGTTGGTTGTGTGCGTGGGCGCATTTGGGATGTGGCGGTGGATATTCGTCACGGCTCGCCAACTTTTGGGCAACATTTTGGAATTGAGCTCAGTGGCGAAAATGGAACTTTGCTTTATATTCCAGCTGGCTTTGCTCATGGTTTTTGTGTTTTAGGAAATGAACCGGCAGATGTGGCTTACAAGGTTGATAATCCTTACAGTAAAGCCGGAGATGGTGGAATTGCTTGTGATGATCCGGATTTGGCAATTAGCTGGCCGATTAAAAATCCAATTGTTTCTGACAAAGATAAAGCTTTGCAGAGTTTTGCGCAGTATAAATTAAAACCAAGTTTTTAGAATCCGTCTTCAAAACTATTTAATTTTATTTAGCTTCATCTTTAAATTATCATTTTATAGAATTGTCGTTTTTATCTTTCTTTCAAATCCCATAAATAATTCATCCTATGTTCAATAAAAAAACCTTCACCATTTTGCTCGCATTATCCGCTGGTGCTTGCAGCCCAACTATTTCAAACTTCAATGCTTATTTGCCACAACAACTTCCCAAAACTAATTTTATGCCCAGCAAAGATGTGGCTGAGGGAAGGCCGCCGAAGGTTGTGGTTTTTGAGTTAGATGAAGGTAAAAATGATGTTGCTAATCAAGCTGATTTAGGCAAGTCAATCACGGTTGCGGTAGAAAATGTTTTGACTGAAAACCGTTTAGCGGAATTGGTCGATAGAAAAATTGCTACCAAATTAGAAAAAGAAATTGCTTTGGCAGAAATGAACAAAACCGGCAGCTATAAAGGCCCGCAGGTTGCTGATTACGCAATTTCCGGTGCAATTGGTAATGCTGGCTTCACTAAAAAATATAGTGGAGGTTTTGTTATTCCCAATAAAGACGGCACTTTAACTAAAACTGCGCCAAAATTTACCTACACTTCCGACGTTTCCGGCAATATCAAAGTTTATGAATTGCCATCAATGCAAGTGGTTGCCAATCTTGAATTTGCTGGCAAAAAATCAAAAAGCGAAGAAGTTAAAACCAATAATAATGTTTCCATTGGTGGTTTGATTGAGTTTGGTGGGCAAAAAGCTGAAGGCTTAAATCGTGATGATGGATTGGTTCGTAATGCGGGCAGAGAAGCAATTGATAACGTTTCTTTCGATATTAAAAACTTCTTTGCCAAAAAAGGTTTTATCTTAGAAAAAAGAGTTTTGAAAAATAAAGCCATTTTTAAAGTTAGCGTTGGCAGTGCTGATGGTGTGAAAATGGGTGATAAATTTGAAGTGATTGGCAAATATGAAATTGAAAATTCTTTAACTGGAAAAACCGAAGTTGAACGCCGCATCATCGTTTCGGGAGAAGTGTCGGACAAGATCGATCCCAAAACAGCTTGGGTTTTAATTGATGATTCAGATGTGGTTAATTCAATCAGATTAGGCGATATGGTGCAGTTCAAATATAAGCGCGGATTTTGGAGCAAAACCACTAAAGCAGTTGATGGTTTGGGATTATTCTAAACTATATTAATGCCAATTTCTAAATCACTTTCTTCAATTTTGTTGAGAAAGTGATTTGAATAATTTTTGACTTCTAAAGAGCTAGAAGCGATCAAAATTTCATCAGTCAAAGTTTGTTCTTTTAAATAATCTTCATAATTTTTAATCACTTTTAAAAATGTCAAATTGCTACTGAAAAAAGCAATTTTAATGTGATTAGAAATATCCAAATTAGCATCCTTACGATTTTGTTGAATTGCCCGCACAATATCACGCGCCAAGCCTTCCTCTTTTAATTCTTCGGTCACATTAATATCTAGTTCAACCAAACAATCATTGCTTTGAAGAGCGGTGGTGTTATCAGAATTTTTGGTGATTAATTTAATTTCAAACTCATCATCGCTCAAAATAATTCCGGCAATTTCAATTTGATTATCAGCGATTTTTTTCCAGTTATTTTCCTTAATGGCGATGTTGATTTCTTTGAGTTTGCTGCCTAATTTTGCGCCAACTTTTTTCAAATTAATCTGCAATTTCAATTCCGCCAAATCACCAATTTCTGGGGTAATTTCAATGTTTTTTACATTCACCTCATCGGCAATAATATCCTTATATTGCAGCATTCGCGCTGCTTTCTTACCAATGATATTAAGTTTATTTAACGGCAATCTCACTCGCAAATTTTTCTGATCGCGAATAAACAAAGCCGCACTGCAAATTTGTCGCACCATATCCATATCCGCCACCAGATCTGCTTCGGAATTTAGAAAAGAAACATCTGGAAAATTTTGTAAATGGACGGAAAGATTTTTATTCATTTTAAATATTTTTAAGGGTGCCAATTTCTAAAACTTCTTCATCAAACTCGGCAAAAACCGCTTTGATTGCGCTGATATCTTTTTGATCGGCAATTAAAACCATACCAATTCCACAATTGAAAGTGCGGTGCATTTCGCTGTCTTCAACATTGCCGGCGTCTTTTAAAAATTGGAATAATTCTGGTAATTTCCAGCTGTTATAATCAATATCGGCGTAAAGATTTTTGGGTAAAACTCTGGGAATATTTTCTAACAAGCCACCGCCAGTAATATGCGCCAAAGCCTTGATTTTGCCGGTTTTAATCGCACTTAAACAAGATTTAACATAAATTTTAGTTGGCTCTAATAATGCGGCGCCAATAGTTTTACCGTTAGATAATTTGTGATTTAAACCAATGTTTTTTTCTTGCAAAATGTGACGCACTAAAGAAAAACCATTTGAGTGAACGCCGCTAGATTTTAAACCCAAAACCACATCGCCAGCGGCAACATTTTTGGGTAAAATATTTTCTCTTTCCACTGCGCCAACTGTAAAGCCAGCTAAATCATAATCTCCATCGCCATAAAGCCCGGGCATCTCGGCAGTTTCGCCGCCAATTAAGGCGCAATTTGCCATTTTGCAACCTTCGGCAATTCCTTTAATCACATCGCTGGCAACATCTAAAGATAATTTTCCGCAAGCAAAATAATCTAAAAAGAATAAAGGCTCAGCGCCTTGAACCACTAAATCATTGACGCACATTGCCACTAAATCAATACCGATGGTGTCGTGTTTATTTAAATCTTTAGCAATTTTAAGTTTGGTGCCAACACCGTCAGTTGAAGAAACTAAAATTGGATCTTTGTAATTACATTTTGCCAAATCGAATAACGCCCCAAATCCACCCAAGCTGGCATCGGCTCCGGCGCGAATTGTGGCTTTGGCGAAAGGCTTAATTCTATCGACCAATTCATTGCCCGCAGAAATGTCAACTCCGGCGTCTTTATAGTTGAGAGATTTTTTATTAAAATCGGTAGTTTTCATTTGCGTTTCAAGTTGATTGGCGTAAATTTTAAGTGAATTTTTAACTAAATTTTTAACTAAATTTTTCAGGCGCAAATTATCCCCCCAATTAAATTAATGTCAATTTCCGATATGATTTACCAATTGATGAAACCTAAATGGTTTTGTCTAGTTCTAATTTTGCTGCTGCAATCCAATATTGTTCTGGCGCAAAGCCAAAACCCATATGCGGTAAATGATGTGATTGTCAACGCTTCCGGAAAATCACCAACTCAGGCTCGGATCAACGCTGTTAACGCTGGACAACGAAATGCTTTTATAATTTTACTCAATCGTTTAGGAATTGACGAGAATTTTGCTGCCAGTTTGCAAGATGACGCCATTTCTGATATGGTCGCTTCGCAGCAAATTTTAGATGAAAAAATCGCCGGCAATAATTATTCCGCAACTTTAAATCTCACTTTTTCAGAAAGTTTTGTGAAGCATTATTTAGGCAATAAAATTGGCACTAAAGATGTTGCCAAACAAGATTCTTATTTAGTGATTCCTGTCAAAATAATTAAAAATCAGCCGCTAATTTGGGAAGAAAATAATGATTGGAAATTGGCTTGGGAAAATGTTCTTAAAAATAATAAAATTTCTACAATCAAATTACTCAAAGGTGATGTTGAAGATATTGGTAGTTTTAATGCCAGCACAATCAATGACGCTAATTTTTCAAACTTTGAAGCTGCGTTGAACAAATATAAAGTTGATGCTCTGGTGCTGGCTTATTTTGAATTTGATGCCATTGAAAATAAAGTTAATATCGATCTTAAAACCATTCGTAAATTTCAAACCAATCAGATTCGCCTTGATTTTGTTAATGTTAATCAATTGTCGATGACAGATTTGGTCAATAAAGTTGCCGGTAAAACTGCTGATTATTTGACTAGCATTGAAAAAAATGACAATAAAACTAGTGCTGCAAGCGGCTCTGCTGCAATCAATATTGATGTTTTAATTTCTGATCTTGGGGATTGGATAACGGTAAAAAATAAATTAGAAAATTCTAATATTATTTCCGGATTAAAAGTAAATTCGATCTCCAAAGATTTGGTGAAAATCAATGTCACTTATAACAATAATAACGGCGATATCATTAATTTCTTTGCCAAATATAATTTATTTTTGCAGAAAAAAACCGAAGGTGGATATTTTTTATCTTTAACTAAATCACAATTGAGCCAATGAAAACAAGAGATAAAGCGCTTTTATATTTATTAATCACGGCTTTATTTTTAGTTTTTCTCTATCTAATCAAATCAATCTTATTTCCTTTCATTGCTGCAATTATTGTCGCTTATTTTCTGGATCCTTTAGCCGATAGAATCAAGAAATTAGGGCTTTCTCGAACTTCAGCAACCGCAGTAATTTTGGGCGGATTTCTACTAGTAATTATCATTTTATTAATTTTAATTTTGCCACTTCTTTATAGCCAAGCCATCAGCTTGGCAGCGGCGTTGCCTGGATATATTGATGTTTTGGTCGGCACAATCTATCCGCGTATATTTGAATTTTTAACTAATAACGGCTTTGCAATTGAACCGGATTTGCACAGCTATTTTAACGGTCAAAATATCGCTAATTTTTTTAATCTTTCCGGAGATTTGGTGGGCAATATTATGCAGTCAGGCATTGTTTTTATCAATGTTGTGTCGTTAATTTTTATTACTCCGGTTTTAGTATTTTATATGCTCAGAGACTGGGATTTATTGGTTGAAAAAATTGACCATTATTTACCGGCGCATTATAGCAAAAATATTCGTAATATTTTTATCGAAATTGACAAAACTCTTTCCGGCTATGTTCACGGACAATTCAATGTTTGTTTGATTTTGGGAATTTGTTATGCTTTAGCGCTCACCTTTTCGGGGCTTAATTTTGGCTTTCTAATTGGTTTTCTCACCGGCTTCTTATCTTTTATTCCTTACATCGGAATGCTGCTGGGAATTACAACTGCAATAGTGGTTGGTTTGTTTCAATGGGGCTTGGATCCTTTTTATATTGGCGTGGTGGCGGTGATATTTTTGACTGGACAAATTTTTGAATCAAATTTTTTAACTCCCAAATTAGTTGGCAATCGCGTTGGTTTGCATCCGGTGTGGATTATTTTTGGGCTTTTTGTTTTTGGAGTTTTACTTGGTTTTGTCGGCGTTTTATTAGCAATGCCACTCACCGCAATTTGTGGAGTTTTAATCAAGTCTATTGCTGTCCAATATAAAAAGAATTTCGTTGGCTAAATTGCCTTGCCAGAAATATTCTTTTGCTTGCTCATAATTTGGTAAATTTTCTAAATCATATTGCTCATCAAAGCTATTGCCATAAACTTCTCCAGGAATTTTCCCAGGAAATTTTTCCGGCAATTTTATTCCTCGTAAAACCGCTAATAAAAAAAATGCGCTGATTAAATAAAGATCGGCAGAATTGGCGGGAGCACGAAATTCCAATCGTCTTTCAGTAATTTTTTGAGTAGCGGGAATGCGCACCAAAGTAGTGCGATTATTATATCCCCAACTGATATTAACTGGTGCGGTATATTTTTGTTGTTTGTGTAAATTACGATTTAACTTCAGATCAAATCTTAAATAATCTTCCGGTTCCGGCGCGCAAATTATCATCATATCTTTAGTAAATTTTAAAGTGCCATTGATCGCTTGGAGCAAATATTGGCTTTCTTGCTGATCATCTTTAGCAAAAAGAAAATTATCACCTTGCATTAAACTAAAATTGATTTGCAGCGAATTTCCGCAATCATTTTGATAAGGCTGCGATGCAAAATTCACTTGAAAATTTGGGTTCAAATTGCGAGTAAGATCTTTGATTTTTTCAATATCGGCGCAGAGTTTAGGAATGTCTAAATAAGGTAGGGTTTTAATTTCAATTTGCCCGCAGCCTTGCTCTGGCTCTATGGCGAGCAAATCAATATTATGTTTAAGAATTGTTGATTGAAGATCCAAGGTAAATTCGTGGATTAATTTTGGACTGGCTGGCTGGCTGTTGTAAAGCAGATAAAACTCTAACTCAACACCAATTTTGGGTTGTAAATTTTGGGATTTAAAATTTTCTAAAACTAATTTGAGAAGGGTTTTTTTGTGGCGATAAATTCTCTCAAGCAGCATTTTTTACAAATGATTTTTTACCCATTCATAAAGAGCACTTTTTGGTAATGAGCCAACTTTGCTATCAACCAATTTGCCGTTTTTAAAAATCATTAAAGTTGGAATGCCGCGCACCGCATATTTGGAAGGGCTTTCTGGGTTTTCATCAATATTGCATTTATAAACCCCAATCTTATCACCTAAATCTTTGGATAATTCATCCACAATTGGTGAAAGTTGTTTGCAAGGTCCGCACCAAGGTGCCCAAAAATCTACTAAAACCGGCGTGGTGGAATTAGCAATTTCTTGTTCAAAATTATCATCAGTAATGTTATGTGCCATATTTATAAAATTTTAATTAGTATTTTTTGAAGGGATTGTATTTGCTGTTTTGGATAAAGAAGAGTTTAGTAATGGAGCAATTCTACCCTCAACAATTCTGCTGCCATTGAGCATATAAGTTTGATTAAAGCTCAAAGTAAAATCAATTTCAACCTGATTGTTTTGATTAATTGGCGCGCCATCTTCAGATTTTTTGTTAGTCAAAATTTTCCACTTGCTAATGCTCATAGTCCAGATAACTCGCACCGAATCTGCATTGATTGATTTTATATAAAGTTCATTGCCAATTTTATTATCCGTTGACGAGATCTTTTGATCGTTAATCCAAGCTGACCAGCTATTTGGTGAGTTATATAAAATAGATCCTAAATAAATGTAAGATTTAGCGTTATCCTCGGGAGTTATATCTTCTTGAATAGCATCTGAATTAAGAGGCTTGCCGTCCTTTAAGGCATTGATTGCTTCTTGAATTTTTTTTAGCTCATCATCGCTATACATCAATGAGCTATTATTTTTGTGACTATTTGCTGAATTAGAATTTTTAAGTGCGCCATTAATATTAGCTTGGGTTGGTGAATCTTTTTTGATTGAAATATCCCCAGAATTTATTTGATTAGAAATTAATTTATCTTCACCAGCAGCCTGATTAACAATATTGGCAATTTTTTTAACGCCAGAATCTTGATTAATAATTTGATTTTGAGCAATGGCGCTGCCAGTGCTGAGTAATATTAAAAATATAATTTGGGTAATTTTTTTTCTTGGTATCATTGGATGATTATTTGATTGTTTTGCGTTTCAAGAAATACCAAGAGAAATTAACCTTGACCGCAATTAGACCATTAATTTTGCCGGAGCTGATATTGATTAAATCTTCGTCGCTATAGCCTTCTTTTTTATTTTTCTTGATGGATAGATCATTAATTACAACATATCCGGGCAGGCTATTTAGAAAACTACTAATAAAATCAACGGCAATTTTGTCGGTAAGTGCATCAAAAGTTAATACAAAATTTACCAAATATACATCCAAAGCTTGGCGGTTATAGACTCCTTCTTTTAAAACTTCTGGAACTGAAATATTTATCACTGCTCCGGAAAGATTATTTTTCTCAGCTAAATTTTTAAAACTATCGTTAAGATCAGAAATTTTAATGCCATCAAAATTTTTCTTTTTCTCAGCAGATTCAATCCAAATTTGTTTATATTTTTTAGCATCATTAACTCGCGCTTCAATATTGGCGGATTTGTTTCTTAAAGCTTCGATCTGAGCATTTAAGTTTCTGACATCTTCATTATTGCCGGTGACGAGATATTGGCTGTAAAAAATAATACTCATAATTATCACCAATAAAGCTCCGCAGATGCAGATATTAAAAATAATTTTATGTTTTAAGTGGGAAATTTTTTTATCGTAAGCATCATTTTTAGGCGCCAAGGAAATGCTGTTTTTAGATATCAGATTCTGTAATGAGTTGAGAATATTATTGAGCATTTGGATTTCCTGGGGTCTTTTTTTCTATAGTTAAATCGAAGGGAAGAGAATAATATTTTTTACCAAAGTCAATATTTTTTGATATGTCGGAATATTTAATATTGTATTTAGGGAGTTTGTTTTTGGTATCTAAACCTAAATTATCAAACTTACGAAACAACACTTCAATATCACCGCTAACATCAGATAAATCACCGCTGAGAGAAAATTTGCCCGGCAAAAAATGTTCTGATTTTGGATTATAATTTGGTATTTGATAAGAAAAAGAATTAATCAGAACGCCATATTTTTTTACAAAACTTAACTGATTAAAAACTTCACTAACATCTGCCTCAACTCTTGATAAAACATCGTCAATCTTGCCAAAGTCAATAATTTCACTAGCTAGATTATCATTTTTTTCTGATTTTTTGCCGTTAGCATCGCCATTCAAATCTAGTGCTGCGTTGCTGATTGATTGTAGCTGTTGCTCTAGTTGAGTTTTGTTTTTCTTTAATGCTAAAGCTAAATTACCATCTTGATAATTTTGGATAATGGTTTGGGTGAGTAACAACAAAATAGACAAGACAATGACTCGATTGAAAATCAAAGTGGATTTGATAATCAAGTTAAGTCGTGATAAAAAATCAATACGAGGATTTGGAAATCTCAGAGCTTTTTTGTGATTATTTACAAAAGAATTAGCAATAATTATATCTGAAAAACCACTGTTATTTTTAGCAACAACATTTGACATACCAAGCTTGGTAGCAATTTGCAGTGGTGAGTAGTTAATGAAGCTCAGCTCGCGATCCGTGATGTTTTTTATTTTGTCAATTATCTCCTCAGATAAAATATTTATAATGGTTACATCTTGAGCTTTCAGCTTGGGGAAAATCATCTTCAAATATTCGTTAGCACGAAATACGTCTTGCTCAAATTTGCTACTAAAATTTCGATCATCAAAATCATAAGTGACAACTCTGGTGAAAATTATAGTATTGTTAGCAAACACAACCTGTCTGACGCCGCTGACTTTATTTTGAATGTTAAAAGATGTTACGCTGTTTTCGTTAGTTTCAATTTTATGATCAATTTTAACGAAATTAAAAATGGAATTTGCCAGATGATAAGTTTCAATTGGCAACATATAAATGCCTTTGAAATCGTTGGGTAATCCAATCAAAAATTCAATCCAATTTTCTATTTCCTGCGGATAAGGAACGGAAACAAAAATACATTCCCATTTATTTTGTAGCTTGTCTTTATATCCGTAATAACTTTGAAAAGCTTTGCCGCTATAGTTCACTTCTTTAACTAAATCACGCTTCACAATTCTATGAAAATCGGCTTCAGTGACTGAAGGATAACTTTTTCTTTTGTAGTTTTGATCGGCAGTGTCAATTAGAAGATGGATTGGCGCTGATTGATTTTTGGTGAATAAATCTTGTAATTGGATTTTATTTTCTTCGTTAAGAGCGGCAACAAGAATTTTATTTTGAACATTATTGCCATTATGCAGCGCAACTATAATACCGTATTCACCAATACTGACAGTGAACTTCTTTTTATCGAGCATAATTACGATATTTTATTCAGAATTGAGGAGAGTAAATGCAAAATTTAGTCTAGATTACAATCCACAAATTACAAGATGAGATTAAGAACTTTTCCTCTCAAGAACGCTCTAAGATTTTTTATCTGCCAATTGCTTGAACTGACCGTCAATAGAGGCGCCATCTTCAACTGAAAGTGATTGATATTCAATATTGCCGGTGATTTTAGCTTTGCTAAAAACATTAATATTTCTAGCTTTAATATTGCCATTAAAATTGCCACGAATATTGATTGAATCGGCGTTAATTTCGCCATCAACAATGCCATCTTCACGAATGATAATTGAGTTGCTATTAATTCGACCTTTAATTTGTCCTTCAATTTCAATAACTCCTGAGCTATAAACTTCACCTTCAATGCGGGCATCTTTAGCGATAATTGATGGCATTGATTTAAAAGATACCGTCATTTGTTCGATGGTTTTTCCAAATGAATCAGAATTGCTGCCGCTTTTTAATGAATTAGCAAGCGACTTAAGATTAGAAGTTAAGAACATATTATTTGAAACGAAGAAATTGAGATTAGTCAGATTTAGCCATTATTAGCATTAAAAATTTCTTGTCCAGCCTGTAAGAATTTTTTTGGATTAAGAGGAATGTTGTGGTATCTTACTTCATAATGTAAATGCTGTCCGGTGCTTCTGCCAGTGCTTCCTTGCGCGGCAATAATTTGTTCTTTTTGCACTGAATCACCAGCTCTGACATTAAGCCGAGATAAATGTCCATATCTAGTGGTGAAACCATAGCCATGATCAATAACAACAGTATTGCCATATGATCCGAATTTTCCGGCAAAAATTACTTTGCCTGCCGAAGGACTAAGAATTCTAGCGCCATTTTTGCCAACAAAATCCATACCATTATGTTTTGCTGGAATTCCTTTAATTGGATCAGATCTTTTGCCAAAAATACTCGAAACATAATAATTTTTCATCGGTGCCGCCAGCGGTGCAAAATGAATAAATTTGTCTAAATTAGCCAAATATTCAATTTCATTTTTGATGCCGGATGGATCTTTGCCCAAATCAAAAATTGAACCGCTAAAAGAGCTGTTGACATTTTTTCTAAATTCTCGAAACGGACCACCCTGTCTTTTTGATAAATCACCTTTACTGTTCAAAGAAACAACTTTGCGATTATCATTATTGTCAGAATTATTTTTAAGAATTGCCTTATTATTCACCAAACTAATGCCGGCAATGGCAAGTTTTTGTTCCAAATCATTAATTCTTTTGATTGCCGCACCTTTGATATCGTCAAGAATTAAATTTGAATCAGCAATTTTAGCGGCAATTTGTTGATCGTCAGAATTAAGTTTGGTATTGCCAAATAAATCTTTAACTTTTTGATCAATATTGGTTTGATCAGAATTTTTGGTTGGCTCAGAATTATAGCCAGAGATTGATTTGAAATAGAGATTGATTTTTTGTAGATTGGTATTCAAAGATTCAACTTTATCTTCAAATTGTTGATTAACTTTTTTTAAATCACTGATTTCAACTGATTTTTCTTTAATCACCGAATTATATCGTAGCAACTGACCAAAACTGCTGCCAAGCCATAATAATACGAATAAGAAAATAATTTGTGTGATTGGGCTAATTGAATAGCTTTTGATTTGTTGCTTAGAGACCAGCAGAATAGTTTTTTTGCCAAAGATTCTCTTGAGCAAAATAACAGTAAAATGGCTAATTCTTAAAGCATAAACCAGAATTCGCCCAGTAAAAATTTGAAGTTTGTTCATCTTACTAACCTAGTTATTATCAAAATTTGCGACTAAAAAGCCGACGACAATTAAAGTGGTGAAGAAGGGTGTGAATTAATAAAAGTAATTTTGGGTTATTATTATTTGAGAAACCGCCAAATAGGAATTTGTGAACTACAATGAATCTTTATAAATTATGAATCCGGCTAACCTATAAAAATTTTTCAGCTTAGTCAACAATTAATTTTTTATTAAAGATCAAAATCTAGTTCTCAGTGCTGTAATTTGGCGACTCGCTGGTGATTGTGATGCTGTGAGGATGACTCTCTTTTAGGCCGGAATTGGTAATTTTTACGAACTGACAATTTTTATGCATTTCTTTAATAGTTTTATTTCCAGTATAACCCATTGCTGATCTAAGTCCGCCGGCTAATTGATGAATCACATCTGAAACTGGACCTTTATAAGGAACTCTGCCTTCCACACCTTCGGGAACTAATTTCATTTTATCAGTGACATTTTCTTGAAAATAACGATCCGCTGAACCGCGAGCCATGGCGCCAAGTGAGCCCATACCGCGATACATTTTATAAGATCGACCTTTATAAAGAATTGTATCACCCGGGCTTTCTTCGGTGCCAGCCAAAAGCGAGCCAAGCATCACGCAAGATGCGCCGGCAGCAATTGCTTTGGCTAAATCGCCAGAAAATCTAATTCCACCATCAGAGATGAACGGAATTTTTTGTTTATGACAAACTTCAGCAACATCTAAAACTGCTGATAATTGTGGAACGCCAACTCCGGCAACAACTCGAGTTGTGCAAATTGATCCAGGACCAATTCCAACTTTAACACTGTCGGCGCCAGCATCAATCAAGGCTTTGGCTGCTTCAGAAGTGGCAATATTGCCACCAATCAAATCAATTTTCGGGTAGAATTTACGAATTTCTTTAACCGCATCAATCACGCCTTTAGAATGTCCGTGAGCAGTATCAACAATCAAAATATCAACTCCAGCTTCAATCAAACTTTCAGCTCTTTTAAAGCCATCTTTACCAACTCCAACCGCTGCTGCAACGCGTAATCTGCCTTCATCATCTTTGCAAGCATTAGGAAATTGTTTAGATTTTTCAATATCTTTGCCAGTTATCAAGCCAATACAGTTTCCGCTATTATCAACAATAATAATTCGTTCAATTTTATTTTTATGCAAAAGCTGCTTGGCGTCGCTCTTGCTAATATTATTTTTAGCAGTCACCAAACCGCTTTTAGTCATCAATTCGTGAATTGGTTGTTTGCGATCAGTGGCAAAACGCACATCGCGATTAGTTAAAATGCCCACCAATTTTTTGCTGCCGGCTGATTCCACCACTGGAATTCCTGAAATTCCGTAAGTCTGCATAATATGTAAAGCATCATTCAAAGTTTGATTTGGCGTGATGGTAAGTGGATTAATCACAATTCCTGATTCAAACTTTTTAACTTTACGAACTTCGTCAGCTTGATCTTTAATGCTCAAATTTTTGTGAATGCAGCCCATGCCACCGCATTGCGCCATAGCAATTGCTAATTTGCTTTCGGTCACAGTGTCCATTGCTGAAGAAATGATCGGAATGTTTAATTCAATATTTTTAGTGATTTTGGTTTTCAGATCGACATCGTGAGGCAAAACTTCGGAATAGGCGGGCTTTAATAAAACATCATCAAAAGTGAGGTAATAAGATGCGTCTGCAATTTCTTGCAAAGAATGTTTTGCCATATTTGTGAGGAATTTATGAAATTGAAATTTAAATAATGCTCTATATTCTGAGCCCTTCTTAAATAAAAGACAACCAAATATATAAGTATATGCAGTCCTTGATCGAAAAATTATGCACCGAGAAAAACATCAAACTCACCGAGAATCGCCGCATCGTTGCCAGAATAATTTCTGAATCTCATGATCATCCCGATGTTGAAGAGCTTTATCGCCGCGCCGCTAAAATCAAGCCCAATATTGGCATCGCCACTGTTTATCGGGCGGTCAAAATGTTTGAAGAAGAAGGTGTAATTTCCAAACACGATTTCAGCCGCGACTCTGGAGGCAAACACAAAGCTCGTTATGAAGAGCTCAGCGACGAACATCATGATCATTTAATTGATGTCAGTTCTGGAAAAGTTGTTGAATTTTTCAACGAAGAAATTGAAAAACTCAAAGAAAAAATTGCTCACGATTTAGGCTATCAACTAGTTGATCACAAGCTTGAACTCTACGCCGTTCCACTTAAAAAATAATCTTAATGATTGAGAAGGTTGTTATAATAAAAAAACTTGTAAAATTTATTTATAACAGTTAGATTGCCTGCAACACACGCTTCCTTTTGTGAAGTGTGCCGCGGCACCAGAAATGGTTCCGCGGCTTTTTTATTTTTATACACCATGAAAAAAGTCAGTGTTTTTATTGATGGATACAACCTTTATCACGCCATCAATAACCTCAAAAAACCGCACCTCAAATGGGTTAATCTATTTAATCTTGCCAAACAATTTGCTAGACCTGATCACGGTTTTGAAATAATCCAAATCAAATTTTTTACTGCCCCGCCTTTACACAAATCAATAGAAGTTCAAAAAAGATATACAGCTTATATCAAGGCTTTAAAACATTGCGGCGTTGCAATTATTGAAGGAAAGTTTAAACAAAAATTACTGACTTATAAAGACGGTGACGGAAAATCATTCACCAGAATATCTCATGAAGAAAAAGAAAGTGATGTTAATATAGCTTTAGCAATTCTTGAGGATGCTTTTGAAAAAACTAGTGATAAGATATTGGTTATAACCAATGATTCAGATATATCTCCTGCTATTAGATTGGCGCGGAAGAAAAATCAAAATCTAAGAATTAATGTGATAACTCCGCCATTAATTAAAACTAAGAGAGCAAATTATGATTTGGTTGATGCTTGTGGTGACATAAATAAAGATAGGAAGGGGCAAGTATATTTTAAAACTAGAATGATAACAGAATTTCATCTTGAAGAAAGTCTTTTGCCAGAAGAGATTATGGTTAATGATAAAACAAAAATTGTGATTCCAGATCAATATAAAAAGCCGCACGACAAATAAATATGATTGAAGAAATTCTAAATAAAGTTCTCAAATTTGAAGGCGCAAATGAGAGCAAAAAATTTGCTGATCAGTTCATTAGCCTTTATGGAATTGAGCTTTATAAAGATGGTTTGGATTTAATTTTGACTAAAGCTAATCAAGGCAATTTGGTTTTTGAAGTTAAAATTGTTAAAGGTTGGGACACCAATCAAGGCTGCTATTTGACTGATCAGCGCAAGATTTATAATAAATTTTTAAAAACTTTCACACATAATTTGGATCACAAAATTATTATCAGAAATTTTGCGGTAAATGTTTTGGCGCACGAGATGGCGCATTGTTTGGAAGTGGAAAGTGGGTTGGTTTTGAATGAAGATTTTCGCAAAGCAATTGGTTTTGATATGAAAAATCGTCAGCCTGAATCGGTGGTTTTAGCTGGCGAAATGCAGCGTTTGATGATTGACGCACTTAAATCTTATCCATCTTATCAATTTATTTCGGAATTATTCGCCCGATATTTTGAACTGTTAAGCACTTCGCGCGATGTGGCGCCAAATGGCAGCTTTACAACCGCGCAGGTTATGGAGTTTTTTGTTAATACTTCCAAATGGATTAGAGAAGTTTTTAATCCCAAAATTCGCAGCAAAATTAATCAGGAAATTGCGGCTCACACTAGCAATTTGATTGCGAATAAAAGTTTTAAAACCGAAAAGAAATTTGCCGATAACGAAAAATCTTTTTACAAAAAAGTTGATTCTACTGGTCAAAAATCTTGGTCAAAAAATGTTAATTCCAACGCCGCTTGGCAACAATCTTGGCAAAAACACCAAGAACTTGAAGACAAAAAATAATTAATCACAAATGGCAGTTCACACAAAATTAAGCAGGCAAGAAATTGCTGATTTTATTTCAGCAAATTACCAAATCGGCGAGTTGGTTTGGTTCAAAGAAATTATCGACGGCATTGATAATTCAAATTTTATCATTCAAACCGATGTTGATAAATTTATTTTCACCATTTTTGAAAACAGAATAAATCAAGACGAATTGCCGTTTTTCATGAATTTAAAATTGCATTTGGCCGAATATAAAATACATAAAATTTGCTGTCCAAAGCCAATTAAAAATAATTCTGGGCAATTAATTTCGTCAGTCAAAAATAAATCAGCAGCAATTGTCAGCTTTTTACCAGGAGCAACTTTAAAGCCTTTGGATAGCGGTTTATATGCCTCAATCACTGAAAATCATTGTGCGCAAATTGGTCAAGTTTCGGCAAAATTGCATGAAGCTGTTTTGGATTTTAAAGAAGTTAGAACCAACGATTTGGGAATTTTGGGTTGGCGCAATTTGTTCAATAAAATTGCTGATCAAATTGAAAATTATCAAACTGGTTTGCGCTTGGAAATATCTGGCTATATCGATTTTCTCGAGAAAAATTGGCAAAATAATTATCAATCCGGCGCAGTTCACGCCGATCTTTTTCCGGATAATGTTTTTTTTGATGGGCAAAATAATTTAAGTGGCGTGATTGATTTTTATTTTGCCGCTAATGATTTATTTATTTACGATTTGGCAGTGACAATTAATGCTTGGTGTTTTGATGAAAATAATAAATTTGATGAAAAAAAATCAGCAGCAATTTTGGCTGGTTATCAAAAAATCAAAAAATTATCCGCTGCAGAATTGGATTTTTTAAAAATTGCTTTGCTCGGCGCCGCCTTGAGATTCCTGCTTACCAGACTTCATGATTTATTTTTTACTCCCCAAGATTCTTTAGTTAAAATCAAAAATCCGCAGGAATATTTAGAGAAAATTAGATTCTTTTATAAAAGAGACAAAATTTCTTGACTATAAAATATCTTTTACCTAATATGCCGCCTCTTATTTTTTGCCCAATTTTGATTATCAGAAGAAATTTCGGGGCAAATTTCAGCATAAATTCAATTACAAAATAATGCCTACAGTCAATCAATTAGTGCGCAATCCACGGGTTAAGCAAACTAGAAAAAATAAAGTGCCAGCAATGAAAGCTTGTCCTCAAAAAAGAGGCGTTTGCACTAAAGTTTATACAACTACTCCAAAAAAACCAAACTCAGCACTTCGTAAAGTTGCTCGGGTTAAGTTAACTAACGGTTTTGAAGTTATTGCTTATATTCCTGGTGAAGGTCACAATTTGCAGGAACATAGCGTTGTAAGCATCCGCGGCGGAAGGGTAAAAGATTTGCCAGGTGTGCGTTATCATATTGTAAGAGGATCTTTGGATACTCAAGGCGTGAAAAACCGCAAACAATCTCGTTCTAAATACGGAACTGTTAAACCTAAATAACCCGCTTGCGCTGCGCTACAGCGCGGCTGAGCCCGAACCAATAAATTTAAATAACTAATTACTAAATAAAATGAGAAGAAGAGCCGCCCCTAAGAGAAAAATTATTCCTGATGCTAAATTCGGTGAAGTTATTATCACTAAATTAGTCAATCGTTTGATGGAAAATGGCAAAAAATCTGTCGTTGAAAAATCAGTCTACGAGGCTTTCGCAACCGTTGAAAAAAAGATGAAAAAGAATGCTTTGGAAACTTTCAAACAAGTTTTGGATAACGTAACTCCAAGAGTTGAAGTTAGATCAAGAAGAATTGGTGGGGCAACTTACCAAATTCCAGTTGAAGTTTCTGATCGCAGAGGAACTGCTCTGGCGCTTAAATGGTTGAAAACTGCTATTCAAAAATCTTCAGGTCGAAACTTAGCTGACAAAATCGTTTTCGCTTTCGGCGAAGCCTTTGATAACAAAGGTTGGGCTGTTAAAAAAAGAGAAGAAGTTTTTAAAATGGCTGAAGCTAATAAAGCTTTCGCTCACTATCGTTGGTAGACAAAATTACTTAAGGGCGTTTAAAAGCGCCCTTTACTTTTTTAAATTACTCCCGCCTAAATACTAAAAATAACAACAAAATCCCCAAATATATGGCACGTGAAATTGCAATCGAGAACTATCGCAATATTGGTATTATGGCTCACATCGATGCTGGTAAAACTACTACAACTGAAAGAATTTTATTCTATACCGGCAAATCTCACAAAATCGGTGAAGTTCATGACGGTGCTGCCACTATGGATTGGATGGAGCAAGAACAAGAAAGAGGTATCACAATTACTTCTGCAGCAACAACCTGCTTCTGGAAAGATCACCGTATCAATATTATTGACACTCCTGGTCACGTTGATTTTACTATTGAAGTTGAAAGATCATTGCGCGTTTTAGACGGTGCAGTCGCAGTATTCGACGCCGTTGCTGGTGTTGAACCACAATCTGAAACTGTGTGGAGACAAGCTAATAAATATAAAGTTCCTAGAATGTGTTTCGTCAACAAGATGGATCGTACTGGAGCCAATTTTTACCGTTGTGTGGAAATGATGAAAACTCGTTTGGCGGCTAAACCACTAATCATCCAATTGCCAATCAATGAAGGTGAGGATTACGGCGGTTTGATTGATCTAGTTAAAATGAAAGCGGTAGTTTGGAAAGATGCTACTATGGGCGCAGATTTCACTTACGAAGAAATCCCTGATTTCATGCAAGAAAAAGCAGCTCAATATCGCGAAACTATGGTTGAATTAGCAGTTGAGCAAGATGATGAGCTGATGGATAAATATTTAAATGGCGGCGAAATCACTTTGGAAGAATTGCAAAGATGTATCAGAAAAGGCACTATTAACGCTTCTTTCGTTCCAGTTTTAAACGGAACTGCTTTTAAAAATAAAGGTGTTCAAACTCTACTTGACGCAGTTGTTGATTACTTACCAAGCCCTAAAGATATTGGCTTCATCAATGGCACCACATTAGATACTGACCAGCCAATCACCGTTACTTGTGATGACAAAAAATTTGCTGGTCTTGCCTTCAAAATCATGACCGATCCATTCGTTGGTTCTTTAACTTTCGTGAGAATTTATTCTGGCGTTTTAGAAGCTGGTATGGGCTTAAACAACACCATCAAAGGTTCTAAAGAAAGAGTGGGCAGAATTTTGTTGATGCATGCTAATAATCGTGAAGATATTAAAATGGCTTATGCTGGTGATATCGTTGCTTTGGCTGGTTTAAAAAATACTACAACTGGCGACACTTTAGCTGATTCTGATAATAAAATCGTTTTAGAAAGAATGATTTTCCCAGATCCAGTTATTGAAGTTTCAGTTGAGCCAAAATCAACAGCAGATCAAGAAAGAATGGGTATTGCTCTATCAAGACTTGCTTCTGAAGATCCGTCTTTAAGAATCGAAAGTGATCAAGAATCTGGGCAAACTATTCTTAAAGGAATGGGCGAGTTGCATCTTGAGATCATCGTTGATCGGATGAAAAGAGAATTCAAAGTTGATGCTAATATTGGTCAACCAAAAGTAGCTTACAGAGAAACTATCACTAAAAAAGTTGAGATTGACTACGTTCATAAAAAACAATCTGGCGGTTCTGGACAATTCGCTAAAGTTAAAATTTCTTTCGAACCACTTCCAGCTGATGGAACTGAAGATTATGTTTTTGAAAGCAAAATTACTGGCGGTAGAGTTCCAAAAGAATATATTCCTGGTGTTGAAAAAGGTTTAGTTTCTGCCAAATCAAACGGCTTTTTAGCTGGTTATCCAGTAGTAAGATTAAAAACTCAACTACTTGACGGCGCTTATCATGATGTGGATTCCAGCGTTCTTGCTTTCGAAATTGCTGCTCGTTCAGCTTTCAGAGAAGCTATGGAAAAAGCCGGTCCAGTATTGTTAGAGCCAATGATGAAAGTTGAAGTTGTAACTCCGGAAGAATATATGGGCGATGTTATCGGCGATATCAATTCAAGACGTGGTCAAATTAATAATTTAGAAGCCAGAGATAACGTGCAAGTTATTACTGCAAAAGTTCCTTTAGCTTCAATGTTTGGTTATGTAAATAGTTTACGTTCTTTATCACAAGGTCGTGCACAATATGCGATGGAATTTGAATCTTATCAACAAGTTCCAAATGCTGTTGCTGACGAAATTAAGGCTAAGAAGGCTTAATTTTAAAGGGTCAATAAATAGTTATATTTTTTATTAAAAAGATGTTGCTATTTATTTATCTTTACTTGATAATACCAGCCTCTTTTTGTTAGGGCTGATAGTTGATATGGTTTTTATCCTTTATTTACAAGCTTCTAAAGGTGTTTTCACCACAAGTTTGTGATTTAAAATAATCCAAATTAAAAAAGTTTAAAGAGTTATTCAAAGCCAAAAGCTCTGAATAGAAAAATTGTTCATAATGCATAGTGTCACAACTATTAAGAAAGTGTTTAGATAACTAAACAACCTTACTAGTTTTTCATTTATATTAACGTTAATTGTTTTAAAACAATGTCCAAAGAAAAATTCGCAAGAACCAAACCCCACGTCAACATCGGAA
>JAZKFV010000004.1:0-34064 GCA_040386195.1 Pseudomonadota bacterium | reverse complement strand
CCGGGATGACACCGAGTAGATTTGGTGGCTTTACTTCAAACTAGGATATTGAAACTATTAAATTGCAAAACAAACTTTAATCAAAAATGGGTGACGATATTGCTGCAGTGCGGCATTTGAGAAATTTTGTTATTATCACTTTTTTAGCTTTGGTGATTTTGTTGGGCTGTTTTTATGCGACCGGAGTTTTGGTTTTGATCAGCATCAACAATGATTGGAAAGTTATTAAGGCTTATTTTGATTTCACTTTAATGCAGCAATTTTGGGCGCTGACTAAAGCGATGATGAATTATTGGGGTTTTTATTTTCAACATTACGCGCAATTAAAATTTGAAAGTTATAATTATTTTGTTCCTAAACTTTGGGTTGCCACATTTTTTCCTTACACAACTTTAGGCATTCTTTGTATTATTTTTAGAGCGCCCCTCGCCGATTTTCGTCCTTTCAAAAAACCCGAATCAATTCACGGAAACGCACGCTGGGCAACGCCGCGCGATGTTAAAAAAATGGGGCTTAGAGCCAAACATGGAATGCTTTTGGGAAAATATAAAGGCAGTTTTTTGGTGGCGGATGGCTATCAACATTGTTTATTATTTGCGCCAACCGGTTCGGGTAAAGGTGTGGGGTTTGTAATTCCTAATTTGTTGTTCTGGCGCGATTCGGTGATTATTCACGATATTAAATTAGAAAACTATGAGCTCACTTCGGGCTGGCGGCAAAAGCATTTGAAGCAAAAAGTTTATTTGTGGAACCCAGCCGATCCTGACGGCGTTTCGCATTGCTACAACCCGATGGATTGGATTAGTAAAAAACCCGGCAAGATGGTTGATGACGTGCAAAAAATTTGTAACTTTTTATTGCCCGAACAAGAATTTTGGCAAAACGAAGCGCGGGCATTGCTCTGTGGAATTATGCTTTATTTATGCTTTGATGACAGCAAACCAACCACTCTTGGCGAGGTGGTGCGCACCTTAAGAAATGACGATGTGGTTTATAATTTGGCGGTAGTTTTAGATACGATGGGCAAAAAAATTCACCCGGTTGCTTATATGAATATTGCCGCTTATTTGCAAAAGCCCGATAAAGAACGCGGCTCGGTCACTTCCACCGCCAACTCTTCTTTAGAACTGTGGGCAAACCCGTTAATTGACACCACCACTGCAACTTCTGATTTTAATTTGAATGAATTTAAATTAACTCCACACACTTTATATGCCGGTTTGACCCCAGATAACATTAGCCGCTTGAAGCCTTTGATGGGAATTTTTTATCAACAAGCGGCGGCGTTTTTCACCGCGCACACCCCAACTCCTAATGAAAAAATTGGCGTTTTAATGCTGATGGACGAGTTTCCAACTTTGGGCAAGATGGAGCAATTTCAAGCTGGCATCGCTTATTTTCGCGGTTACAGGGTGCGGTTGTTTTTGATTATTCAAGACACCGAACAGCTCAAAGGAATTTACGAAGAAAGTGGTATGAACTCGTTTTTATCCAACTCAACTTATCGGGTAACTTTTGCGGCGAATAATATGGAAACTGCCAATTTAATTTCGCAATTGCTGGGCAATAAAACCGCCACCCAAATTTCTTATAACAAACCAAAATATTTAGATTTGAACCCAGGTTCGCGCTCGCTGCATTTGTCCGAAACTCAGCGAGCTTTATTATTGCCGCAAGAAGTTATTCAGCTGCCGCGTGATGAGCAAATTTTGCTGATTGAATCTGAGCCAGCAGTGAAATGCCAAAAAATTAAATATTACGAAGAACGAATTTTCAAAAAAAGATTATTACCCAAAATCAAAATTCCAGTGCAAGCACCTTATATGCCTGATCATAGTAAAAATAAAAAAAGTAAAGATGGTGATGATGAAAAAAAAGATAAAGCGGCAATCGGTTAAAACTAGTCGTAAGTCATAAGTCGTAAGTCGTAAGTAAAGAAAAAATACGACTTACGACTTACGACTTACGACTTACGACTAAAACATATGAATTACGAACAATTTCTCGAACAATATAATTTTTCCGATCACACCAAAATTGCCGCGGTAATTGGTGATCCAATTGCACAATCTCTGTCGCCTTATTTGCATAATTATTGGTTGAAGCAAAATAAAATTGATGGTGTTTATATTCCGCTTAAAGTTTCTGAAGTGGAATTTTCTAATTTTTTACAAACCTTTCCCGATCTTGGTTTTGCTGGCTGCAACATTACAATTCCTCATAAAGAATCTGCTTTAAAACTTTGTAATTTTATCAGCCCGGCTGCTAAAAAAATTGGTGCGATCAATACGATTACTATCAAAGACGGCAAAATTTATGGCGATAATTCGGATCATTTTGGTTTTATTCAAAATATTAAAACCAGCCAGCCAGATTTTGATTTTCACAATAAAAAAGTTTTGCTGCTGGGCGCGGGAGGCGCAGCGCGGGCGATTGTCTTTGGGCTTTTGAATCAAGGAGTTGGTGAAATTGTTATTGCTAATCGCAACTTAGAACGGGCAGAAAATTTGGCAAAAAGTTTTGATAAAATCAAAGTGATCAGCTGGCAAAAACGCAGTGAAAATTTGGGCGAATTTGATTTGCTGATCAACTCCACATCGCTGGGAATGGTTGGCAAAGACGAGCTCACAATTGATTTGCGCAATCTAAAAAAATCCGCTTTAGTTTGTGATATTGTCTATAAACCATTAATCACCAAACTACTTGAGCAAGCGCAAAATCAAGGCAATCCAATTGTAACTGGCATTGGAATGTTGATTTATCAAGGCGTAGTTGGTTTTGAAAAATGGTTTGCAATTAAACCAGTAGTTGATCAGAAGCTGATTGATGAAATGATTAAACTTTCAACTAAATAAAATGAGTAAACAAATCGCCAATAATCGCAAAGCCCGATTTAACTACACTATCGAAGAAGAAATTGAAGCTGGCATTATGTTGCTGGGCAGCGAGGTCAAATCTCTGCGCGCTGGCGGGGTGAATATTAGCGACGGTTATGTTGCCGATTTGAATGGTGAGTTGGTTTTATTAAACCTGCACATCGCCGAATATAAAGGCGCCAACAAATTCAACCACGCCCCGCTGCGCCCAAGAAAATTGCTGCTTCATAAAAAACAAATCGCCAATTTATTAGGCAAAATTCAAACTAAAGGCTTGTCGGTAATTCCTCTGTCAATGTATTTCAACCCTCGCAACATTGTCAAAATTAATTTGGGAATTTGTAAAGGCAAAAAACTTTATGACAAACGCGCTTCGATTAAAGAGCGGGATGAGAGAAGAAGTGCGCAAAGAGGTGAGGAATGATAAAATTGATTGACTTTTTTTAACCCAAATGTAGTTTATAAGATACTAACCACCACAAAACCCAAGTTATGGAAAGCAAATTTGAAGTAATAACTTTTAAGACCAACAGAAGCAAGGAGCCATTTAACGATTGGCTTTATGGTCTTGATCAAGAAACTAAAAATAAAGTTTTTAACAGAATTAGTCGGATAAAAAATGGTAATTTTGGAGATTATAAAAACTTAGGATTTGGAATTTTTGAATTGCGATTTGATTTTGGCAGCGGTTATAGAATTTATTTCGGAAAAAAAGATCATAAAATTATTATTTTACTTTGTGGCGGCAACAAAAAAACTCAAAACAAAGATATTGAAAAAGCAAAAAAATATTGGGAGGAATATGAAAACCAAGAATAAAATTCACTACAGAAGTTTTGATGATGTGGCAGTTGAGCACATCAAAAAGGATCGAGAATTAGGTGCCAACTACATCAAATTTGCCTTGCAAGAATATCAAAAAGATGGTGATGAAAGACCATTGCTTGATGCTTTAAAGCAAGTTGCCATCGCTAGCGGTGGTTTAGCGGATTTAGCAGTCAAAACCGGTCTTTCCAGAGAAAGTCTTTATAAAACCTTATCCATAAAAGGCAATCCAACTTTAAAAACTCTTAATATAATTTTAAAAGTTTTAGGTTATCAAATTTCATTCAAAGCAATCGCTTAATAATTTTGTCAATCAACATTTTCTCCAGTTTGCAAAATCTCTCCGGCATTGGCGACAAGCTGGCGGGGTTTTTGGCGGGGTTGATTGGGGGGAACCGGATTGTTGATTTGCTTTATCATCAGCCTACTCACATTTTGCCTAAAAAATTTCTGCCGCCGCTTTATGAAATTAAAGGCAAAGAATTAATTATTACCAAAGTTAAAGTTGAAGCGCACATCAAGCCCGCCAATAGTCGTCAACCTTTTCGAGTTCGCTGTTTTGCGCCAAGTGGATATTTGACGCTGACTTTTTTTAAAACTTTTCCCGGCTACATTGAAAAAAATTTTGCAATTGGCGCTGAAATTGTGATTAGCGGCGTTGCCGAAAGATTTAACGACGAATTACAAATGGCGCATCCGGAATATGTGTTTCCTGCGGCGCAGATTGATAAAATTCCTCGAGACGAAATAATTTATCCGGCGATTGGCGCGTTTAGTCAAAAATTTTTGCGCAGTAAAATTGCTTTGGCGTTAGAAAAAATCACTGATTTGCCGGAATGGATTGATGGCAATTTATTGAAACAACAAGGCTGGATGAGTTGGAAAGAGGCGATTTACAAACTTCATCAAAACAATGAAGACAAAGCCCGCAAACGCCTCGCCTTCGACGAGCTTCTGGCTTCTCAAATTGCTAATCTTATCGCCAAAAAATATCTCAAAACCACCAATGGTCGTGCGCTTGTTGCTAAAAATAATTTGCGCCAAAAACTGCTTGAAGCCCTGCCTTTCAAGCTTACCGCTGGTCAGCAAAAGGTTTTAAACGAAATTGACGCTGATTTAACTTCGTCAAAAAAAATGCTCCGTTTGTTGCAAGGTGATGTTGGATCGGGAAAAACTATTGTGGCGTTTTTGGCAATGTTGTTGGCGGTGGAAAATCAAAAACAAGCGGCGATCATTTGTCCAATTACCTTGCTGGCGTTTCAGCATCACAAAAATTTTGCTGAATTGGCGCAAAAAATTGGCGTCAATATCGCCATTCTCACTTCCAAAACTACCGCAAAAAATAAACAAAAAATTTTGGATGATTTAAAAAATGGCGTAATTGATATTTTAATTGGCACCCATTCTTTGCTGGAGCCGGACATTGTTTTTAAAGATTTGAGCCTAGCGGTAATTGACGAACAACATCGTTTTGGTGTGATGCAAAGAATGAAATTAGTGGAAAAAGGTAGTCAAGTTGATGTGCTGCTAATGAGTGCCACACCTATTCCGCGGAGCCTCATGATGACATTTTATGGCGATATGGATATTTCTATTTTAAGCGAAAAACCCAAAAACCGTTTGGCAATTGATACTCGGGTTATTTCTCAAAACAAGGAAGAAGAAATTTTATCAGCAATTTCACGAGCGCTTAAAAATGGTGAGAAAATTTATTGGATTTGTCCGCTGATTGAAGAGCAGCTTGGTGAAAATGTTATCCTGAGCGCAAGCGAAGGATCTCTGGAAACGCACCGTGAACTTAGATCGAATATGCCTCAAGAGATCCTTCGCTTTGCTCAGGATGACAATCTGTTGAGCAACGTCAATACCCGCTTCTCACAATTTCAAAAACTTTTTGGCGCAGAAAAAGTTGGATTAATTCATGGCAAAATGAAAGAGAAAGAGAAGGATAAAATTATGAATGATTTTATCAGCGGCACCACGCAAATTCTGGTTGCCACTACTGTTATTGAAGTTGGAATTGATGTAAAAGATGCGACAATAATTGTAATTGAAAATTGCGAACAATTTGGATTATCACAATTGCATCAACTGCGCGGGCGCGTTGGAAGGGGCGAAAAAGCGTCTTATTGCATTTTACTTTACGGCAAAAAAATTGGTCAAAATGGCAAAACCAGATTGACAATTATGAAAAATAGCAATGACGGATTTTTTATCGCCGAAGAAGATTTGAAGCTGCGCGGACAAGGAGAAATGGCGGGCAAACGCCAAAGTGGTTTGCCGGAATATAAAATTGCTGATTTGAATTTGGATTTAGATTTACTACAAATCGCCAATCGCCAAGCGCAATTTTTGTTGGAAAATTCGGGCAAAAAAATTGATCGGGAAACTCTGCGAATTTTGCTGAGAATTTTTAATTACGACCAATGTTTTAAACTAGTTTTTGGCGGTTGAAACAATATTTGCCGCCACATTATGAACCCGCAAATATTCTACATTTTTTGCCATCAAATAAGCTGAAATAAAAACGGTTTTTTCCTCTCTAGTTTGGCAATTGTCAATTTGCCATTCATCCAAAAAACTTTTATTAGAATGCCCAACATATAAAGGCAAATCAAGGATGCGCAGGCGATCAACTTCTTTTAATAATTGAATTGACTGCGCCGCATTTTTACCAAAACCCAAACCAATATCAAAAATAATTTGCGATTTTTTCACGCCCGCTTTTTGCAGCACAATTAATTTATTTTCCATCCACTCAATCAATACTTGCACAATATCTAAAGTTGGATCAACGATTTTATTTCTTGAGGCCGGCACGCCCAAATTATGCATCACCACAATTTTTTTGCCACTTTGCGCCGCCAGCTCAATCATTTTTTCATCTATAAATCCTGAAACATCGTTAATAATATCCACGCCCAAATCCAGCGCCCAAGACATTGTTTGAAAATGCCGACTATCCAAACTCACCGCCACATTTGTTTGATTTTTATGATTATGTTTTTGCACTTGAGCAATAATTGCAGGCAAAATATTTTTGAGCCTTTTGCGTTCAGTTTCAGCATCAATTAAAACCGCATTTGGGCGCGTTGATTCAGCGCCAACATCAATAATATCAGCGCCAGAATTCAGCAGAATTTCTAAATGCCTAATCGCATTTTCATCATCATTATATTTGCCGCCGTCAAAAAACGAATCAGGCGTAAGGTTTAAAATTGCAACAATTTGAGTCATTGAAATAATATTTTTGATTTTTGTAAGATCTGAAGATAAGTTAAAACCTTTAACGGCAAATCAGCGACTTTACTCAAGCAACTCTATCAATGCAATCCTCTAAAAATTCTCAAACTTTATTAGATTATGCCGCTCAGAATCGTGGTCGATTAGATTTTGAAGAATTTAAAAAATTGTTAGCTGAGGAGAAAAATCTTAACGCTAAAGATAAAGATGGCAATACCGCCTTACATCTCTTTGTTATGGACGGTGGCACTTTTAAATATGCAGAATTATTGCTGAGAGCTGGCGCCGATCTTGCTATTGCCAATAATGACGGTCAAAGTGCTTTTGATATTATTCTTGGTCAACCACTTCAGATGCAGCTTTTGTTTTTGGCTGTCTCATATCATCAACTGCCATTACCAGAAAACACTACTAATGCTGAGTTGCCGCAGATTATTCAGTTAATAAATTTTTCATTTCCCGATAATAAATACGGACAAGTTATAAAAAAAATTATTGATAATCGCGGCAATTTTTCTGCGCTTAATCAAGGCGATATTACGGCTCTGAAATATCTACAACAAAAAATCGCTAATAGTGGGGCAGATTTCGAAGAAGGTGGTAGCGGTTCTGAAAAAGAGCCAGACGCTCAAGAAAAATCTGATGAAGAATCCAGTAATTTTGTGATTGAAAATGACTTTATTCGCACATTTATTATTAGCTTTGGCACGATGATTAATGATCGGGAAGA
The DNA here is from genome assembly GCA_040386195.1 of Pseudomonadota bacterium. Classification (GTDB taxonomy): domain Bacteria; phylum Pseudomonadota; class Alphaproteobacteria; order Rickettsiales; family UBA1997; genus JAJTCH01. Next base: position 26,390 of record JAZKFV010000004.1, on the reverse strand, counting down.
AGAGTTGAGGTTAATGATGGCACAAAGAAATCTCGCAACAATGTTATCTGGACTTGAAACAAAAAGACCGCCAATTAGTTTGCCAAAAGACATTTGTGATGAAATTAGCCAATATTTTAATCGCCAGGAAGCTGAAGAATCAGTGGAAACAATTAAGGCATTATTACCAAAAACTTCTCCCAAAAAGCAAGTATCAGAAAAACTAAACAACGCCGATTTAGAGCAGGACGAAAATAACGGTCACGATTTATAAATTTACCAAATGCATTTACTGTGTTCTCTCTTTCTCACCATCAATTTCAGAAGTTGGTGATTTAGGTGAAGAATTTGGTGATTCGGTGCGAGATTTTTTTGCGGAGTCACCATCAGAATCCTGACTGGCACTTTCTTGATCAACATCTGAATCCCTTGTTCGCTTAGGATCAAGGCGACGAGATTTTGGATTTGGCTCTTCCTGCGCATTTGTATCATCTTCTCTGAGTCTTTTTTTGTTTATAGCAGTTTCGACGATGTGCATATGAATACTATAATCCTCATCCGAATTGTGCGCGGCTTCCAAGGCAGTTTCACCTTTATTATTTTTTGCTTCAAAATCGATTCCTTTTTCAATCAATAAATTCAATATTGCCGCAGGCTTTTTTTGAGCAATAGCCCAGTGCAAAAGTGTATCTCCGTCATTATCTTTGGCATTAATATTTGCTCCTGCGTTTAATAGTAATTTAATTTTTTCTATATTGTCACCCACATTGCCCTCCTTGCTAGATTTAACTAGGGCAAATAATGCTGAAAAACCTTCTCGATCTATAACATTGACGGACGCACCCATCTTAATCGCATCTTCCATTTCCTCCAAATCCAAATCTTCAATTTGAAGCAATAAATCTTTGCTATCGCTAATAAAATTTTGAGTATTCTCATCAACACCACTCAAATCATCCGGACAATCAAAAATACAGGCGCCGGCTTCAGCCAATAATTGAACTATTGCTAATGTTTCTGGATTGTGGCTTAAAACAGCAGTTCTAAAAGCGCTCTTATTATCTTTAAGAACACCACAAAATTCAAAACCACCTCTTAATAGAGACCTAACCTCACTAACATCACCTTTTTCAATGGCGGCAAAAAAATTATTATGATTTTCTAGCAATTTTTTGATATCATCATTCCATTCTTGATCCCATAACGGAATTTGACTAAAACAAGTGAAAAAATCAGCACCGTTTCTAATCAACAATCCAGCAATTTCTTCATTTCCAGCATAGCAAGCATTATGTAAAACGTCATTACCATCTTCATCCACGTAATCAATGATGGCGCCAGATTTTATAGCTTGACGCACCAATGCAGCATTAACACTATGAACGCCTCTCATTAACTGTTCTGTTCCAAGCACAAGATTGGTTATTTCCGCATTATCACCAATAAGATTTTTCATAACTTTTTGACCCTGAGCATCTTCTTGCAAACAAGAATCAATCAAAGCGCCCTTTTCGATTAACAGCTTTACAACCGCAAAATCTTCAGTAAAGCAGGCATATTCTAATGCAGTTGCAAAAAATGGATTATTTTCATCTTCTATCGCTGGTCTTTCATTGACCTGATTCATATCAACATCACTGTTGAATAAAAATTGTATAATTTCCATTCCAACTGATTCATCTTCTTCAGAATCAACTACCCGAGAAATAGCAGAATACAAGGGAGTTCGACCAAGCAAATTTGTCTTATTAATATCCACTCCAGCATCAATCAAAAATTGTACCGTTTCAAGTTCACCTTTATTACAAACCTCGTGCAATGGCGTGTTGCCATTTAGTGAATTAGCCTGATTCAAATTCAAATTGAGCTGAACATGATTCTGCAACAAAAAATTCATCAACTCATCATGTCCAGAATTAATAGCCCAATTCAAAATGGTAGTTCTTCCTTCCCCAAAAAAAATCTCCTCATCAATATTGGCGCCTCTTTTCTGTAACGCCAAACACATTTCAAGATTTTGGTTATTTAACGCATATGTAAGAGCACTCCAGCCATTAGCGCTTTGAACATTAGGATTTACCTCATCTCTTGCCAATAAATCAGTGACTGCGTAATGATGATTATATTCTGCTGCCATCATTAAAGGAGTTGTTCCTATTTGATTTGGTTGGTTAATAATATCCACACAATGATCCACAAATTTTTTTACCAAACTTTGGTCTTGGCTCGCCGCAGCATAGTGCATTAGAGAATTACCCACATCATCAACATCTCTAAATTTAATACCCTGAACCTTCAGAATTTCCTGAATCGCCAGCGCATTGTTATCTTGAATTGCACTCATTAAAGGAGTTTGTCCAATAAGATTTGGCTTGTTAATATCAGCACCAGAAGCGATTAATCCGGCAAATACATAATGACCATTTTTTGATTGGGCAGCAATATGCAGTGGCGTGTCGCCGTCATTATTTAACAAGACATCAACCGGGAAAATATGTTGATTTAAAAGTTTAACCACCGCTTTTCCTAACCCAGTTTCAATTGCCAAAGAAAATATTGTTTTTCTTTGTTCATCATTCAAGGATTGCCAAGTAGAATCAACATCGGCTGGCGCTTTAGCAATCAAATCCTGATTACAAGCCAGACCAAAAAGATATTTAAATTTATCCAGATCTAATCTTTCAATGATGTCTTGAACTCTTGATTTTTCTTGTGGTTTTTCTGCTGGAATCTCATCACGAATTTTTTCTAAAAATAATTTAACATTTTTTAGATAATCAATTTGATCAGGATTTGGCAGAGCTTTGCCAATATCATAAATGGCCCGAATGAAGACAAGATGATTATCTGCTGATCCATTAGGCAAATAGCTGGCAACCCAAAGCAGATCTAAGTTTGGCATTGGCATTTTTGCCATTTTTTCTGCGTGTTTTTTTATAGTTTGACTTCTACTTAAAACATCGGTTTGAACAACAATTTTTTCAGATCCAGAAGATCCATCACTTAAAACCCCATCCATTTCTTCATCTGGTCTTAAAGAATCTGGCGTCTTCTCCAAATATTCAGAACAAAATCTTTCAAAGCCCACAAATTTTGCGTTTTGAATTGCAATTAATTTCTCGGCAAGAACTTCCCAATTAATTGTGACTTTGCTGCTGTCATCATCAATTTGCAAAACATCATCTAAAGCTATCTCAAAATGTTCTAAAGCCACAGCCATATCGTCATATGATTGACCATTGGTTTCATATTCATAACAATTGTTAATAGCGAACAAGAAGACTGAATTATTTTCATAATATTCTAGCCAAAATTCTTTCAAATGATCTGAGAATTCTGTCACAACTTTTAATAATTTTAGCGGATCAATTTCATCTAATGGCGAATTAAAAAGGGTATCTAAAATCAACTCTTGAGCAACAAAACCTGCACAATATTCTACAAGCGGTTTGATATGAATATGACGTCCGGGTATCACATCTTCTTTGAGATTTTCTATCGCCCGACCAATTGCCATATCATAGCCACCTAGAAATTGCTGAACATAAGAAGGAGCGGATAATTTTCTAATGACTGTTTGACATCTTACAAATGAACCGCCTGGGCACGCAAGCTCAGATCTTTGTGGTGGGAATTCTTTTAACGATTCTTCAACATCATCAAGTTTTTCTTGCGCGCAAAGCAAATCACAACATTTACAAACTTCTTTCATCAGCAAGCCAGTCTCGCCTTGGCTGCTCATATTTTGTAAATACTCATCAAATAATCTCCATCTGCCCTTTTTAGTCGGATCTTCTTGCCAGCCTTTCTGATCTTCCAATCCACTCAAACTCTCAAGATCAACTCCCTTATCAATGAGATGCTTTTTGTATCTCGCTAGAGTCTGAGCTATATTTGTCTTTCTCAAAAGATTTTGCGCGCTTTCAGGTGCAACATTATCAACCTGAGTTGCCCAGAATCCTTGTAGCTCCATTAAATTATCCGGAGTAGCCGGTTTAATTTTATCCAAATCAATCATCATCTTTACGATCATCGATTTAATTTGCGGTGGCATCATTTCCGCCATTTTTTGTTGAATCTCCGCAAATTTTGGAGCTTGATCCAAAAAATATTTTTCTAACTTTGCAAAATTATCAACTTTTTCTGGGCGCATTTTTATTCAACAAAAATTATTAATAATAAAACCTACCACTTCTTCTCAAATTTCTTTCTGATGTAAACCGCAATTCCATTAAAAGAAATCAAGAACGCCAACAACACCATAATCGCCGCCGCCGATTTTTCGGCGAAGCCTAATTCTGGGCTATCCGACCATAAATAAATTTGCACCGGCATCACCGTTGTTGGATCCATAAAACTTTGTGGCACATCGGCAATGAAGGCAACCATTCCAATCATTAAAAGCGGCGCGGTTTCGCCTAGGGCGCGGGAAACAGCGAGAATTGTGCCGGTCATAATTCCCGGCAATGCCAAAGGAAAAGTGTGGTGAAACATCACCTGCACTTTGCTGGCGCCCATTGCCACTGCGGCTTCTTTGATGGAAGATGGAATTGTTTTGATGGCATTTCTAGTGGCAATAATAATTACCGGCAAAACCAGCATTGATAAGGTTAAACCGCCAACAATGGCAGAAGATCTGGGCAGATGCATAAAATTTAAATAAACCACCAAACCTAACAGCCCAAAAATAATTGACGGAATCGCCGCCAAATTATTAATGCTCACTTCAACAATATCGGTGAGCATATTTTTAGGCGCAAATTCTTCCAAATAAAACGCCGCCAACACCGCAATTGGAAAAGCCGCCGCTAAAAAAACCAAAATAGTTAAAACCGATCCAATGATTGAAGCCGCCATCCCAGCAATTTCGGGCTCTGCGGAATCGGCATATTTAAAAAAATTCCAGTTAAACTCACTTTTAACCGCATTTTCATTTTGCAAAATCTTAATCCAGCCAATTTGTTGATCCTTTAATTTTCTATCTTCTTGAGCGGTGCTGGCTAAAATTTTTCCCTTCAAAAACATATCAACATCGGAAGAAACTGAAAACCAAATTGTGGCGTTTGAGCCAATCAAACCAGGATTATTTTTGACTTGCTCTTTTAATTCCAAATGAGCAATTTTGCTCAACAGCCGATATAAATTAGCCTTAGCAATTGCCGTTTGCGCTTCTGGAAATTTATCCTTCAAAGCCTCTTTAACCATCTGGCGATAATTGATGGTATCCAAATTCTGAACATCACTCAAACTCACCTCCAAATTCACCTGCAACGCAATTTTATGCGCCACAAACGCCGGCGCACCACGATAAATCACCGCGGTAAATAATAAAATTAAAAACGTCACCGCAATAGCAATTGCTAAAAGCCCAGAAAATTTAAAAATTTTCTCAACTAAATATCTACGTTTTAAACTATTTTGAATTTTCTGGCTGAACATATTTATCTATTTATATTGTCATCCTGAGCACAGCGAAGGATCTTATGAGCCGCGCTCGGTTTTGGTTCACGGCGCGCTTCATGAGATCCTTCGCTGTGCTCAGGATGACAATTATTATATTAACCCCGCAGCAGGTCGGCATTGCAAATGCCGACCTTACGTTCATTTAGTTTTAATCAGGAAATGTCGAGGTCAAAAGACCAAGACTCACTTTGGTTAAATATTTTTCGCCATCTAAAGATTCTAATTTCAGTTCGTGACAATTTGTCACGAACTTATTTCCTTCCTCTTTTGGCAATCAGCTAACTATATTTTTTATTATACCTCTTCACCACCATCAGCGCGATCACATTAAAAATTAAAGTCATCACAAACAAAACCAAACCCAGCGCAAAAGCCGCCAAGGTTTTTGGGCTTTCGGCGTCTTGATCGCCGACTAATAAAGTTACAATTTGCGCGGTGGCGGTGGTTACGGAATCTAAAGGGTTGAAGGTTAATTTAGCCACTAAACCTGCCGCCATCACCACAATCATTGTTTCGCCAACCGCCCGTGAAAAAGCCAATAAAACGGCGCTGATAATGCTTGGAAAAGCCGAAACCAAAACTACTTTTCTAATCGTTTCTGACTTAGTGCTGCCCATTGCCAAAGCCGCGTCTTTCAAGGCGATTGGCACAGCATTAATTGCATCGTCAGAAAGAGAAAGAATAAATGGAATAATCATCACCCCCATCACCAAACCAGCTGATAAAGCACTTTCGGAAGCAACTTCCACTCCAAAACTGCCGAAAAAATTCTTCAAAAATGGCGCCACCATTACCACTGCAAAATAGCCATAAACCACCGTGGGCACGCCGGCTAAAATTTCTAAAACGGGTTTGAGAAAATTGCGAGTTGAGGTTTTGGCATATTCCGCCAAATAAATTGCCGCCATCAAACCCAAAGGCACCGCAACCGCCAAAGCTACAAAGGTGATCAGCAAAGTGCCCATAAAAACCGGCACAATTCCAAATGAACTATTCGACAAACCTTGTTCGGCGTGCACAGCGATTTGTGGATTCCACGCCAAGCCAAATAAAAATTGCATTGGACTGACAATTCTAAAAAACTTAATCGCTTCAAAAAGAATTGAGATGGTGATTAAAAAAGTGATGATGACGCCAAAGGAAGTGGCGAGAATGAGAAAAAATTTAGTGATTTGTTCTAAATGTTTTTTGGCGTTAAAAGTTTTTTTGAAAAGAACTAAAGTGATAATTGAGCAAAACGGCAATGCAATCAATAATAAAGAGGCTTTTGACCAAAATTCCAGATCAGAAAATAAACTTAAAATTGCCAGCACAATTGCTAATGACCAAATGACAAAACAATATAAATAATGGCTTTTTAAAGAGTGGCAATAATTATTGGCAGAAGCAGAATTGCTGTTTTGCTTAGCCGCCAAAATTCTTTGCTTCAAAAAGAAAAAATTGATGATAATTATCAAAGTAGCGGCGGCTAAAAATGTCATAATTGAATAGATTAAAAATTAGAACTATATGAAACACATCCGTCTTTTCATCAAATCGGCGCCCATTAAACCTAATTGCCGGATAGAAATCAACGACAATGATTTTAATTATTTGATTAATGTGATGCGCAAAAAAATTGGTGATGAATTGTTGGTTTTTAATGGCGCAGACGGCGAATGGTTGGTAAAAATTATTCAGATTAATAAGAAAAATTGTGTGCTGCAAATTGGCGATCAAACCAAAACGCAATATTTTCCGCCGCAAATAACCTTAGCTTTTGCGCCAGTCAAAAATGCCCGCATTGATTTTATCGCCGCCAAAGCAACTGAGCTGGGCATCGTCAAATTTCAACCAATTTTAACTCAGCACACTATTGTTGATAAAATAAATCAAGAACGCTTCCAAGCTAATATTAAAGAGGCGGCAGAACAATGTGAAAGATTGGATTTACCGAAAATTTTTGCGCCAATTAAGCTGGGCAGTTTTTTAAAAACACTAAAAGAAAATCAGATTTTAATTCTCGCCGATGAGTCGGGAAGCGGCAAAAAAGCCAGTGAGGTTTTGAGTAAAATTAAATTCTCCAGCGAGAAAGAAATTATTATTTTGATTGGCCCGGAAGGCGGATTTTCAAAAACCGAATTTGAGAATTTTGATCAAATAAATAATCTGCACAAAATCACTCTTGGATCAAGAATATTAAGAGCCGACACCGCAATGATTTGCGCTATAACTTTGGTTCAGGAATTTCTAGGAGATTTTGATTTGAAACCGAATTTTAAGATTTGATGGGCAGATTTTTTTCATCAACCACCACAACTTTTGGCTTAAATCCTTTGGCTGCACTGGCTTCCATTCCACAATAAGCAATAATAATCACCAAATCACCTTTATAAACTCGACGCGCCGCCGCACCATTAACCTTAATTGCGCCGCTGCCGCGCTCGGCGGGAATGGCATAAGTTGTAAATCTTTCACCATTATTAATATCCAAAACATCCACCTTTTCATAAGGCAAAATTCCTGATTCATCGAGCAAATTTTCATCCACCGAAATTGATCCTTCATAATGCAAATCCGCTTCAGTTATAGTTGCGCGGTGAATTTTGGCTTTCATTAAAGTTAGTCGTAAATCGTAAGTCATAAGTCGTAAGTTGGTTAGATTATTGTTTTTAGTTTTTCAACCACATCAGGATTTACCAGGGTTGAAATGTCGCCTAAATCTTCGTGAGCGATTAATTTTTTCAAAACTCTACGCATAATTTTTCCCGATCTGGTTTTGGGCAAGTCGGGCACAATATAGATTTTATCTGGTTTGGCAATAGCTGAAATTTGTTTTTCTATCAATTTAAGAATTTCTTGCGGAATTTTTGGATCGGAATTTTTAACAATTACAAACGCACAAATGCCCTCGCCTTTAATTTCATGAGGATAGCCAATCACCGCCGATTCACTGACTAAATTATGCATATTAATTACATTTTCAATCTCGGCAGTTCCCAAGCGATGCCCGGAAGTGTTGATCACATCGTCCACTCTGCCAATAATTCTGAACAAACCATTTTCATCTTTAAACGCACCATCGCCAGAAAAATAATAGCCGGAAAATCTTTTGAAATAAGTATCAAAACATTTTTTATGATCGCCCCAAATGCTTCTGATAATTGACGGCCACGGGTTTTTAAAACATAAATTGCCCACCACATTTGGTTTATTAATTTCCCGCCCATCTTCATCTAAAAGTATCGGCAAAATTCCGGGCAATGGCAAGCCAGCAAAAGCGGGTTTGCTGGTGGTTTTTCCGGATAAAGATGAAATCATAATTCCGCCAGTTTCAGTCTGCCACCAAGTATCCACAATTGGGCATTTATTCTTGCCAATTTTTGTCGAATACCAATTCCAAGCCTCGTCATTGATTGGCTCGCCAACTGTTCCTAAAGTTTTTAGTGAGGATAAATCAAATCCTTGAATAAACTCGTCGCCCTTATGCATCAAAGCTCGAATAGCAGTTGGGGCGGTGTAAAAAATATTAACTTTATGTTTATCAATAATTTGCCAAAACCTTGCTGGCGTTGGGTGCGTTGGCACTCCTTCAAACATCAAAATTTTACCACCATTTAAAAGTGGGCCATAAACTAAATAAGAATGCCCAGTAATCCAGCCAATATCAGCGGTGCAAAAGAATAAATCGTTAGGCTGATAATCAAAAACATTAGCAAATGAATATGCCGCATAGACCATATATCCGGCGGTTGAATGCATCACGCCTTTAGGTTTTCCAGTTGAGCCGGAGGTGTATAAAATAAATAGCGGATCTTCTGAATCCATTGAAACGGCTTTGTTTTCTTTGTTGTATTTTGCAACTTGATCTTGCCAAATCAGCATATTTTTATTGCAGTCAATTTTGTCATTTGACCTTTGATAAACCACTACATTTTCAACCTTTTCACAGCCTTGCAAAGCTTCATTTACTATCTCAAACAGCTGCACAATTTTATCACCCCGATATAAATAATCCGCCGTGATCAACATTTTGGCGCCCGAATCTTCAATTCTTCCCCGCAAAGCCAAAGCTGAAAAGCCCGCAAAAACCACTGAGTGAATTGCACCAATTCTGGCGCAGGCCAACATCGCAACTACGCTTTGGGGAATCATCGGCATATAAATACAAACCACATCTCCAGCCTTGATTCCACTAGCTAAAAGCACATTAGAAAATTGACAAACTTGCTCAAATAATTCTTGATAAGTGATTGATTGGCTTGGCGTTTGTGGGTCATTAGCTTCCCAAATTATTGCCACATCGTTGGCTTTTTTTGGCAAATGCCGATCTAAACAATTAAAAGCAATATTAGTTTTTCCACCGCCAAACCAACTGGTTTTACCTTCCAAAAAATCAAATTTTAAAATTTGATTCCATTGTTTAAACCACACAAAATTGCGAGCAATATCCGCCCAAAAACTTTGCGGATCAGCAGCGGCTTTTTTAGATTGCTCTTGGTAATCGGCGATTGAATTAATTTTAAAAACCATATCGATTTATATTGCCGGTTTATATTTTTTAAGAACGCCCATCATTTCTACCACAAAATCGCGGATCTTGGCATCAAAGCCAATATTTTTGGTCGCCCATTCTTTGACAAATGGCCGCGCCAAATCCCAAATGTTTAAATCCTTATCCAAAAATACACCAACGCCTTCAACTAGCATCATAGTTTTTTGTAAAAGTAATAATTCTGGATGGGTTTTCATCTGATATTTTTTGGTCATCTTGAGTAAACTTGCTAATAATTTGGCCATCGAAATTTCGCCAACCGCTTTGCCAACCGCAACTTCGCCAATGATTCGGCAAGATAATGTGAACTCTTCTAAATTAGTGTCTAACGGCACCAAACCAGCGTCAATATGCAATCTTGCCACTTTGTTGTAATCTTGCTTTAAAAACGCCATTAAAATCTCAGCAATGGCAATTCTAGTTTTCTTATCAATTGAGCCAACAATACCAAAATCAATTGCAGCAATATCGCCGTTTTTCATCAAAAATAAATTGCCCAAATGCATATCGGCGTGAAATAAACCGTGAACATAAACCTGATTGAAATAGCTCACCACAAGGTTCTTGGCAATTTCTCTTTTATCAAAACCACTATTCAAAATCGCTTTTTTATCCGAAAAGGCAATGCCATCAATCCATTCCAAAGTTAAAACCTTTTCGCTGCTGAGTTGCCAATAAATTTTGGGAATATAAAAACCCAAAACATCTTTTAATTGCTCTTTCATTTGACCAGCCGCCGCAGCTTCAAAATGCAAATCCAATTCTTTGCGACCACAATCCGCCACAACTTCGGCAAGGTTGATTAATTTTTCTTTATAATAGCGCGAAAAAAGTCCGATCAAAAACCCAAGCAATTTTAAGGTGGCAATATCTCTTTTAAAAATTCTTTCAATATTCGGGCGCACTATTTTCACCGCCACAATATCGCCAGCAAAAGTTTTGGCTTTATGAACCTGAGCAATGGAAGCGGCGGCAACTGGCTTAATATCGAATTCTAGAAATATTTTATCCAGAGGTTTGCCTAATCCATTTTCAATAATTTTTTTAGCTTTCTTAAAAGCAAAAGCCGGCAATTTATCCTGAAAATCCGCCAAGCACAAAGCTAAATCATCACCAACCAAATCCGGGCGATTAGCCAATAATTGTCCTAATTTGATAAAAGTTGGGCCAGCAAATTTGAGAAAAAGATAAATTGCTTTATTTTTTATGAATGGAAAAAGAGCTAAGGAAAGAAGGAATAAAACCATTAAACGCAATAGATTGATGATACTAAAAATTACCATCATAAAATATTACTTAACCGGATTAGGAGCTTGAGGAGCTTGATTAACATCAACTTTAATTTTAGACAAATCAATATCAACGCCCGCCCAGCCAAATAATTTGTTGAGCAATTGTGATAAAATATCCAAAATATTATGAGTCACTTCCTGCAATCTGCCCACAATCAATTTCAAAGCTGCCGCTGCTTCGGGAGATAATTTCAAAATAACTATCAAATCATCAACAGTGATAATATTTAAAATTATCATTACCGCTAAAATTGAAAAAGTTGTTGAGAACAACAAAATAACCGTGCGAAAAGTGAAAAATGAGATTACATCTTGCATTGTGAGATATTTTTAGGTTGAAGCTTGGACACATTCACCAAAATAAGTGGTTGGTGATACTGGTTTGGCATTGTAGCTCTGCTCAATCAAACTAGAGAAAGTGACATCATAAATCTTTTCCTGTCTGGAATTAATTTTGAAAGATAACTCACCGTTTTGATTAATACAATAATTATTATTTTGCAGAAATTTCATCAATAATTTTAACTCAGCAACATTCATTTTGGGGTATAAGGCACTGGGCTTGGAAGCTGTGTGACTTCTCACAAATTCTTCACTAACTACAAAAGAAAAAGCCTTTTTGCTAGCCGAATTAAAAAGCGAAAGTTTTGCCGAATCGTTATTGAAATTAACAACCTCACAAGAGGTAGTAAAGATGAGTAAAAAGAATGGGATAATACGAAGAATGAAAGTCACAGAAAAGATTTTTGAATTATCCTTTTCAACCTTGAGATTTGAAAATCAAGGTTGAAAAGGGTAGAAAATTATCCAGCCACTTCTTCAACAGCCTTGGTTTCGTTTGCAGTAGATTCGTTTAAGAAGTCTAATTTTTCTTTAATTCTTGAAGCTTTACCAGTCAAGTTACGCAAGTAATATAATTTAGCGCGACGCACCACACCTTGTTTAGCTAGCTCAACACCAGCAAGCAAAGGTGAGTAAAGTGGGAATTTTCTTTCCACACCAACACCGCTACTAATTTTTCTAACTGTAAAAGTTGCGTTATAGTTAGTGAAGCTTTTGCTTTTAGCAATAACTACGCCCATAAAAATCTGAATTCTAGTTGTAGTTCCTTCAGTAATTTTATATTTTACTTTAACAGTATCACCAACTTTAAAATCAGGAATAAACTTGTCTAAACCACCTCTGGTTTCATTGATTTTAGAGGCTTGGTCAATATTGAATTGTTCGATTAAATTAGTCATCGTTTTGTATAAATAAATTAAATATAAAATTATTTTGCGGCGGCTTTTTTCTTTTTGGTTTCTTTAGCTGCAACAACTTCAGCAACCTTTCTATCCACCAACTCAACAATAGCCATTGGCGCTTTATCTCCGGTTCTAAAACCGAACTTTAAAATTCTAGTATAACCACCATTGCGATTTTTAACTCTTGGCGCGATATCAGAAAATAATTTGGTCACCAATGTCTCATCTCTTAAAATTGCCAAAGCGCGTCTGCGATTAGCCAAAGAATCGGTTTTTGCTAAGGTGATAATTTTTTCAACAAAAGGTCTTAGATCTTTTGCTTTTGGCAAGGTTGTTTTGATTAGCTCATGTTGCAATAAAGCGTTAGAAAGATTCATAAATAATGATTTTCTGTGTGCGCTAGTTCTATTTAACTTTCTGCCTTTAATTCCGTGCTTCATATTGTTATTTTTTGTCTTATTTTAAATGATTAGAAATCTTTATTTTTGATTTTAGCTAATTCTTCGATATTTTTTGGTGGCCAATTCGCCAATTTAGTACCAAAGCTTAAGCCCATTGATTTAAGATTTTCTTTTAATTCGTTAAGTGATTTTCTGCCAAAGTTTGAGGTTTTAAGCATCTCAGATTCAGTTTTTACCACTAAATCACCAACATAGATAATATTCTCATTTTTTAAGCAATTATATGAGCGAACTGAAAGTTCTAACTCATCAATGGTTTTGAGTAAATTTCTGTTGAATTCTGGCTCACCACCAATTTCTTTTTTAACATCAACAATTTTACTAACATCAAAATTAACAAAAACTTCTAACTGTTCTTGCAAGATTTTTGCCGCAACACCCAAAGCATCTTGAGGGGTGATGGTGCCGTTAGTGTCAACTTCCATGATCAATTTATCATAATCAGTAATTTGACCAACTCGAGCATTTTCAACTTTATAAGAAACTCTTTTGATTGGGCTAAACATTGCATCAAGAGATATCAAACCGATACTAGTTTCAGCTTTTTTACTTTGATCAGCAACAACATAACCTTTGCCACATTCAACATTAATTTGAATGTCAATTTTAGCATCCTTGTTCAAAGTGCAAATTACCAAATCTTTATTAATGATTTCAGCGCCATTACTAACTTCGATCGAGCCCGCCAAAACTGGGCCAGCTTTGTGTGAGTTTAATTTTAAAACGCAAGGAGATGAATCCGGCTTATTAATTGCCAAAGATTTAAGATTCATAATGATGCTAGTCACATCTTCTTTAACACCGTCAATCACACCGTATTCATGAAGCACGCCATCAATTTTAATTGAAGTAACTGCAAAACCAGCAATTGAAGAAAGTAAAACTCTTCTAAGTGCATTCCCTAGAGTATTGCCAAAACCCCTTTCGAAAGGTTCCATAACAATTGTTGCACTTTTGGTTGAATCAAAACCGTCTTTAACAATGATGCTTGCTGGCTTTGATAATAACTGCCAACTTTCTTTTAAAATAGCCATAATATTTAATGATTAATTATTAATGATTAATTGCTAATGGTTAATGGTAATGGTAAATGGTTCATGAATGATATTTTAACATCTTTCACTAATAATTAATCATTAGTCATTAATCACTATTTGATTTATACTCTTCTTCTTTTGGCTGGTCTGCAACCGTTATGAGGATGATAAGTTTTATCGACGATAGAAGTGACGTTGATATTAGCAGCTTGCAAAGCGCGAAGCGATGCTTCTCTACCAACTCCTGGACCAATAATTTCAACAACAGCTGATTGTAAGCCACATTCTTTAGCAGCTTCAACCGCACTTTGAGTTGCAACTTGCGCCGCATATGGGGTAGCTTTTCTTGAACCTTTAAAACCATGCTTTCCAGCTGAAGACCAGCAAATCAAATTGCCTTGTAAATCAGTGATAGAAATGATGGTGTTGTTAAAAGTTGCACAAACGTGAACTACGCCATTAACAATATTTTTTTTCTTTTTGGCTGAAGTTTTTTTACCGCTATATTTTACCATAATATGATTTTTATTTAATAAATTTTTCTGGATCCCAAATCAAGTTTGGGATAACAAATCTCTAAGCGAGCAAATCCCGCTAAGAGCTTTGTTACTTAGTGACTTTTTTCTTACCAGCAACTGCAACGCCTTTGCCTTTTCTAGTTCTAGCATTAGTGTGAGTTCTTTGTCCGCGCACTGGAAGTTTTTTAACGTGACGAATGCCTCTATAGCAACCAATGTCAGCCAATCTTTTAATATCACCAGTTCTTTTTCTGCGTAAATCACCTTCTAAAACCGGATATTCTTTTTCAAGCAAAGATCTAACTTCAGCAAGCTTGGCTTCTGAAACTTGATTAGTTCTAGTTGCAAGATTAATTTTTAATTTTTTGCAAATATTATTAGCAGTGGTAACACCAATGCCGTAAATGTAAGTTAAAGAAATGACGAATCTTTTTTCTTTTGGTATATTAACACCAGCTATTCTTGCCAAGGTAAACTCCTAATTATTGTTATTGGAAATGATACTATTTACCGCTTGGTTAATTTCTAAATTAACGAGGGCGATATTTTTTAAACCATCTACCGAATAAATCAAGCCTTTTTTTCTATAAAGCTCAATTAATTCTGCGGTATTTTGGTTGTAAACTTTTAAACGATTTTTTACCGTTTCTTCATTATCATCACTTCTGCTTTCAAACTCACTGCCGCCGCATTTATCGCAAATATTTTCAATCTTAGTTTGACTGAAAAAACGATTATAAACTGTGCCACATTTTTTGCAGGAAAAGCGTCCTGATATTCTTTTAACTAAAACCTCATCATTAACTTCAATATTTACCACCAAGTGAATTTTCTTTTGAACTTCATTAAGCATTTTTTCTAAAATTTCTGCTTGTTCAAAATTTCTTGGAAAGCCATCTAAAATAAAACCTTGATTGCAATCAGCTTCAGCAATTCTTTTTTTAATAATATCAACGACAACTTGATCTGGAACTAAACCACCAGAATTCATATAACTTTTGGCTAAATTACCAATTTCACTTTGCGCAGTAACTTCTTTTCTTAATATTTCACCAGTAGAAATATTGGGAATTTTTAGATTCTCAGCTAGTAATGCTGATTGGGTTCCCTTTCCTGATCCTGGAGCGCCAAGAAAAATTATATTAATCATTATGCCCGGAGTTTTACTCTTTTTCTCTTGCCGGTATTGTTATACTTGCCAGAAAATAAATGTGATTGGATTTGATTAACTAAGTCCAGGATAACGTTAACCACAATCAGAACTCCAGTGCCGCCAATATGCAGTGGGATTGAATAATCAACGATTAGAATTTCAGGAATAATACAAACCACCATCAAATAGATGGCGCCGAGCAAAGTAAGTCTGGCAATAATTCTATCTAGATAATCAGAAGTATTAGCTCCGGGTCTGATTCCAGAAATAAAGCAATTACTTTTTTTCAAATTGTTAGCAACATCTTTGGTGTTGAAAATAATTGAAGAATAAAAGAATGAGAAAAACAAAATTAAAGTGGCGAAGATCAATAAATAAAGCCAGCTGCCTCTGGATAAAATTGACAAAAATGCTTCACTGCCATTGCCAATAAACTGCGCGATTGCTGATGGAAACATTAAAATTGAGCTGGCAAAAATTGGTGGAATTACACCCGAAATATTGATTTTAAGCGGCAAAAATGAAGAATCAGCCATACCATTTACGCGCATCATTGCGCCATTTGGATATTGGATTTTTATTCTTCGATATGTCTTTTCAACAAAGGCTACTAAAGCTACGAAGAAAATAAATGATAAGAAAAATATCAAAACAAAAACTACTGAATAAACTCCGCTTTTGGATAAATCCATAAATTGTGAGAATGTCGTTGGAATTGAAGAAACAATACCAACAAAGATAATCAAAGATATACCATTACCAATTCCTGAAGCAGTGATTCTTTCGCCAAACCACATTAACATCACTGTGCCGCCAACTAAACTGACGCAAGTTGTCCACATAAAGATTCTCGAATCACTGATAAACATATTGTTGCCAGCGGTAGATAAAGCGTAATACACGCCCATCGCTTGGAAGAACGCCAAAACGATAGTTAAATATCTAGTATATTGATTGATTTTGGCCCGACCATAATCACCTTCTTTTTTCAGCGCCTCTAAACCTTTATACATTGAGGTTAAAAGCTGCATGATGATTGATGCGGTGATATAAGGCATAATGTTTAAAGCGAAGATACTCATCCGCTCTAGAGCGCCGCCCGAGAAAAGATTGATCATACCAAACATACTGGCGCCTTTACCAGTAAAAAATTTCTGGATCACATCGCCATTAATTCCCGGAATTGGCACAAAAGTACCAAATCTATAAATCAATAGAATGAAAAGCGTAAATAATATTCTCTTTTTTAAATCAGAATTTTGCACCTTATTTGATAATTAGATCGGTTAGCTGGAATTTGGCTGCAGCAATATTTGACTTAAGCTTAACTAAAATTAGCCAGCGAATGCTTGAGCTTGCTTAGAATAAAAATCAACTTGGAAAGTTAGTCCAGATTTAACTTTTTCTACTTTCGCCATGATCAATTTTACTTGCGCATCTTTAGAGCTAATTAGGCCAGCATTAAATAATTTTTCTTTAGTAATAACAGTAGCTGAGTCAATTTTTTTGCTTTCAATTAAAGACAAAACATCTCTTAGATTAATCATCTCATATCTTGCGCTACGCTGACTTTTAAAACCTTTTTTTGGCAATCTCATATAAAGTGGAGTTTGCCCACCTTCAAAACCTTTAATGGCAACACCAGATCTAGCTTTTTGACCTTTGACACCACGACCACAAGTTTTACCTGTGCCTGAACCAATACCACGACCAACTCTTTTGCATTTGTTGGTTTTTAATTTAGCAATGTTGTTTAGAGGATTAGACATATATACCGAAATACAAATTAATTATTCCACATACCTATTTCGGTATATGGGGATCCCCACAAAGTGGGGCGGAGCGAATGCTCCGTAAAAAAATTATCAACTTCTTGAAGTTGATAAATATATAAATTTTATACAGCAGAAACTGTGATTAGATGACTAACTTTTTTGATCATACCAATAACTTCTTTGGAAGCTAATAGTTGAGAATTAGTATTAACACCTCTTAAACCTAGACCAGCTAAGGTAGATTTTTGTCTTTTAACTAATTTGTTTTCACTTCTAACTTGAGTGAGAGCAACTTTTTTATCTAGAAAATTTTCAAATAACATTTAAGCCTCGCTGTTATTATTGTTATTATTTGTTTTCAAAACTGCATTTCTTCTTTTGATAATTTCAGAAATTTCTTTTGATCTTTTATCTGCAATACTTCTTGGTGAATTCAATTTTCCTAAAGCTTGGAAAGTAGCCCAAACCATGTTGTAAGGGTTGGAAGTTCCAAGTGATTTAGAAACGATGTCGTGAATTCCAGCACATTCAAAAATGGCGCGCATCGCACTTCCAGCAATCACACCAGTTCCCGCTGGAGCTGATCTCATACTCACTCTTGCTGAACAAAATCTACCTTCAACATCGTGATGGATAGTTCTGCCTTCTTTAAGAGCAACTTTTTTTAGAGATTTTCTTGCCGCTTCAAAAGCTTTATTTTTTGCATCAGCAACTTCTTTGGCGTTACCTTTACCAAAACCAACTTTACCATTTTTATCACCAACTACAACTAACACAGCGAAAGAAAAGTTTTTACCACCTTTAACGGTTTTAGAAACTTTATTTACCGAGATTAACTTTTCGACTAATTCGACTGAATTTTTATTAGGTTTTGACATCTTGTTAGATTTAATTTGATTGAATTAATTAGAATTGAAGCCATTAAAATTGAAGACCAGCTTCGCGGCAAGAATCTGCCACAGCTTTCACTCTGCCACTATATAAATAGCATCCTTTATCGAAAACTACTTCTTTAACACCTTTAGCAACACAATCTTTAGCAAATTTAGTGCCAACGATTTTAGCAATATCAATACCTTTTTTGCCTTGCAAATCTTTTTCATCAAGCACAGTTGATGAGCAAGAATTGATAACATTTCCGTCAATACCAATTAATTGAACGTAGATATTTTTATTTGATCTAAAAACCGATATTCTCGATCTTTGACCTCTGTTTCTTTTTTTGATGTTACTTCTAACTCTTATTTGTCTTTTTTCAGAACTACTTAGTGAGGCTGACATATCAATATTATTAATGTTATTAAAACTGGAGTCAAAGCAAGTATTGCAAAGAGATTTCAAAGTTTTTTAATTTTTTAAAAGGTAAACCTATTAAATATAGGTGCGTTTTAAAAAATTAAAAAACTTTGAAATATCGAAGCAAGACGACGCTTTGACTTCAGTTTTTATTTTTTCTTACCTTCTTTACGAACGATTGCTTTGCCGGCAATCTTCACACCTTTACCTTTATAAGGTTCTGGCTTTCTAAAAGAGATAATTTCCGAAGCAACTTGGCCAACCAAAACTTTATCATCACTAGTTAAGATGATTAAATTTGGTTTTTCAAAAACTGCCACCACATTTTGTGGTAGAAGATAGTATATTTCATGACTGTAGCCTAAGCTCAAAACGATGCCAGTTTTTTCAACTGCCGCTTTATAACCAACGCCGTTAATTTCTAAAACAATTTTGAATGGAGTTTGCAAACCAGCGACAATATTTTTGACATTACTGCGATCCATTCCCACATCAACTGAAGCTTTTTCAAAACCTTCTTTGGCTGTGAACTTCAAAATGTTGTCAGCAAGAGCCACATCAACGGAAGGCATAACTTTGTAAGACTTTTTAACCTTACCATTATCAAGATTTATAACATTACCTACAATGTTAGCTTTGATATTATCCGGTAATTTAACTGGTAATTTACCAACTCGTGACATAACTTTTTTTTAAATAAATTTATTAACTAAAATACTTTCAATAGAATTTCACCACCAACCTTAGAAGCTCTTGCTGTATGATCAGCTAAGACACCGCTAGATGTAGAAATGATGACAATTCCTAAGCCATTTTTAACTACTGGAATTTGGTCAGCATTACAATAAACTCTTCTTCCTGGTTTAGAAACCACCGAAATTTCGCTCACTACTGGAGCAGAAAGATGATATTTTAAATGAATATCGAATCTGCTTTTACCATCTGTCTGCGCAAGTTTGCTGTAGTTCAAGATATAGCCTTCTTCTTTTAGAATTTTAAGCACCGCTTCTCTTAAATTAGAGACTGGCGAAGTAACAACTTTACGACCAACCATATAACCGTTACGGATGATGGTGGCTAGATCGGAAACTGAGTGATTAACTGACATCGTATAATTACCAACTTGATTTAGTTAAGCCAGGAATTTGACCCCAAGAAGCAAGTTCTCTTATGGCGATTCTGGACAAGGAAAATTTTCTGTAAACACCTCTTGGTCTACCGGTTAGGCTGCATCTATTTCTATATCTGATTTCAGCACTATTGCGTGGCAATTCTGCCAATTTAATTTGCGCTTTAAGCCTGTCTTCAAAAGACAACTCAACATTATTAGCAATATCTAATAAGCCAGATCTTTTTGACTTTAGCTTGGTAGCTAGAGCTTTTCTTCTTAAATTTTTGTTAATTGAACTTTTTTTAGCCATATATTATTTGATAGGAAGATTAAGCTTTTTTAATAAGAAGACTGATTCCTCTTTAGTCTTAGCATTAGTAGCAATAGTGATATTCATGCCGAAGATTTTTAAGATGTTATCAAGGTCAACTTCTAAAAATACGTTATGTTCTTTAAGACCAAAAGAGTAGTGTCCACTTTGGTTAAAACCTTTAGCTGATAAACCTCTAAAATCTCTAACTCTTGGCAAAGCGATATAAACTAAACGATCAAAAAATTCATACATTTTTTTACCACGCAAAGTCACCATGCAGCCAATGCCCATATTTTCTCTGAGTTTGAAAGTCGCAATTGATTTGCGAGATTTGGTAATTACTGCTTTTTGACCAGCAATTGCAGAAACTTGCGCCGCTAAATAAGATAAAAACTTATTGTCGCTATCAACTGCTTTAATACCAACGTTGATACTAACTTTAGTTATTTTCGGAATCTCCATATCATTTTGATAAGAGAATTGCTTTTTTAAATCAGCAACCGATTTTTTATATAATTCTTTTGTGTAAGACATCGTGTTTGGAAATTTCAATTATTTAGCAATTCATTAGTCAATTTTCTTACCAGTTTTTCTGGAGATACGAGTTTTGCGAACAAAATTCTTACCTTCACCAGCTTCAACTTTGAAAGCAATTTTTACTGGTTTACCATTCTCAATATGAGAAAGGTTAGAAATGTGAATTGAGCCTTCTTTCTTAGTAATTTCACCAGCTTGGTTAGAAGTTGGTTTTTTATGAAAGGTTACCAAATTAACACCACCAACAATTACTCGATCATTTTTAATGGATACGATGTTGCCAGTTTTACCTTTACTTGATCCAGCTATAACAATAACTTGATCATTTTTTTTAAATTTAAGTGCCATCTATAATACCTCCGAAGCAAGTGAAACGATCTTTAAGAAATTCTTTTGTCTAACTTCTCTAGCAACCGGACCGAAAACACGAGTCGCCAAAGGTTCACCATCTTTATCAACCAAAACAATCGCATTGTCACCAAAGACAATGAAACTTCCATCTGGTCGGACGGTTTTACTTCTAGTTCTAATAATAACACCTTTAGCAACCTGCCCTTTTTTAACTTTTGAGCCAGGTATAATGCTGGTGATTGAAACCACGATAATATCGCCAATTCCAGTGATCATGTGATCACTTCCACCTAGAACTTTAATACATCTAGCAGTTTTAGCGCCGGAATTATCGGCAACCACTAAATTGGTTTGCATTTGAATCATTTGTTTAAGCCTCGTTAGTTGTAGTTAATATCCATCTTTTATTTTTAGATATTGGCCGGGTTTCTTTAATAACAACTTCTTCGCCGATATTTAATTTTTTGTCACCTTCATAATGAACCAAATATTTTTTATGAGAAGTAAGATATTTCCCATATTTTTTATGTGGCTTATATAAAGTTGCCTCAGCTTTAAAAGTTTTATTATCGATAATATTTAAAATTTTTACCTTCATAGTTATTTTGCATTAAGCTTAGTGAATAATCTCGCCACTTCTTTTCTAGTGTTTTTCATATTTTTTGCTGCTTCAAAATCACCAGAAGAGCGTTTGATTCTCATCATCAAAAGACTTTTCTTTTTTGATGAAATATCTTGCAATAGAGATTTTTTATCTTCAATTTTTGACATACTAGATCAGATTAATAATTTTAGTTTTAAATGGTAATTTGGCAGAAGCTTTAGTTAGTGCCAAGATTGATGATGCTTCATCAACTCCGTCAATTTCAAAAATCACTCGACCTGGTTTGATTTTAGCGATGTAATATTCCACACTTCCTTTACCACTTCCCATCCGAACTTCGGCTGGTTTTTTAGTAACTGGAGTGTGAGGAAAAACTGAAATCCACATTTTTCCAGCTCTTTTCATATAACGGCTGAGAACTTTTCTTGCTGATTCAATTTGTTTAGAATTGAGTTTGCAAGGTTCTAAAGATTTTAATCCAAAAGATCCATACGATAATTGATTGCCGGAATTGGCATTACCGAGGATTTTTTTGCCGCCCTTCTGGGCTTTTCTATATTTGGTCTTACTTGGTACTAACATGTTTATTTAGTGTTATTTTTATCAACAAAACCTTTATGAACCCAAACTTTAACACCAATCACACCATAGGTAGTGTAAGCGTTAGCGGTAGCATAATCGATATCACATCTTAGAGTATGAAGTGGAACTGATCCGTCTTTATACCATTCAGTACGAGCAATTTCAGCGCCGCCTAATCTGCCAGCACAAGCAACTTTAATTCCTAATGCGCCAAATTTCATGGCTGATTGCATTGATTTTTTCATTACTTTTTTGAAAGCGGCACGGCTTTCTAATTGTTTAGCAATGTTTTGCGCAATCAATGCTGCGTTAGTATCAGGCTTATCAACTTCAACAATTTTAACGTCAACTTTTACACCAGCAATTTTTTCAACTGCTTGGTTAATTTTTTCGATATCTGAACCTTTTTTACCAATCAACACACCTGGTTTAGAGGTTTTGATGATCAAGTGAATTTTGTCTGATGGTCTTTCAATAATTACACTTGCTATGCCGCAATGAGCATATTTAGTTTTAATGAACTTTCTAATTTGAACGTCATTAACTAATTTTTTTGCGTATGATTTTTTATCAAACCAAACTGATTCCCAGCTTTTTTTGTTTAAAATTCTAAAACCAACCGGATTAACTTTTTGACCCACTGTTTCTACCTTTTGTTATTAATTTTGTTTTTCTACTAGTACAACTCTGATGTTGCTAAAAGTCTTTAGTATTTGACTAGATCTACCTCTAGCACGAGCACTAAATCTTTTTAGAGCAAAAGCGCGACCAACATCAATTCTTTTTATAAATAAATTATCGACATCCATATTGTGATTATTTTCAGCATTCGACATTGCTGAATAAACCAAATCTCTGACTGGTCCTGCAACTTTTAAGTTACAAAACTTTAATTTCATTAGCACTTCTGCAACTGGTAAACCCGGCAAGTTTCTAGTCAATTTCATAACTTTAAGCGGGCTTGATTTAAGCGCGTTTAAATATGCAACTGCTAGTTTTTCTTCTTGCGCTGCTGGTTTTTTTTCTTTAGTTAAAGACATATTTTATTAAGATTTTTTAACAGTTTTATCACCACCGTGACCATAGAAAGTTCTAGTTGGAGCGAACTCACCAAATTTATGACCAACCATTCCTTCGCTAACTAAAACAGAAACGAATTTTTTGCCGTTATGAACTGCAAAATTAACCCCAACAAATTGAGGAAGGATAGTTGATCTTCTTGACCAAATTTTAATAATTTGTTTCTTAGAAGAACTATTATATTCCTTAACTTTTTTTAATAAGTAACCGTCAACGAACGGTAATTTCCATGATGATCTAGGCATATAAATTATTTTTTATGTCTGTTTTTAACAATTAAGCGATTCGATTTTTTTCTCGATCTAGTTTTTTTACCTTTAGCTGATTTACCGTGTGGAGAAACTGGGTGACGACCGCCCGAAGTTCTACCTTCACCACCACCGTGCGGGTGATCAACTGGGTTCATAGCAACACCACGAACTGTTGGTCTGATACCTAACCATCTTGATCTACCGGCTTTACCAATAGAGACGTTTTTATTATCAAGGTTAGAAACTGATCCAATTGTTGCCATACAATCCAGCAAGAATAATCTGATTTCACCAGATTGCATTTTCACTAGAGCATAACCACCATCTTTACCAACCAATTGTGCATAGGTTCCAGCTGATCTTGAAACGGCAGCGCCACAACCTGGTTTTAATTCAATATTATGAATGATTGAACCAATTGGAATGACTGAAAGAGGCATTGAATTGCCAATTTTGATGTCAATTAATTGTTTTGAAGAAATAATTTTATCACCAACTTTTAATTTATGTGGCGCGATGATGTAAGAAAAAACACCATCAGTATATTTGATCAAAGCAATGAAAGCAGTTCTGTTTGGATCATATTCAATTCTTTCCACCGCAGCTTCGATATCAAATTTATTTCTTTTGAAATCAATGATTCGGTAAGATTTTTTATGACCGCCAGATTTATGTCTAACAGTAATACGACCTTTGTTATTTCTTCCAGCTTGAACAGGAGCGGTTGTAGTTAGAATCTTCAACGGTGAAGATTTCCACAAATCGCTTCTATCAACTAATTTTAATTGTCTTAAAGCTGGGGTAATAGCTTTATAATTTTTAATTGCCATTTTCTAGTTTGAACCCTCAAAGTTGATTGATTGACCTTCTTTAATTGTAACCAAGGCTTTTTTGTAAGATGATCTCTTGCCAATAATGCCTTTAAATCTTTTGATTTTACCAGTCACATTGCTGATATTAACCTTGATAACATCAACGTTGAATATCGCTTTTAGTGAAGCTTTAATTTCAGTTTTATCACAATCAGCGCTGATTTCAAAACAGTATTTGTTTTGCTCAAGCTGCTTATTAGATTTTTCGGTATAAATTAAACCTTTTATTTTGTCGTAATTAATTGCACTCATTACAATGCCACCTCTTTAATTGTTTGGAACAAATTTTTATCAAGCACTAGAAATTCAAAATTCAAAATGTCATAGACATTCAAACCTTTGAAATCCAAGGCTTTAACATTTTTTAGATTACGAACTGACTGAATAATATGGTTAGAATCGTTATCAGATTGGTATAAAAATAAAGCTTGATTGATATTACTAGATTTAAGCAATTTATTAACTTGAGAAGTTTTTAAATCAGCCTTGCAACCAGAAAATAAAACAACTTTATTTTCTTTGATTTTTAATCTAATCACATCAGCCAAAGCTGTTTTAATAATTTTTTTCGGTAAGGAAAAATCAAATGATCTAGCTCTAGGACCAAAACAAGTTCTACCACCTCTAAATTGTACTGATCTTTTGCTACCTTGACGAGCGCTACCAGTTCCCTTTTGTTTATGAGGTTTTGCGGTAGTGCCAGAAATTTCTGACATAAGTTTAGTATTCGCTGAACCAGCTCTTCTTTTAGCGCGTTGCCAGCCTAGAACATAAGCAACAGCTCTTGGACTTTCCAAGCGAATTTCGCCGCCTTCATTTTCTAAAGCAAAATCTAATTTTTCTGCTACAACTTTCGAACTAGCAAAATCAATTGTTCTTAAATCAACCATATATTCCCTAATTAGCAATTTTTATGACCACATCACTACCGTTTGTACCAGGAATTGCGCCCTTGATAGCAATAGTGTTATTTTCTTTATTAATGATTAAAACTTCTAAATTTTTGACGGTGATTTTATCCACACCCATATGTCCGGCCATTTTTTTGCCTTTAAATACTTTACCCGGATCTTGTCTTTGACCAGTTGAACCGTGAGATCTGTGCGAAACAGAAACACCGTGACTGGCTTCCAAACCAGCAAAGTTATGTCTTTTCATAACACCGGCGAAACCTTTACCAGTTGAAATGCCACTCACATCAACGAAATCACCTTCTTTTAAAAGTGAATCGGCAGTGATAATGTCACCTATTTTATGAGTAGAGTTCTTTTTAACTCGGCATCCATAGATTTTTTTATGAACTGGGATATTTTTCTTAGTGAAAACACCAGCAACTGATTTGGCAACTTTTTTAGCATTGGCAACTTTGCCATAGCCAAGCAAGATGTGATCAAATTCTTTATCATTATCAGCATTGATCTTCAAATCAATGACACAATTATCATAAAGCTGCACCATAGTGAAAGGCACAGCAGCGCCACTCTCTTGATAGAGGTGACTCATTCCAATTTTTTTGGCAATCAAATTAATCATTAGTTACTAGCCCCGTTAATTGCGATCTTAATATTAACCCCAGATGAAAGATTTAACTTCATCAAGGCATCCACAGTTTGAGCAGTAGGAGAGATAATCAATAATCTTTTTGAAGATCTGATTTCAAATTGCTCTCTAGAATCTTTATCAACATGAGGTCCACGAATTACCGTAAGTTTGTGGATCTTAGTTGGTAATGGAATCGGACCTTTCACAGCTGCACCAGTTCTTTTTACAGTATTGATGATCTCTTGCATTGCTTTGTTTAAAACAACGTGATCAAAAGATTCAAGAGATATTTTTATTCCTTCTTTATTGCTCATAATAAATTTTTATTGCATAAAAATTTAGTCGTAAGTCGTAAGTAATAAGTCGTAAGTATTTTCTTGACTTACGACTTACAA
>JAZKFV010000003.1:0-141926 GCA_040386195.1 Pseudomonadota bacterium | reverse complement strand
CGAAGGATCTCGTGAGTTTAGCTTTCGAAATTTTGACTCACGAGATCCTTCGCTTTGCTCAGGATGACAGGTAGTTTAGGATGATAACCAAAAATTTATGCTCATAGATTCTTTTACCAACAAAAAAAAAGTTCTTAATCACTTTCTTGAAATCTGCCTTTTTGAAGGTTGGAATCAAAAAGCGCTGGAAATGGCTTTTGCTAAAGCTGAAATTGATATAAAATTTTTACCATTCATTTTTGAAAATGGCTGTGAAGATCTTGCGGATTTTTTTATTCGCACTATCGATGAAAAAATGCAGGAAGCTGCAATTGGCGTGGATTTTGGGGCGATGAAAATTCGTGATAAGATTAAAAATTTGGTCAAAATTCGATTAAAAATTAATCAAGAATATAAACCGCAATTACAAAAACTGATTCATTTTTATTTGCAGCCAAAAAATATTTCTGGCGCTTTAAAAAATTCCTACAAAACTGCCGATCTAATGTGGAAGCTGGCGGGAGATAATTCTACGGATTATAATTTTTACAGTAAAAGAATTATTTTGGCGAAAATTTATATTCGGGTTTTGGTTTATTTTGTAAAAGATGAATCAGAAAATTATCAAAAAACTTTAGATTTGCTCGATTCTCAAATTGAAAAAGTTATGCAATTCGCAGCTTTCAAATTTAAAGTGAAAAACCGTTGCAAGCAAACTGGTGAGATGTTAAAAAAAGTCATAAAAACCAAAGAGCAAATCAAGGCTGACTTTTGCCAAAATCCTCAAAAAAATATTGCTGGTTTTATTAAAAAATTACCGTTCTTCAGGCTTTATAAATAAATAAAAACAATCATGGCTTTAACCCCTAATTCCGTTGACAGCGCAATAATTTTGATTCTTTTTGTATTTGCCATTTTGGCATTTTTAAAAGGATTCATCAAAGATTTTTTTTCAACTGTTAATCTGATTTTGGCAACCATCGCTTCTTATTTTATTGCCCCGATGATTTCTAAATTTTTTATCCACTCAGATTCTCCGCAAATGGTTTTGGATTTAGGAATTCGCTTTGCAGTTTTTGTGGCGGTTTTAATCATTTGTTCAATTATTAGTTCAAAAATATCGACACCTTTATCTGAAAAAATTCCCGGCGCAATCAATCAATCTTTAGGTTTTGGCT
Organism: Pseudomonadota bacterium; assembly: GCA_040386195.1. Classification (GTDB taxonomy): domain Bacteria; phylum Pseudomonadota; class Alphaproteobacteria; order Rickettsiales; family UBA1997; genus JAJTCH01. The sequence continues at coordinate 140,769 of JAZKFV010000003.1, read as the reverse complement.
TTGGTTTTGCAAAAGGATATTTTATTCTTGCTTTCATTTTTGCTGTGGTTTTGTCGATGTATTCAGGCTCTGCTATAAAGAAAGAAAAAAAAGTTGCAGAAAAATTTGGACCAAGCTGGTTTAAAGAATCTAAAAGTTATGGAGCTCTGGCGGTTGGTGCCAATTGGGTTAAGCCATTCATTGATAATATGATGCAGCAAGTCAGAAATGGTTCTGCTAATAAAGATGGTGACGAAGAAATGGAATCGTTGGATAAAATTATTGAGACTAAAAAAATATATGATCAATTGCTTGAAGATCAGGATAAAAAAGTTTCGCCGGCGATAAAAGTAGAAAAAAATAAAGATAATACTGAAATCAAAACTGAGCCAAAAGAAGAATCGGGATATACCAAACAAGAGTTGGAAAAGATGAAAAGACTAATTGAAATTATGAGTAACTAATTCGCTTTCCGCTTGCGCTTCGCTACAGCGCGATTGGGTTGTTTTTTATTAACTATTTAACTATTAAAATTTATGTTTGATCTACAAGGAAAAAAAGCTTTGATTACTGGTGCAACTGGGGGAATTGGTGGTGAGATTGCCAAGTCTTTAAGTGCGGCTGGAGCGGTTGTGGCGATATCTGGAACTCGTGAGGAAAAGCTCAAAGAATTAGCGGCGACAATTTCAGGTGAATGTCATATTTTGCCCTGCAATTTAAGTTCGGTTGAAGAAGTTGAGGCTTTGATTGAAAAGGCTGAAACAGCAATGGGGCAGGTTGATATTTTGATTTGCAATGCCGGAATCACTAAAGATGGTTTGGCGCTGAGAATGAAAAATGAAGATTGGGATGAAGTTTTGGATATTAATTTGAAATCAACTTTCATTTTGAATCGTAACGCGATCAAAAAAATGATTCGTAGAAAATGGGGCAGAATTATTAATATTTCTTCAGTAGTTGGAGTGAGCGGCAATCCAGGGCAGGCGAATTATGTTGCTTCAAAAGCAGGAATGATTGGTATGTCAAAATCTTTTGCTCTAGAAGTTGCATCGCGCGGCATCACCATCAATTGCATCGCTCCCGGCTTCATTGCCACCAGCATGACTGAAGTTTTAACTGACGCACAAAAGCAAGGAATCTTATCTTCAATTCCAACTGGAAAAATGGGCTTGCCAGCCGACATTGCTGCCAGCACGGTTTTCTTAGCCAGTGAAGAAGCAAATTATATCACCGGTCAAACTCTGCATATTAATGGCGGAATGTTGATGGTTTAAAAATGACTAACGACTCACGACTCACGACTCACGACTTTGATATTATTGTTATCGGCGGCGGCTTTTCTGGGCTCACCGCCGCCTTATATTTAGCTGCTGCAAACCCGCATATCAAAATTGCTCTTCTCGAAAAATCTGACATTATCAAACAAGACAAACAAAGAGACGGCAGAGCTTTTGCGATCTCGCAATCTTCTTTAAAAGTTTTTGAGCGAATTGGGATTTTAGAAAATATTAAACCTTTCGCAGGTGCGATTGAAGATATAAAAATTGTTGATGGCAATTCACCTTTTTATCTGCATTTTGCCAATGAAAATAATGCTAATAAATCTCCCTTTGGTTTGGTAATTGAAAATTATCACATTCACAACGCCTTGAGAGATAAGGCTGTGCAGCAAAATAATTTAGAAATTATTTGCCCAAATTTCTATCAGGAAATTACTTTTGAAAATAATCAAGCAATTGTCACTTTGGATAATCAAAGAATCATTAACGCTAAATTATTATTAGCTTGCGATGGCAGATTTTCGGCGTTGCGTGAAAAATTTCACATCAAAACTTTTCAAAAATCCTATCAACAAACTGCTTTGGTTTTTAATATTTCTCATCAATTATCACACCAAAATATTGCTTTAGAAAAATTTGTTCCCGACGGTCCATTCGCAGTTTTACCGATGAAAAACGATCGAGAATCTTCAATTGTTTGGACGGTAAAAAGCGATAAAGCGCCAACAATTTTGCAAATGGATGAGGAAAATTTTTTAGCGCAGCTTAGAAAATTAGTTGGAAATTATTTAGGCGAAATCAAGATTATCAATGCTCCGTTCCAATATAATTTGGATTTAATTGTGGCTGATAAATTTTATCATCAAAGAATGGTTTTGGTTGGCGATGCCGCTCACGGCATTCATCCAATTGCTGGGCAAGGTTTTAATTTGGGAATTGATGATATAAAAGTTTTAACCGATTTGGTGAAAGAATATTTTGAGTGTGGTTTGGATATTGGCGATGAAACGCTTTTGCAAAAATATAATCAGATCAGAAAAATTGGTGCTTATAAAATGGTTGCTGCAACTGATGGATTAAACGGTCTATTTTCTAACCATTCCAAAATCCTCAAAACCCTGAGAAACAGTGGCTTAGCGGTGGTTGAAAAAATTCCTTCTTTGAAGAAATTTTTTATCAAAAATGCTGGTGGGAATTGATGGTTATTTTCCTCTAACAGCTCTTCCCAATAATCTTGTGGCTAATAAACCGGCTAAAAGTGTGCTTGGAGGTAGTGCGGAACATTGACCATTAGTTGGATCGTTTAGAGTTAAAAGATTTGATGGTTTTAGAGGTTGATTTGGATCGTGATTAACAGTGTTGGCGAGTTTATTTGCGGCAACAGTTTCGTGAAAATAATCATCATAATCACCATCAGGTTTAAGATTTTTGCAAACAGGCTGAACTATTGTTGGCTTTTTATCTTTTTGGTCTTCCGTTTTTCCATGTTCCGCCCATTTTCCTATGCGATAATTTCCGCCAATTCCAATTCGTTGAGGTTCAACTCTAGTTCGATCACTTCTAGAAACTTCTTCAGGATAGTTTCGATTATTCAAATCTTCATTTGTTAATTTTATTTGAGGATTGTTGTGTTGAAAAATTTTCAAAGCTTGGTTTAGTAAATGAATACTTTGCCTAGTTTGACCACCGACATAAAGAATGTTCACTAATTCATCGACCCTACGCTTTAGATCAACTTCGTCACGACCATATTCTTTAATGTCTAAATCTGTATCTCGCGCTGAGTAATAAGCTTCAGAAATGGTTTTGATGTGATATTCAAGAATATCTCTAGTAAAAGGATATGTTGACACTCTGTTGCCAGAAAATTCACTTGTTCTACCGGCCGTTGCATCGTCGCGGTTAGTGTGATAAAGTTCTATAGCAGTTTTGGGATCGCTAATACATTGTAAGCCTTTTCCAAGTTCGTATTTTTCCATTATAAGATCAATTTCTTCACTTGGATGTCTCCTAGCAAAATCAGCAACCGTCTCTTGCGTAAATGATATTTTATCAGCAAAGATGCAGTCAGTGAGTTCATACACTGTATCTAAGTAAGGAAAATCAACTTTTCCCGTGTGATATATGTCAAGATCAAAAGCTAAAACCGCAGTTTGATCATCAGCGTCTTGGCTTGTGCCACAAAAAAGTGACATAGCTTTTAGAAAGTCAGTTTTTGTAGATTCTGGTAAGGTGCCGCCTCCTAATAAAGAAAAAGTTTTTTCTACTCGTTCGTGCATCCCGTTTGATCTTGTTTGAGCTTCTAACTCACTGATTCCAATTGATCTAAAATGATTATGGGCTTTATTTCTATAGATCTTGAATAACTCTTTAGCATTTAAAATTTCTATTCCATTTTCTTCAAGGTAGGTTCTGAAGCTAATCTGTCTGGAATTATAGACAAAATTTAAGGGTCGCATCATTCCACTATAAGGAACTTCAACAATTTCTTCTTCAATCATTTTTAGTGCAGCATCATCAACAACCAAAGATCTTTTTATTTTGTAACCTCTTTCGTCATCACCTCTTCCCATTTTAGTAATACCAAACAGATATGGCAGATATTCTGGGTTACTTCCGGTAAGAAAAGTTACAAATTGATATTTAAGTTTTTTCATAAATCAAATATCATTGATTAATAAGTAGTTAATGCCTTCTAATCACCATTTCTCTTTGCGGCATTGGAATTTCAATATTATTTTCTTTGAATCTTTCCAAAATTTTTATCATCACATCATTTTTAGGACCCATTCTTCCCATTGCTACGTCGCCAACCCAGAAGAAGGTGGTTAGGTTAATGGCGTTATCTAAAAAATTATCCACATAACATTCAGCTTCAGGATATTTTAGGCATCTTGGATGTTCTTTGGCGGCTTGCAAAATAATTTCTTGAGCTTTGCGTACATCAGAATCGTAGGAAATATGGATTTTAATGTCGACGCGAACGCGGTGGTTGTTGAAGGTCCAGTTAGTGACTTTGCTGATAATAAAATCTTCATTTGGAACCATAATTTCTTTGCCGTCCATGGCTTCAATTAAAGTATATCTGCCACCAAAATGAGTGACGGTGCCATAAATATTGCCGTTATCAAGCTCAACAATATCGCCAATTTCCACTGATTTTTCCATTAATAAAATAATGCCGCTGATAAAGTTGGAAGCGATTTTTTGTAGACCAAAACCGATACCAACACCAATCGCACCACCAATCACCGCAAAGGTTGTCATATCAACACCAAAAACTCTTAAGATGATAACAAAGACAATAAAATAAATGGTGATGTCGATCATTTTGGTAATGATGCCTTTGGTGCTGGCTTTTAGATCTGCTTTACCGGCGAAATATTTTTTGGTTTTTTTGGAAATTAAACCTGAAGCCCAAAAAACCACCGAGAGAACAACAAAGGCCTGAATGACAGTATAAATTGAAATACGCACTTTGCCGATTGAAACTGCGAAGCTATCTAAAAAAAGCACAGTTGATTCAAACAAGCCAAAAATATTCAGGACAATAGCGGGAATTAAAAAGAAGCCGACCACATTGGTAATAAAATTGCTGTTAAATAATATTCTTAAAAAACGCAAGAAAATGAAGAGAACCAGAAGTTGAATGGTGGTTTGGAATAAAAAACTATCTTTAAAAAAATTAGTAAAAATAACTGCGCCGAATGATAAATAAACAATCATTAAAATTGGTAGAAGCAGTGGTAGAAAGTAGCGATAAAGCCAATCAGTTGGTTTTTGATTTTGTTGTTGATTGGCAAAGCAAGATTTTTTGATCAGCTTGTAAGATAAGATTGCCAATATCAAACAAGAAATGATTGAGATTGATTGCCAGTAAAAGGTTGCGGTGGTAAAAGTTTTTTCGAGATTGATAAAAATATTATCTAAAAATTTTTCATAGTTCATATCGCTTTATTTTGTTGTTAATAAAAACTTATTCACCTTGTCCTGAGCTGTAACCTGGTTTGCCGTCAAACAAATATAAACCTTCATATTTAATAAAATCCACTTGGTGATTGGCAAACATATTTAAAATTTCGATCAAATCTTGATGAGTGACGATTTTATCTTTAGCAATAATATCGCTACTGTTTTTGCCGCTAATTCCTTTGCCGATAAAACGCAGAATAGTTTGTCCTTTTGGATAGTTTGGCTGATTGTGTTTATCAATTTGCGGCCACAAAACTAAACCTTTGGCGGTGATCATTTTGATTTCAAATTTTTCACTTTCCATTTTATTAATCAAAGCTAGAAGTTCCTCAAATTCATTTTGCCAATCGATAAATAAATCACATCCAATCAAAGACTTTTTGATATTTGTCACAACAATTGCCGCGTGATTTATAGCGGTTTTTTCAGTTTCAATATTTTTAAAATCAGCTTTGGCAAGTTCTTTTGGTTCCTCGCCAAGATTGGCAATTACTGCGTCGGCAAACTCTTTAGTTCCTAATTTTTTCCGACTAGTTTTCTCATTATAAATATCCACAGTGTGCAAACCATCTTCAATAGTTTTAAACAAAGCATTGCGAATTTTATTAGCAATATCAGCTTGACCCAAATGAACTAGCATCATCACCGCAGCTTGAATTAAGCCGGTTGGGTTAGCAATATTTTGTCCGGCAATATCGGGGGCGGAGCCGTGAATTGCTTCAAACATGGCGCATTCTTTGCCAATATTTGCTGAGCCAGCCAAACCAACTGAACCAGAAATTTCAGCGGCAACGTCAGAAATAATATCGCCATATAAATTGAGAGTAACAATCACATCAAAAATTTCAGGCTTGGCGGCAAGCCTTGCAGTTCCTATGTCAATGATATAATGATCGGTGATAATGTTTGGATATTCTTGAGCAACTTGATTGAAAATTTCACGAAACATTCCGTCGGTTAATTTCATAATATTGTCTTTGGAAAAGCAGGTAACTTTTTTGCGATTATTTTTAACCGCATATTCAAAAGCATAGCGCACAATTTTTTCACAGCCCTCGCGAGTGATGATTTTCAAGCATTGGTAGGATTGCACAGTTTGGCGATGTTCAATGCCGGTGTATAAATCTTCTTCATTTTCACGAACAATCACCACATCCATTTTGGGATGTTTGGTGGCGACGAATGGATAGAAAGATGAGACCGGGCGAACATTGGCGTAAAGCCCTAATTTTTTGCGGATGGTGACATTCAAACTTTTATAACCACCACCTTGCGGCGTTGTGATTGGCGCTTTAAGCAGAACTTTACTATTATTCAACTCTTCCCAAGCAGAAGGCATTAAGCCAGAATTAAAACCTTTTTCGTAAATATTTTTGCCAACCTCAATGATATTAAAACTAATTCTTGCCTGAGCTTCTTTAAGAATATGCAAAGTAGCTTCCATAATTTCAGGGCCGATACCGTCGCCGAAAGCAATTGTGACGGGAGTAATTTTTTGAGACATATTATTGAGATAGGCAATTATTGATTGGAATAATAAAGTTTTATGCTAATAAAGTGCTTATTATAATCAATGCTTTCTTGGCAATACTTTCTTGGCAATATTTCATTTCAAATAATTAATGCTAAACAAAACAAAATCACTTCTGAAAAATAAATATTTTATTGCCCTAATTTTGGGTGCAATTTCCGCTTCCGCTTTTGCGCCTTTATATTTTGCGCCGTTGGCGATTGTGGCTTTTAGCGGTTTATTTATGCTCAGCAATTATTGTAAAAATAATAAACAATCATTCTGGATGGGCTGGTGCTTTGGCTTCGGGCAATTTGTCTTTGGGCTTTATTGGATTTCAATTTCGCTTTTTGTTGATATTTCCCGCTTCTTTTGGCTATTACCATTCGCCTTATTTTTAATTCCAGCGGTGCTGGCAATCTACATTGGTTTGGTTTTCTTAGCGGTTAATTTTATTGCCAAAAAATTTGCCATTACCAGCTGGAGAAAAATTTTATTATTAGCAGTTATTTGGGTTTTATTCGAATATTTGCGCTCCATTTTATTCACCGGTTTTCCGTGGAATTTGCTGGGCTATAGCTTTTTATTTTCCACATCTTTATCGCAAGCAGCTGCAATTGTTGGAGTTTATGGGCTCAGTTTAATTGCAGTAATTTTTTATTGCTCCGGCGCTTTATTTTTTCAAATCAGAAATCAGAAAATAAAATTTATTGTTGATCAAAATTCCCAACCATTTTTAGCTTCAGTAGCTGTAATCATTGGCTTGATGTGGCTAGTTGGTTTTTATCGTTTAAATAATTTTCAAGCCAAACTTTATCCAAATGCCACATTCAGATTAGTGCAGCCAGCGGTTAGGCAAGAAGATAAATGGAATCCTGATTATCGTTATAATGCTTTTCTGGAAAATATTCGTATGTCGCATAAAGCTGGTTTTGAGAATGTCAATTATGTGATTTGGTCGGAAAGCGCCGTTCCATATGTCATCAATCCGCTGACCAGCTATGGATTGCTCGGTGATATTGCTTCTGCTGCTCCCAAAGATGGTTTTGTGATCACCGGCGCTTTAAGGGCGGAATTTAAAGATAATAACCGCGATATAAACAAAATTTGGAATACAATTTTTATGGTCAGCGACCAAGCGCAAGTTTCTGATAATTACGATAAAAACCATTTAGTGCCGTTTGGCGAATATGTTCCTTTTGCGGATCAATTTTCTTTTATTTCCAAAATCACTGATGGCGCAGTTAATTTTAGTAGCGGCGAAGGTTTTAAAACTATTAAACTAAATAGCAAAACCCCAAGCTTTAGCCCGCTAGTTTGTTATGAGGCGATTTTTCCGGACAATATTATTGATAAAACTAATCCACCTAAATTTTTATTAAATCTCACCAATGATGCTTGGTTTGGCTCTAGCTCTGGGCCTTATCAACATTTTGATATGGTAAAAATGCGTGCAATTGAATATGGAATGCCGGTAATTAGAGTGGCAAATAGCGGAATTTCTGGCTTGATTGACCCGGTGGGACAAGTTGTGGCGGCAATTCCTTTGAATCAAAAAGGAATTATTGATGTGATGTTGATGGAAAATTTGCCTAAGACAATTTATCTAAAATTTGGCGATAAAATTGTCTTTTGGTTAGCTCTAACACTTGTAGCAATTGCGCTGACTAGAAAATTACCGAGATAATTTTTCTTCAAGATTTTTAACATCATTAGCAAAAGCAATATCTTGCAACATTAGCTTTTCCACAGTTTTGAAAGCGTGAATCACTGTAGCGTGATTTTTGCCGCCAAAGCAGCTGCCAATGTCGGGAAGGCTTTTGGTAGTCAAAATTTTTGATAAATACATTGCCACTTGGCGCGGACGAGCGAATTTTCTTGACCTACAAGCTGAATCTAAATCCTTCAAACTAACTCCAAAAAAACCACCAACTTCTTTTTTAATATCAGCAATAGTAACTGCGCTTTGGCTGGTACGGAATAAATCTTGCAATAACAAATTAGCATTTTGCAAATCAACTTTTTGACCGGTGAAAACTTGGTTCACAATTAATTTTTTCAACGCACCTTCTAAATCTCTAACATTAGAACTGATTTTATCGGCTAATAATTCGAGAACTTCCACAGCAATTTCTGGCTGAACATTTTTAGTTTTTAGCTTCAAAATTTCCAATCTGGTTTGATAATCCGGACATTTAAAATCCGCCACCATTCCGGCTGACATTCGTGATTTTAGCTTATCGCCAATATTGTTCAAATCCCCCGGCGAGCGATCGCAAATTAATACTACTTTTTTATTATCCTCAACCAAGCTGGAGATTGTATAAAGCAGCTCTTCTTGAGTGCCGTCTTTGCCGATGATAAATTGCAAATCGTCGATAATTAATAGATCAATCGAGCGGAATTTTTCTTTGAACTCAACCACATCACGGCTGCGAATTGATTGCACGAACTGATGCATAAAACGTTCAGCTGATAAATAAACTGCTTTAGTTTTTTTGTTATTTTCTTTGGTGTGCCAAGCAATTGCTTGTCCTAAATGAGTTTTGCCCAAACCAACTCCACCATATAAAAATAATGGATTAACATCATTAATGCTAATCGCCTCATTTTTTTCGCCAGCCATAATTTGGGCGGCTTTAAAGGCTAAATTATTGGATTTTCCGGCAGCAAAATTATCAAAAGTGAATTTTGGATTAAGATCAGTTCCTAAAGCAAAAACATTGTCATATTTAGATAGGTTGACAATATTATTAGAAGTTGGAGCCGCTATTTCTTTGTCTTGAACTTCGTTTTCAATATGAATAATTGAAAATTTTTGTAAAGTTGGAATTTGTTGCAACCAAACTTTTTTGATCGCCAAAAAATATTCTCTTTTAATCCAATCGCGCAAAAATTTGGATGGAACCGACATAATAACTTCGTGATCAGAGCAAGAATAAAGCTCTAATTTAGCAAGCCATTTGTCAAAAATTTCTTGATCAAATTCTACTTTTAGAGCAGCAAAAAAGCTTTGCCATTCGAGTTTGAGCGATTTGCTATCATTTTGAATGTTGATATTTGTTAGCATTAATTTTGTCTCCAAGGCAGGTTTTGGGCTTTCCAACCATTGATCTTTCCTCTTTGACCAAGATCGTTATGAGAGCCTTCAAAACCGTTAATAATATTGTAGCAGTTGTATCCAAAATCGGACATAAAGAGCGCTGCTTCGAGCGATCGATTGCCACTGCGGCATAAAAATAGTAGTTGCGTCTCTTTTGAATTAGACGGAAAAATTTCTGCAATCAAAGCTGATAATTTGTCGGTGAAAGATTCATCAGCTGACATTTGCGGATAGTTTTTCCACGGTAATAAAATTATCTTGCCGTTAATTTTTGATTGATCAACAAAACCAACAAACTCAATTTCTTCCTTGGTGCGCACATCAATTAGAATTGAATTAGGGTTTTCTTGTAAAATTTTCCAAGCATCAAGAACTTCAATTTGTAAGACCATCTTTTAAGTTCCTATTAGTTTAATTAAGTTTGGTAGATTCAGATTCTTTTGAGGCTTTAGGCGACGAAATATTTCAAAATTCTCTAGTGATTTTTTCATCTTGTAAAGAAATTTATTTCACTTTTTTACAAAAAAAGCGCTTGACAATTTTTGCCATAGAAAGCCCGTTGTTTAACATTAAAAATTAGTTTTGAGCCTTGATTTATAAGGCTAGAAAGGATTGTAGTTTTTTAGGGCTATATTCTTGCTGCTGAAAAATGCGTCAAGCTATTTTTAATAAAAATTTATCTGGGCAAAAAATAGGACAATATTTTTAAAGCTGCTTTTTTGGAAGGATTTTGCTTGGCATTCAAGCCCAAAATTTTTAAGACATTTTGGCTTTCGGTGATTTGTTTTTGGGCTAATTGTGGGTTTGCAATCAAGTTTTCCGCAGTGCTGGCAATTTTTTGAGCGTTACAATTGTCTTGGAGCAGCTCAGGGATTAGCTCGCGGTTTAAAATTAGGTTAATCAAATTAGCAAATTTAATTTTTACCATTCTTTTGACAAAAAAATGGGTTAGGGCGTTGATTTTGTAGATGGTAATCATTGGCAAGCCGGCAATGGCAATTTCCAGATTATTAGTTCCCGATTTAGCAATAGCCAGGTTGGCAGCTTTAAAAGCGGAATATTTTTGAGCTTCATTAATTAACAAAACCCGAACATTAAAATGGCTGAGCTGCTTTTCAATAAATGGTCGGGTTCTTTCAATAATTGGCATTACCACGGTTAAATTGGAATGTTTTTGAGCGAGAATATTGATGGCGCCAATAATTTCCGGCAAAATTCTTTTTACTTCTCCAACTCGGCTTCCCGCCATGGCGCAAATCAATAAATCATTGTCTTGAATTTGGTTTTGCGCGCGGAAATTTTCTTTATGGATTAGGTTCCCCCTATTTAGGGGGAGCGAGTTTGCGTTAGCAAATGATGGGGGTGCATAATTTTCAGTGATTGGGTGTCCGATAAATAAAGTTTCTAAACCGTGCTTTTCAAAATAAGGTGGCTCGAAGGGCAGAATTGCCAAAAGCAAATCGTAAAGCTGAGCAATTTTTTCCGCTCTTTTAGGGCGATAAGCCCAAACACTTGGGGCGATGAGGTGAACTTTTTTTATTTTAGAGCTGGCTGGGTTTTGTTTTAACTTTTTTATAACCCGAAAACAAAAATCGGGCGAATCAATAGTGATAACCATTTGCGCGCCAGATTTGATAATTTCTCCGGCAGTTTGATTAATTCGTTTTAATAATTGCGGAATATGAGGAATAACTTCGGCAAAGCCCATTATGGATAATTCAGCAATTGGAAAAAGAGAATTTAAACCTTGTTCTTGCATCTTGCTGCCGCCAACTCCAACGAATTCAATTATTCTTCCAGAACTTTCAGCCTTGATCGCCGCCATCAATTTGCCACCCAAAACATCGCCAGAAGGTTCGCCGGCAATGATAAAAATTATGATCTTGTCCATTTCGTGCTTTACAAAGTTAAAGCGGATAATTAAAATGCCCGCGCTTTTCATTCATTTAATCAATTTACAATTCAATTTTCAATTCATATGGCAAGAAAAATCGCTGTTGCAGGCGCAACGGGCAATGTTGGTCGCGAAATTTTATCAATTTTGGCGGAAAGAAAATTTCCAGCTGATCAAGTTGTGGCTTTGGCATCTCGCAATTCTATCGGTCGCGAAGTTAGTTATGGTGATAAAAAAACTCTCAAAGTTCAGGCTTTAGAAGATTATGATTTTACCGGCACTGCGATTGGTTTATTTTCTCCAGGTGGTTCAATTTCAGCAATTCACGCACCTAGAGCGGCTGCGGCTGGCTGTGTTGTCATTGACAATACTTCTCATTTTAGAATGGACAAAAATGTGCCTTTGATTGTTCCAGAAGTAAATCCTGAAGCAATTGCTGGTTATAAAAAATCGGGCATTATTGCTAATCCAAATTGCTCAACTATTCAAATGGTTGTTGCTCTAAAACCACTTCATGATTTGGCGGTTATTAAAAGAATCGTCGTTTCAACTTATCAATCAGTGAGTGGCGCTGGCAAAGAAGCAATGGACGAACTTTTTCAATCAACTAAAAAAGTTTATCAAAGCGAAATCACCGAGCCACAGAAATTCTCTAAACGCATTGCCTTTAACGTTATTCCTCATATCGATGTGTTTATGGAAGATGGCAATACTAAAGAAGAATGGAAGATGAAAGTGGAAACCAAAAAAATTATGGGTGAAAATATTGAAGTAACCGCAACTTGTGTGCGCGTTCCAGTTTTTGTTTCGCATTCTGAATCAGTGAATGTTGAATTTGAAAAACCAATCAGCGTGGCGGAGGCAAGAAAAGTTTTGGAGAAATTTGATGGTGTTGTAGTTTTAGATAACATTTCTGAAAACGGCTATGCAACTCCATTTGAAGTGACCACCAAAGATCCGGTTTATGTTTCTAGAATTAGAAAAGATGATACGGTGAAAAACGGTTTAAATCTTTGGGTAGTTGCGGATAATCTTAGAAAAGGTGCGGCTTTAAACGCGGTGCAAATTGCTGAGATTTTGGTTCGTGATTACGGATTGTAATTTTATTAAGAGTTCCCGCCAAAATAATTTGGCGGGAATTATATTTAGGCAGATTAATTTCTTCTAACAATTCTGCCTTTGCTCAAATCATAAGTTGTCATCTCAATTTCAACAGTATCGCCTTTCAAAATCCGAATTTTATTTTTACGAATTTTTCCAGAAGCATGAGCGGTGATGATGTGTTTGTTTTCTAATTCAACGCGAAAAATTGTGTTGGGAAGAACTTCAACTACAACTCCGTTCATTGATAATAAATCTTCTTTAGGCATATGTTTGATAATGATTAATGATTAATGACTAATGGTTAATGAGGCAGATGGTTTATTATTAATTGCTATCTGTCAAGTTCTCTGGATAAAATATTGCCGACCATCACCGAAAAATTCTGCATTTCATCGGCAAATTTATTGATTTTATTGCTGTAAATATTGTAGAAAAAAACTGCCGGAATTGCGGCAAATAAACCAATTGCAGTTGCTAAAAGTGCCTCGGCAATTCCGGGTGCAACAACGGCAAGGCTAGTATTTTTGCTGGCGGCGATGCCTTGAAAACTATTCATAATTCCCCAAACCGTTCCAAATAAACCAACAAATGGCGCGGTTGAACCGATGATTGCTAAAATTTGCATTCCGTTTTCCAACTTTTCAATTGATTTATTGCAAGCAACTTGCATTGCGCCGCCAATCCGATCTTTAAGTGATTCTTTTTTTTCACCAGTTTGAGCTTGGATAATTGATTTTACATTGCTGCCTTTCCATTCTTTGATTGCGGCAATAAATATTTTAGCAAAAGGGTGGTCGTCAGTTTTTTTGGCAACCAAAAAAATATCGTCCAATAATTTTTCGGAATGAAAGAGGTTTTCAAATTTAGCGGTTTTGATGCGCAAAATATAAAATTTAAACACCTTATCAAAAACAATAGTCCACGACCAAATGGATGCAACCGCAAGCAAAACCATTACCGATTGAACTATGATGTCGGCTTGTTGCAATAATTCTAAAATAGAAACCCCACTTTGGTTTGGCACGGAAACAGTCATTGTTTTATCTAGTTAAAGTTGGTAATGGTGGCTGAACTTCTGAATTTGGTAAATCTGTTGGTAAGGATTGTGGTGCTTTGGTTTCTAATGGTTTTGGGTTGTTAAGCAATGTTTTATATTCTTCAATTTCAACACAAATATTTTTGCTATTATCCCAACATTTAGAGCCGCCACACTGGCAACCAAAAGTTAGTGACATTGTGCACATTGCAATTTTGGCAACTTTGCTGCCGCAATTATCGGCGCAACCATTTCTAAATTCCTTCCAAGTGCCATTTTGTTTTTCGCAAATTGCTTTTTGCTCAGCGTTTTTGCGTAAAATTTCCGGATCAGTAATTGGCGCAAGAACAGCTTCAGCTGGAGCTGCGACTGCTGGAGTTGGAGTTGCTGGCGTCAGAGGATTTAAAATTGGAGTTGTGGAGGCAATATTATTATTAGTTAAATTCTGACCCGGCTGAGAATTATTTTGTGGATTATTTTGTGCCTGCTGCAATCTTAATGCAGCTTTTATTTTCATTTCCTCTATCTCGGCTTGTCTTTGTTCTCGCGCAGCTTTGGTTTTTTCTAACCAATTTATTTTGGCAACTTTTTCTGAAATACATTTATCATTATCCCAACATCTATTATTGCCACAATTGCATGAAAATATTGCAGTTTGAGTGCAGGGCAAAAACTCAAATTTATTATCACAAAGATTGGCACAATCATTATTAAAAATTTGCCAATTACCTTTGGTTTTTTCACAAATTGCTTTGTCATCAATATTTGCCGACAAAGCAAAAGCGCCAGATTCAAAAGCAATTAACAATATTATAATTGGCAAAAATTTTTTCATTTAACGACCAAGTAATTTGGTAATTTCTTTAACAATTTCATCACCCATTTGTGTGGTTGAAACTTTTGCTTCACCGGCTTTGGCAATATCGGCAGTTCTAATGCCATTATTCAAAACATTTTGAATGGCGTTATCAATAATGTTGGCTTCAAACTCATAACCAAAAGAATATCTAAACATCATCGCCAAGCTGGAAATTGTAGCAATTGGATTAGCAATATTTTTGCCGGCAATATCAGGTGCGGAGCCGTGAATTGGTTCATATAAAGCAAATTGTTTGCCATTTATTTTTGCTCCAAGAGAAGCGGAAGGAAGCATTCCTAAAGATCCGGTGCACATTGAAGCTAAGTCAGATAAAATATCACCAAAAATATTGCCAGTTACAATCACATCAAATTGTTTGGGATTGCGCACCAATTGCATTGCCGCGTTATCAACATACATATTTGAAAGCGCAACATTCGGATAATTTTCACCAATTTTTGCCACTTCTTCGCGCCACATTTCAGTTGATTCCAAAACATTAGCTTTATCAATTGAACAAAGTTTTTTATTTCTTTTTTGTGCCAATTCAAAAGCAACTTTAGCAATTCTATGAACTTCCGGTGAAGTATAAACCATAGTGTTAAAACCGCGCCGATCGCCGTTTGGTAAAGTTTCAACACCGCGCGGCTCACCAAAATAAACGTCGCCGGTTAATTCTCTGACAATCATAATATCTAAGCCAGAAACTACTTCGGATTTTAAAGTTGAGCTATCAGCCAAAGCTGGAAACACAACTGCTGGGCGCAAATTAGCGAATAATTCTAATTCTTTTCTAATGCCCAGCAGCCCGCGTTCTGGGCGATGTTTATATTCTAAACTTTCCCATTTTGGCCCACCAACCGCGCCGAGCAAGATTGCATCACTTTGTTTAGCTTTGGCTAAAGTTTCATCTGGAAAAGGTGTGCCAGTTGCGTCATAAGCAATTCCACCCAACAATGCTTCATTAGTTATAAATTTTTTATCAGAATTAGCTGAGAAAAAATCAATGATTTTTTTAGCTTGCGCTACTACTTCCGGGCCAATTCCATCACCGGGGATAAGTAAAATATTTTTTGTCGTCATAGTTAAAAATTTAAAAGTTAAAGTTAGTTTTTAATTCATTAAATAAAATTTCTCTAAGTTCCCTGCCTTTGTCATCCAACCATTTTTGATTGTTGTAAGCAAAATAATTGGCGCCGGAAATTGGTGAAGAAAACCAGATTTTTTGACTCGCTGAATGTTTGTTAATCACATAAATTTGATCGCTGGCAAAAACATTGATGTTCAAAATTCCATCAGCATATTCAACATCAAACAAAGATTTTGGATCATTATTTTCAATCTCGTCAGCAAGTTTGATTAATTCTTTTTCGGATAATTCTAAAAAATTATTTTCTAACATAAATTAAGCAAATTTTTTTCCGATTTTGTGATAATCAGTAATGTTTTTAACCTTGCCGATTGCCGAAAAATTATGTTTGGAATTAGCGATCATTTTGCTTGCAAAATCGGTGATTTGTTTTTTAGAAATTGCTGAGATTTTTTCTAAAATTTCGTCTTCGCCAATAATACGATTATAAGCCAAAACATCACCACCAATTTTTTGTGATCGCGAAATAATACTTTCTTTTGCCATCAAAAGCCCAGCTTTGGTTTGAGTTATAACTCTTTTTAATTCTTCATCGGTAATTTTATTGGTAATTTTTAACATTTCATCGCCAATAACTTCAATAGCTTGATTGGCTTTATCTTCTGTTGTTCCCAAATAGATTCCGAATAATCCGGAATCAAAATTAGCGTAGTTAAAAGCATAAACCGAATAAGCTAAACCGCGCTTTTCGCGCACTTCTTGAAATAAACGTGAAGACATTCCGCCGCCCAAAATTGAAGCTAAAATTTGGCATTTATAATAATCTTTATGCATATAAGAAAGACCTTGAAAACCCAGCACCAGATTGACTTGTTCAAGGTTTTTATATTTTCTAAAATCGCCACCTTGATATTTTGAAGGCTCAAATTTCTGCAATTTATTTTCACCTAAATTGTTGAAATATTTTTTGACATAACCAACAAATTTTTTCTCATCAACATTGCCCGAAGCAACAACGCAAATGTTGGAATAGTTATATTGTTTGCCAACATAATTAACAAAATCTTCGCGTTGAAATTTTTTAATATTTTTAGTTGGCCCTAAAATTGAGCGTCCAACAGCTTGTTTGGGAAAGGCGCTTTCTTGAAAATAATCGAATACAACATCGTCGGGAGTGTCGTTGGTCATAGCAATTTCCTGCAAAATAACGCCGCGTTCTTTTTCTAATTCAACTGCATCGAAAGTGGAATTTTGTAAAATATCGCTCAAAAATTCAGTGGCAAATTCAGTATCAGCTTTCAAAACTTTGGCGTAATAAACGGTTTTTTCTCTTGAAGTATAAGCATTAATTTTGCCGCCAATATTATCGAATTGTTCGGCAATCTGTTTGGCGTTGCGGGTTGTGGTTCCTTTAAAAGCCATATGCTCTAAAAAGTGGGAAATGCCGTTAATTTGCGGAGTTTCGTTGCGGCTGCCAGTATTAACAAACACAGCAATTGCGGCAGTTTCAACGGTTTTTACTGGGTCAATTACAATGCGTAGTTGATTTTCAAGAGTGATAATTTTTGGTTGCATATGTTATTTAGATCTAATTTTAGATTCCTGGCACAGGCTTAAATTGCGCTGCAATATGTTAGATTTAATTGCTGAACAATCAATTATTGAATCAAATAAATTATCGTGGGAAAGGTTTTTGGCGTTAATTTTGGCTTTGGCTGAGTTAAATTTTTGTTGATAATCTTTATTTTTCAAAACCGAATCAGTCATATAAATCAACATTGGCACGATATGAACTTTATCGTCAATTTGGTCGCTATTGCCATTGGCATAAACATTGTTCTCACCAAGAAACACGCCGTGATCGGAAACATAAAACAAAATGCTATTGGTGTTTTTAAGGCGATTTATTGCTGACGCAACAAAATGATCGGTATAAACCACGCTATTGTCGTAGCTGTTTGCCACCAAATCTTTTGGACAAGAAGATGGCAAGCCAATACATTCAGGTTTAAAAATTTTGAAATTTTCTGGTGAGCGTTCATCAAAGCGAATGTGGCTGCCAAAGCTGTGCAGAATGATAAATTTATTGCCACCACTACTTAAAGCTTGATCAAAAAACGGTAATAAATTTTCATCATAAACTTTTTGATTGGCTTTGAGTGTGGTTTGTAATTTATCAATGAAAAAATAATTATCAGTCTCTGCCGCCATAATATTAAGCATTCCATTGGTAAATTCTTTGGAGCTTTGAGCAGAATACCAATAAGTTTTAAAACCCAGATTTTTGAAAACCGAAATGATGCTTTTTTCCGGCGGAATATCAATGAACTCAGCTTTGGTGCGGCTGGAAAGTATTGAAGTGACTGAAGGAGTTGTGGTGTTAAAAGAAGCACGAATTTGATAATGTAGCAGATTATTGATCTTTTCTAAATTAGGCGTGGTTTGGCGCCAATAGCCGTTTAAATGCAAATGATCGGCGCGCAAAGATTCGCCAATAATTAAAACCACATTTAAATCGTCTAATTTTTTATCGTAATCAAAATTATAAAACTTATCTAAATCAACCCGCAATTTGGCTTGCTTTAAGCCGGAGTGAAAACGTTGGTAAAATTTGTAAGTTGAACCAAAATAATTAATTGGTGAATAAGAGTTAAAAATTTTGCTGGTTGAGCCTTTATTAAATCCTGAATAAATCGCCCCGTAGCTAATTGCGGCAATGATTAAGACGATAAGTTTAGTTTTAATTTTGGTTGATTGTAAGTTGATTTTGATAATTAAAACCGCTGGCAAAATTGTGCCAAATAAAAAATAAATTGCTAAAGAATAATCCACAACTTCACCAACGTGACCAACGCTGGTAAAGGCGTTCGCCAGCATTATCTCATCAAAAATAATGCCAAATTTATTTAAAATATAAAGGCTGATGGTGCTAAATAAAAACATCAAAACCAAAATTGTTTTGAAGAATTTTTTGTTAAAACTACAAATCAGAAAAAATAGAAAAGTGGTTAAAAAAGCGATGCTGATTTCAGCTGCAAAAATCAGAATCTCTCCTGATGAATAAAGGCTAAACCGTGCGCCAATGGTTTTGAAGTTATAGATTAAAACTAATGATAAAGCCGCAATTGCCGCCAAAACTAGATCTTGAGCTGAAAGAATTTTCTTATTCATATTTATTGTCTGGTCGCTAGAATGCTGGTTTTTTAAATTTCACAATCAGCTCATAATGGCAAATCATCCTTTATTATCAATTAGAAATGCCACCATTTCTTTTGCGAAAAAAACTCTCTTCGAAAACCTTAACCTCAATTTATTTCCTCGCGATCGAGTTTGTTTGATTGGTAAAAATGGTGTGGGCAAAACCACTTTGATCAATGCAATTTATGGTTCAATTGATTTGGATATTGGTGAGCGCTGGATTCAACCCGGCTGTGTTTTGGGCTATTTATCACAATCCGAAAAAATGCCGCGCGATATTACTGTGCTTGAATATTTGATTCAGGCTTTAGAAAACAACGATCACAAATCTTATTTGGTTGATATTGTTTGCCAAAATTTGCAAATCAACAAAGACGCTTTGCTGCAAAATCTCTCCGGCGGGCAAGCGCGGCGAGTGCGGCTGGCGCGGGCTTTGGTTTTAGAGCCAGATGTTTTGCTGCTTGATGAGCCAACCAACCATTTGGATTTAACCATTATTGAATGGCTGGAAAAATATTTACAAAATTATCACGGCTCACTTTTGGTGATTAGTCACGATCGCAAATTTTTAGAAAATGTTTCTAACAAAGTTTATTGGCTGAGAAATGGCGCGCTGAAAGTTAGCAATCAAGGTTATCGCAAATTTGAAGAATGGTCGAATCAGGTTTTGGAGCAGGAAGAAAGAGAGCTGCAAAATTTGGAAAAAAAAGTTGAGCTGGAAAGCCAATGGCTGCAAACCGGCGTGACGGGCAGGCGCAAGAGAAATATTGGGCGGCTGCATTATTTGCAGGAATTAAAATCGAAATTAAAAGTTAAACGACAATTAGTTTTTGGCGCCAAAAGTAATATTAAAATTGAAGAGCACGATTTGAAAGAAGACTCGCCACATTTGATTGCGGTGTTTAGTAATGTTTGTAAAAATTTTGGTGAGCGAATCGTCATCAATAGATTTTCTATAAAAATTCTTCGTGGTGAAAAAATTGGCATCATTGGCAAAAATGGCTCGGGAAAAAGCACTCTGATTAAGATGTTGCTTGGTGAATTAGAGCAAGATAGTGGAAAAATTAAATTGGCTAAAGACATTGCCATTTCTTATTTCGATCAACAAAGAATTGGCATTAAACCAAATTTAAGTATTCAAAATATTCTCTGCCCGGGCGGTTCAGATTATGTGCAAATGGCAAATGGCAAAACCAAACATATTTGCGGCTATTTACAAGATTTTCTCTTTGATCCAAAAGACACCAAAACGCTGGCTTCAACACTTTCTGGTGGGCAACAAAATCGTTTGCTCTTGGCAAAAACTCTGGCTAATCCCGGCAATTTTTTAATCTTGGATGAGCCAACTAACGATTTGGATATGGATAGTTTGGATATGTTGCAGAATTTTTTGAGCGAATATCAAGGCAATCTTTTGGTGGTCAGCCACGATCGCGATTTTTTGGATAATGTGGTTTCGAGCATTTTGGCTTTTGAAGATGACGGCACGATTACTTATCATTTGGGCGGCTATAGCGATTATTTGGAATTTAAGAATAAAAATAAAGTTGAAAAATCAGCAGTCAAAACTCTTTCCAAGCCAGAATTTAAAGCCATTGAAAGCTCAGAAGAAATTATCAAAAAACCCCAAAAACTTTCTTATAAATATGTTGTTGAGCTAGAAAAACTTCCGGCAAAAATCGAAAAATTAGAAAATAAAATTACTCAATTGAGCGAGGAATTAAGCCAAACCGAAGACAGAAATTCCGCCAATCTAGCTTTTATAACAATGGAAATTGCCAAATTGCAACAAGAGCTGGAAATTGCTGAAAATAGATGGGTTGAGCTGGAAGATTTGAAAAGAAATTCTAATTGATTATAAAATTATAAATCCTTATAAATGGCGGACATTTCTAATCCAAAATCCTAAAAAATATGAGTTTTTCTGCATTTATGGTTGGTCAATTACCAATTCTGACGATTCTAACTTTTTTGCCAATTTTAGGAGCTTTGCTCACATTGTTTTTTGTGCCGGCAAATCGTCCAAATTCTAATCGTAATCTTTTTAATTGGTCGCTTTTGGTCAGTTTTATAACCTTCGTGGTTTCAATAAAATTGATGCTGCAGTTCGATAAAACTGCAACTGGTTTTCAATTCACTGAAGTTTTTGCTTTCATTTCCAACTCCTCAATTAAATATCGCCTTGGCATCGACGGAATCTCGCTGATGATGATTTTGCTCACTACTTTTTTAACGCCAATTTGCCTTTTGGTCAGCATCAATTCTATCAAAATTAGAGTTAAGGAATATGTAATTTGCTTTTTGCTTTTGGAAGGTTTTGTGATCGGCTCTTTTGCGGCAACTGATTTAGTTTTATTCTACATTTTCTTCGAAGCAATGTTAATTCCGATGTTTTTAATCATCGGCATTTGGGGCGGTAAAAATCGGGTTTATGCCTCGTTCAAATTTTTCCTTTATACATTATTTGGTTCAGTTTTATTTCTAATCGCGGTCATTTATATCTACAACATCACCGGCACTTCCGATATTGTGATTTTGAAAAGCAAATTATCATTACTTGATCTTTCTATTCAAAAATGGCTTTGGTTGGCTTTTGCAATTTCATTTGCAATTAAAATTCCAATGTTTCCATTCCACACTTGGCTTCCCGATGCTCACGTGCAAGCGCCAACAGCAGGTTCAGTAATTCTTGCCGGCATTTTGATTAAGCTTGGTGCTTATGGATTTTTAAGATTTTCGCTACCATTTTTCCCCGCCGCTTCACTTTTCTTCGCTCCAGCAATTTTCTTCCTCAGCGTTTTTGCTATCATCTACGCCTCAATTGTGGCGCTTTGCCAAGAAGATATGAAAAAGATGATCGCCTATTCTTCAGTGGCGCATATGGGTTTTATCACGATGGGTATTTTTGCAATGAATATGCAGGGTTTGCAAGGCGCAATTGTGCAAATGATTAGTCACGGCTTGGTTTCTTCAGCTTTATTTTTGGGAGTTGGCGTGGTTTATGATCGTATGCATACTAGAGAAATTGCCGATTACGGCGGGCTGGCAAATAAGATGCCAAAATATGCCGGCTTTATGATGCTTTTCACCATGGCGGCAGTTGGCTTGCCGGGAACTAGCGGATTTGTTGGTGAATTTTTATCAATTATTGGTGCTTTTCAAGTGAATAAAATTGCCGCTATTCTTGCCGCTTTTGGCGTGGTTTTAGGCGCAACTTATATGCTCTGGCTTTATGCGCGAGTTATTTTTGGGGAAGTTAAAAATGACAAGCTGCAAAACATTAAAGATGTAAATAAAATTGAGTTTTTTGTGCTGCTGTCAATTGCGTTGCTGGTGCTGCTAATCGGAATCTATCCTGCATCAGTGCTAAGATTCATCGATATTCCGGTGCAAGAAATTATTAATTTACATTAATCTTATATGAACATTTTAGCCTTTTTGCCCGAATCAATTTTATTTATCGGCGCTTTGTTGATATTGATGCTGGACGTCTTTTTGGGTAAAAAAATTACCAATATGCCCAGAGTTTTATTCGTTATCGCAATCATAATTTCAATCACTGCCTTAATCGCAATTTTTATCAATTATAACTCTTTTTATTCCGCTTTCGGCGACACATTTTACAGCACCAGATTTACCTCTTTCGTCAAAATAATTGCCGTTATAATTCTAACTTTCACTATCTTTATCTCCGCCGATTTTATTGAAGAAGAGCGCCGTATCAGCTCAGAATTTATTGCTCTAGTAATGATCGCTACTGTTGGTGGTATGTTAATGGTTTCTTCCAATAATCTTCTGCCAATCTATATGGCTTTGGAATTACAAGCTTTATCGCTTTATTTGTTAGCTGCCATCAAAAGAGATTCTGCAAAATCTTCGGAAGCGGGTGTCAAATATTTTCTACTTGGCTCAGTTGCTTCGGGTTTATTATTGTTTGGAATTTCTTTAGTTTATGGTTTTACCGGCACAGTTGATTTGGGCGAATTAACTAACTATTACCGAGCTAATATTGGTCATATTCCAGTGGCAGTATTTTTGGGATTCACTTTGATCATCATCGCTATGCTTTTCAAAGTTTCTGCCGCGCCTTTTCATATGTGGACGCCCGATGTCTATGAAGGTTCAACCACAATTGTTACCACTTTATTTGCCTCATTGGTAAAATTTATCGCTATCATCATCTTGGTTCGCCTTTATTTTAACCTCACTTTTGTTTGGCAAGATATGAATCAGATCATCATTGTGGTGGCAATTTTATCTTTGCTTGTCGGCGCCTTTGGTGCGATCAAACAGAAAAATCTTAAAAGAATGCTGGCTTATAGCGCCATTGGTCACGTTGGTTTTGTTTTGGCAGGTTTGGCAGTTGGAAATATTGATTCTATCAAAGCAATAATTTTATACGCGGTAGTTTATAGCAGCGTTTCTCTAGGTGCTTTCGCCTTTTTATTAATGCTGCAAGATGAAAGCCCAGATAAATCAACTGACACTAAAAATGATCACATTTACGAACTTTCCGCCATCGCTGGCCTTGCCAAAACCAGCCCAATTATTGCAATGTCTCTAGCAGTAATAATGTTCTCAATGGCGGGCATTCCGCCATTGGCTGGGTTCTTTGCCAAGTTTTATATTCTAATGTCAGTTGTGGGCAGAGGCTTTTATACTTTAGCAATCATCGCGGTTTTGTGCAGCGTGATCAGCGCTTTTTACTATTTAAGAATCGTCAAAATTATTTATTTTGATGGCGAAAATGAAAATCAAAAAGATATAACTTTAGTTATCAATAATGCTTCAATAGTCTTAATTTTAATGGCTCTAGCCAATTTATTATTCTTACTTTATTTAGACCCAATTACTAAAGTGATTGTGGGAATTTTATAAAAATTAGTCGTAAGTTATAAGTCGTAAGTCATAAGTCATAAGTCGTAAGTCGCAAAAAAAACTGACTTACGACTTACGACTTACGACTACAACTTACGACTTACGACTTATTACAACTTACAACTTATGACTTCCCTAATTTCCTCTCAAATCACCAACGCTTTAAAGGGCGAAATTATTGTTGCTGGCGACAAATCAATTTCCCATCGCGCTTTAATTTTTTCATCTTTAGCCAACGGAATTTCCAATATTTCTGGGCTTTTAGAAGGCGAAGATGTTTTGCGCACCGCGACTGCTTTAGAAAAAATGGGCGCCAAAATCAAACGCTTAGAAAATCAAACTTGGCAAGTAAATGGCGTTGGTTATTGCGGCTTACAAAAGCCTGATTCAGTTTTAGATATGGGCAATTCTGGAACTTCAACCAGATTATTAATGGGATTGGTCGCGCCTTTTAATTTTTCCACTTCTTTCACCGGCGATGAAAGTTTGGTCAAACGCCCAATGAAACGCGTATTTGAACCGCTCAAAGAAATTGGCGCCCAAATTATCGCTCGTGAAGGCAATTTGCTTCCCGCAACAATTATTGGCACTGAAGAGCCAATGCCAATTACTTATGAATTGAAAGTTGCTTCCGCACAAATCAAAAGTGCGATCATGCTCGCCGCCTTGAATATCAATGGCACCACAACAATTATCGAGCCAGAAAAATGCCGCGATCATACTGAAATTATGATGCAATATTTAGGTTTGGATGTGCAAGTTGAGGCTTATAAAAACGGCAATAAAATCACCGTTAATGGCTGCAACGATTTTGCTGGTAAAGATTTCGTAGTTCCCGGTGATATTTCTTCCGCCGCTTTCATAATCGTTGCCGCATTAATTACTCCCGAATCAAAAATCAAAATTAACAATGTTGGCGTCAACCCTTTGCGCGACGGCATCATCACCACTTTAAAAGAAATGGGCGGCAAGATTGAGCTTATCAATCAAAGATTAGTTGGTGGCGAAAAAGTTGCTGATATCTTAGTTGAATATTCTGAACTAAAAGGAATTGAAGTGCCCGCAATCCGCGCCCCATCAATGATTGACGAATATCCAATTTTATCTGTTGCTGCCGCTTGCGCCAAAGGAATTACTAAAATGAATGGTTTGGCAGAATTAAAAGTCAAAGAAAGCAATCGCCTGCAAGCAATTGCCGACGGTTTAAAATCTTGTGGAGTTGAAGCTAAAGTTGGCGAAGATTCTTTGGAAGTTTTTGGCGGAATCAAAGAACAAAATCAAATCGCTAAAATCAAAGTTCACCTCGATCACCGCATCGCAATGTCATTTTTAATTATGGGACTGCGAGTCAAAAACGGTGTTGAAATCGACGACTGCGAAGCAATCAAAACCAGCTTCCCAAATTTTATGCAGATATTTTCCGGCTTTGGAGTGGAGTTTAAAAATGTCTAACCAAAATCTCTTAATCGCCATCGACGGTCCATCATCTTCCGGCAAAGGAACGATTGCCAAAAAAGTGGCGGAGCATTTTAATTTGCCTTGTCTTAATACTGGTGCGCTTTATCGCGGAATGGCGTTTTTGGCTTTGCAGAGCGGACTTGATTTACAAAATGATGAGGAAAAAATTATTCCGCTGGCGCAAAAATTAATTGAACTAGATTTAGAATCATCTGAGCTTCACAATGAAGAAATTGGTAAAGCTGCGTCAATTGTAGCAGCAAAGCCTTCAATTCGTCAGGCAATTTTTGATTTGCAGAGAAATTTTGCTTTAGATGGTTTGCAAAAAAAACATGGTGCAGTTTTGGAAGGTAGAGACATTGGTACGGTGATTTGCCCAGATGCAAATTATAAATTTTTTATCACTGCCAGCGCCGAGGTGAGGGCGCAGCGAAGGTTTAAACAATTGCAGCAAAATGGTCAATCGGCTGATTATGATTTAATTTTGCAACAATTAAAAACCCGCGATGAGCAAGATAAAAGCCGCGCGGTTTCTCCACTAAAAAAAGCTGACGATGCTGTTGAAATTGAAACTTCACAAATGAATGTGGTGCAGGTTTTTGAGGCGATTTTGGGTTATATAAAATAAGCTGTTATCCTGAGCCATATTGTCATCCTGAGCCATATTGTCATCCTGAGCGTAGCGAAGGATCTCTTGAGTCGAGTTCAGTTTTAGTTCACGGCGCGTCTCATGAGATCCTTCGCTACGCTCAGGATGACAGCTAAGTAAAGTTTTTAATTAAATAAATGCCTTTCCAACTCAAAGAAATCTATAACCAGCAATTCTTTTCCACCCTTTGCCAATCTCTAACAAAATCCTATCCAAAATTCTCTGAACAAAAATTCCTCGCTTTAATCTTTGATGATCAATGGCAAAAAAGAGAATTGAAGCAAAGAATGCGCCACATTTCTCATTGCTTGAATCAAAGCCTGACTAATTCTTATCCGCAAAATATTCAAATTCTAAAACAAACCGCTGCTGATTTTCCTCAAGAAAAAATGTCGGGTTTGGCGTTGGTGATATTTGCGGATTATGTTGAAACATTTGGACTAGAAGATTTTTCTACTTCCATCAACGCTTTAGAATTTTTCACCGAATTTGGCAGCGCCGAATTCGCCATTCGTCATTTTTTAGTCAAATACGAAAAGCCAACTTTAAAACAAATGTTGCTGTGGGCAAAAAGTAAAAATCATCACATTAGAAGATTGGCAAGCGAAGGCTGCCGCCCAAGGCTTCCATGGGGAATTGCTTTGGCGCAATATAAAAAAGATCCAACAAAAATTTTGCCAATTTTAGAAATTCTCAAAGATGATCAAGAAGAATATGCGCGCCGCAGCGTGGCAAATAATTTAAACGATATTGCTAAAGATCATCCCGAGATCGCTTTAGATTTGGCGCAAAAATGGCTGAAAAATGCTGATGAAAATTTAACAAGATTGGTCAAACACGGCTTGCGTGGATTGCTCAAAAAAGGCGACCAAAGAGCTTTAAGGCTTTTCGCCATCCACAGCGACCATGGAGCCACGATTGAATTGTTTGCCATAAAGTTTGATTTACAAAAAAACTTGGTTAAAGTTGGCGAAAATTTGAGCTTTTCTTTTCGGTTAATCAATCAGAAAAAAAATAAAATTCGCCTCGAATATGCCATTTATTTTTTGATGAAAAATGGTCAATATTCCAAAAAAATCTTTCAAATTGTTCAGAAAAATTTGGATGAGGGAAAATTTATTTTTAATAAGAAACATTCTTTTAGAGTAATTTCTACTAGAAAATACTATAGCGGCGAACATAGGCTTGGTTTGGTTCTAAATGGTGTTGAGATAGAAACTAAAATATTCAATTTATTTAACTAACTTTTAATTTTTAAAAATGTCGAATAACAAACTCGTTTATAATTTCGGTGATGGTAAAGCTGAAGGTGATGCTTCAATGAAAAATCTTTTAGGTGGGAAAGGAGCGAACTTGGCGGAGATGTCTAAGCTGGGCTTGCCGGTGCCTTTGGGTTTTACAATTACCACTGAAGTTTGTGATATTTATTACAAAAATAATCGTCAATTTCCTAAAGAATTAGAGGTTGGGGTTGCTGAATCTTTGAAAATTATGGAACAAAGTTTGGGAATAAAATTTGGTGATGAAGAAAATCCACTTTTGTTTTCAGTTCGCTCCGGTGCTAGAGCTTCAATGCCAGGAATGATGGATACGGTTTTGAATTTGGGGTTGAATGACAAAACCGTTTTGGGTTTGGCTAAAAAAAGTAACAATAAAAGATTCGCTTTTGATTCTTACCGCCGCTTTATTCAAATGTATTCTGATGTGGTTTTGGAAGTTGATCACTACAATTTTGAAGTGTTGATGGAAGAAAAAAAGCAAGAATTAGGAATTCACGCTGACACTGATTTAACCGCGGATCATTTGGAAGAATTAACGGTTTTGTTTAAAGATAAAGTTAAAGAAGAAACCGGCAAAGAATTCCCGCAAGATGTGAATGAGCAGCTTTGGGGCGCAATTCAGGCGGTGTTTTCTTCTTGGATGAATGACCGCGCTATCACTTATCGTGCGCTGAACAATATTCCTGAAAGCTGGGGAACGGCGGTGAATGTGCAGTCAATGGTGTTTGGAAATATGGGTGATGATTGTGCAACTGGTGTGGCTTTCACACGCAACCCTTCAACTGGTGATAAAAACTTTTATGGTGAATATTTAATCAACGCCCAAGGTGAAGATGTGGTTGCGGGAATTAGAACGCCGCAAAATATCACTAAAAAAGATCGGGTTGAATCTGGATCAACTTTGCCTTCAATGGAAGAAGCAATGCCGGCGGTTTATAATCAATTGGTGGAGATTTATAAAAAGTTGGAATTGCATTATAAAGATATGCAAGACATTGAATTTACTGTTCAAAATAACAAATTGTGGATGTTGCAAACCAGAAATGGCAAACGCACCGCAGCCGCGGCAATCAAGATTGCGGTGGATATGGTTGCTGAAGGTTTGATTGATAAAAATGAAGCGATTAAAAGAATTGATCCGGAATCTTTAGATCAACTTTTGCATCCAACGCTCGATCCAAAAGCCAAAGTGCAAGTGATTGCTAAAGGTCTTCCCGCCTCTCCTGGCGCGGCTTCTGGCGTGGTGGTTTTCTCTTCAGCTGATGCCGAAAAACGCGCGGAAAAAGAAAAAGTTATTTTAGTTCGTATTGAAACCAGCCCTGAAGACATCAAAGGAATGCACGTTTCGCAAGGCATTTTAACTGCTCGTGGCGGAATGACTTCACACGCTGCAGTTGTGGCGCGCGGAATGGGAACTCCTTGCGTGAGCGGCGCTCCGGGTTTGCAAATTGATGTTGCGGGAAAATATTTTATAGCCAATGGCGTGAAGGTTTTGGAAGGTGATTTAATCACAATTAACGGCTCAAATGGCGAAGTTATTTTAGGTGCTGTGCCAACTTTAAAACCAAATTTATCGGCAGATTTTCAAACTTTAATGGGTTGGGCGGATGCGGTGAGAAAATTAAAAGTGCGCACCAACGCTGAAACTGTTCTTGATTGCCAAACCGCGCGCGACTTTGGTGCAGAAGGAATTGGTCTGTGTAGAACTGAACATATGTTTTTCAGTGAAGATAGAATTATCGCAGTTCGCGAGATGATTTTATCAGAAGAAATTGAAGTGAGAAGAAAAGCTCTCGCCAAATTATTGCCAATGCAACGCAAAGATTTTGAAGAAATTTTCAGAATTATGGTTGGATTGCCGGTCACCATTCGTTTACTTGATCCACCACTTCACGAATTTTTGCCTCATAAAGAAAGCGAAATTGCTGAAGTTGCAAAAATTGCCAATGTGGAAATTGATTATGTAAAAAGAAGAATTGCACAGCTTAGTGAGCAAAACCCAATGCTGGGGCACAGAGGCTGTAGACTTGGAATTTCTTTCCCAGAAATTTATGAAATGCAAGCCAGAGCAATTTTTGAAGCGGCAAGTAAAGTTAAAAAAGAAACTGGCAAAGAAGTTTTGTTAGAAATTATGATTCCATTAGTTGCGACTAAAAAAGAATTAGAAATTTTGAAAAAACTAATTGTGCGTGTTGAAGCTGAAGTTGAAAAATTAAGCGGCGTAAAATTAAATTATATGGTCGGCACCATGATCGAGCTGCCACGCGCGGCTTTAATGGCCGGGTCAATTGCCGAAGAAGCAGAATTTTTCAGCTTCGGCACTAACGATTTAACTCAAACTACTTTTGGTTTATCACGCGACGATTCCGGAAATTTTCTCCCACATTACCAAAAAGCCGGCATCTTTGAAAAAGATCCATTCGCTGAATTAGATCAAGACGGAGTTGGTGAATTAATCCAAATTGCCGTTGAACGCGGAAGAAAAACTCGTCCAAATCTAAAACTAGGAATCTGCGGCGAACATGGTGGCAATCCTAATTCAATTTATTTCTGCCACAAAGCTGGTTTAGATTATGTTTCCTGCTCACCTTATCGCGTGCCGATTGCAAGACTTGCGGCGGCTAGAGTGGCGCTTAGTTAATATTTCTTTCTCAATTACCGCTGGTTGGAACCAGCGGCAATTTAACTATTTATATGCAAATCAAAAAAGGCACTTGTCATTGTGGCGCAGTTGAATTTGAGGTTAGGCTGAAAAATGGTTTAGAAAAAATTCGTCGTTGTAATTGTTCTTTGTGTAGAAGAAAAGGAGCGATTGTGGCTAGTGTTTTGCTTGAGGATTTGGCGATTATCAAAGGTGCGGAGAATTTAACTTTGTATCAATGGAATACGATGACGGCGAAGCATTATTTTTGTAAGATTTGCGGCATTTATACTCATCATCAAAGGCGCAGCAATCCTAAAGAATTTGCTTTTAACATTGCGTGCTTAGAAGATATAAATCCATTTGATTTTAAAGACGTGCCAATTGGCGATGGTGGATCGCAGAGTTTGGTTGGTAATAACAATTAAAAAATTAATTTATGAAAAAACTTCTTACTATAATTATCGCTTCTATTTCACTGTTCTCTTGCGCTGCCAATAATCAAGAAACACTTAATCTCAATTTATCCATCGCCCAGAAATATTCTGATGTTGGTGGTAATAAATCGGTGGAATTGAATGTGGTTGATGCTAGAAAAGATAAGGATTTGCTGGGTAGAAAAAGATTGGGAGAAAATTTGGTAGTGATTAAATCTGGCGAGAATTTTGTTGATTTAGTGCACAATAAAATTACTCGTGATTTAGAGCAAAATGGCTTTTTGGTAGCGGCGCAAAATACTGGTTTGGCGGATAAATTTTTGGAAGTAAAAATTTTAACTTTTAATTATAACGCTTATCGTGAATTTGTGGTTGGCAGTTCCAAAATTGAAGTTCTAATTAAAATCACTGCTCGAAATAAAGTTGGCAGCGCAAATTATTCTACCACGCAAAGTTTTTCTCTAGATAAAAACCATTTCATTATGCCGCTAATTTCAACTGATGAAAAAACCATTAACACCGCTTTGCAAGAAGCTTTGGATGGAGTTTTTTCTAATCAAAAATTATTAGAATTTTTGAAGAATTAATTTATTAACTTAAAGAAAATCAATATGGCAATTTCAATGTATCAAGCTTCGGTTCCGGTTTTTATTCACAATTTGAATAACCTTTCTGCAATTCTTAAAAAAGCTGCTAATCACGCCGAGGCTAAAAAAATTGAGCCGACAGTTTTTATCAATGCTCGTTTATTTCCTGATATGTTGCCTTTGGTTCGTCAGGTGCAAATTGCTTCTGATGCTGCCAAAGCAACAATAGCAAGATTGGCGGAGATTGAAATTCCTAGTTTTGAAGATAATGAAACCAGCTTTGCTGATTTGCAAGAACGCATTTCTAAAACAATTAAATTTTTACAAACTATCAAGCCTGAGCAAATTGACGGCAAAGAAGAATTAAAAATCAGCTATTTTCAACATGGCAAAGATCGCAATTTTATTGGCTTGCCTTATTTGCTAAATTGGGGATTGCCGAATTTATATTTCCACATCACCACTGCCTATGCAATTTTGCGCCATAATGGTGTAGAAATTGGTAAAAAGGATTATTTGGGGAATGCTTAAAAAGCTAATTAGCAATCTGTTTAAATTTATTAGCGGGCTGGGAATTTTTTTAATTTTATCCCAACCCGTTTTCGCCAAAACTTATCATCTCAATATCGCCCGTAACCAAGTCAATCTGACCGGCAAACCTGTTTCAAAAATCACTGCCAACGGCACACTTCCCGCACCAACTTTATATTTTGAAGAAGGTGAAAATGTTGTCATTAATGTTACTAACCATTTAGACGAAGACACTTCAATTCACTGGCACGGATTTTTGCTGCCTGCCCAAATGGACGGCGTTCCGGGCATTAATGGTTTTGATGGAATTAAACCAGGCGAAACTTTTACCTATCATTTCAAAATTCGCCAAGCTGGAACTTATTGGTATCATTCTCATTCCAACGCCCAAGAGCAAGATGGCAATTATGGTGCGATTGTAATTACTCCTAAAAAGCCTGATCCAATCAAAGTTGACGCTGATTATGTGGTTTTGCTTTCCGATTTTTCTGAAGAAAAAGCTAGCCAAATTATGGCGAATTTAAAATCTGATTCTGATTATTACAGCAAAGCCAGACCAACCATTGGCGATTTTTTTAGCAATATAAAAAAATTGGGCTTCAAAGCGGCTTGGAATAATTTGAGCGATTGGGGTCAAATGCGAATGTTGCCAACTGATTTATCGGATGTAACTGGTTATACTTTTTTGATCAACGGCAAAACCCCAAGCCAGAACTGGACTGCTTTATTTAAGGCTGGACAAAAAGTTAAATTGCGTTTTATCAACGCTTCAGCAATGACATTTTATGATGTGCGCATTCCTAATTTAAAAATGTTAGTTGTGGCGGCGGATGGTCAAAATATTGAGCCAATCACAATTGACGAATTTCGTCTGGGCAATGCTGAAACTTATGATGTGATTGTGCAGCCTCAAGATCAAACTTATTCAATTATCGCCGAAGCGATGGATCGCAGCGGCTTTGCGCTGGGAACTTTGGCGACAAAAATTGGTGCAAAAAATGCTGAACCAAAACATCGCCAGCGAGCAACATTAACGATGGCAGATATGGGAATGGATGGCGAAAGTGGTTGGGAGAATGCCGGAACTCCGGCTGGACACAAAGCTTTGAATTACACTGATTTGCGTTATCTTGGCATTCAAAAAGATCGCCGCGAACCGGAGCAAGAAATTGCCGTGGTGTTGGGTGGAAATATGACAAGATATATTTGGACAATGAACGGCAAGCCTTATGACGGCAAGTCGCCAATCACTTTAAAATATAACCAAAGAGTGCGCTTAAAATTCACCAACCAAACCATGATGGCGCATCCAATGCATTTGCATGGTATGTTTTTGCAATTAGAAAATGGTCAGCCGATCAATAAATTACCCAATAAACACACTATAATTATTCCACCTGGAAAATCCGTTTCAGCGCTTTTAACCGCTAATGAAGAAGGTCAATGGGTTTTTCATTGCCATTTATTATATCATATGATGTCGGGAATGATGAGTGATTTGGTGGTAGAAAAAGTGGATAAATTATGACAAGAAAATTTACATTGATCGCAACTTTCTTATCACTGTTCCAAGTCAATATTTGTCTAGCCGAACATCAACATCAATCTCAAATTTTTCACAATTTTATTTTAGAAACTGACGCTGGAAATAGCAGAGGAAAAACCGTCAGCACTTGGGATTTAGAAGGTTGGGTTGGAAGTAACAACAATAAATTATGGCTAAAAAGTGAAGGTGAAACGATTGATGATAATAAGCCCGATCACGCTGAATTTTGGGCAATGTATAGTCGCAATATTCAAACTTTTTGGGATGGGCAAATTGGTTTAAGGCGCGACGAACAGCCGGACTCAGTTGATTATTTAGTGTTGGGTTTAAATGGTTTAGCGCCTTATTTTTTTGAAACTGATGCGCATTTATTTATCAGCGAAAAAGGCAATTTTAGCGCGCGAATTCGTCAGGAAAATGATTTGCTGATTACTCAAAAATTAATCACTCAACCTTATTTTGAGCTGAATTTCTCTGGTTCTAAAATAGAAGAGCAAGAAGTTGGTAAAGGTTTTACTGATGGAAGTTTTGGCTTGCAAACTAGATATGAATTCACCAAAAGATTTGCGCCTTATATTGATTTTAATTACATCAAAAAATTTGCCGCAACCGCTAAAATGGCGGAAGATAAAGATAATTTTATTGCAAGTTTAGGGCTGCGTTTAAAATTCTAGAACCTCTGTCATCCTGAGTAAAGCGAAGGATCTCTTGAGTCGTGCCGCGAACCAGAACTGAATTCGTCTAACGAGATCCTTCGCTATGCTCAGGATGACAACATGGCAAAATTCTATTGCTTTACAGAGCGCTTAATTTTATCATCCAGTCCTTATCTTAGAAGAGCGTTCGCTTAAAAAAAACTTTCCCAAATGACCAAAAAAAATCACAAAACAAAATTTATTTTTATTACTGGTGGAGTTGTTTCTTCACTGGGAAAAGGCTTGGCGTCTGCTTCGCTGGCGGCTTTGCTTCAGGCTCGTGGTTATAAAGTTCGCCTGAGAAAATTAG
Source organism: Pseudomonadota bacterium (assembly GCA_040386195.1). Classification (GTDB taxonomy): domain Bacteria; phylum Pseudomonadota; class Alphaproteobacteria; order Rickettsiales; family UBA1997; genus JAJTCH01. The sequence goes on along the minus strand of JAZKFV010000003.1, from coordinate 106,732 downwards.
ATCCATATTTAAATGTTGATCCTGGAACCATGAGCCCAACTCAGCATGGCGAAGTGTTTGTTACTGAAGATGGGGCGGAAACTGATTTGGATTTGGGGCATTATGAAAGATTTACGGGAGTTGATGCTAAAAGGTCAGACAGCATTTCGGCGGGACAAATTTATCAAAAATTAATCAACAAAGAACGCAAAGGTGATTATCTTGGCGGCACAGTGCAAGTGATTCCGCACGTGACTGACTTGATCAAGGAATTTATTTTAAATGACTTAACCGGAATTGATTTTGCGCTTTGCGAAATTGGCGGAACCGTTGGCGATATTGAAGCTTTGCCATTTTTTGAAGCGATTCGTCAATTAGGTTTTGAGATGACTTCCGAAAGATGCGCTTTTTTACACCTAACATATTTGCCATATATCGCCTCAGCTGGTGAGCTGAAAAGCAAGCCAACTCAACATTCCGTCAAAGAATTGCGTTCAATTGGAATTCAGCCAAGCATTTTGCTTTGTCGTGCTGAACATGAAATTCCCGCAGCGCAAATTGAAAAAATTGCCAAAATGTGTTCAGTGCCGCAAGAATATGTGATTTCAGCGCCAAATGCCAAAAGCATTTATGAAGTGCCAATGATTTATCATCAAGAAGGTTTGGATACTCAGCTTTTAAAATTCTTTAAACTTCCTTACAAAACCGCTCCAAATCTAGCTGGGTGGAAAAACATTGTTAATTCTATCAACAACATTAAAGGCGCTGTCAATATTGCTATTGTTGGCAAATATGTTGATTACAAAGATTCTTATAAATCGCTTTTAGAAGCCATTGATCACGCAGCAATTGCGGCTGGGCATTTTGTGAATATCAAATGGATTAATGCCCGCAGCGTGAGCAAAAATATTGCTAGAGATTTGCAAGATGTTGATGCAATTTTAGTTCCTGGAGGTTTTGGTGAAGATGGCACGGAAGGAAAAATTGCCATGATCAACTATGCGCGAATCAACAAAATTCCTTATTTTGGAATTTGTTTTGGCATGCAAATGGCAGTGATTGAATATGCGCGTAATGTTTTGAAAATCAAAGATGCAACTTCTAGTGAGATTTCTAAAAAAGGCTCAATGCTGGTTTGTTTGATGGATGAATGGCAAAGTCAGGATGGTAAAAATATCAATAAAAAAAGTTCTAATTTAGGCGGAACAATGCGCCTTGGAGCCTATCCTTGCCAGATTAAAAAAAATAGTTTGGCAAATAAAATTTATGGTTCAGTTTCAATTGCTGAGCGCCATCGTCATCGTTATGAAGTTAATATTAATTATAAAAAGCAGTTGGAAAATGCTGGCTTAATATTTTCTGGAATGTCGCCCGACGGGCAATTAACTGAGATTGTTGAAATTAAAGATCACCCGTTTTTTGTGGGCGTGCAATTTCATCCCGAGCTTAAATCTCGCCCTTTTGCGCCCCATCCAATTTTTGTAAATTTTGTTAAAGCGGCAATTAAAAATAAAAAATAAGATGAAACAGAAAATTTATTTATTGATTGGTTTATTGCTTTTTTCCTCTTGCGGATTTCACGTGATTTATAAATCGGACAATAAAATTTCTGACAAAAGCCAAGCTTATAATGAAGAGTTGGCGTCTATTCAAATTGAAGTTAGTAGAAAAAAAATCAATCAAGATTTAAAAAATAATTTAGAAAAAGTTCTTAATCCTGACGATATTAAAGTTGATCCTAAATATTCAATTATCATCACTTTAGATAAAACTTTGGTTTCCACTTTTACAACTTCCACCGGTTCTTCGGGGCGAAATAAGGTTATATTAACTGCAAATTATCGCTTAAAAGATTTGAATTCTGGTGAGGTGATTGCAACTGGAACTACAACTGCTAAAGATAACTTTGATGTTGAAAACGATAAAAGGTTTGCCAACTATATTGCTGAAGACTCAATCTCTTCAAACTTAACTTTAATAATCGCTCAAAATATTCGTAATTTATTGATCAACGATATTGTTAATACTTACAAAATTCGCGATATTCCCAATCAGTCGACGCAAGATGCTAATTTTGGAGTTGTTAAAGACGAATAAACTCTAAATACACATTTGTTCTGCCTTCCACTTCCGCTTTTTTCTGATATTTAGTTTGCACCCAATTTCTGGGAAAATTTTGCCAATCTGCTTTTGAATTAGCCAACCATTGCCACAAATCGCTTTTAAAATATTCCGACATAATCCACTTTTTATAGCTGTCGGAATCGGTGGCGATAATTAATTTTGCATCAATTTTGATTTTGTCGTGCAAAAGTTTAAAAAACTCAAGATCAATTAATCTTCTTTTGTAATGTTTGGCTTTTGGCCAAGGATCGGGGTTGAGAATGTAGATTTTAGCAAAAGTTTTTGCTTGAGCTTGCTCTAGAAAAATTCGGCTATCACCAACATAAATTTTTATATTTAGTAGCGGTTGGGATTCCAATTTAGCCAGCAAATTCACCACGCCATTGATGTGCGGTTCGCAACCGACAAATAAAATATCGGGATTATTTTTGGCATTTTCAAATAAAAAATCACCAAAACCAAAACCAATTTCTAAATAAATTTGTTGAGGATTATTTTTTAAATCAGGAATTGCCAGATCGGTAATTTGATACAAAGGCAGTAGATTGGAAAATAAATCTTTTTTGTGAATACTTAATTTTCTAGTTCGAACTCGACCAAAACTGCGGACAAATTTAGGCTGTTTAATGTTTGTGGTCATTAGATAATTTTTCAACTCTTTTAATATGTCGGCCACCTTCAAATGCGGTGGTTAAAAAGGCTTCAACCATTTGAAGGGCAGTTTGGTTATTTATAAATCTTGCGCCTAAGCACAAAACATTGGCGTCATTATGTTGCCTTGCTAATGTGGCAATTTCAACATTATGACAAAGCGCCGCGCGCACTTGATGAAAGCGATTGGCGGCAATAGAAATGCCCACGCCACTGCCGCAAATTAAAATACCAAAATCGACTTGTTGATTGATAATTTTTTCAGCAACTTTGGTGGCAAAATCTGGGTAATCAACTGAGGTTTGAGAGTTCTCTGCGCCCAAATCAATGATTGAATGTTTTTGATTTAATTCTTTGATAATTAACGATTTTAAATCAAAACCGGCGTGATCAGAAGCGATGGCAATTTTCATAGATTGGAAATTTAAATAGACATTAATTTATCAACAACTCTTCTGAAGAGGCTGTTTTTAGTTTCAAAACCATCTTTGATTTTTTCTTTAGAATAAATATTTTTTAAGAAAATTAACATTCCAAAAATACTACAAAAAGAAGGATCATCAAACATTTCTGGAACATTGCCAACTCTGATTGGATAGCCAATTCGTACTGGTTTTTTAAAAATTTTGCTGGCAACTTTGTCGATGCCTAAAATATTTCCAACTCCGCCAGTTAGAACGATATTATTGATAGTCATCACGCCATAACCACTTTGCTCCATTTTATCTTTTACCGATTCTAAAATTTCTTCCAAACGTGATTGAATAATATCGCGTAAATCTTTTTTGGTGATTTTGCTGACGTCCAGAATATCAAAATCATCTGCCTTTAAATTAATCATTTCGCGCTCTTCAACTGAGCTCATTATCAAAGAGCTGTTGAGATTTTTGATGGTTTCAGCAGTTTCAAAATCAATATTTAAAACCATAGCAATATCACGAGTGATGTGAATTCCGCCAGCGTTAAAATTGCCGGTATAAACTAATTTATTATCAAAAATTATGGCAAAGGAAGTGTCGCCGCCGCCAATGTCAATAACTGCGGTGCCTAAATTTAATTCGTTGTCAGTTAAAGAGGAAAGGGCGGAAGAGTAGGATTCGGCGATATAGTTATAAACTGAAAGTTGGCATCTTTTTAGGCAATTTTCAATATTGCGCGCGGTTGTTGAAGAGCTGGAAACCACGTTGAATCGAGCTGATAAAAATTCCCCAGTCATATAGCGCGGGTTTTGCACCGGGTTGGAATCGTCAATGCGATATTGCAAAGGCAGAAGATGAATGACTTCGCGATTATTTTTTTTATATTCAAAACGAACCCCATTTGCCAAGTTGGTGATATCGGAAGTTTTCACCATATCCGAGGCAATTTTGCTTTTCACAATCTTTTTTTGTGAAAGAGTTTCCGCGCCAGATAAGCCAACAACTAGCCGATCAATATTAAATCCCGCCATTCTTTCCGCATCACAAACCACATTGGTGATAGCTTTTTGCGCTTGGCGCATATCAGAAATTGCACTAGCAATAATGCCTTTGGATTCACGATAACCATAACCCAGAATTGTAATTTCTTTATCATCTACAGCAGCAATTAAGCACACTAATTTTGTGGTGCCAATGTCTAAACATGCAACAATTTTTCCTTTGTTTTTAGCCATTATTTTTTTGATGTTTTAATATGTTTTAAAACTTTTTTGCCTTCGTTATCTAATTTGCGTTTAGTCTTTTTAACATCTTCAACTGACGGTAAATTCTCTGGATAAATTCCGCGATCAATCAACATTTTTCTAACTGCACTGTTATTTTCAATATGCTCTTTTTCAATTGGAGTTTGTTTTTTTAAATCTTTACTTTGCACATTTAAGCCAGTCATTTCGGCAGCAAGATCTTTAGCTTTAATATTTATTGTTGGCAAAAAATCGGCAACTGCGCGGCTTTCGGGAATTTTTAATTTTCTTTTCAACTGCCCAGTTGAAAGACGAAACAAAGCTTGATCACCTTTGGAGCGAATGACGGCAAAACCAGTGCTATCAATACCGCGCTCATATAATATTCCGGATAATTGTTTTTCAGTTCGGCTCAATTTTTCTCGGGCTTTAACTCTTTCGTCATCTAATAATCTTTGTTCGATTAACTCTGCTTTGCGGGTTTGAACTGCAAAATAATTCTGTGCGAAGGCAATCTCCTTCTTGCGGCTATCGCCATTTTGGGCGATGAGATAGCACGCATAGCGGGTTAAAGCGATATCGTAAACCTCGCGAGCCGCTTCAGATCCGATTGAAACCATTTTCCTGACGTCAGGAAAATGGTCTTCAGCCTTTACTTTAGCGCCTTCACATGCTTCCTTAGCTTTATCAATTACTTTCTCAAAATTCTCCCACTTACTATATCCAAGCAGTGTTTGCAGTGCTCTGGCGCTCCAGCACTCAACATCATCGATCATAGAAGCTGCTGATTCAAATTGCATAAAAAGCTGTTTAATTTCTGCGGTTTTCATAATAGGTTTTATTTAGTGGTGATTATAAAAAATTTTACTCTAATTTTACTTTAAATTTTGATCCCAAAACGATTGGCAATCTCTTGGTAAGCCTCAACTAAACCGCCCAAATCTCTTCTAAAACGATCTTTATCCATTTTATTGTTGGTGTCTTTATCCCAAAGGCGGCAAGAGTCGGGACTAATTTCGTCAGCAAGGAGAATTTTGCCATTTTCATCAACACCAAATTCGATTTTGAAATCTACTAATTTAATATTAATTTTGCCAAACAAATCTTGTAAAATTTGATTAATTTTTAGCGTGTAATTTTTGATTAAATTTAGCTGTTCTTCGCTGACTACTTTTAAAACTTTAATAGCATGATCATCGTTAATCAAAGGATCGCCAAGCGCATCATCTTTATAACAAATTTCAAACACCGCGCCTTGTAAAACCAAACCTTCTTCAATTCCCAATCTTTTTGCCATTGAACCTGCGGCGATGTTTCTAACAATTACTTCCAAAGGCACAATTGCAACTTTTTTAATCAGCTGTTCGCGCTCATTTAATCTTTTGATAAAATGCGTTGGAATGCCGTTTTTAGCCACTTCGTGCATTATGAATTCAGAAATAAAATTATTCAAAACGCCTTTGCCAGCAATGACATCTTTTTTCAAATTATTAAAAGCAGTTGCGTCATCTTTAAAATATTGAATCAGCTCGTTTTGATTGGCAGTTGTGTAAAGAACTTTTGCTTTTCCTTCGTAAATTTTTTCTAGTTTCATAATTATAATTTTATTTTAATTCCACTTAGCAACTGGCGGCAAAGACATTAGAATTGCTTCAACATTGCCGTCAGTCATTAATCCAAATTTTGTGCCGCGATCATAAACCAAATTAAATTCGGTGTATAAACCGCGTTTAATTAATTGATGTTCTCGCTGCTCATCATTCCATTCTTTTAGCATATTTCTTCTCACCAACTTGGGAAATATTTCTAAAAAAGCCAAGCCAACATCTTTGGTAAAAGCAAAATCTTCTTCAAAATTATTGGAATTGAGATAATCGTAAAAGATGCCGCCAACGCCTCTGGCTTGCTTGCGGTGCTTGATATAAAAATATTCGTCACACCATTTTTTAAAGTCGGGATAATAATTTGGGTGATATTTATCACAAGCGTTTTTGAAGGCTTGGTGAAAATCTTGAGTATCTTCTGCAACTTCAAACATTGGGTTTAAATCCGATCCGCCGCCAAACCAATTTTTGCTGGTGCAAATAAATCTGGTGTTAAAATGAATTGCTGGAACCAAAGGTGAGCGCATATGCGCAACTAGTGAAATGCCGGTTGCCCAGAAATTTGGATTTTCTTCAGCACCCGGAATTTGTTTTCTAAATTCCTCAGAAAATTCACCAAAAACAGTAGAAATATTGACGCCAACTTTTTCAAAAACATTACCTTTCATCATCGACATTTCTCCCCCACCACCCGCAGCTCGATCCCAATTTTTTCTTTCAAATTTAGCTGGCTGTAGCTGATTGGATTTAGAATATTCTTGTTCTAGAACCTCAAACTCAGCACAAATTTTATTGCGCAGCTCCAAAAACCAAGCTGAGGTTAATTGTTTTTTTTCTTCTAAATTATAATTTTTCATAACCACAAATTTTTAATCCATAACCTTCCAAACCAATCACCGATTTTTGAGCATTAGTTAAAAGTCGCATATTTTTTACGCCCAAATCCAAAAGAATTTGCGCGCCAATTCCATAATTTCTGAGTTTAGGATTCTTAGCTTTGCTGGTTGATTGATTGATCAAATCAATAATTGCTTCATTAGTTTGGCGAATAATCACAATCACGCCGCATTTTTCTCCAGAGATTTTCTGCATAGCTTTTTGCAAAATTCCAGTTTTGTCATTGCGTTTATCATCCAAAACATCGCTAAAAATATTTAAGTGATGCATGCGCACCAGAACTGGGTTTTTCTCATCAATCTTGCCTTTGACCAAAGCTAAATGTTCAACATTATTCACTTTGCTTTGATAAATTATAGCACGAAATTTGCCGGCAATTTTGCTGTCAATTTCAGTTTCATCAATGCGCTCAACAAGTTTGTCATAATAGCGGCGATACTCAATCAAATCGGCGATAGTGGCAATTTTTAAATTATGTTTTTTGGCGAAGATTTTTAAATCACCCATGCGCGCCATGGTTCCGTCATCATTCATAATTTCGCAAATTACTCCTGATGGATTTAAGCCCGCCAGCTTGGCAATATCAACCGCCGCTTCGGTGTGTCCAGCGCGAACTAACACGCCACCATTTTGGGCTTTGAGTGGAAAAATATGTCCGGGGCTGACAATGTTGCTTTTACTTTTTTTAGGATTAATCGCGTCGGCAATAGTTTTGGCGCGATCCGATGCTGAAATTCCGGTGGTAATTCCTTCTCGAGCTTCGATAGAAACTGTAAAAGCTGTTCCATGTTTAGATTCATTGCGCTGCGACATTAAAGGTAAGCCAAGCTCTTCAATTCTTTTTTCCGACAAAGTTAAACAAATTAATCCGCGCCCATATTTTGCCATAAAATTCACTGCTTGATCATCGCACATTTCGGCAGGAATCACCAAATCGCCTTCATTCTCGCGGCTTTCATCATCGACTAAAATAAACATTTTGCCATCTTTAGCGTCGCGGATAATTTCGGGAATTGTGGAGAGAAAATTTTTGGACATAGTTTAATTAGTTGTGAGTGGTAAGTTTTTCTAGGTAGCGGGCGATTAGATCAACTTCTAGATTTATAAAATCGTCAACTTTTAATTCAGAAAAATTGGTGTGATCAAAAGTGTGTTTGATAATATTGACGCTAAAAGAATCAGCGGAAACTTCATTTACTGTCAGCGAAACTCCATTTAACACCACTGAGCCTTTTGGGGCAATAAACTTTTTTAAGTTTTGGGGTAGTTCAATAATAAATTGCCAAGAATCATTATTTATTGGCTTGATTTTTTTTATTAGCACCACATCATCAATATGCCCAGCAACCAAATGCCCACCTAGTTCGTCGCCCATTCTTAGAGCAAATTCTAAATTAATTTTATCACCAATTTGCCAATGTTTGATGTTAGTTTTACTGAGTGTTTCTAATGATGCCTGAAATTCAAGACTAACGACTAACGACTCACGACTAACGACTTGCTTGACGAGAGTCAAACAAACCCCATTACAAGCAATTGAACAGCCAATTTCTAAATTGCGATTCGTTTGGTTGGGTAAATTAAGAGTGATTAATAAATCTTGATTAGAAGAATAGATAAGATTTTGAACTATGCCAATGTGAGTAATAATTCCGGTGAACATAAATTTTCTGGATTGCCGCGTCGCTGCGCTCCTCGCAATGACGATGTCTTTTATTTTTATATAACTCTACCAACACCGTCATTGCGAGGAGCGCAGCGACGCGGCAATCCAGATTTATTTAATATTCATCCTAATGAACTTTTTAATCTTTTCCAAAGCTCCAGCTTCAATTTGTCTAACTCTTTCTTTGGAAATTTTATAAACTTTACTCAAATCGTCCAATGTTGGCGGGGTTTCGCTGAGTTGGCGTTTTACCACAATATCTTTTTCGCGGTCATTTAATAAAGTGATTGCCTGTTTTAAAAGTGTGGTTTGATGTGATTTTTCTTGATGGTTAATTACTAATTGTTCTTGATCAATTAATGGCGAAGCCAATTTATCGCCAACTTCAATTCCATCTTCATCATCACCAATAATCTGATTGAGTGAGCCGTCGGAATGTTGCAATCTGGCGTTCATATCAACCACTTCTCGCTCTGAAACGTTCAAATCGTGAGCGATAGTTTTAATATCTTCAGGCAGCAAATTGCCGGTTTCGTTCATCTCCAATCTTTTTTTAATTTTGCGTAAATTAAAAAATAATTTTTTCTGTGCAACTGTTGTGCCAATTTTCACCATTGACCATGAGCGCAAAATATATTCCTGAATATAGGCTTTGATCCACCACATTGCATAAGTTGAAAAACGAAAACCTTTGCTCGGGTCGAATTTTTTCACGGCTTGAATCAAGCCAACATTGCCTTCGGAAACCAAATCAACAATTGGCAAGCCGTAAGTGCGAAATTTGCTGGCAATTTTTACCACCAAACGCAAATGGCTTTGAATCAACATTCTTGCCGCTTCTTTATCGCCAGTTTTTTGAAAGCGTTCACCATATTTTTGTTCTTCTTCAAAAGTTAAAAGTGGGAATTTTTGAATCTCGCGCAGATAGTGATAAAAGCTGGCTTCAGCAGAGCGAACTTTGGGTAAGGAAATTATTGAAATATCAGCGGAATTTGACATATGTGAATTGTTGTAGTTGATCATCGAATTAAACTACCAAAAACGTTCAAACAATCTAAGTTTTGCGAAGCAAATTGTCAACTAATGCCATCTTATATTATATTCGGCTTGACATATTTAAATGCCTCATTTAGATAAGCCGGAAGATTAATCGTCAAAAAATATCAATTAATTAAATCAATTATGAGAAATTCTAATACAGCAGTTCTTAGCAATTCTGCAATGGCAGCATATAAAGATCAAGTGAGCGCAAGAAAAAATGCGCAAGAAAATGTTGCTAGAAAGCCTGAAGATCCACAAATTGGTCGCAAAAAGACTGCATTAACAAGAGTTGTATCAGCATTTCAAACTAGAGATCCAAATTCCGATGCCAGCGCTGAAGAAGCTTTGCTGGCGGCTATCAAAGCCCGCAAAGCGCTTGATCAAGTTGAGGCAATAAAAAATGAGCGTCAGGCAGCTAGAGACGCGATTGAAGAGAATCGCGCGCAAATCAAAAATGCTAGAAAAGAATTAGGATGGTGGGGTAGATTTAAAATTGCTCTTGGCTTTGGAAGTAATGAAGAGAAAGATTTTGGTAGAGAAATTGATCAATGCAAAAAAGACATCAGAAATGTTGGACACGCTGTGAACAGAGATTTAAATCGCATCACTTATAATACTATGTTTGGTCTTAAGGCTTTGCGTTATGGAAGCCTTGATACTGAAGCGAAATATAAAGCTAATAATGCACAAGAAAGATTTAAAAAATTGGCAGATGGTGGAATTTATGATCGACTCAAAGGTGAAAATTTAAGTGAAAAAAGTGTTGCGGAATTGCAAGAGAAATTAAAAGAGTCTCGAGTCAAATTTTTTCAAAAACAATATTCAGATTTGAAAAATGCAGCTGAAAATTCTTATGCGAAAGCGGAAGAATCATTAGGTAAATCTTTGAAAACAAGAAGATATCTTTCTGATGCAAAATTGTCAGGAGGTTTAGATAAGAGTGAAGGCAAATCAGAGGAAACTTTAAAAGAGATAGAAGCTAGATATAAAGGAGAGCGTGATGAATTTTTTAAAGCTCAAAGAGAAAAAAGAAAAGATAATAAAAATCTTCAAGCATTAGAATCAATGCTTTCAGGATTAGGCTTGTTAGAAGCCGTCGAACAAAATTTTCAAAATCAAAAATCATCTGTGCAATCTGCGCCAATAGCTCAATTGCAACCTCAACCTCAGGTTCCAACTCAAACCCAACTTCAATCTCAAACCCAACCTCAGGTTCCAACTCAAGCTCAACCTCAGGCTCCAACTCAAACCCAAAACACAACTCAGACTCAAGTTAAAGCCCAAACTCAAGCTGCCACAGCTCAAACTCAAGTTCTAACTCCGGAATCGAATCGGGAACAAATGAGGGCTGCAAGATTGGGAAAACTTGATCCGCAATTTCCAAAAGATCAGGCTCCGGCACCTCAGGCTGGAAACGGCGATGATCAAAAACGTTCAGATGTTGATGCGAATATAGCTAGAAGATTTGAAACATTAAGAGGAGAGGGTGCAAAGAAAAAAGAGCCTCAAATTAAAGTAGAAGATCTTGATCAAAAGTTAAAACAATGGAAAGATGCTATGCAAAAATTTCCTCTGCAAGAAAAGCGTAAAATTGGAACAGCTGTTCCAGATGGTAAACCTCAAGAAGAAGACAAATCTAAATCCGCAGCTCTAGAAGATGAGCCTTTGACTCCAAGAGGAGATGGCGAAGTAAAAACTCCTAGTGTTCGTGATATAGTCTCGGCTATTGAGTTAGGACAAAAGATTGAGGCAAAGCAACCATCAGCTTCAAGAAAGAGAGTTTCTTTTGCTCAAGATGTTCTTGATGAGAGAAAAAAAGTTGCAGATCCCGTTGTTGAAGCTGTAGATTCTGTTGCTGAAGTTTCTTTTACTAAACGTGTCGATGATAGAAAAGAAGATGCAAAATCTGCTACTCATAGTCACTAAAACCATTATCTCATCAAGATTAAAATTCTCAACTCATCCAAATTGATGCGGTCTAATAATTTCTTGTGGAAAATTAGACGGCATCAATCCTTCAGTTTTGCAATCAATAGAATAAATCAGATTATTTATTGACAAAACTCATACTAGTATCTAATTAGAATATTTTGTTAATTTTTAATCTTTAACCGCCTATTCAAAATGAGAAGAGAAGAGCTTGTGAGCGATTACGCTAAAATAATATTTGAACAGCGCAACAATGAAGCGCAGCGAAAATATAGGGAATATATGGCTGATAATCCGACGCTGCTTCCTAACATTGAAATAGCTACTAAAGATAACGCTATGAAATGTGTGATAACTCGCCATGACTCAACAGAATCACTGACTTTAGATTATGCTGAGTTTCTTTGTTTAATTTCTGCATCTGTATTTCCTGTATCTCATAAAATTAGCCTGCTTGCATCAGTCACGGTTATATCAAATCATATTGATCCCAATAGTATCACGGCAGATGTTACGGTATTTAATCCATTCATTATTGCTTTTTTTGCTAATAACTCAGAGATTGCAATCAGAGTTGCTGCCAGTCAAAATGGTTTTCAGCTTTTGTTAAAGGCAATTGACTTTATGGAAAACAGAGAAGATTTTTATCAATTCGCAGGTTTTATTTTTCAAGCTCAAAATCAACAAAAATCATTATTAGAATGTGTTTATGAGCCATCAAAAGATACACCATTAATTTTGGCAATTTTTATAGAGGCTTGGGATGATTTAACAGCTGAAACAATAAGCGAAAGACAAGTTAGATCTATTATCTATAAAGATATTTTTATCAGCTTTTTTAGAATGGGCAAGGAAGTTGATTTGGCTGGTTTTGTTGTGATGTTCGATAAAAAAATTATTCATAATCCTAATTATTTAGAACTGCAAAATATTCTCATTGGTATGTTCGACATATATGTTGATCGCTATCAAAGTCATATAATTTCTTTTGTTGCCAAAGCCAACCAAGACCTTGATGGACAAAGATTGATAGCTGAAATTATGTCGATCGCTCTTGCGCATAATAATTATAAAGTTTTTCAATTTTTAGCTGAAAAAGCCAAGACCCAAAAAATTGATTTGGATGAGATATTGGAAGTTAAAATGAAGGATGAAACAATTGGAATTGTAAGATTTATTTGTCGACAAGGCAATGTTGAGCAATTAAGAGCTTTAATTGCTGTTGGTTTGAAAATTGTGCCGGAAGATTTGCTGAGTATTTGTCAGCACTCTAATATTAATAACAATTCAGATTCAATAGAAAAAATTAAATGTTTGTTGAGTCGAAGTTTGTATCAACAAATGACTGCTCAGCAAAAAAAAGAAATCGAAATATTTGCCGAAAAAAATCCAGCTTTATCTAATGTTTTGAGACCTTTACAGCGCCCTGAATTTAAAGAGCGGGAAAAAATCGAAAAGCAAGCAAATCTCAATTATAATTTAGAAGCTTTAAAAGAATTAGCTAAACAGAATGGTTGGTCAATTGAATCAGAAAAATTGGCTATAAAATTTGTGGCGCAAGAAAGAGAAATATATCGGTTTGATGTCAAAATTCTTAATAGTAAAAAACTTGATCAACAAGAATTAGTTGAACAAATTATCAACCCAGCTCTTGAAAAATTAGAGGCAATTAAATCAGAAGAACGGCTTGTAAAAGAAGAAAAAGAAGCTGCAAGATTAAGAATATTGAATGAAGAATGTCCAAAAGTTCCAATCTTAATTTTTAAATTAAAGCAAGAAGAACACTTGCTCAATGAGCGTGCGATAAACCAGGTTTTTACTAAAGACGAGAAGAAAAAAAGCTTAACTAAAATTCGTGTCAATTTAGAATTTTTAGAACAATTGCCACTTGATCCTCAACAATATAATCCACAACATCTTGATCAATTGGGTGAATGTGTAAAAAAATTAGCGCAGTTAGGAATTGTTGTTACTAATCAAGAGGTAAAAACTAGAGAATCATTAAAATTGAATCGTGTGACAAATTATTATAGTCGTTTATCGCAAGCTATTAATAGGGAAAACAAAGATCCAAGACCAGAAATTATAGAAATTGTTGATCAATATTTTAATGATGATTTGTTGTTAGGGTCAAATCCGCTGGCATCACAAAAATTAATGGTTAGAGATTTACGAGAAGAATTAGGAGGAAAAATTTTTCGGACATATATTTTTTCAGCCTTGCCTGAGAGTGTTCGGGATGAATTTATTAGATCAAGATCTGTCGATAGTGAATTTGAAGACGAAGACAAAAGTGAATCTGAAAATGGATCTGTTGATGAAGAAGTGCAGCAATTTGCCGCAATATTAGAATTAACCGGGCAGGTGGGAAGTGTAGTCAGAACACCTTCTTTTGATAAATTGACCAATGGAACTCAAGGCAAAAAAGTTGATGACACGGCTAGTCGTTGATGATTTTATTGATCTTCTTTTGAAAATAGCATTAAATTTTTCAAGGTTAAAAAGCCTCAATTCATCCAAACAATTGATTGTTTTTTAAGTTATTTTATATAGTTTTGTGCCCTTATTTTAGGTATTCAAACCGGGCGATGAACATATTTTTAAACTTAAAAAATAATTTAATTTCAATTCTGCAAAATCTGGCTGAACAATCTTCAGTTGCGATTTCTCATCAGCAGCTTTCCGCTTTTACAGTTGAACCAACCCGCGATAAAAATCATGGGGATATCGCTACTAATGCGGCGATGGTTTTGTGCAAGAGTTTTGGTTTGAAGCCGCAGGAATTGGCGGTGAAAATCATTGCTGAGCTTCAAAAACATTCTTCAATTATCAAAGCTGAGATTGCCGGCGCGGGCTTTATTAACATAACTTTGGATCTAAAAATTTGGCAAGATTTTCTGCTTGATACTTTGCAAAAGCCAGAATTTCAATTGCCCAAACTCTCCGACGGAAAAGAATTAATCAATATTGAATATGCCTCGCCAAACCCAACTGGGCCAATGCATATTGGGCATTCACGCGGGGCAATTTATGGTGATGTTTTGGCGAATTTGCTTGCCAAAACTGGGCACAGAATTACCCGCGAATATTACATCAACGATGCTGGCAGCCAGATTATCACTTTGGTAAAATCGGCTTATCTGCGTTATTTGCAGGCTTTGGGACAAGAAATAACAATTCCTGAAGGTTTATATCCAGGCGAATATTTACTTCCTGTTGGTGTGAAAATTAAAGAACAATTTGGCGATAAATTAAAAAACGCCGGCGAAGCAGAATATATGCCGCTAATTCGCGATTTGGTGGTGGAAGAAATGTTAAAAATGATAGTTGCTGATTTGGCAGAATTAGGCGTGAAGCACGACACGCTTTTCTCTGAAAAAAAGAATCTTCACGATACTGGAAAAATTGAAACGGCAATTGAAATTTTGCGCAAGCAAGGTTTGGTTTATCAAGGCACAATTGAAGCGCCAAAAGATTCTAGCCACGCTGGTGAAGATTTTGAGGAGAAAGAACAAACACTTTTCAAAGCCACAAATTTTGGCGACGATTCTGACCGCGTAATCAAAAAATCTGACGGAACTCCAACTTATTTAGCCGGCGATATTGCTTACTTGCTCAGCAAATTTGAACGCGGCGCCACCAAAATGATTTTGCCTTTGGGCTATGATCACGCTGGTTATGTAAAGCGTCTTTCCGCCGCGTGCCAAGCAATCACTAATGGCAAAGCCAGTGTCAAAGTGATTTTATGCCAAATGGTCAAGTTTGTTAAAAATGGCGAGCAACTCAAAATGTCCAAACGCGCCGGCAATTTTATCACTCTTAAAGATGTTCTTGATGAAGTTGGTGCAGATGCTTTGCGCTTTACCATGCTTACCAGAAAAAACGATGCGCCGTTTGATTTTGATTTGGCGAAAGTTGTTGAACAATCTAAAGATAATCCAATTTTTTATGTGCAATATGCATATGCGCGTTGCTGTTCGGTGCTGCGCAATTTAAAAGAGCAAATGCCTGAGTTGGATTTGCAAAAAATTGATACTCAAATTTTGAATAATTTAACTGACGAAGCGGAAATTGAGTTGATCAAAAAACTCGCCTCATATCCAAGAATCATTGAAATGGCGGTTGTAAATTATGAGCCGCATCGCATTGCTTTTTATTTACAAGAATTAGCTGGAATCTTTCACAGCTTGTGGAATAAGGGTTCGGATAATCCGGAGTTAAAATTTATTATTCCAAACAACCAAGATTTAACCCAATCTCGCGCTTATTTATTGATCGCAACTACAAAAATAATTTCTTCCGCTTTGTCAATTTTTAATATCAAACCACTCGAGGAAATGCGATAATGCTATCAGGAGAAGATTTTGGTTATTTAAAAGATGAAGAACAAAATCGTCTGGCTTTTATCGCCAAGAAAGCTTTGCTGCTTGGTTCAGTTTTGTTTTCAATTGCCTGTTTTGTTTATATCACCGTTAACGCTTATTATTTCGCTTATCACGATAAAGACAGCAATATTAAAGTTATAAAATCTCCGCCCGAACCAATTAAAGTTGTTGAAGAAGAAGGCGAGGGCACAGCGATTAAAGACATCGACAAAACTATTTATGACAACATTGTTGGCAATAAAACTCGCACTCAGGAAAATTTAAATAATGTTAAAATCATTCAGCAAGCTCACACGCCTTTGGCAAAAGCCCCGGCAATAAAACGCAGCACGGCAGAAATTGTGGTTGATAGCCAACCAGCCGTTCAAACAGCCAATCAGTCAGCAAAAGCTGATAATAGTAAAATTATGGTTTATGACACCAACACATCGGCAAAACCAGTTAATGACGCTTCTTTAGTGGCGCCAAAAAAAGTTCAGCCAGAACAAAATCAAGCAGAAGCCAAACCAGCAGCCAAGCCAGCCAAAGGATTATCGCGAGTGCAAGTTGCCGCGCTCACATCCAAAGCTGCGGCGGCGGATTATTGGTCAAAACTGAGCAAAAATTATCCGCAATTATTTTCCAGTTTAAATTATTTTATCAGCGAGGCGCATCTTGGCGCTAAAGGCACTTTCTATCGTTTGCAAATCGGTAATTTTAGAAGCCAAGTTGAGGCGGAAGATTTTTGTCGTAAGTTTATTTTTCAGGCGGGAAAGTCGAAAGCGGATTGCATTATTGTTGAGTAATCCGCTTGCGCCCGCCGTTGGCGAGCTACAGCGCGATTCATTTTTTTATTTTATGAAAATTCAGATTGGTAATATTCAGTTAGATAATAATGTTCTTCTGGCGCCAATGTCGGGCGTGACGGATTTGCCGTTTCGTAAATTGGTGAAAAATTTTGGGGCGAGTTTGGTGATTTCGGAGATGATTGCGTCTCGAGCGATGATTATGCAGACTAAAGATTCGCTGAAAAAATGTCAGAAAGATAAATCGCATTATCCGATGTCGGTGCAGCTGGCAGGCTGCGATCCACGGGTGATGGCAGAGGCGGCGAAATTGAATGAAGATTTGGGCGCGGATATTATTGATATAAATTTTGGCTGTCCGGTTAAAAAAGTGGTTAATGGTTTTGCCGGAAGTGCGTTGATGCGCGATGAGCCTTTGGCTACAAAAATTATGGAAGCAGTTGTTAAAGCGGTAAAAATTCCGGTAACAATGAAAATGCGTTTGGGCTGGAACACCGAAAATCTTAACTCACCAACTCTGGCAAAAATTGCGCAAGATGTTGGTATTCAAATGCTCACAATTCACGGGCGCACCAGATGCCAAATGTATAATGGTTCAGCCAATTGGGAATTGATTAGAAATGTCAAAGATGCAGTAAAAATTCCAGTAATTGCCAATGGCGATATTAAAAATGTTGAAGATGCTAAAAGAGCTTTGGAATTATCCGGCGCTGATGGCGTGATGATCGGCAGAGCTTGTTATGGCAAGCCTTGGTTGATTAACCAAATTACTCATCAACTCAGTGGCAGAGAGGATTTTGTGATTCCATCAATTACCCAGCAAAAAATAATTGTTCTAAATCATTTTGATGAAATGATTGAACATTATGGCGAGCAAGTTGCAATTCCTTTGGCGCGCAAACATATTGGTTGGTATTCTTCTGGGCTCAGAGGCGGCGCGGAGTTTCGCGCTAAGGTTAATACTTTAAAAGACGCGCTGGAGATTAAAGATCACATCAGCAATTTTTACGAAAATCAAATTCATATAAATTGAAAATTCAACTCTCTCAACTCAATTTCACCGTTGGCGATTTAGACAAAAATTGTCAAAAAATTCTGAGCTTTTATCAAGCAGCTGAGCAAGCTGATGTTGATTTGGTGGTGTTTTCAGAATTGGCAATCACTGGTTATCCGCCGGAAGATTTGCTTCATAAAAAATATTTTTTAGATGAGATTGAACAAAAAATTGCTGAAATTAAATCAGCAACTTTAGGCAGCAAAACTGCTATTTTATTGGGCGCGCCGATTTTAAGAAAAACAGATTTAAATAACTCAGCTTTGTTAATTGAAAATGGCGAAATAATTGCCATTGCCAATAAAACTTGTTTGCCAAATTATGGCGTGTTCGACGAACACAGATATTTCAAGGCGGCGCCAACTTTAACTAATTTTGAATTTCGGGGTTTTCGTTTGGCAATTTTAGTTTGTGAAGATATTTGGCATTTGAAAAATGCAGTTATTTTGGGTGATAAAGTTTTTGATGCAATTATCAGCATCAACGCTTCACCATTCACCGCCAGCAAGGCGCAGCAAAGGTTGGAAATGGTTAGAAAATTTATCAAAAATCTTAAAAAACCAGTGATTTATGTTAATCAAGTTGGTGGACAAGATTCGATTATTTTTGATGGCGGATCCTTTGTAATCAATGGTGATGGCGAAGTGGTTTTGCAGATGAAAGAGTTTGAAGAAGATACAAGAATTGTTTCATTTAACTGTCATCCTGAGTGCAACGAAGGATCTCATGAGGCGAGTTCGGTCTTAGTTCACGATGTGTCTAATGAGATCCTTCGCTGCGCTCAGGATGACAATGAGACTGTTTGGGATGACAGTAAAGAATCCAAAATCTACAACGCCACAATTCTTGGCTTGCGCGACTACATCCACAAAAACAATTTTACAAAAGTTCTAATCGGAATGTCCGGCGGCATAGATTCTGCTTTGGTTGCGGCAATTGCGGTTGATGCGCTGGGTAGTGAAAATGTAAAATTAGTTGCGCTGCCAACTCAATATAATTCTCAAACCAGTATGGATGATGCGCTGCTGGCTGCAGAAAATTTGGGTGTAAAGTTAGAAGTGATAAATATTCAAGACGCAGTTGCAGCTATGAATCAAGCGCTTGCTGAGCAATTTGCTGATACTAAAAAAGATACTACCGAAGAAAATATTCAATCGCGAATTAGAGGAAATATTTTGATGGCTTTGTCAAATAAATTTGGCAATTTGCTTTTATCAACTGGCAATAAATCAGAATTAGCAGTTGGTTACGCAACCATATATGGCGATATGTGCGGGGCTTTTAATCCGCTCAAAGATATTTATAAAACTGAAGTTTTTAAATTGGCAAAATGGCGAAATAAAAATATTCCGGCAATTACGGTTTATAAAAAAACTAATCTGATTCCAGAAAATATTATCACCAAAGCTCCAACAGCGGAACTGCGTGATAACCAGAAAGATAGCGATTCGCTGCCGGAATATGAATTGTTGGATAAAATTTTGTTTCAATTAATTGAAGAAGAAAAATCAATTGAGCAAATCATTGAATTTGGCTTTGAAGAGAGTTTGGTAAAAAAAGTTGCCAAGTTATTTTTTAATAGCGAATATAAAAGAAAGCAGGCAGTTATTGGCGTGAAAGTGTCTGAAAAATCTTTTGATAAAGATCGTCGTTATCCAACCACTAATAATTTTAAACAATAAATTGATGAAAAGTTTCCACAGTTTTTTACAAACTAATCCCAATAATCAAGAAATTTATGCTGGGTTTATGGTGCGTTTAGTCGCAACTTTTATTGATATGATCATCACCGCGCCAATAATTTGGGCGGCGTTTCATATTATTGGTTTTGATATGAGCCATTTGCCAACCTTAGAACAAATGATGGCGGGCGTGGAGCCGGTGAAAAATTCTAAAGACAAAATTGCTGATTTTATCTCATGGACAATTTCCATAACTTATTCAGTTTATTTTATCACTTCCAAACAACAAGCCACACCCGGTAAGAGAATTATGAATATTTATATCGCAACTAAAGACGGCAAAAAACTTTCGGTGAATCGCTGCTTCGCCAGATTTTTTGCTTCAATTTTATCAGGATTATTACTCGGAGTTGGCTTTATAATGATCGCCTTTACCAAAGAAAAAACCGCCCTTCACGACTTGATTTGTAATACTCGAGTTTTTTACGGAAAAAAATAATTTAAAGCAATGATTAATTATTAATGGTTAATGATTAATGATTAATTATTAATGATCGATTTATTTTTTATAAATTTTTATTACATCATTAACCATTAACCATTAATCATTAACCATTAATCACTAATCATTAATCATTATTTATGACTATTTGCCGTTTCGCCCCATCTCCAACTGGCTTTCTTCATGTTGGCAATATTCGCGCTGCGATTATTAATTTTTTATATGCTAAAAAAACTGGCGGAAAATTTATTTTGCGGCTTGATGATACTGATGTGGAGCGCACTCGTGATGAGTATCGGCAAATGATTTTGCAAGATATGGCTTGGCTGGGTTTGGAATATTCTGATCTTTACAAACAATCAGAGCGTTTGGAAATTTATGAAGAAGCGAAAAATAAATTATTAGCCAATGGCAGGTTATATGAATGCTATGAAAGTGATGCCGAATTAAATTTGCAACGCAAAGCGCAAATTGCTTCAGGCATTCCGCCAATCTACAACCGCGCGGCTTTGAACTTAACTTCCGAGCAAAAAGAAAATTATCAAAAGCAAGGCATCAAACCTTATTATCGCTTTTTATTGGAAGATAAAATTGTGGTTTGGGAAGATAAAATTAAAGGCAAAATTACTTATCCAGGGCGCAGTTTTTCTGATCCGGTTTTGATTCGTGATAATAATGTTCCAACTTATACTTTCTGTTCAGTGGTTGATGATATTGATTTGGGCATCACTGATATTATTCGTGGCGAAGATCATATCACCAACACTGCGGTGCAAATTCAGATCTTTGAAGGCTTGAACGGCAAAGTTCCGCACTTTTCGCATTTGGCTTTGGTGAAAGCTTCGGAGGGGAAAATTTCGAAAAGGGAAGGCGGGTTTGATGTCAAATCCTTAAGAGAAAATGGTTTTGAACCAATGTCGATTATTAATTTACTCGCGCAAATTGGCACTTCCAAAGGCATTAATATTTATGACAATATTGAACATTTAATCGCCGGTTTTGATTTAAAAAATTTTAGTAAATCTTCAACTAATTATGATTTAACTGAGCTGAATATTATTAATGAAAAACTTCTGAAAATTCTGCCATTTTCAATTGCTCAAGAAAGGCTGAAAGAGCTTGAAATTGAAGGGGTGGATGAATTTATCTGGCAAAATTTACAAGCTAATTTAAATTTTTTAGCGGATATAAAAGAGTGGGTAGAAATTTGTAAAAAGCTGTTCAAATTCAATCACAAAATTGAAGATCAAGAATTTTTAAAATTAGCCGCCGAGTGTTTGCCGGAAGATACCAACAAACCTGATAGTTGGCAAAATTGGCTGGCTAACATCAAGCAAAAAAGTGATCGCAAAGGTAAGGAATTATTTATGCCAATTCGTTTGGCTCTAACTGGCAAGGAACATGGACCAGAATTGAAGAATTTATTGATGTTGATTGATCGGGAAGAGATTTTGAGAAGAGTGTCATCCTGAGCGTAGCGAAGGATCTCGTGATCCACGCTGTGAACAAAGACCGAATTTTGCCTCATGAGATCCTTCGCTACGCTCAGGATGACAATTGATAGTTTAATTACCAAAATATTTTCCAACCGCGTCCACCAAAGCTTCGGCAACTTCTTTTTTATGTTGCAGACTATTCAATTTTTTCTCCTCAGCCTTATTCGACAAATAACCCAATTCAATTAAAACCGAAGGAACATCCGGCGCGGTTAAAACTCGAAAGCCGGCGAAGCGGTGGGTTTTTTGTAGAGTTTCAACATTATTTTCTCGAATTGATTTAATTACAATTTCAGCAAATTTTGCTGAATCATTCATGGTGCTGCGTTGAGAAAGATTGATTAAGGTTTTTAAAATATCACCGCTGGCATCAGAAAAATCAGCACCACCAATGATGTCGGATTTATTTTCTTTTTGCGCTAAAAGTTCAGCTTGTTTATCGGAAGATCTTTCCGAAAGGCTGTAAATTGAAAGCCCAGAAGTGCTGCCATCGGGGCTGGAATCGGCGTGAAGCGAAATAAATAAATCGGCTTTAACTTTTCTGGCTTTATCAACTCGACCATTTAAAGGAATGAAATAATCTTGATCACGAGTTAAAAAAACTTTGTATTTTTTAGTTTGATCAAGCTGTCTTTTTAATTCCCTGGCATATCCTAAAGTAACAAATTTTTCCTTGCTTCTGGCAAATTTTCCAATCGTTCCCGGATCTTTGCCGCCATGACCGGCATCAATAATTATAGTTGGCAAAGCTTGAGTTTTTTTAACAACATATTTTACTGTGCCAGTTTCTTTGTCGATCAATTTACCAATTTGATCCGCAGATTTTGGTTGGTAAGGAGCTTTTTTGTATAAATTTTTATCTGCGGGCAATAAATTTATAGCGATATAATATTTATTTTCTCCTTTATTTTCTCCGGCTTTGATGATTGCTGATTTGTTGATTTTTACCGAACTTTTTAAATCAAAAACAATCCGCAACTGCCCTTGATTATTGATGCTGTGGCGCATTGATGAAAAAAGCGGATGAGAAAAATCATTAATATTGGCAACCAAAACCGCTTCATCAAAATCGACCACCAAACGTTCGGGATTGGCAATAGTAAAAACGCGATATTTTGGTGCTGATTTTAATTCAAATTTTAATTCAGTTTGATTGTTTTGGTCGAGGGTGGAAATGTTGGTGACTTGATTTGGGTCTTGAGCATTAAGGGGAGAGGCAAAAAATAATGAAGCGATTAAAATAAAAATGTAATTTTGAAAATTATTTTTCAAATCAAAAATATTATAAATTTATAAATTACATTTCCCATCTGGCTCGGGGCTTAAAATCTAAACTATCTATCAATCCCAATTTCATTTTCTCAACTCCAACTTGGGCAATCATTGCAGCGTTGTCGGTGCATAATTTGATTGGTGGGGCGAGGGTTTGTAAATTATATTTTTGTCCAAAAGTAGAAATTTTTTGGTATAAATATTGATTAGCGGCAACCCCGCCAGCAATCACCAAATTATCAATTTTTATTTCTAGTTTTGCAATTGAATCTAAAGAATTTTTCAGCCTATCAACCAAAATTTCACCAACAATTTTTTGAAATGAAGCGCAAATATCAGCAATCTGCTGCGGGCTTAATTTGCTGGCGGAAGAGAAATGGTCATATTGCGATTCAGTGAGTTTTTCAATTAACCGGCGCACGGCAGTTTTCAAACCAGAAAAAGAAAAATTGCAATTATGTTCTTTAATTCCAATTAATGGTTTAGAAAATTGATATTTATTTTCGTCACCAATTTTTGCTAATTCTTCAATTTTTGGCCCGCCCGGATATTCTAAACCCAGCATTTGTGCAACTTTATCAAAAGCCTCGCCAAGTGCGTCATCAATAGTTTCGCCAAGTTTTTTATATTTGCCAACCCCAAGCGCTAATAATATTTGGCAATGTCCGCCGGAAACTAAAAGTAATAAATATGGGAATGAAATTTGGTGGGTGAGGCGAATTGTTAGTGCGTGCGCTTCCAAATGATTAACTGCTAAAAATGGTTTTTGATAAACTGAAGCAATAGTTTTTGCCATTGTTAAGCCAACAATCACGCCACCAATCAAACCCGGACCAGCGGTGACGGCAATGGCGTCTAAATCTTGAAATTGTAAATTAGAATCGTGAAGGGATTTTTGAATAAGACTGTCCAGAACGTCGGCGTGGCTTCGGGCGGCAAGCTCAGGAACTACACCGCCAAATTCTTTATGTAAATCAATTTGAGAAATAATTAAATTGCTAATGATATTTTTTTGATCATCAACAATGGCAACCGCAGTTTCGTCGCAACTAGTTTCGATGCCGAGTATTTTCATTTATGATTCAATTTTATCAAAATCTTTCACCGAGATTTTTTTAATTTCAATTGCGGCTTTTTCTAAAATAAAATCAATGGCTTTTTCTTCCAAAATTTGTCCGCGCAAGCTTTGAATTGCGTCAGGATTTTTTTGGTAATATTCAGCAACCATTTTTTCTTGTCCGGGAAATTGGCTGGCTTTTTTATTTACTTCGGCAATCAAGTCGTTATTGGTTACGGTGAGTTTATTTTTTTCGCTCAAATCTGACAAAATAATGCCGTTGCGAATCATTCTTTCGGCTAATTTTCTTTTTTCTTCTTTAGCTTTTTCTTGTTCTTTATCGTTTTTAAATTTGTCTGGATTTTCTTTTAATTCTTCCTCAACTTCCGCCCAAACATTTTTAAATTGTTCTTCAACCAAACCTTCTGGCAAATCAAAATCATATTTTTTATTCAAAAAATCGAATAATTCTTTTTTAAAAAAGTTTCTTGAAGCCGCTTTATAATTGCCTTCAACTTGCTGTTTGGCAATTTCTTCTAACTTAGCTAAATTTTCTAAACCAAAATTAGTTTTAACAAATTCGTCATTTAATTCTGGATCTTTGCCGGTTAAAACTTCGTTGATTTTAACCTCAAATTCTGCGGCTTTGCCAGCAAAATTTGCGCTGTGATATTCTTTTGGAAATTTAACTTTAACGCGCAATTCGTCGCCAGCTTTTTTGCCAATTAGCTGTTCTTCAAAATTATCAATGAAGCTTTTGCTGCCAAGTTCTAATTGATGTCCTTTTGCGGAGCCGCCTTCAAAAATTTCTTTGTCAATCTTGCCAACATAATCAATATTTACAGCGTCACCATTTTTAGCTTTATAACCTTCAGATTGCTTTTCCCACTTGCGGTGATATTTGGTGATTTTGCCGATAAATTCAGCAATTTCTGGTTTGCCAATTTCAACTTCTTTTTTAACGATTTTAATTTTGTTTAATTCAATTTCCGGAACGCTTGGAAAGATTTCCATAGTGACGGAATATTCAAAATCTTTTTTCGGTTCAAAAGTTTTCACTTCAACTTTTGGTGATAAAGCTAACTTTAAATTATTGTCATTAATAATTTTTTTAGAAGTTTCATTAATAATTTTTTCAGATTCTTCAGCCATTATTGAAGCTTCATATTTTTGTTTGATGATACTGGCTGGAACTTGTCCTTTTCTGAATCCGTCCAATTTATAATTTTTGCGAACATCTTCAATAACCTTATCAATTCTTGCTTCAATCAAAGAATAAGGAACGAAAATTTGATAAGTTTTTTTCAACTTTTTATCAAGGGTGTTTTTAATTTGTACTTCTGACATTTGTTTTTTGATTGAAAATTTTGATAAGAATTCTGGTGCGGATGGAGGGACTTGAACCCCCATGCCGTGAGGCGCTAGATCCTAAGTCTAGTGCGTCTGCCAATTTCGCCACATCCGCTGATTCGAGCAGGGCAATCTATATTAGAAGTTTTTATAAATCAATTAACTTATTTGTAAAACTCTTGACTTATATACTGTGCAATTATCTAATCGTTTTTCTTTAAATTAAATACCGGTCGGATGTTCTTTCCGACCTTGTTCTGTCTGTCTTAATAACTTTTTTAAATCTATGAAAAAACAAAATAGTAAAAAGAGAATGGGCTTCTCACTCATTGAGCTTTCAATTGTAATTTTGGTCATTGGTATTTTGGTTGCTGGTGTTACTAAAGGTGGATCAATTATGACTAAAGCTAGAATTGGTTCGGCTAAATCTTTAACCTCAAGCTCTCCGGCTGCTGTTATTCCAGATTTAGTTGCTTGGTATGAACCAGTTTTAAGCAGCAGCTTTAATCCTGCAAACGCTTTTGACGGAACTACCCTAACTGTTTCTGCTACCACCGGTGCAAGTTGGTATGATAATTCTCCTGCTAAAAATAATAATGCCACCACAGTTACCGGTGGAATAACTTATCGTGAATCTAGTATAAATAATATTCCGTCGGTTAGATTTGGAGAGGCTAATAGCACTACAACATTAGCTTTTAATTCTTCAGCTCTTAACAAAAAAGATTATACTATTTTTGTAGTTGAGCAAAGAAGAGTTGCTACCTCGGGTACTGTTGGTCGCTTTTTAAGTTTGGGTGGCATAGCTGCTACTCCAAATTCTCTTGGCTATTCAGGCGCTACTACTATTTCAGATAGTAATGGCGGTTCGTTCACAGCCGTTCCTGCTTACGCACCATCTTCTCCAAGAATATCAACTTTCACTTCCAACTTATCTGCTAATACCAGAAGAGTGTTTGTTAATGGAACTGAAGGTCTTAGTGGTAGTAGTAACGGAGCAAATGGAACCGGAGCTGTAATCACTGCAACCTCTCTTGGGCTGATAGGAGCTGACATCGCTACTACTTCAAGTTATTACAAAGGTGATATTGCTGAGATCATCATTTATAATCGTGCTTTAAAAGTTGACGAAAGAAATGATATTCAAAATTATTTGAGTAAAAAATATGGTATTAAAGTTTCTATTTCTAGTTAGCTTTTAATAACTTAAATATTGCATTGGTAATCTTTACCAAATCCGCCTCTTTGATCACAAGAGGCGGCATTACATAAATCACATCTCCAAAAGGTCTTAACCAAATTCCCTCTTTTATAAAATCTTTACGAAGTTTAAAAATATCTTGCCAATCGAAGCCTTTAACTTCAACAACGCCAATTGCGCCTAGAACTCTAATGTCTTTTACTTTTGCTAAAGAGCGACATTTTTCTAATTCTCTTTTTAAAATTTTGGCAATCTGCGCAACTTTTTTCTCGTACTGATTATTTTTAAACAACTCAATTGAAGCATTAGCAGCAGCGCAAGCAAGAGGATTGCCCATAAAAGTTGGGCCATGCATTAAAGCAAATTTTAAATCATCACTTAAAAATTGATTATAAATTTCATCACTAACAATTGTTGCGGCTAAAGTCATAAATCCACCAGTTAAAGCCTTGCCAACAATCATCATATCCGGAGTTATATCAGCATGATTGCAGGCAAAATATTTGCCGGTGCGATAAAAACCAGTGGCGCATTCATCGGCAATAAAAAGCAAATTATATTTTTTGGTAATATCATAAATTGCCCGCAAAATTTCCGGACTATGAAATTTCATGCCGCCCGCACATTGCACTAAAGGCTCAATAATAATGCCGGCGGTGGTGTATTGGTTTCTTCTTAAAAAATCATCAAATTGTTGCAAACCTTTATCATTAACTGGCAAATTAATATTATAATTTTTCATCAAATAAGTGCTGAATTTGCGATGCATTCCTTGTTTGGTATCTGCCAAAGACATTGCGCCAGCGGTGTCGCCATGATAGCTGTTGTGAAAGGAAATAAATTTGGTGCGCCGGGTTTTAAGTTTGCTGTGATCACGATTAATATAAAATTGCACCGCCATCTTCATTGCCACTTCAACTGCGGTAGAGCCAGAATCGGAAAAGAAAACTTTATTTAAACCGGCAGGTGTGATTTGAGCGAGATTGTAAGCCAATTTATAAGTTTCCTCATTAGCCAGACCAGCCATCATAATATGAGGAAGAATTTGCGCTTGCTTGGAAATTGCCGCAACAATATCAGGATGATTATAGCCATGAGCAACTGACCACCAAGAGCTGATTCCATCAATTAATTCTTTGCCATCATTTAATTTAATTTTAACACCAGATGTTGATGCAACTTCTAATTGCTCGGGCGCAATCTGCATTTGTGTATAAGGAAGCCAGATGTGAGGTTGACCTTTTTTAATAAAGTTAGACATATGGGTTTAGCAATTTGGTGATTAATTATTTATCCATTTATTTTCCGGATAAATTTGTTTTAATTGTTGGCGATAATTTTCTGCAACCTTAGTCAGCCCAATTTTTTGATGAGCTTCAAAAAGTCTGAAATAGGCTTCAGGAGTTTGATTAGTGCGGGCATAATTATTGATAACATCTTGGAAATTTTTAATCGCGCCAATATAGTTGCCATTTTCTAATTGATACCTGCCAACCACCATTTTGGCGCCGGCAATATGATCATCAACCAAAACTAATTTTTGACGAGCATCTGCGGCGTATTCAGAATCAGGAAATCGGGCGATTAATTCACGAAAAGAATAAGAGGCAGATTTGGCGTTGTCTTGAGCTCTACTGATCTCGTTCATTTGATCATAGTACGCAATTGATTTTAAATATTGCATATAAGCAACGTCGGAATTGGAAGGGTTGTTGCGAATGAATTCTTCAGCAATTCTAATTACATCAGCTAATTTTTCTTCCTTATAAAAACAGTATCCTGCCATAGTTTGAGCCTTAATTCCCCATTTAGAAAGAGGGTATTCGTCGCTAATTTTTTCAAAATCTTCGGCGGCACCGGAATAATCTTGTTTTTTTAATTTTTTAACGGCTTTGCTATAATTGAGTTCGGCGCTGGGTTTATCTTTGTCGTGGCCGCAAGAACAGGTTGCAGCTAAAATTAAAATAGCAATGATTTGGAAATATTTTTTCATATTATTTACGAATTGTGATGCTGAGTTTGTGGGCGCTAAAGCCTTCAGTTTGAGCAAGTAAAGCTGCTTGATTTTTTAATTTATCAAAGCCGATTTTGGAACAATTAATTACCGACATTCTTTTTAAAAAATCAAAAACTGAAAGCCCGCTGGAAAATTTTGCCGTGCCGGTTGTCGGCAAAGTGTGGCTTGGTCCGGCAATATAATCGCCAATTGCTTCAGGAGAATATTGTCCTAAAAAAACTGCGCCAGCATTTTTAATTTGTGCTAATATTGTTTCCGGTTTTTTAGTCATAATTTCTAAATGTTCTGGAGCAATTTGATTGGCAATTTCAACTCCATCTGTTTGTAAATTCTTCACTAAAATTAACGCCGATTTTTTGATGCTTTGTTCAATGATGGCGGCGCGTGATAGGTTTTTGACAAGTTTGTCCATAGAAATATTTACCGCTTTTAACAATTCCAAATCGTCGCTAATTAAAATTGCCCGCGAATCAGCGCCATGCTCAAGCTGAGAAAGTAAATCGGCAGCAATCCAATTTGGATCATTCTTTTGATCAGCAATAATCAAAATATCAGTTGGACCCGCAATCATATCAATGCCAACTTCACCAAATAATTCTTTTTTAGCCAAGGCAACAAAACTATTTCCCGGACCAACAATTTTATCAACCGCCAAAATAGTTTTGCTGCCCAGCGCCAAACCTGCAATTGCTGCAGCGCCACCAGTTTTATAAATGGTTTTGATTCCGCAAATTTCGGCAGCAACCAAAACTGCATCACTAATTTTTCCGGCATTGGAAGGGGTGGTCATTACAATATTTTTACAGCCGGCAACAATTGCCGGAACGGCGTTCATCAAGACTGAGCTAGCGTAAGTTGCGGTGCCGCCGGGAACATAAATGGCAATTTTTTCAATTGCTTGCCAAATATTTTGTAAATTATTGCCGATAGAATCTTGATAAGAAAAATTTTGAGGTAATTGTTTTTGGTGATATTCAAAAATTCTGGCGAAAGCTAATTCTAAGGCTGCAACAACATTTTTATCTAAATTTTTACGCGCCTGATTAAATTCTTTTTGAGAAACTAATAAATCACTGCCTTTTTTAAAATTAGTTTTGTCAAATTTATTGCACGCAGCAATTATAGCTTTATCGCCGTTTTTTCTAACTGTGGCAATGATTTTAGTGACAGCTATTTGAGTGTTTTTATCAATTTGAGCGTTGTTTTTAACAAGCTTGACAATTTGTTCGGCAAAGTTTTTTTGCTGATAAGAAATGATTTTGGTTTTCATTGGGAAGTGTTGGAAGGTTTAATTATGAGGTTGTATTTAAACAAATATCATAAAGATTGTCTAGTTGATAATTGTAATTTTTATTTAAAAAGACTAATTTGTTAATTTTTAAAATTTAGCCTCTCCTGAAAATGACTAATCAAAACATTCTTGAAAATTTAAAAACTCTAATCCAAACCCCAGATCTTGCTGCAAAAAAATGGGTGACCCAGCAATATGATAGTCAAGTGATGAATGATACTATTCAAACTGGCGGCGATGCCGCAATTGTTCGTGTTCACGGAACTAACAAAGCTTTGGCTTTAACTTCAGATTGCACACCAAGATATGTTGAGGCTGATGCTTTTGAAGGCGCTTGCCAAGCAGTTGTGGAGACTTATCGAAATATTTCGGCAGTTGGTGGAACGCCGCTGGCAATTACTAATTGTTTAAATTTTGGCAATCCCCAAAAGCCAGAAATTATGGGACAAATTGTGCGAGCAATTCAGGGAATTAACGAAGCGTGCAAAGCTTTGGATTATCCAGTTGTTTCCGGAAATGTGTCTTTATATAACGAAACTGATGGCAAAGCAATTCAACCAACGCCAGCAATTGGTGGAGTTGGGCTTTTGAAAGATTTAACTAAAAGATGCGATGTTAAATTTAAAAATATTGGTGATGTAGTTTTTGTGATTGGCAAAACTGTTGGGCATTTAAGTTGTTCGCTTTATGAAAGAGAAATTTTAAAAAATTCCGCCGCAAAAAATCCACCAAAAGTTGATTTGAGCTTAGAGAAAAAACACGGTGAGCTAGTTCGGCATTTGATTACTGATTCAATCATCAATGCTTGCCACGATGTTTCTGATGGTGGAATTTTGGTGGCTTTGTTTGAAATGAGTTCAGAAAAATTAGGTGTAAAAATTGCTGATGAGTTTTTGAAAACCAACGCTGATGCTAACGCTTTACTATTTGGTGAAGATCAAGCTCGTTATATAATTTCTCTTTCTGCTGCCAAAGCAGATTTCTTATTGCATTTAGTGCAAGATTTGGGGATTGAATTATTTAGAATTGGCGAAGTGTCTGAAGCTGAAATAAAAATTGCTAATGACAAAATCTCAGTTCAAGAATTACAAAATTTAAATGAAGCAGTTTTTCCTTCCAAATTTTCTTAAATTACAATCCTAATGAATCAACAACCCAAGGTTAAAACCTATCGCTACACAATTTTGGCGATGGGGTTTTTAGAAAAAATTCTCGGTTCAAATATCACCGTTGACGGGCTGGAAAATATTCCACCTAAGCCGGTTTTATTTGTCTGTAATCATTTCACCAGATCAGAAACTTTTGTCGTTCCTTATATCATTTATAAATATACCAAAAGACAAGTGCGTTGCCTGGCTGATAGTGGTTTGTTTCACGGGGTTTTGGGGCGTTTTCTAAAATCGGTTGGCGCGCTATCAACCAAAGATAAAAAACGCGATATTGCAATTATTTCTGATTTAATCAAAGGTCGTTATGATTGGATGATTTATCCGGAAGGAAGTATGGTCAAAAGTAAAGAAATTCGTGAAAATGGTAAATCATCTTATTCATTTGGAAGCATTGGCGGTGAAGAAGATAAAGATAATCGGGTGCGCACCGGATCGGCAGTTTTGGCGTTGAAATCTGAACTTTATCGCGCTGATTTAATTGACGCTAAAAGAAAAGATCGTCAAACAGTTTTAGAATATTATCGCCGCGAATTAGAAATTGAATTTGATGGTAGTTTTAAAAATCTGCAAACCAACATTGTTCCGGTTAATATAACTTATTATCCAATTCGTCCGGGTAAAAACGTTATTCAAAAAATTATCGCCCGAATTTTTAAAACCATTCCCAAACAAATCTCTGAAGAGTTGGAAATTGAAGGTAATTTGCTGCTTTCTTCTAATATGAATATCAGCTTTGGTCAGCCAATTAATTTGACGGAATATGTTAAAGGCACCAAAAATATGATTTATCAAATTCCAATTATTAGCAATGAAACTAAAGCTAATCTGGTTTTAAAATATCTTAAATATCGTCTAACTAATCAATTTATGGCTGATATTTATTCGAATACCAAAATTAATATCGATCATTTGTTGGCAGCAATTTTATATTTTTATCCTCAAGATCAAATTAATATTTCTCATCTCAAAGCCTTGATTTACCTATCTGTAAATCATATTACAACTTTAAAAAAATATCGTATCAATGGTGATATAATTGAAGAAAAATTATTTAATTTGCTAGTTGGAGAAAATTTTAGTGAATTTGTTAGCGTGATTAATTTGGCAAAAATGTTGGATATTATTTCTGACAGTGCCGATAAAAAAAGTTATTTGATTAATAAAAATCGATTGAACCAAAAATATGATTTTCAGCAAATTAGATTGGAAAATACTTTGCAGGTTATTTTGAATGAATTTTTATTATTAAACGGCGCTGTTGAAGTTATCAAAAGAAATGTTTTGCTCACTGAAAATGAAGTGAAGCAGAAAAGTTTTAACTATATTTTTTCTAAAGATTTAGAAAATTTTGAGAAAGATTATAACCTTTATCACGACGATAATTTATCCCAAATTAAAACGGTGGGAATGCCACTATTTCTTGATAATAGCGCTTTGGAAAATAAAAAATCGAGTGGCATTTTATTAGTTCACGGCTATTTGGCGGCGCCAAAAGAAATGGAAGAAATGGCGGAATATTTTAATAATTTGGGTTTTAAAACCTACTCAGCGCGCCTTGATGGGCACGGAACTGCGCCAATAAATTTAGAAAATGTTAAATGGCAAGATTGGTATGCAAGCTTAAATCGTGGCTACGGGGCATTAAAATTAATTTGTGACAAAGTTTTTGTCGTTGGTTTTTCAACTGGCGCGCTTCTGGCTTTGATGGCAGCATTTAAAAAAGCCAATCAAGTTGATGGTCAGATTGATGGAATTGTCTGTATTAACCCAGCTTTAAAATTAAAGGATGTGCGGGCAAAATTTACTTCAGGAATATATGTTTGGAATGATATTTTAGAAAAATTTAATATCACTAAAGGACAATTAAGATATGTAGAAAATCACTCAGAAAATCCGGGAATAAATTATTCTCGCAATTATATCAAAGGTGTTGAGCAGTTGAAAATGTTAATGGAAAACTGTCAGGCAATTTTAGAAAAAATTACTTGCCCAGTCTTGATTATTCAATCAACTCAAGATCCAGTAATTGATCGCGACAGTGTTAAAATAATGTTAGAAAAAATTAATTCTAAAATGCGTAGCTTTAAAGAGATTGATAGTCAAAAACATATTATCATCAAAGGGCAGGGCAGTGAAAAAGTTTTTGAAATGATTGAGCAATTTGTAACCAAAAACTCCAATTAACAAATGATAAATAAACAACATTCTTTTCAAAATATAATTTTAAATTTGCAAAAATATTGGGCAGATTATGGCTGCGCTTTATTGCAACCAATTGATTTGGAAGTTGGCGCTGGAACGCTTCATCCGGCAACGGTTTTAAGGGCGCTTGGTAAAAAACCTTGGAATGTTGCTTACGCTCAGCCATCAAGAAGACCGGCTGACACCAGATATGGTCGCAATCCAAATCGGGTTGGGCATTATTACCAATTTCAAGTTTTACTCAAACCCGCGCCAGATAATATTCAGGATTTGTTTTTGAAAAGTTTAGAAATAATCGGAATTGATACTAAAAATAATGATATCAGATTCGTTGAAGATGATTGGGAAAATCCAACTGTCGGCGCTTCGGGTTTGGGTTGGGAAGTTTGGTTTAATGGCATGGAAATTTCACAATTCACTTATATGCAACAAGTAGGCGGCATTAAATGCGAACTAACCGCCGGTGAAATAACCTATGGTTTGGAGCGTATTGCTATGCATATTCAAGGTGTTGATAATATTTTTGATATTAATTGGAATGGCGCTGACGATGAGAAAAAAATTACTTACGCCGATGTATTTTTAGAAAATGAAAAACAAAACTCCGCTTATATTTTAGAACATTCGGATCCAGAAATTTTGCTGCGTCAATTTAATGATGCTGAAAAAACCTCGCAGCTTTTAAGTGAAAAACAATTACCAATTCCAGCTTATGAACAAGCGCTAAAAGCCTCTCATCTATTGAATTTATTAGATGCTAGAGG
The DNA here is from genome assembly GCA_040386195.1 of Pseudomonadota bacterium. Taxonomy (GTDB): domain Bacteria; phylum Pseudomonadota; class Alphaproteobacteria; order Rickettsiales; family UBA1997; genus JAJTCH01. Next base: position 72,951 of record JAZKFV010000003.1, on the reverse strand, counting down.
AGTTATTTCAGTAACCCAGCGTGCTTCTTATATTGGCAGGGTAAGAGATTTGGTGAAGGCGGCGTGTGAGTTAATGGTTGTAAGTGATAAGTAGTAAGTCAGAACGATCAACTTATAACTTTTCACTTATTACTTAACTATTTCTCAAATAAATTAATCTCCATCGCATAGCCACCGCCTTTATAAATCGAGGCGTAGCGGTTGTTTAATTGTTTAGCAAAAAGATCAAAATATTCGCCATCTTTATCTTCCACTTTAAATAAAATTTTTGGATTTTTATCTTTTTTATTCACCAGATAAACATCCCAAATTTTATAGCGACGATGACCATTTTCGTAAGCCACGCTCATTTTTAAATCGGCATCAAAAATCGCATCAACAACATTTATTTCCCACTTCTTATTTTCGGTTTGGCGAGCAATAGCAGTGAGAGCGACTACATTTGCAGTGTCAGATTTTAAATAATGATTATCGATTTGACGCAATAAATATAAATCAAAAGCAATTATTTGGGGATGGTCAGAAATCTTCCACAAAGACACGGCATTTAAGCCGTCAATAGTATTTTGATCAACGCCATTATTGATAAAAATCTTTTCAACTGCCTTAATAAGTTCAGGATAATCAGCAAAATCAACCTTCCAACCTCCATCGTTGATGCTTTTGGTTGTAAGTCTAATTTCATCAGTTTCAACGCCATTTTTATAGACTTGTTCCCATTTGGTTATGTAAGGATGATAAGTGATTTGTTTTTCAGGAAAAAACTTGGCCATATTGACAATATGATAACCTCTTGAGCCTTCAGGTCCAACACCAAGTCCGCCATAATTTTGTTTGAGAAAATTATCAAGATTACTGATAAATTGATAATTAATTTGCTGAGAAAGTTTTTTAATTTGGGGATTTTTTTGTAATTCTTCAGAAGCAAAGCTGATTGCCAAGCTATAAGATTGAATCGCTTGCATTACCACTTTTTTATTATTTTGTAAGCGCGGTGAGGCAAATCTTAACATTTTGCCACTATTCTTTAAAGCCAATAAGGCAATGTCTTGATCGTCTTGAAGTCGCTCTGAAGCGTAGGCAAAATTTTTCGGATTAATTTTGATCATCTGGGCAATAAACTCTTTGTTATTAATGAGTTTTGGTGCGGCATATTTTAAAGCATCGGGATATATTTTTGCCATTTTGAACATAAAATAATGATCGCTAATTAGGCGTGGCGAGGCATATTTTAAGATCTCTGGATTAAGAGTGACAAATTTGCTGATAAATACTTCGTCATCTCTTAAATCGTCAGCGGCAAATTCAAAATAATTAGGATTGATATCAATAATTTTGGCAAAAAAAGCGCGGTTAGATTTTTTGCAATCGTCCATCGCTCTGATTTGCGGCTTGTTATCAGCGCGCACTTGATCCAATAAATAAGCTGATTCGTCAGGAGCAATATCGCAAGCAAGAACTTTGGGTTTATCGTCAGCGTGAGAATTGTGGAAGGGTAAGATGAGAAAAAAAACGAGTAAGTAAAATCTGGAAATGATTTTCATTAGCCTTTCATAATTGAAATTTCAGCAACTTCAATATTATGTTTATTTTTATAGTAGATCACCAAAATTGCTAAACCAATCGCCGCTTCAGCGCCAGCAATTGTTAAAACAAAAATAGCAAAAATTTGTCCGGTCAAATCGTGAAGATAAGAAGAAAAAGCAACAAAATTAATGTTCACCGCTAAAAGCATCAACTCTAAAGACATTAATAAGGAGATAATATTTTTACGATTGATGAACATTCCCGAAAGCCCAATACAGAAGAGCGCGCTTGATAGAAATAGGAAATGGCTGATGGTTATATTTAGCATTTTTATAATTATTTATTTTAAACGTTTATTCCTTGCCCGGTTTCAACTTTGACTAATTTAACTGAGTCAGATTTTGTTCTGGAAACTTGCTCGCTAATATTTTGTTTTTTGATGAAACGATCTTGGTCGCGCAAAGTTAAAACGATAGCGCCAATCATGGCTACGAACAAGACCATTCCCGCTAATTGGAATGGATAAATAAAGTTGGTGTATAAAACATTACCAATGGCTTTGGTGTTGGAAATGTCATTTGGAGTTGGTAATGATGTTGGTGTCGATCCGAAAAATATAGCAGAGCTTTGGGTTAGAATAAAGATTTCGATAAACAAAATGCCGGCGATGAGAATGACTAATGGTAAATATTTGTTGAAGCTTTTTTTGATTTTTGGTTGTGCGTCAATATTGAGCATCATCACCACAAACAAAAACAAAACCGCAATGGCACCAACATAGACAATCACCAGTAGCATCGCCAAAAATTCAGCGCCCAATAAAACAAATAATCCGGCAGCATTAAAAAATGCTAAGATTAAAAACATTACCGAGTAGATAGTGTTTTTGGTGCTAACTACAACTAGAGCTGAAGCCAATAAAACTGCGGAGAATAAATAGAATGATATATCTGCTAAAAACATTTTAGTAAAATTTATTGTTAAGTGATTATCTATATTCGACGTCGGCTTCGATATTTTTCTTCAAAGCATATTCCCAGCGATCGCCATTGGATAAAAGCTTGGCTTTGTCGTAATAAAGTTCTTCGCGATTTTCAGTGGCGAATTCAAAGTTTGGTCCTTCAACAATAGCATCAACTGGACAGGCTTCTTGGCACAATCCGCAATAGATGCATTTAAGCATATCAATATCATAAACTGTGGTTCTGCGGCTGCCGTCAGCGCGTTCTTCAGCTTCAATTTTAATTGCTTGAGCTGGACAAATTGCTTCGCATAATTTGCAAGCGATGCATCTTTCTTCGCCATTTGGATAGCGACGCAGCGCGTGTTCGCCACGAAATCTTGGGCTGATTGGACCTTTTTCGAAAGGATAGTTGATGGTGACTTTGGGTTTGAACATATATTGCAATGTCAAAGCCATTCCGCAGACAACTTCTTTTAATACGAAGGGAATAATTTTTTTAAACATGATTTAAGAGTAAAAAACAATATAAGCCGAAACACCAACTACCCAAATTAATGAGATTGGTAAAAACACTTTCCAGCCCAAACGCATAAGCTGGTCGTAGCGATAGCGAGGCAAGGTGGCGCGCACCCAAATGAAACAGAATAATAAGAAAACGATTTTGAGTAAAAACCAAATTACACCAGGAATGAAATTGAAAACGACATTATCAAAAGGTGGCAACCAGCCGCCTAAAAAGAGAACGGAAGTTGTGGCTGACATTAAAATCATATTGGCATATTCGCCCAAGAAAAACATTGAAAATGGCATTGAGCTATATTCAACGTTATAGCCGGCAACTAGCTCGGATTCTGCTTCGGGCAAGTCGAACGGCAAACGATTAGTTTCAGCCAATGCTGAGATGAAGAAGATAATAAACATTGGAAATAATGGAACGGCGAACCAGTGATTTTTTTGAGCTAAAACAATGTCAGTTAAGTTAAGTGAACCAACGCAGAGAATGACGGTGATAATGATTAGACCAATTGAAACTTCATAAGAAATCATTTGCGCTGAAGAACGAATTGCGCCTAAAAATGCATATTTAGAATTGGAAGCCCAGCCAGCAATGATAATGCCGTAGACGCCTAAGGATGAAGTTGCTAACAGATACATCACGCCAACATTGATATTAGCAATCACCCAAGTTTCACTAAATGGAATTACCGCCCAAGCAACCAGAGCAAGAAGGAAAGTGATAAAAGGAGCGAGTAGAAAAAGGATTTTATTGGAAGCGGTTGGCAAGATAACTTCTTTGAGCATCAATTTTAAACCATCCGCCAAAGGCTGCAAAAGCCCAAAGGCACCAACCACATTTGGCCCTTTGCGCATTTGCATGGCAGCAATAACGCGGCGTTCCATCAAGGTTAAATAAGCCACGCCACCAACTAAAGGCAAGACCACTAAAAGTATTTTGCCAACGATATTTAAAGCGGTGAAAAAATATTCAAGAAAGATTGGATCCATTGAAGTAATGGTTAATTGTTAATGGTTAATGATTAATTTGAAGGCGCTTATAGTAATTGTGGTTTTATAAAATTCAAAATTATTTTAATAAAAAAGCATCGACTACATATAATAGAACTGCAGCTGCAAAGCCGGCTAGCAAGTCGTCAAGCATTACGCCCAGCCCGCCTTTAACATTTTGATCGGCGATGCCAATGATGAAAGGTTTGGTGATGTCGAGTAATCGGAAAAAAACAAAACCTAAAAATATTAGAAGATAATCGTGAGCAGTGTCGATAAAAATTGCAGCGATTAAAAAGGTTAATAATTGACCACAGATTTCGTCGATGACGATTTCTCCAGCATCGTTTTTGCCAATTTTTTTGGAATGAAATTCGGCGGAGAAAATTCCCAAAATTGATAATATAATTAGTAGTGAAATCCAAAAAATTACTAATGGTAGTTCGAATGGGAGAAATTTATTAACCGCAACCCAGATTAAAACCGCCAATAAACTGCCGAAAGTTCCGGGTGCGAAAGGAATTTTGCCAACACCAAAACCAGTGGCGATTACTGAGTATGATTTATTTTTGAGCATAATTCTCCAAAATTGAATAATAAATTTTTTCTAACTTGCCAATATCTTCAACCGCAACATTTTCATCAATTTGATGCGCGGTTTTGTTGATTAAGCCGCATTCAACAACTGGACAAAAATCTTTGATGAAACGCGCGTCGGAAGTGCCGCCAGTTGTGCTTAAAATTGGCGTTAAGCCAGTCACTTTTTTTACAGCAGCAACAACAATTTCACTTAAAAATCCGGGTTTGGTGATGAAGGATTCGCCGCTGATTTTATAGCTCAATTCATATTCTCCCGCAGATTTATCACAAATATATTTCACCCACTCAATTAAACTTTTTGAGCTATGTTCGTCATTGAAGCGAATATTAAAATTGGCCACAACTTCTTTGGGAACAACATTGCCGCCAATATTTTTAGTGGCAATATTAGTTACTTCTAAATTTGACGGATCAAAAAATTCATTACCATTATCTAATTTATAATCTTTCAAAATTTTCAAAACATTAACTATAGTTGTGTTGGGATTATTGAAATTTTCTGGATAAGCGATGTGACCTTGCTTGCCTATAATTTTCAGTTCAAAGCTAATAGAACCGCGCCGCCCAATTTTTATCATCTCGCCTAATTTGGTTGGATTGGTTGGCTCGCCAACGATGCAGGCGGAAATTGGATAATTATTTTTTTCCATCCATTGCAACATTTTTTTAGTGCCGTTAACGCCGTCAGCTTCTTCATCGCCTGTTAATAAAAAGCCAATTCCAAAATTAGGCTTTGGATTTTCTTTAATAAATTGCGCTGCTGCCACAATAAACGCAGCAAGCGCCGGCTTCATATCAACCGCGCCTCTGCCATATAAAACGCCATCAACAATTTGGGCAGCGAAAGGTGGATATTTCCATAAAGATTCATCGCCGGTTGGCACAATATCAAAATGACCAGCGAAATAAATTACATTTTTGGAATTAGTCGGATTATAAACTGAATGCAAATTAATCACCGGATAAGAGCCGTCGCCATCAAAACCTAAAATATGATTTTGATTGAAACCAACTTGACCTAACATTTTGGCTAGGAATTCAGGAACAGCAAGATCTGCGCCACTTGGTGAATTATATTTAATTAATTCTTGCGAAAGGTTGATTGAGTTGAAGAGCATGAAATATTGATTGAAAATTTTTGATAGAAGGTGAGAATTCCCGTTTTCAAATCTAAACCACCAACTGGGTAAAATCAATGTTAGATATTAAATGGATCAGAGAAAATCCTGAAGCTTTTGACGCGGCGATGCAAAATCGAAATCAGCAAATTAGAGCAGGGGATTTGTTAAAACTTGATGAAGAAAAACGCAAAATCATTACTCAAATTCAAGAGTTGCAAAGTGAAAGAAATTCAATTGTTGGGCAGATTGCTGTTTTGAAAAAAAGTGGCGGCAATGCTGATGAGTTGATGGAAAAATCTAAAGTGGTTAACGCAGATATTAAAAGGTTGGAAGAAGGATTTGGCAATGATGATGAATTGACAAATTTATTACTACAAATTCCAAATATTCCCGATGCGCAAGTTGTGATTGGTGCTGATGAAAATGATAATCAAGAAGTTGAAAAATGGGGTGAATTGCCGCATTTTGACTTTGTTCCCAAACAACATTTTGAAATTGGTGAAGGTTTAAATTTATTAGATTTTGAACAATCTTCATTAATGTCCGGCTCAAGATTTTCAACGCTTAGCGGCGATTTGGCAAAACTTGAAAGAGCCTTGTCAAATTTTATGTTGGATGTTGCAACCCAGTTTGGTCACATCGAAATTTCTCCGCCAAATTTAGTGAAAAGTGAAGCAATGATGCGCTCTGGACAATTGCCAAAATTCGCTGAAGAGGCTTTTAAAACTACTAATGATTATTGGTTAATTCCAACTTCAGAAGTTTCATTAGTTAATTTGGTCGCGCAAAAAACTGTTGATGAAAAAGAATTGCCAATTCGTTTCACGGCTTATACTCCATGCTTTAGAAGTGAAGCTGGCGCAGCTGGAAAAGATACTCGCGGGTTGATTCGTCAGCATCAATTTAAGAAAGTTGAATTAGTTTCAATTACCACTCAGGAAAAATCTGAGCAAGAACATCAACATATGACGAACATTGCTTGCGAGATTTTGCGTCGTTTAAAATTGCCTTACCGCAAAGTTTTATTATGCACCGGCGATATGGGTTTTTGTTCGCAAAAAACCTATGATTTAGAAGTTTGGCTGCCTGGACAAAATAAATATCGGGAGATTTCTAGCTGTTCAAATTGCGGAGATTTTCAAGCGCGAAGATTGGAAGCAAAATATAAAACTGTAAATAGCAAAAAACCTTTATTGGTTCACACTCTCAACGGATCAGCTTTGGCAGTGGGTAGAACCATTGTGGCAATTTTAGAGAATTATCAAAATGCTGATGGCTCAGTTAATGTTCCAGAGGCTTTGATTGGCTATATGAAAGGAATTAACAAAATAACAAAATCAATGTTGTAAAATAATAATTTATATTTATCATCCCCGCCTTTCATAATTTACCAATTAATTTTTTTTACCAATGGCCAATACCAGCGCAGCAAAAAAAGCTTTAAGATCAAGCAAAGCTAAAGAAATCGTTAATAAAGCTAGAAAAAGCAGAATCAGAACTTTTGTTAGAAAAGTTGAAGACTCAATCAAAGCCGGCAATGAAGCTGATGCTAGAATCGCATTCAAAGCTCTAGAGCCAGAAATTATGAGAGGCGTTACTAAAAAAGTTTTCAAACTTGGTACTGCGGCAAGAAAATTACAAAGACTTGCTTCATCAATTCGCAAGCTCAAAACAGCTTAATATAACCTTTCACGGAGCACCGGCTCCGCCCCACAAAAGTGGGGATCCCCATAGATCGATAAATAATTTATCAATTATGTCAAAAAAATTTTCATTAAGATCAATTTTGTCGAACTTTCTAGTTGGCACCAAAATTGATTTTATGGGAATTCACAAAGCAGCCCTAATTGCTTCAGTTGTTCTTACCATCGCTTCAATCTCACTTATAACTTTTCGCGGTTTTAACCTTGGCATCGATTTTTCTGGTGGCATATTAATTGAAATTAAATTCCAAGATAAAGTTGAGCTTTCTAAATTAAGAGAATTGTTAGACAAAAAAGATCTTGGCGAAATCAGTTTGCAGAACTTTGATGATCAAAATTTTATGATCAAAGTTTCACAAAACAAAAATGTTGATCAGGCTTTAACTGTTAAACAAATCAAAGAAATCATTGATCATAATTTTGCTAATTCTGAATATCGCAAAGTTGATTTTGTTGGCCCACAAATTGGTAAAGAACTAATAATGAAAGGCATGCTGGCGTTGATTTTATCCTTTGCAGCAATAATGATTTATATTTGGATCAGATTTGATTGGCAATTTGGTATTGGTGCAATTTTAGCGCTAATTCACGATGCAGTTATGGTTTTGGGAATATTTTCATTACTCGGCTTAGAATTCAACTCCACATCAATTGCCGCGATTTTAACTATCATCGGTTACTCAATAAACGACTCGGTAGTAATTTATGATCGAGTTCGTGAAAATTTACAAAAATTTAAAAAAACCAACTTATCAGATCTGATAAATTTAAGTATCAATTCAACATTAAGCCGCACCATTTTAACCTCGAGCGCAACCTTGTTATCATTGATTGCATTGATGGTGTTTGGTGGCGAGGCTTTGAAAAGCTTTAGTATTGCGGTTTTCTTCGGAATTTTGATTGGAACTTATTCTTCAGTTTATATTTCGGTGCCAGTTTTGCTTTATATGGATCCAAGAAATAAGAAGGCTAAAAAACATTCGACAAAAACAGCAGATAACGATTAAAACAATTGACAAAATAATAAATTTATCTATATTTCCGCCTTCTTTTTTTACAATAATTTTAAAACTCAACAATGACTAAAAGACTTAACGCTAAGAAAAAAATCAGCAGAAAATTAGGCGCGAGCCTATGGGGACAAGCAAAAGATCCTTATTTGAAAAGAAATTTTAAACCAGGTCAACACGGCGCTGCATCAAAAGGTAGAAGCACTGATTATGGTGTTCAGTTGAAAGCTAAACAAAGATTGAAATTTTACTACGGCAACATTTCTGAAAAACAATTCAGAAATATGTTTGAACTTGCTTCAAAAACTAGAGGCGATACTAGTGAAAATTTCATCGGTATGTTGGAAAGCAGATTAGATGCTGTGGTTTATCGCGCTAATTTTGTTCCATCAGTTTTTGCCGCTCGTCAATTTGTGAACCACAAACATGTGATGGTTAATGGTAAAACTGTGAACATTTCATCTTACCGTTTGAAAGTTGGTGATGTTGTGCAAGTTAGAGAAAAATCTCGTGAATTGACAATTGTTTTGGAATCTTTGCAAAAGAAAGAAAGAGATATTCCGGTTTATTTAGATTTGAACGCTGAAGAAAAATCAATCAAATTGGTTGCTAAACCAATGTTTTCTGAAGTTCCATACGCTGCTGAAATGCAACCACATTTAATCACAGAATTCTATTCAAGATAGTTAAACTGAAAAGGAATCACCACATCCACAGTTTGATTTGGCATTTGGGTTGTTAATTTTAAAATAAGAACTTCCCAAATCGCGCACAAAATCTACCACTCCTCCATCTATAAATCCTAAAGAAACCTCATCAATTGTTAAGACAACTTTATCGTCGCTAGCAATTTTAAAATCATCATCATTAACTTTTTCATCCAGCCCAAATTCATAACGCAAGCCATTGCAGCCGCCGCCAAAAACGGTGATTCTTAAATGTTTATTTTGATTTTCGGTTTTAGATTGTAGCTCCAAAATTCTATCTTTAGCGCTTGTTGATAATCCAACTGATTTATTTTCCATATAATTTTATTTTATTTTTTGAGATTGCCTTTTGGCTTAAATCTTTATTTTGTCTTCTTTTTTTCAACTCTTCAATCACGCTTTTTAATTCAACATCTTTGGCGGCAAGTAAAACTAAAGTATGAAAAAACAAATCGGCACTTTCAAGAACAACCTGTTCTTGATCTTTTTCTAGCGCGGCTTCACAAACTTCTGCGGCTTCTTCAATAACTTTTTTGGTGATATTTTTTAATCCGGATTTGGCGAGAAAAGCGGTGTAAGATTTTTCGGCATCGCCGTTCATTTTTTGTTTAATTTCGGCGAAAAGTAAATCTAATGATTCTGAAGTTTTGTTTGACATTTTTTAGAAATTTTGAGTTTGTCTAAATGTAATTATAAGCGGTGGATAAATCAATCAACAATCTTGACAAACAAAACCTTTTTACTACCATTCGCCGCTCTTTTTTATTAACTAAACAACTCAAATAAAATGACCATCCAATACACATTTTCAATTTTGAAACCAGATGCAACCAGAAGAAATTTAACTGGTAAAATCAACTCTTATCTTGAAGCCGCCGGTTTGCAAATCGTTGCTCAAAAAAGAATCAGAATGACTCAAGAAATGGCTGAAAATTTTTATAGCGTTCACCGCGCTCGTCCTTTCTTCAATGATCTAGTTAGCTTTATGACTTCTGGCCCAGTTGTGGTTCAAGTTTTGAAAGGCGAAAATGCGGTTTTAAAAAATCGTGAAGTTATGGGCGCAACTAATCCAAAAGATGCGGCAGCTGGAACTATTCGCAAAGATTTTGCTGAGAGCATTGAAGCCAACTCAGTTCACGGTTCTGACAGTGATGAGAATGCTAAAATTGAAATTGCTTACTTTTTTGCTGGTAATGAAATTGTAGAATAATTTTTATTCGGTTACAAAAATAACCCGCTCATCTTTTACAGGTGAGCGGGTTTTTTTATACAAATTAAGGAGGAGTGACCATGCTTCTGGTTGTCGCTCCACTCAATCTGGTTGCATAATGAGGACTGGATTTGGAGCTTGGGTGAGGTTCTGGGTTTTGATCGAGTGCGTCGGTTAATTTTTGTGCAATTTCTAAATGATTATTATCACGAGCTAAATCTATAGCTGTTTTACCTGATCGATCTTTTGTATAAACTGTCGCTTTATTTTCTATTAATTTTTCAACTACTGGCAAATGTCCGGCTTGGGCTGCTAAATGTAACGGCGTAAGCTGACCGCCTACAGTCAAAAAAGCCCATTTTATAGAAGATTTTTGGTCTAATTTTGCCCCCGCTTTGATTAGCTCCTCTAGCACATCAACATTGCCAATATTAGCAGCGTAATGTAATGGCGTCATAAGATTGCCATCTGCTATATTAACATCAGCACCTAGCAAAATCAGCTCTTTGGCAATATCAAATCTGCCCAATTTAATCGCCATATTCAACGGTGTTAAGCCGCGATTATTTTTATTATTAAGATCAGCGCTAGGGCTTTCTGCCAAGGCTCTAATAATGCTTTGACGATTATGCAAAACAGCGTAATGTATGGCATTATCGCCTCGAGATAACAAAATAGTGCTCGCGCCATTTTCGATTAGCAAAGTAGCAACATCTAGCTTATCTTTCTCAATTGCTAAATGTAGTGCTGTCTCATAGAGATCTCCGCCTCGTAAGTTAACATCAGCTTTGTGCTTTATTAATGTTCTGATGTAATTTGTTGCTTTGAACTGTCCGATTTTCTCGGACACTTGGCTTCCTTCCTTTTGTAGCTTGACCTTAAGATCACCCCAATATTTTCTCGGCCTATCACTTCCAGTTAAAACTTCAATAATACCATTGCTCTTGGTCTTCATTCCAAACGGTTCTAACTTTTTTATTCTCAAAGATTTTAATAATGGCGGGAGTTTTCATATTGATTTGGGTTTTAAGTTTTTAAAGGTGGTGAACGGTGAATAAGGTAATTTATAAAATTAAAATTTACAGAGTTTTTTGGTAAGATTGAAGCAATCATCCCTTAACACAAAACCCCCTCGTTGTCATCCCCGCGAAGGCGGGGATCCAGCTTTTAATTTAGTAAAGAGGGTCAAGTCACGTTATCTTAATCACTTCAAGGACGATTGCATTGCGGATAATAAGGTGCACATTTCGCAGATAGAGATGAACCATCACAACACCCACACCCACAAACCCCACCATGATGCGAACAACAACCGCTACGAGCCTGGGCTAAACTTGTCCACAAGGTGAAGATTGCTGCTGTAAGTGCAAAAATAAATTTTTTCCTAACAAAGATTTTTTGAGAAGTCATAAGCGTTACCAAATAAATTATTAAATAAAAATAATTTGTGGTGACGGGCTTGTGTGTGGGATTAGATTTTGGATTAATTTTTGGTGATAATGCGGTGAGAGAAAATAGAGGGCAGGTGATTTTAAATAGAGGGCAGGTGATTTTTATTAGCCACAAATAAGAATCTCAATAATAATAAGTAACCATTATGGCAGGCCGGAATTTGCAATGCCGACCTTTGTTCATATAAAAAATGAACGTCAAAATTATGGTTGACGGAACACAAACCCAGCCACTTATCTTCTGGTTAGTGGATAACGTGACCTGACCCCCCTTCAGGAATTAACAAAGTCCACGTATTATTTTTAATAATTCTGTATCACTCACCTTAATCTCAATAAGTGGTATAGATAATAGTCTTGCGTATTTTTTTGCTAGCATAGCAGAGTGATCTTGCTGTTCTTTAATTTCTTGTGTGGTTCGAATATGGCGTTTTCTGGATTCATCATTTTTGCGTCTCGTTATAATTTTTTCTGGCTCATCAAAAAGAAATATTATCTTTGTTGGCAATAGTTGTTTAAAAATTTCATATGGAATCTCTATAACTTCTTTGTGATTGTCTATAACCATATGAGCATCGAAGAGAATTGTAAAATTTTTATCAGTTTCCAATAGTTCTTCGTTAAACTGCTCAACTAGCAACTGTTGATTTTGTAATACACTATTTTTATCTAGCTTACACAAATCATCATAAGCCAGGCTAGAAATCCGCTTCTTTATCAAGCTTCCAGCAGAAAAATTTTTATAATTGGTACCAAACTGTTGTAGTAAATGATTTATTACGTAGGTTTTGCCCACTCCCGATAAACCAGCGATTATAATAATATCTCGTGCCTTTGGCATTACTCTATTTCTGATTTTAATTGATTATAGTGCTTATTGGTAATGCTTCTTATAGATTGGTATGGCCCCTTAATCCCAATGCTTTCCATCTTATTATATGGAAAAGGCGTATCGATATGTCTGGCAAGAAGAAAATTTATAATTTTGACATTTTTAAGATTTCCTTCCGTAAAATCTTCTAATTGTTGTTGGTTAAAAACAGAACGTTTTGCAGTAAGTCTTTGTAATTCTTCATTTTTATTTGTTGTGTCGAATCCATCAACCACACCAATGGTTACAATACATTGAGAATCAAATGAATTTTCATCTTTTAAGTGAAAAAATAGCAAAATATCTCCCGGTTTTATTGTGCTTATTATAGCACGACACACATACACTTTACGTATTGTGTTCCCAGAAATTCTATTTCCGTATATGCCACTATCTGCATCAAATAATCCAGGTTGTTTTTTATGAACATTCTCAGGAAATAAAGTTGCATAGTAGTCAGATCGTATAGGTATTAGAAATTTCTGCACACTTTCATTGCTAATAAAATTTGGATAATATTGACGATGATATAGAAGCGCACTTGATGGTGATTTAGTTTTGAGTATGTCAAATTCGAAAGATTTTGCTAAGTAAAGTTCTCCTTCTCCACGCCCTATATTTTCAAAACCATATTTAAGAAGTAGATCAACAAGATTTTTGTGTTTTGGATATATAGTAAGATAAACCAGATCGTAGACATTCTTTTTTGCCCACCAGAGTACCTGCTTCAATAATTGCTCTCCAAACTTTTCTCCCCTATATTTTTCTTTAATCTTAAACGTACAAATTTTTAGTATTTTTTTTGGAGGTCTTTGAAAATGAACTTCTGATAATGGTACGGATGATATTAAACCGCTATATGATTCATCTTTCCTTATGGCTATTCCAGCAATTTCATTAGCAAAATTTATTGTCCAACAGCTTCTATGTTGCTTTACGCAACTCGTTTTGAACCATTGATCAAAAGTGGTATAATCACGACGTAAAGAATCAAATATGTCATCTTGATGATTTATTTGATGACATTTTTTTTCTTCAATAAAAGGAAGTGTTACTGGAGTTCGATCATATTTTTCGCGTAACCAAACAAGAGCATCTTCAACATAAAATACGCGATCAGCAATATCTAATTGGGATGCGCGTTTATGAATGCCACGATCTTGGGTAACTAGAAAGTCTATAGCTCCCACTTCATGTAATGTATAAAGTAGCGCTACATCGACCCAGTCATTTGCCTTGGTTATTGGGCCGTAAGTTTTTTCAAGAGTTGTCTTATCTGGCAATAATATACCATCAAGAGAAGGAAACTTAGCTATTTTAGATATGGTTATTTTTTTACGAGGATTATCTTTGTCTCTTTCTATATCATTTAGAGAAGCCTCATGAACAAATATTTGCACACCATTTGATTGGCATTTATTTTGCAGAGAAGAAAAATTTTTATCAACCTCTTTATTGTCTTCAAGGCCAATAAGTATATTAGTATCTATTAGCAATTTTGGCTCATTCATATGCCAATGATCTTTAACATTTTTTTAGAGGCATACAGATATGATTGGGGCGGAAAAAAGTCACATTTCTTTTCCAAAATTCTTATATCGATTGGCTTACAAAGCTTTACAGGATCTGTTAAAGAAATTGCAAAACCTTCATCAAGACCCTTAAAGTAACTATTAAAGAATTCTTTTGTAACACAGGATTGTTTATTAAATTTCCTCCATATTGAGGAAATTGGAAGTTTATATACTTCTCTTATAGTTGCATATCCTATTATTTGTTGTACAGGGCTCGATGCATAGATTATTACCAGATTATTTTTAATACCGTCAATCGGAAATTTTTTACGCAATTCTATGGTCTTTATTCCGTCAACTGCTTTAAAAGCGTACTCAGGTTTAATGCTTATTATTAAATTACGACTTTCCATATTGTTGACCAGCTATAAGAATTTATTTAGTTGTTTGTTATAAAAAAAGAAAAGGGTTTGGGTAACCTTCGCTAGCTACAAATCCAATCACTTCAAAAGCTCAACACTATATTTCACACTATTATTCTCAAACCTAATCCCAGCTTTTTCAAAAGTAGCTATCAACTTTTCCAAAGTTGAAACTCTCAATTCTCTAACTCCTCTTTCAAAATCTGCAATTGTGCCAGATGATATTTTTGATTTTTCTGCGAGGTCGTTTTGTTTCCATTCCAACAATTCTCTTGCCGCGCGGCATTGTTTGTTGGTGATTATTACTTTATTTATCATAACTATTATTTTCTATTGACTAATAATAGTTATACTACTACTTTAGATATATTATCTATTGTTTGCATTAGTATAACTAACTTATAATTAAGGATAGCTAAGAGACAGCGCAACCGTGTTTTTTGCTTGTAACTAGCTGTTAGAACCAAATTTATTATCTGTTCGTAATGCTAAAAAGCAATATTTAGTATAATGCTTTCAATAACTATACAACTAAATGAACAAACCCATGCCCGAAAAAAACCTAAACCCCAATCTAGAAAACGAAATAATCATCGGCTTTCATTTAATCAGAAAATCGGCCAATTCGTTATTGGATGATTTAAAATATTTTAACCAAATCCCTAAATATTTTTCTGCCCAGCAAATTGCTAATATTCTTGGGCAGATTGAAGAGGTGGAGCGTAATATTAAAAATGTTCGGGAGATTTTTAATAAGAGGGTTTTGGGGTAGGGTGAATTGGAATGTCTTGGGTTAAGATATTTAATTCATCTATGTAGTAGTCCAGATAAGCAATGACAGATTTTTGAAATTAATATAAGTTGGTGAGATAAACTCAGGCTTCGCTGGATTGCAGCAAAGCTGGCTGCGCACGCTCCTCGCAATGACGGTGTTGGTGAATTTATGTTAAAACTTTACACCGTCATTGCGAGGAGCTTTAGCGACGTGGCAATCCAGTTTGGACTTGTGCAGTGGTATCAAAAATGGCCTTGGTTTAGTATGTAGTTGAAATTATGCCTAGTTTAAAGATTATATATCGATCAGCATTGGAAATAATCTTGTGTATGATTACAGAACTATCGTCTATTAATGTTTTGAACTAATTTTTGGAGATCAAATGAAACTTATATTGATAACTTTAATATCAGGAATTCCCTATTTTCTGTCATTTTTACTTACCGCATTGGCAATAGTTTTTTTGGGGGTTTGGGTATATAGCAGAATAACTCCTTATGATGAGCTAGAGCTGATTAAGAAACGTAATATATCAGCCTCAATTTCTCTTTCGGCGACAATAATTGGAATAACTTTGCCAATTGCTTTTTGTTTGGCGAGCAGTGTCAATATTTATGATTTAATAATTTGGGGCTTTGTTTCTCTTATAGTGCAGATCTTGATGTTTTTTTTAATGGATAAAATTTTGAAAGATATTTCCCAAAAAGTTCAGGAAGATAATATTGCCGCGACTTTGTTATATAGTATGAGCAAAATCTCGTCCGCAATTATATTGTCTGCAACTATTGTTGGTTAAATTATGAATAGTGGCCTTAGAGATGTATTGTTTGCTGTAGCTTTGATTGGCGTTGTTTTGGTGTATGATATAAAATCTGGGAAAATAAACATTCGTAAAAATTTTTCTCAAAATTGTTATCGAGGCAACTGCAGTAAAACTAAAATACCCTATCAAGAAAATAATCAAAACGGGTCAAAAAATCAGGAATTGGGGATAGAAAAAAGATATCGGCACCATCCTTCTATAGAAAACACATATGTTGATTTTGATACTACTCATCCGAGAGGAAGTGCAACTTTGGGCACGGCATTCGTTATTGATAAAAAAATCTTATTATCAGCAAGGCATGTTATAAATGGTTGTCGCAGGAGTTATGTTGTTGATTCAAAAAATAATTCAATTCCTATCGTAAAAACCGAAATTCAGGAAGGCACTGATGTTGCTTTGCTTTATGTTCAAAAGCCTTTATCGCTCAATTTTTTCTCGGTTAATAATGTTGATGTAAGTAGTAATCAGAATGGATTTCACTTTGGATTTCCGGGAGAAAAGTTGGGTCAGGCTTATTCACATTTTTTAGGTCAGACTAGAATGATGAATTCAAAGGGATACAAGGTTGATGAGAATATTTTGGTGTGGTCAGTAGAGAAGCAATCCAATGAAATTTTGTCGGGAATAAGTGGAGGACCCGTTTTTAATCAGGATGGTGTATTAGTGGGAGTAAGTATTGCCGGATCTCTTCGCCGAGGCAGGGCTTATAGTTCAGATTCACAAACTAACAAACACATAATCGATAATTATCAAATTGTTCAAAATGAAAATAATGTTAAAAGAATTCAGGTTGATTTAGAAAACTATGAAAATCTTAACAAGGAATTGCAGAACGATAATATGATTGTGAGGGTTATCTGTGTTTATTGATCTTGTCTCAGCACACAAAACAAATGAGTGTTAATTTTTATCATTGCTTTACCCAAGATTGAGAATTTTTCATAACTTAGTTTTTAAAAAAAACTTATGTCAGGTTCTAAGTAATTAGAAGTGGGAAATGGTATAATAAATATTGCATTTTATATAACTTTGACTTAAGTAAAGTTTAATTTTAGATTAGTCAGAAATTAATTTAATTATTTATGCATATTCCTCGCACTTTAAAATCAATAATAAAAAAGACTAGTGAAGACTTTCGGGTGTTGTTATTAACTGGTCCTAGGCAAGTTGGTAAAACTACTTTATTGAAGGAAGCGCAAAAAGGGAGTCGTTCTTATGTTACGCTTGATGATTTAAGTATGCGATCAATTGCTATATCAGATCCTGCTGGATTTATTCAACGTTTGAAATTGCCAGTTCTAATTGACGAAGTGCAATATGCGCCAGAGCTCTTTTCTTATATAAAAATGACTGTCGATGCAAGAAAAGAACGTGGACTTTTTTGGCTTACTGGTTCACAGCAATTTGATATGATGAAAAATGTTAATGAATCTTTGGCGGGTCGGGTGGGAATTTTGAAACTGCAAGGAATCTCTTTGGCGGAAGAACAAGGACGCTTGAATAGTAAGCCTTTTTTACCAGACTTAAAAACTATTAAATTACGCCAAAAAAATGCAGTTTATTTAACCTTGCCAAAAGTTTATCACAAAATTTGGCGTGGTTCATTTCCAGATATTGTTAGTAATGATGGAAAAAATTGGGAACAATTTTACGACTCTTACGTCACAACTTATATCCAGCGCGATATCAGAGAATATCTAAAAATTTCCAGTCAAATATCTTTCTTTAAATTTATGCAAATTGCCGCAGTTCGCACTGGCCAACTTGTAAACTATTCTGATATGGCGCGTGATGTGGGTGGAGGAATAAGTGAACCAACAATTAAAACATGGCTATCGGCACTTCATGCTTCTGGAATTATTTATCTATTGCAGCCTTATTTTAATAACAAAACCAAACGATTAATTCAAACTCCAAAACTTTATTTTATGGATACTGGTCTTTGTTCTTATCTGGCCGGGTGGCTTAATTCTGATGTGCTGGAAAGAGGTGCGATGTCTGGTGCGATTCTAGAAACTTATGTCGTTTCAGAAATAGTTAAGTCTTATATTCATCAGGGTCATAATCCTCATATTTATTTTTATCGGGATAAAGAAAAAAACGAGATCGATTTATTAATTGAGTCTAATAATAAATTATATCCAATTGAGATTAAAAAGACTGCTTCAATTCAAAATTTAAAATTACCCAACCTTGCGGTTTTGGAAAAATTACAAGTGGATATTGGGCATGGAGGTGTTATTTGTTTTGTCGATTCCGTCCTTCCGTTATCTAAGAATTTGGATGCTATTCCGGTTAGTTGGGTTTAGTGAGTTTGGTAGAATACGCTAATAACAGTCTGAACCAATCCAATTTAGAAAGGAAAAGATTTTAAAAAATGTGGTCGGTTCAACCCTCTTAAAAAATAGATAGAAAATCTAGGGACGCTATATAAATTAAATTATATCAAAGTTTGAAGACTAATTGGCATACTGTCCCAGATTTGCTTTTGAGAACTTCTGGGGACTCTGCAAAGTTAAATTGGTTAGATTTAGAGGAATACATAAAGGCACTTTTTATCTGCATTTGAAAGAGTGTGAGTTTAGATACAATTATCGTAAGCAAGATTTGTATAAATTATTGCTGAATGTTATTAAAAAAAGACCGCTTAAGTTGTCTTGAACCTTATTCAATTATCATCACAACATTCCAAAGAACAGCAAAGAAAACCACAAGAACCGCTACTCCACCAATAAAAATAGCATCGGCTGTTACGGTAATTGGAGTTATGGCAATTTTTCCAGCGCGTTGTCCTAAATTTGACTCAAATTCAACTGTCACTTTATAATCTTTACTGAGTTTTGACTTGAGTTTGTAATCAACATTTGGGTCGGGAAGATAGATAGTTCCTTTTAGGGTGATTTGTTTTGTCATCAAAACATCGTTACCATTTTGACGGCTTTGAAAGCCAAGATTTTTCAAAAAGCTCAATTCATTTTGGGTTAGCATTGTTATGTTTTTGTGATCAGGAGAACCTTCAACTGCTTTAACGCTGATTATAAAATTTCCACTAATTTCGTTTGAGGTGCTAACCTTGAGTTTGCTTATAGTAACTTCTAGCTTCGGTTTTTTGTTCCACGCTAATAAATTCGTTACGAAGCCAGATTGATCGTCAAAAATGTAGTGATATTTTTGTCCAATAAAAGCAACTTTTCCATCTTCGCTTATTAAAAATTGGTTTATTGTGTCCTGCTCAATCTTGTTTTTCCAAAGATTAGAAGTGACGGTGCATGAATTTAAAAACAGGGAAATAATAATTAAAAATGACGAGAAGTATTTTGTAAATTTCATAGGGTTATTTTTTGGGGTTGTGTAGTTTTCTTATGCATATTTTATTTTTTATCTTTCACCAATAACTTCTTAATCCTTCTATCAAAATCACTTTCAAATTTCTGATCTTGAATTGTTCTAAACTTCTCAAATTCCTCTTCCGCTAGAGATTTAGCAATCTGGGCTGATATTTTGCCGTTATCTTGCAAAATTTCTTTTTCGTTAAATTGTAAAAAAGCATCAAGTTTTTTAACCCAATTTTTCATTGTCATTGCGGTTTTGTTTTCAGCTTGCTCTTCGGCGTAGTCTAGATACATTGAAACGATGCGATTTAGGGATTTTAATTCTTTTTCATTTAAATAATTTTTGGCAATTGTAACGTCTGATTTTCTAACCTCTCCATTTGGTGAATTTTTCCAATTGGTAAGCCCCATATATTTCTTTTTATGATTAGCTCGTGAACTTATAATTTCTGCCGCGGTTTGCCCGGTGATGCTAAAGTGAAGTTTATTTTGAACGGTGGCGAAGAAATCTTGGGTGATTGGTGAATCTTTGTCGTAATCGATGCTGCACTGTGAATAAATATCAGTGATCTTTTGATAAAATCTGCGTTCACTTGAGCGAATATCGCGGATCTTTTCTAGCTGTTCATCAAAATAATCTTTGCCAAATTCTGGGTGAGGGTTTTTTAGTCTTTCAACATCCATCACATAGCCTTTGATGATGAACTCTTTTAAAACCTTAGTTGCCCAAATGCGAAACTGCGTGGCTCTTTTAGAATTAACCCGATAACCGACGGCAATAATGGTGTCTAGATTATAGAATTTAATTAATCTTTTTACTGAACGAGAACCTTCATTTTGAACTACCGAGAAATCCTCGGTAGTTGATTTTTCTTCTAATTCTCTATCGGCATAAATATTTTTTAAATGTAGGCTAATGTTATCGGAAGAAGTATCAAAAAGCTCCGCCATTTTCTTTTGCGTCAGCCAGATATTTTCATCTTTCAAAAAGACATCAATTTTAATCTCGCCGTTATCTGATTTGTATAATAAGAACTCGGTTTTTTCTAATTGAATGCTCATTGTGATTTGATTTTGGTTTTTGATAAGGTGGTTAAAATTCTAATTTATTTGAATCAAAATTTATGCTATTATTCCATAAAAATAAGTCAACGATTTGTTGACTACAAATTTATTTGATATAAGTTTTCCAAAGATTAAAACCAAAAAGAAAACCAAAACTATTATTCAAATCAATGAAACTTCATCCAAAACAAGAACAGTTACTTTCAATATTAGAAAAAAATCAGAACAATCCACTTTCCTTGGCGCAGATGGTTCGGGAAGTTAATGCTTCCTCGAATAATTTAGTTTTGCATCATTTAAAACAGCTTGAGAAAAAAGGTTATTTAAAACGAAATGAATACAACCAATCTGATTATCAAGTTTTAACTATTCCGGAAAAGCCGATTAGCTATATTAATTTTTATGGTGAAGCCAGATGCGGGGCGGAAGGCTGTTTTATTGATGGCGAGCCGCAAGATCGCATTCCTATGCCGTCGCAATTAATAAAATTTAAAACTGAGAATGCATTTATGATCAAAGCTAAAGGTGATTCTATGGAACCCAATATTTATGAAGGAGATTTGGTGATCGCGCAGAAAAAGCAGGAATTTTTTAATAGTGATATGGTGGTTTGCTCAATCAATGGAGTGGCGGTTATTAAGGAATATTTTAAAGATCTTTATGGAAATGTTTTGCTTAAATCTTTCAATAAAAAACATCCAACAATTCTACTTTCCGCGGAGGATCAAGTTTTTATTGTGGGGAAGGTTGAACAAGTTATTCGGAACTTATAAACCGCGCGGAAAAATAAATAAATCTTAATATGGATGAGGAATTTACTTTTAAGGTCTAATTGGATGTTTTTGGACTTCTTAAAATGATTGGGTGGCGGAGTGACGACGTACATATTGTGGGCTTTAAAGGCTTATAAATAAATGACTTAGAGTTTTAGAAAAATCTTATATGCCCCCATTTGTGCCCTCTAAGATTTTTGTAACTGGTTTTTTGTTACAACTCCAAAAATTCTATCAGGAGCTTTATTACTTTCATCAAAAGTTAATCCTCCAAGAATTTTCAATTCCCATACTATTATATTTTCTGCTACTACCCCTCTAAAGCAAAAAACTTCTGATAAATTTTCTTCAACTATCGGACATCGTTTAAAAATTTCATCGTATATCAAGCAACGATTATCAATTGCTCGTAACATATTGATACCAATACCATCATTGTCAAAAAGAATTGTTTTAAAATAACAGAAAGATAATCCCTGAACAATATAAATCAGCCATTTGGTAAATTTCTCATTATCGAAAGGAATATGTTCTATGGCTGGCAAAATTAATCCATTCGCCGGATTCAATTTCCATTTGGTAGTTGAGCCGACAACCAATTCTTTATGCAATTTATGATTTTTTCTTAATCTTTTTATAGCTGATTCAGAAAGGATTTTTTTTGAATTCTTAAGCCTTGATCCGAAGAGAAGAACAGCTGCTAGATATGTTTCTAAATTAGATTTGGTAGTATTGCATATGCTACATGCTGGAGCTTGAGGTAATTTGCTTGGTTTCACCACCCCTTCAAAAAATGATTCGGCAAAAACGTGATCTCTAGTTGATGAAGAGCTAGGAACTCTGCAATAAACGCATGTTTTGTTTAAAAATTTTTTTGATGCCATTACAAATACTTCACAAACGATTTAATTAAGGTAGAATTATGCAGTAATTCATATAAAATTTATAGAAAAAATAATGTCTTTTTCATCAAAAGTAAAAGAGGAAGTTTTGGTATCTAGTGCTAGGCATTGCTGCGTATGCCAAAGATATTGTGGAGTTGGTATTGAAATCCACCATCTGATTCCAAAGGAACAAGGTGGTGATGACTCATTCGAAAATGCAATTCCGCTTTGCTTCGATTGTCATGCTAATGCAGGGCATTATAACCCAAAACATCCAAGAGGAACTAAGTACTCTGTAGGAGAACTAAAGAAAGCGAGAACAAATTGGTACGAACAAGTAAAAACTCGCGGCGTGAAAACGCCAGCACAATCAGCTCAAGAACTTTTAATCAAACATTTAAAAACGAAAAACTGGGAAATTTTAACGGAAATAGTGAATGGAAACTACACAGGAATTCCAGAAAAAAATGTGATCGTTTATAAAAACGAAACCTTTAAGTTTTTCGAACGACTATCAAAACTTTATAAAGGTAATCGATCTGTTGTCTGTGCTGGAAATGAATTTGAGACTATAAAGAATCTTTTTGATAAGAGGCCTAATATAAAAGGAATTCCTAATAGAGAATTAAGCGAGAAGGAAAAATACAACTTTGCTCCATTTCGAGATATAGAAGAAAGCGATATAAAATATATTGATGATCCAATTGCAATTAACCTTGTTAAAAATGGTGCTAAGTTAGAGCAAGTTGCAGATGTATCTTATGATTGGGTACTCTGTGGAAATGGTCCGAATTTAATATCAGAATCGTTTATTTTGAAGCAAATCGCTTTTACTTTTTTAATTATTAAGAATGTATCTGATAAGCTAGTAACGCTTCAATCTTATGGAGATTCAATTACCAAAAATGACTTTTCCTATGAACTTTCTTATGTGGCTCTTCAGGAAACTGGTAAGTTGCAAGAAATGCCAAAAGTGAAATTAGAAAAAGATCAGGTAGTTGTAATTCCACAGTTTGCATTTATCGAAAATGAAAACTTTGATTCTGAGTCTAATCCTGTTTCAGATTTTCCAGTTAAAGATGATTGGATATATCATCAAAGTTTAAACTATGTATCTAAAGGACCTAAATTGGGGCAAGAGCTTCAATTTGGTTCTATGAGTGCTGTAAAGCATTTAGAATATCATGTGGAGGGAAGCGCGATCGGACAACTAATTAAAATCCATGAGTTTGATAATAATAATCTATTTATTGTGGATAGATTTTGGGAGTGTGGGAGTTGTCCTCATATCTATCTTTATTCAGATAAAAAATGGCGTTACTTTGGAGAGACGGTTTTTTCTGAATCATTAAATACCTATCAACATTTAATTCAGAAATCAGTTTCAAAAATTGCTCTCGCTGAAATTGAAAAAGAAGAATCATTCTTCGAGAAATTTTTAATATCTGATAAAAGCGGAACTATAATCTACGAGAACAACAATTTTATAATGAGGGAACATGATTGCATCATTATTGAAATTGGATCAAATTATAAACCACCGTTTCTTATAACAGCCAAAGGCTATCACAGACCGTATTTTAATGTACCTTTCACAAAGGATATTTTATATCTAAAGAGACTTAGAGCAAAATCGTGCTATCCATCACAGCAGTAGAGAAAATATTTAGATATTCAAGTTAACTGTTATATCTGTGGCCTATTCTAAAGAATCTAGATGCCATTCATCATTCTGGGTAATTCTGGGACAGTATACATAACTCCTGCTTTATTCATCCCTTAAAACTAAAGCTTCTGCTTGACAATTTTCTTACCAATTTTTATTCCAATAAAATCTTTCTCATCAATAAATTTAATACCACTATCTTCAAAAAATCTTAGTAAAGCCA
This sequence comes from Pseudomonadota bacterium, assembly GCA_040386195.1. Taxonomy (GTDB): domain Bacteria; phylum Pseudomonadota; class Alphaproteobacteria; order Rickettsiales; family UBA1997; genus JAJTCH01. The sequence continues at coordinate 48,801 of JAZKFV010000003.1, read as the reverse complement.
TTATTACTATCTTGCTGTTTGAAAGTTCCTCATATGGTTTTGATAATTCAATGTTTTTAATAGTTGGGGCAGAAACGCCAGATTTTTCTGCTAGCTCTGTTTGGGTAAGGTTTAAAGCTGATCTTGCAAGGCGGATATGATAGTTGTAAATCATTTTGTTAAGAGTTAATAAAATTATCTTGACTAGATAAATTTATCTATTTAAGATAATTTTGTTTGTTATCATTTATATTGTTCAATCTTGATAATAAATTTGCTGAGCCAAAAGGCAATATTTTAAAAACTCAAACCCCCAAATCTATGCCAGAAAAAAACCTCAATTCAAACTTAGAAAACGAAATCATCATCGGCTTTCATCTAATCAGAAAATCAGCAAATGCGCTGGTGGAAGATTTGAGATATTTTAACCAAATACCTAAATATTTCTCTGCTGAACAAATCGCCAATATTCTTGGGCAGATTGAAGAGGTGGAGCGCAATATTAAGAATGTTCGGGAGATTTTTAATAGAAGGGTTTTGGGATAAGTTTTGGTTTGGTTGTTTTGTAGGTCTTTTAGACTTATCGATATTGACCCAAAGCCAGTATAAAAAATCTTTTTATCCGCAGATTTTTTGATGTTTTTTTGTGAGGTATGATTATTTAGGCAAAGTATAGAAAAGCTCAGTTTTCTATATATAACCCAGATGATATGTATAGAAAAAGCCACTTTTCTATACATATTAAAAAAATATGTATAGATTTATTCCAAATTTGAACTGCTAAAGAGTTTAAAAAGTTCGATGTTTATATAATAACTTTCACGACCCTTCTTTTCTTTTTTCATTAACCCAATTTTAACCAGCTCATTTAAATGACGGGTTGCAGTGAGACGGCTAACTCCAATTTCTCTAACAACAAAATCTATTTTTGTGTAAGGATGCCCAAAAATAACATTGATTAAGTCCTGACTGTAAATTTTTGGTAATTCTTTCCGCATTTTTTCTTTGTGATTCTGCATGATATTCTTCATGCTCTGAATCAAATAGGTAGTTTGGCGTGAAGTTTGTTCTACGCCCTCAAGCATAAATAAAACCCATTCCTCCCAAGCATTTTGATTGCGGACTTTTTGCAAAAGATTGTAATAGTCGGCTTTATTTTTGTTGATATAGCGAGATAAATAAAGAATCGGGCTATTTAAAAGTTTTTGCTTAACTAAATATAAAATATTGATGATTCTTCCAGTTCTGCCATTTCCATCATAAAAGGGGTGGATAGTTTCAAACTGGTGGTGAATTATTGCCATTTTAATTAGAGGATCTAAGTCAGAAATTTCGTCATCATTTAAAAAATTTTCTAGGTTAGACATCAAAGATTGAATTTGAGCTGCATCTTGTGGCGGCATATAAACTATTTCACCAGTTCTATCATTTTTTAAAGCTGTGCCCGGTAATTTTCTGAAACCAGCATCATTTTCTTCTAATCTTGCCTGAATCTCTAAAATGGTGTGATTAGTTAAGAGTTCGGTTCTTTTGATTTCTTCAAAACCTCTTTTAAGAGCGGCGGTATAATTATAAACTTCTTTGGTAGCAAGGGTTATGAAGCTATTAGTAGAGGCATCACTTTTGTATAATTCATCGTGAGTGGTAATAATATTTTCAATTGCCGAACTGTCTTTTGCTTCTTGAAGCGATAAAGTATTTAGTAAAATTCCCTGATTTGGAATAATGGCGGCAACGCCTTTAAGTTCAGCAAGAGCTTGGTGAGCTTTTGTAAGTTTTTTTAGAATTTCTTTGGTGTCGAAATCTTTGTTTAGTGGGAGTTGTGGTATTGTATAGCTCATGTTTAAAAAAATTTAAAACAGAATCAGGTGGTTTATATGACTAGATACAAATTAAAAAACCTAAGAGATTAAACCAATATAACATATTTATTTTTTTGGTTTAAATATCATCCGCTAGATTGTATTCTCACAAAATTGACAATTCAATTTTTTTAACCAACTAAACTGAATTAAATGACAGCCAAACCCTCCACCACTAAATCCAAACTCACCAAAGCCGCAATTGTTGCCACCGTTTCAGCTTCAATAATCTACGGCAGTTATTCTCGAACTGATTATAAACACTGGATTGATGCCGACAAAGATTGCCAAGATACCAGAACAGAGGTTTTGATTATAGAAAGCCTAGAAAAACCAACTTTAGATAAAAAAAGTTGTGAAGTTGTAAAAGGAAAATGGTATGACCCTTATACCGATAAATATTTCACCAATCCCAATGATTTAGATGTTGATCATTTTGTTCCGTTAAAAGAAGTTGATAGAAGTGGCGGCAATAAATGGGATAAAGAAAAAAAGATGCAATATGCCAATGATTTAACTAATCCCGAAACTTTAATTGCTGTAGATAAATCCGCCAACCGCTCCAAAGCCGATAAAGACCCATCCGACTGGCTTCCGTCAAATACAAAATACAATTGCGAATATATAAAATTATGGCAAGAAGTTAAAAAGAAATGGAAGTTGGAAATGGATGAAAAAGAAAAGAAATTTATTAAGGAAAAAGATAAAGAGTGTAAGCCTAAGAAATAAGAATTGGGGTTGTTCGCTTTAAATTTCTAACAAATTTTCACCTTATCAAAAAATATTATTTAATCGTTAACTAACTAATTGACAATTTATTTTTAAGTGATTAGTGTTCACTCAACAATTACTTATAAATTATTGCTAACCAAAAAACTGATAAATGTACAAAGTCAGCATTGGCGGTAATTAGTTAAATCCTGCGATAGCAGGAGTTTTATTACTTAAAATATCAAGAAAAGTGGGTATTATATTTACACTTCTAGCCATACCTCTGATCATAGTAGTGTTTGTTATTGAAAAAGTGATATTGCTTTTCGGAAAAATATTGGTGTTTTTGTTTGAAGTTTTATGTGAGGAAATACCATATTTTTTTAAAGAAATAATCCCCTCTTTTTTTGCAATAATAATAGAGGTTCTTGGGTTTTTATTAGATGTAATATTATCTTGTTTTGAATTCTTTTCTAAATTTTTTCAAACCGACATCCAGCCTAAAAACATTAGCGAAGCTACGCATTATCAGGAAATCACAACATCAATTGTAAAAGATAATCATTTCTCATCACAAATTAATTCACCTAATACCAATAATATAAACACCGTTTCAGAACCAGCGCCAACGCTAAAACAAATCATCAAACCTCAGCCAAAAAATTATGAAATTTGCCACACCACAAGAGGCAGTTACAAGTTAATATCGGATTCAAACTTGCCTTATCCTTGGTTAAAAAAAGTGGAATTTATAGAGCCAAAAGAAAATTTATCATCAAGTCAAATTAATCAAAAACCCGCTATAAAACCCAAAGAAAACAGGGCTCAGCAAAGCATCAAACCAGATAATAAATTACAAATTAACGACGACTTTTTTTAACTTAATTTTTGCAATATGACCAACAGCAAAAACAGAAGAATCACCATCAGATTTTCTGAAGAACAATATAGGGATTTATCCAAGCAAGCCAAATCCAGCAATATGGATTTGGCACTTTATATAAGAGAAAGAATATTTTTTGATGCACCGCAAATTGAGCAAAATTCTTTTGAATTTAAAACGCTAAAATCAATCAGCTACTGCGTTGGTGCAATTAGAGGAATGATGAATTTAAAATTAGCTTTATCTGCAAATGACAAAAAAATCATTGATGAAGAAATATTAAAAATAATGACTGCCAATGGTTTAAAAGAATCGCAGGTAAGAATTAAATAAGGCTGATTATGTTGTCAGTTAGCAAAATCAAAAACTCTAAAGGTGCATCACATTATTTTGCTAAAGATGATTATTATGCCAAAGATGATCCAAACCACCAACAATTAAGCGGATGGTATGGCAAAGGTGCTAAAATCTTGGGTCTTTCAGGCGAAGTTAATCCAAAAATATTTGAGAAAATCCTCGCTGGCAATTTGCCAAATGGCAAGCAAATCGGCTTGATAAAAGATGGCGAGTTCATTCATGATTCAGGAAGAGATTTAACTTTTTCAGCACCAAAGTCAGTTTCAATTATGGCTTTGATTTATAATGACAAAAGACTGATTGAAGCGCATAAAATAGCTGTTAAATCAACTCTTGATGAGATTGAAAAGAATTATCTTAAAACTAGAATTAAACAAGATGGAATCACCAACACCATCACCACCAATAATTTAATCGCCGCAACTTTTGAGCATCACACCAGCAGAAATCTTGACCCACAACTTCACACTCACTGCGTTATTGCCAATGCAACTAGGGATAATAATGGCAAATGGAAATCAGCCTTTTTTGATGATATTTACGATAACAAAAAACTTTTGGGGGCGATTTATAGAAGTGAGCTGGCTTATCAGATTAAACAGCTTGGCTATGAAATTATTATAAAAGGAAATGATGCAGTTTTTGAGTTAAAAAATGTCAATCACGAATTGCTTGAAATTTTTAGCACCAGATCAAAAGAGATAAAACAAAAAGCAGGAGAAAATGCCAGTCAAAAGCAGTTAGAAAAGGCAGCCTTAATTACTAGAAGCAAAAAGCAAGAACCAAATAATTTAAAAGCAATCTGGCAAGAAAAGCTCGATAATTTTTATCACCAACAAAAATTATCCCATCAAATTATTCCACCACAACCAAACCCAATATTTTCTGATCAACAAAAATCTAATAATGAAATTGCCAAAGAAGCAGTTAACTATGCCATTCTTCATTTATCAGAACGCAAAACAATTTTCAGCAAACAAGAGCTAATCATCACCGCTTTAAATGACAAATTATCACAAGTTAGATTGGAAGATATTAACCACCAAATTAATCACTTAATTCAGAAGAAAGAATTATTGCCAAGCAAGCATCACCAATTGCCAGATAGTTTCACCACTCAATCATTACTAAACCAAGAGTTAAACATTATCAAAATAATGCAAGATGGCAAAAATCAGCATCAGCCAATAATTAATGATATTGATAAATATTCTGATCTTTTAACCAATCTTAACTTAGGGCAAAAGCAATCGGTTGAACTGATATTAACCAGCAAAGATCGGGTGATTGGCATTCAAGGATATGCTGGGGTGGGCAAAACCTTTATGCTTAAATGCGCCAATCAAATTGTTAAAAAACAGGATTATAATTTTATTGGTCTTTCACCAACTGGAGTTGCCACCAAAAATTTAGAACAGGAATCTGGTATTAAATCAATCACCTTACAAAAGTTTCTTAATCAATATGATGGCGTTGCCAAAGGCAGAGGCACAACGCACGGCAGAGAAATTATGGCAAGAGAATTTAGAGATAAAATAGTGATAGTGGACGAAGCCAGTATGATTTCTAACCATCAAATGCAGAATCTTTTAACCATATCCAAACAGCTTAATTTTAGATTAGTTTTGGTTGGCGATAAAAATCAATTGCCCGCAGTTGAAGCTGGAATTCCCTTTGCTTTACTACAACAAAATGGAATGCCAACCGCCCAGATGACTGAAATTATCAGGCAAAATAACAACAATCTTAAATCAGCGGTTTATGATGCAATCAATTACGACATTGCCAAAGCCTTTGATAAAATTGAAATCAACATCAAAGAAACCAGAGAAGAAATTATCAGCAAAGTAATTAAGGAATTTATGCTGCTATCTGAAGCACAAAGAAAATCCACTTTAATTATTGCGCCTGCCAATGAAGACAGAATCAAGATTAATCAAATGATTAGCGATTCTCTAAACCAAGCCAGAATAAATCAGCAACCCCACACCATCTATGAAAACACCAACTTAACCGAACAACAAAAAACCAGAACCGCGCATTTTGAAAAGGGCAATATTTTGCTCTTCAACAAAAACCGTGATTACTTAAACATCAAGAAAAATGATTATTGCCAAATCATCAATATTGAAGCCAAAACCAATCAATTAATTGTTAAAAACTTAACAACTGAAAAATTAACCGCCTTTAACCCCAAGCAAATTAAAGGCAAAGCTGATAAAATTTATTTTGAAGTTTTTGCCAAAAAAAGCAGGAATTTTAAAGAAGGCGATAAAATCGCTTTTACCAGAAGCATTGAGGATTTAAAAATTCTCAATTCCAGCCAAGGCACAATTAACCACCTAGATAATAACCAAATATCCATCACCCTTGAAGACGGCAGAAAAATCAATTTAAACCACAATTCCAACGCCAGCAAACATCTTGATCATTCTTACGCCATCACCACTCACAAAGCGCAAGGTTTAACTTGCAATAATGTGATTGCCATAGTTGACAGCACCAGAAAGAACCTGACCAATCAAAAGAATTTTTATGTAGAAATTTCAAGGGCAAAAGAAAGGGCGATTATTATTACTGACGATAAAACCAAATCCATCAACCAAATTAAAAAAGAAACTGGCTTTGATCTTAGTGCCAAAGAACATCAAAATTTAAAAGATCAGAATCATCAAATCATTAACCAACATCACCACAAACCAAACCAACCACAAATTCACCATCAACCACAACCCACCCATCAAAGCAAAGGAATGGATTTTAGCCGTTAACTTTGTCAGCCAAACGACCGCCAGACAAAGCCACGCCAATACTGCCTTCAAAGCGATTACAATTTTTATGACTGCCATTGACAGCCAAAAGCCAAACTTATCTGACAGACATTGGCAGACTGAGTTTGAGCCTTATAATTACTGGATTCATTCAAAAATAACATCACCTTTAAAAAGGTGCGTTGGGTGTGTCAATTTTTTTCGGCTTTGCCGTGTTTTTTGTAGGGGATTTTTAGTTTTGATTTGGGATTTGGTTCTTTGATTATCGAAGCGAATTTTGGCGATTGAAGAATTTAAGAGAAAAGTTTGATGCTTAAAAATAAAAACGTATTGATTAGTTTTTACAAATCAGAATTTAATAAATCGGCATCACAAATACTAACTAGTGTGCGAGATTAAATAATAAGATTATCTATTTTAATTGCGTCTGTAAAATATTTTAACAACATTTTTTCTTCCTCTTCACCATTAATAAGCCTGACACATTTTAAATTATTTTTTGCTCTTGAACACGCAACATAAAATAATTTTTGATTTTTATATCTTTTTTCCAAATCATTAGTATCAGAAAAAATAGATCTAAAGTCATATTCACCCCAAAAATATTCTTCCAACACTACCAATACATTGTTTATCTCAGATCCTTTTGTTTTGTGCATCGTAATGAACTGGGTGTATTCATTTTGGTAATTGAAGTAATTTATAATTTCTTTGAATTTTAATTCGTTGGAAAAAAGAGCATTATAAAAAATTTCCTTTTTTACACTCTTTTGTAACTCATTAAAATCATATTGATCCAATTCTGGCAAGTCATTGCTGATTCTATTTAAGGTATTTTTACCCTCTAAATACAACTTTTTAAAACCCTTAAAATTATCGTCTTTGGACAATCCATCAAAGAATCTGTCTTTTTGTTCTATATAGCTCGAATATTGCTCTGACTTTTTTAATAAACCTAACTCAAACGCTTTATTAATTGTTTCAATAACTCCTAACTCAGAATTTATTATCAAATCAAATCCATTCTTTATTTTGAGTTTGTCAGATATTTTTTTAAGAATAAATTTTTGTTTTTTAAGTTTGGATAAAACTAAGTTATAATTGTGTGATAAGCCAGAATTGGGGTGAGGATAATATGCGCTACATAATTCAAATAGACTACTAATCTGTAATTTTCTCAACTCCCTGTCCATAGCTTCTTTGTTATCCGTAAAACGTTCATCAAATATTTCATATAAATTCCCAAACCCCGCATCAGAAGCAATTGATTTATTAGTAAGTTTTAATTGCCTAAAATCTTTTTTGTCTCCTATTGCTCTTGAAATTAGGGCATTAAGAAATTGTATATAACGATCTTTTTCTGGTTTATCGCTATTACGATTTGGCTTATTATCATAGAGCATATAATAAAATTCCGATCTACCTTGTCTATCTTCAAAAACTTCCATAGTGCCATCAAGTTTATTCTTAAAAGCGACTTCCTGTTTTAATGAATCATTTCGTAGAGGATTTATAAAATCTATGACCTGCTGTGAACATCTATAATTATCTTCCTTATTTATTTTGGTTAAAACTTTGTTATCAATATATTTTTGTATGTTATCACCTATACCATCTGAATAAATTGCCTGCATAGAATCTCCAAAAAGACCAATTAAGGTTTTATCTGGAGTTGAAAGTTTCTCTAAAAATATTTTAATCGTTTTCTCATTAGTATCTTGATATTCATCAATGAGTATACAATCAAATTTGTCTTGCAAAATTTTTCCAAGAATTGGGTATTTCTCAAACAAAAGTGATGTTATATCCAATAGACCATCGTGACCGAAAGTTAAGTCATAAAAACTATTAAAACTTGTATCATTATATTCAATCTGATTATAATCCCTAGCTTCAATTTGCCTAAATATGTCAGTATTTAACACATTAATCTTTTCATTCAAAATAGTATTAAATACCTCAGGACTTTTATCATAATCTCTTTTGCCTTCAACCTTAGGCATACGTTCTTTAGTTATTTTATATAAAAAAGATGCATATTTTTCGTATACTTTCTTATATTTCTCATGTTCTTTTTCTTTTTGCTCTTTTTCATTGGTATATTTCTCAGTTCCTTGACGCTCAATTGAATCTAACCGAAACAACTCATAAATTACTTTATGTAAATTCTTCTTATAGTTTTTAATAAATTCATTCAAAAATGAGTGTATGGTGCTGATTGTGTATTCTTCCCCAACGCGTGATTTGATTTCATCCGCGGCAAGATTTGTGTGGGTTATGCAGGCTATTTTTTTATTGGGATAATTTTTTGATATGAATTCAAGAGTCTGTTTAAGTGTTTCTGTTTTTCCACTACCAGCACCACCTTGAAGAACAAAATTTTGATTACTATCAATACAATCTTTTATTTTGCCAAATGCAGTGTTTATTGCTCTGCTATCCATTTCAATCCCTCCTTGATATAGAGAGGGATTTTCCATTGAACATTATCTTCCGTATTATCATCTTGTTTAGATAAAGCCATAAACAATAGCGAGGATGCAAAATCTGATTTTTTATCTAAAATCTTATTGGTAAGTTTATACATATTTATTTCTTTTTCTAAAGAGCCTTTACTTTTTATCCCCCACAATTTTTTCTTATTACGCTTTATCTCATTAAGGTTAAGATTTACAAACGCATCTTCAAAACTTCTAGCATGATAGCTATTCTCTTCGGTTTGGTAAGAAATTTTTATATTTTTATATTTACATTCTAGTTTGTTTTTAACCAAATCATTAAACCAATCTTTAAATCCTTCATCACTAATTTCTGGTGCATTAAAAAAGTGCATCAATGTTGAATTACTCGTGTTTGAACATTGATCACTCTTAACCTCACAAGCCTTATATTTGATAGTATTTTTTTCGGATATTTTTGGCTCTGTCGTATCTATATCAGTAATTATGAGTGTCTTTATATCTAAAAATTCAAGGAATTTAGCAAACGCTTTTGCATTTGTTCCAACTTCCAAGATCGATATATTCTGTGATGCTAGAGGTTTGTATTTTTTATCTTTAGCTTTATTTTCATCATCAATCTGTTTTATGAAATAAGGCAAAAGTATGCACTCTGTTATTCCTTCTATAAAAATAACCTTATTAGCAAAAAATAACTCTGCCGACTGAATGTTTAAATATTGTTTTAAGAATTGAAAATTCTCTGACTCTGAGGAGTATTTTTTCTTCAATTCTGTATGAAAATTTTTGATCTCAACATTGTTATCGTGTGTAAGTTTTAGATATCTTATATTTTCAAAATTTGATCTTAATACAATATGTGGAGAATGAGATGTGACAAGGGTTTGTAAATTTTTTATATCATTTAAAATTTCCTCTATTTTTTCTGCAAAAATATATTGCATTTGGGGATGGGTATGAGCCTCTGGTTCTTCTATAAATAATAAATTTATATCCTTATTTTCTTTATTAATTTCAGCTTTCTTAATTTCTATTGTTAACAACAGGTAAAGTATATTCATATGTCCCAGACCATTAAGGTTTTCGGGTAAATGGTTATTGTCTTCTCCGTAAATTACATGTGATGAATTTTTCAGTAATGTTTTTGATTGGATATTTGATCTTACATTAAGATTTGGGAGGTCTAGAAATTCCTTAGATTTACTCATAAAACCTTCAAAAAATGACTCATAACTTTTATTTAACTCACCATCCATTTTAGCCAAATCTTGATTAATTTTAGTTATATACTCATTCGAAATATCATTTTCATTTTCACTTTCACTATCAAAAAAATCTGTTGTTAAAACAGAAAGAGGTTTTTTATTTGTACTACCCTCTTCTGAGCTCACAACATTACGTCTTGCATGAATAATTTGTAGATTTATTAGTTTTTTGACATCCTGTAATTTTTTTTCGACGAGTCTCCCTCTTTGTATATTTTGGTTCTTTTTCAAAACCAGTGGATAAGTATTGTTTTCTTCAAGCTCTTTAATGAAAGCACTCAAAATATTACCTTGATCTTCAGGGGTACTATTTGTAGATATTGGGTCAATACTCAGTGAAGGATTTATTTTTTTGATAAAAGCTAGTAAATTATTAAAAGCATTAACAGCATCTTCAGGATTTAAATCATTGTTTTCTTGGTACTGTGCTAATGTTTTTTTTAGTTCTGGTTCATTACCAAATAAAGTGTCTTGATCATTTTTTGGTGACAAAAATAAAAAGAGATTAACCACTCGTTTTGCGAAAGAGTCTATATTTTTATCATCATCTATCGAATATATACTCTTTTTTAAATACATACCGAGGTTTTGAATAATCAGTTTTTTTCTTTCCTCTCCTTCACTATTTTTGATTTTCCTTAGCAATCCCTCTTTATCAATTGTGCACTCAAATAAAATTTTAACAGTTTTTATATCTGGATCGAGGTCTAAAATAAAATCTGATAAATTTTCTAAATTATCGTTTTCATCATATTCAATTTCTAAAATCATTCTGATTGATAGGTCAGCAACTTTCGTGAGATCACTAAAATCATTAATCTCTTTTCTTAGGGTCATCGAAAAGTCATTATAATTAAATTTATTTTCCTGATGAAAAAATCTTTCAAACAAAACTATCAGAGATGTTTTGCCAGTATTATTTTTTCCAATCAACAGAGAAAGCCTTTTATCCTCTAAATCAAGAGTACTATTTTGTAAAAGCCTAAAGTTATTTATAGTAATTCTATTAATATGCATTTTGTATTAGGTTATTATGTAAATGCTCAATCCATTAAAAAAAATAATGGCAAGAACTTGTTAGTAGGTTCTTAGTTATAAATTTGTTATACAAATCAGATTCTTTCCTTACAAACTATCTCAACCAACCCTTTCAACTTCTCAACCCTTCCAATCAAATACTCCAACTGATCTTTGGTGATAATATAACTCTTGTTATATCTGGCATCGATATAGGCTTTTTGTAGGAGGTTGAAGCAATCTTGTTGTTCTTTGGTCGCGGTTGGGAAGGTGGTTAAGAAGTCGTGAGAATGGACGCAGCAGAGTTTGTTTAGCTCGATTAGATCGTGGGATTTTGGTTTGTAGCCGCCAAGAGTTAGCAAGGTGCAGTTGTAAAGGCTTTCTGTTGCTTGATGAAGATCGAAAGCGGCACTATTAAATTTTTGAACATCAAAAAGTGTTTTAAATTTTAATAGAAAATCCTCTGCCTTCCCAAACCAGTGCTCATAATCTTCTGCGGCTATTTTTCTTTTCTCCTCATCACTCAGCTCCTTAGCTTCAGCCAACTTAAAATCACCAGAATCATAAAGCAAAATACCCTCCTTCTTAATATCAGAGAAAAAATATTTTCCTTTTTCTAATTCAGAATTGATGTAATCAATTGATTCAATAACAAAGTGCGGATTGTGTCCTTGATATTTGTTGATGAGATTTTTGGCTTCTAACTCTTTATCAATTGCCCGCTCCAAATCAAAAGCAGAAGTGCCGCCAGCTTGTTTGCTGGTTTTGGTGATAATTAGAAAATCATAATCGGAAGAATATTGATATAAAATATTGCCTTCACTGTATCTATCAAAAACCCAAGTGCCACGGGCGAACGAACCAAACAAAATAACAAAAGCGATTTTGTCTTTGCCGCAATTAACGATGATGTCAGAAATTTGACGGATTTTTTCTTCAAAGGGTTTGGATTTTTCTGGGAAGGTTGTTTTCATTTGTGATTTGTTTGATTTGCTAAATAAGTTGAGCTTCCAAAATCTAATCGCCTTATGTTAGGCAAAATTTAATAAAAGTAAATTTGGATTAAAATTTAATTAAATTGTTGAGCATTTTTAAAACAAGAATTGGCTTTAAAGCCAATATTTAAAGCTGATAATCCTCATCCACCAACCCTAATTTTTTAAGCCTAATTACCATTGCTTCTTTTGAAACTTTGAAAAATCTGGTTAGTTCAAAAAGAGTTTGGTTGAAAGGTTGATATTGGCTGATAGAACTTAGTTTTTTCATTAGCACAGCGGTGGGCATTAAAATATGGGAAGCAAAAAGATCGGCTTGGGTTTCCATATTTTTTATGGCTTTGTTTTGGTTATCGCCATAGTGATAAAGCTGGATATTTTCTTCGTTATATAATTTTTTGTGGAAGGCATAATGACCAAATTCGTGGGCGATGGTGAAATTGCATCTGGCGTTTAAGGTAAAGTTTTTGTTATCACCATTTAGGCTATCATCTATCCAGATTATCTTGTTGTTGATGTCGAGTGCTCCCAAAACTCCTTCTAAATCCTGATTCAAATTGGTAAATCTAATGTGTAGTTTAAAGATTTTTTCAGCGATTAGATCAACTGGGGTGTGGCTTTTGAATTGATAAATTTTTTGTTTTTCAGCTTTTTCTAAAACAGCAATTGCTTTTTGTTCAATTTTTTCTTCTGGTATAAATCTTACACCTTTAACCATATTTACTTGAGGTCTTTTAAGAACTTCTCAACATCTTTAGCTTTTACCCGTCTTAAAAAAGAAGCGTATAGATCAGGTTTATCATTGATGATGTCTTTAATATCGGAAGAAATTTTGTCAGCCAAAGATAATAATTTATCCTCATTAACTTTTAATATTTGCGCCATCTTTTTAATGTTTTCTTCTTTAGGTGGAGAAAAATCGCCCATTTCCATTTTGCTGATATAAGCAGGGCTAACGCCAACTTGTGTGGCAAATTCTCTAAGACCAATATTTAATTTAAGACGAGTTTTTCTAACAAATTCACCGAATTTGATATTGCTATTTTTTTTATCGTTCATAGAAATTTTATAATTGGATGCGATATTAATAATGTTAAGTTAATAATTAACGATATTAAGTCAATTTAGCAACCAATTTTTAGTTTTGTAAGGTTTGATAGTTATAATTTATAATTAAATTCTTTATATCCTCCACTCTCCAAGCAGTTGTTCTTGCTCCTAGTTTTACAGGCTTAGGAAACCGACCATCTTTAACACCTTGCCACCAAGTTGATTTGCCAACGGGAATAATTGCGGGTATTGGCGGGTTGATTTTGTTATTACCGATTATTTGGGAGATTCTTAAATAGCCAGTTTCAGGAAGTGAGTATTGGTTTTGCATAATTTGTTTAGTTTTGTGTTGAAATAATTTTGTATCAATGTTTAGTAAAAACTAAACAACTAAAATTAACTGTCAACTATAAACTAAACAAATTGTAAAATATTTTTTAACTAATCATTTCGTTTTAATATTCCAGCCTTTTTTGTGAGCTGGATTTATTGCTATCAATTCTTTTACTACGGTGAAGTCATCCCTATTTGAATAAACGAATTTCTCCGAAAAAATGGCTTGTCTTTCATTAAAAAATCTGACCTTATCGGGTTCTGAAATTATGGGGTTTTGCTTTTTTATAGAAATGGTGATGTTGTTTTCTTTCTCATGCAGATCTTTATTATCTTCATAACTCTTAATGGTAATTTCTGCGGGCAGCCTTTGTTCAAGAGTTAAATTTCTGTAATTTTGGTAATAAGCTTGCTTTAAAAAACTCATTTTCTCTTCTGTATCTTTGTAAGTTTCTTCTCGTTTTTTATTTATAGATTTACACCAAAAACCGAGTGTAAGTTTGTTACTAATCGGTAGATACATCTCTATTTCGGGCACTCCTAATCCTAGATAAGGAAAAGTTTTGCTAGAGTTGTGTAAAACAGCGGGATTGTCTCCAATAATGAATGGATTGTTATTGTCGGTTTCAAACAATATCCAATCTTTATCCATAATCATTGATGAATATGAGTATAAAATCTCAGGGCTGAATCTTGAAATATGATATAATTTTTTTCCTTCTTCGGTCTCCGTAAAAAATTTGAGATTTTGATAGTGTTGATTTTCTGATAATGATATACCCGCAGAGGAGGCAAGCCTTTCAAAAGAATCTTTCTCTGCGTTCAGCATAATTTGCTGATTTTTTCTGAATGCATCAGTTCTAACCCATTGGCAAACAGTAAAAAAGCAAGTTGTTGCTTCTCATCAAAAGTTAGAGTGGCAATAGTTTTTTCATCTAAGATTTTATTTATTATTGGAGTAGTTTTACTCTCTACCTGCTCAAATGATGCTTCAATATTGGTATTGGGAAGATCATAAAATTTATTTTCTGAACACGCGCCAATTATATTTGGTTCTCCACTGTTGCCACTCTCCTTATTGAAGAGGTAAATATAGTATTGATCTTTTTTCTTTTCTTTAATGACTTTTCTAGAAGCAAAATTTCTCAATAAAAGTTGAGGAATTTTGTGATTTAGCTTGGTTTCTACCTTTTTCATTTTTCCCTTCTTAACTTATCCAAATAATCTGCCCACCATTGCATCATTTCTTTGCGTTCTGGCAAATATTGTGCGTGATTATATGAAGCGCGAACTTTATTTCTTTCGCCGTGAGCTAATTGTTTTTCTATAACATCAGCACGAAAATTTTTTTCATTCAATATTGTTGAAGCAGTGGCGCGGAAGCCGTGAGCGGTTGCTTTTGAGTGATAGCCCATGCGGTAGATTGCATAGATCAAAGTGTTTTCGCTGATTGGCTTGTTTGGGTTGATATGACTTGGAAAAACAAAATCGGGGTTGTTGTGTAATTTTCTGATTTGGTTTAGCAATTCGATTACTTGTTTTGACAATGGCACAATATGTTTTTCTCTCATTTTCATTCTCTCGGCTGGAATGTGCCATTCTTTGGTTTCAAAATTAATTTCTTCCCATCTCATACCACGCAACTCAGCAGTTCTTACAAAAGTTAAAATTAACATTTGCAAAGCAAGCTTGGTTCTTGGTTCACCGTGATATTGATTTAATCTTTGCAGAAACTCTGGCAGATCATCTTCTTTTAAATTTGCGTGATTAACTTTTTTGCGAACGGTTAAAGCTCCTCGTAAATCGGCAGAAATATCGCGTTCCGCTCTTCCTGTTGCAATTGCATATCGAAAGATTTGCCCAGCAGTTTGCATTACACGATGAGCTAAATCAATTGCTCCTCTTTTTTCGATTTTTTGAATTGTAACTAAAAGCTCTGGTGCTTTGATTTGACCAATTGGTCTTGAGCCGAGTAATGGGAAAATGTCAGTTTCTAATCTTTTTAAAACTATTCTGTAATGTTTCGGCGTGTATCTGTCCTTTTGTTTGTCGTGCCATTCTCTTGCAACATTTTCAAAAGAATTATCAGTGTTAATCATACGAGTTAATTTGATTAACTTCTTTTCTTCTGATGGATCAATGCCATCTTTTAGCTGTTTTTTGGCTATATATCTTTTATCTCTAGCTTCTCCCAAAGAAATCATTGGATAAGTGCCGAGTGCTAAAGTTTTTTCTTTGCCAGAAATTTTATATCTTAATCTCCAATATTTTCCGCCGTTTGGATGTACCATTAAATACATTCCTTCACCGTCAGTTAATTTATATGGTTTATCTTTTGGTTTGGCATTTTTTATAGTAATATCGTTTATCATTGTGGATTTGATGTAGTTGATATTGGGCTCAGGAAATATTTTAAAGATTGTAATTCTTCTTTTGTAATCAGAATTGATGTGAGTTTTTTCTTTATGATTAGGTCGCCGTTGGTTTCTAAAAATAATCGCAAACCTAAATCTTTTTGCGCTTCTTCAACCATCTTTGCTTTTGCTAATCTTTTTTCTTCTATTGGATTGATGCCGTTTTTGATTTGATGTCTTGCTTCATCTCTTTTGTTTCGTGCTTCATCAAGTGATAACTCTGGATATGTTCCAATTGCCAATCTTTTTTCTCTGCGATTAATGCGGCATTTTACGCGCCAGTATTTACCACCACTTGGATTAATCTCTAGATACAATCCTTTGGTGTCGTAAATTCTTATTACTTTTTCTTTTGGCTTGGTGTTCTTCACCAAACTATCTGTTAGTAACATAAGAGGTGGGTATATTTTTGATAGGGTATAAAATATAGCCGCTTTTGTGCCCGCTTTTTTTGCGGATTTTAACAAACTTCTTCGGACTAATTTGGACTAATTTTAGATAAGAGACCTTTATTTTCAAGGTCTAATTGGATGTTTTTGGACTTCTTAAAATGATTGGGTGGCGGGAGTGACGGGACTCGAACCCGCGACCTCCTGCGTGACAGGCAGGCGCTCTAACCAACTGAGCTACACCCCCAAAATAAAAGACTGGGAAAATCTGATTTTGTAAAAAAACCTAAACTAAATTTGTAATCGTAAACTGGCTTGCCGAGCTGTAGTCCGAAGGACGAAAGCTGGTGGGTGATGACAGGCTCGAACTGCCGACCCTCTCCTTGTAAGGGAGATGCTCTACCAACTGAGCTAATCACCCGCGACTGCCAAAAAAATTAGAGGCGGAACTATAAAAACTAAATAGATAAGTTGCAATAATTAATTCACAATTATTCCACCAACAATATCTTTAATATACATTGTCATCCTGAGTAAAGCGAAGGATCTCATGAGTTGGATTCGGTCTTGGGTTCAAACGCGTCTCATGAGATCCTTCGCTTTACTCAGGATGACAGTTAGACATAAAAAAACCCTTACACCAAAATTTGATGTAAGGGTTTTTCTTTAGAATTTGTAAAAACTATTTTACAGCATCTTTCAAAGCTTTGCCAGCAGAGAATTTAACTCTGTTAGAAGCTTTGATTTGGATTTCTTTTCCAGTTTGTGGGTTGCGACCTTTTCTAGCTGCAGTTTTAACAGTTTTGAAAGTACCGAAACCGATTAAAGTTACTGAATCTTTTTTCTTTAAAGCTTTAGTAATGATCTTTAAAGCTGAATCCAAAGCGTTACCAGCATCTTTTTGAGATAAACCGGCAGCGTTAGCGATTTCTTTGATTAAGTCTGTTTTGTGCATTGTGAAATTCCAAAAAAATTAATATTATAAAAACCTTTGTAACACGCTATTTTAAAGTATCAAAGACACTTTGAAATCGCATAGTTTCTCGTAAATTATAATAAAAAAATATGAAAGCAACCATTAATTTGTTTTTTTTATTAGGATCTTAGAAATTGATACAATATTGGTTTTATTGATTGGCGGGCAGTATGTGATTTTCAGATATTAGAAAATCAAGATTTTGATCACAATTTTCAGTAATAATTTGAGGGCATTCCTGCCAGTCATAGCCTAGTCCGATAAACATTGGCTGAGAATTTTGGCGTAAGTTTTTTATGGTAGCATCATAAAAGCCGCCGCCCATTCCAAGGCGATGGAGCTGTTTGTCAAAAGCAATTAATGGTACAAAAATAATATTAGGAATAATTTGTGGCTTTGATTCTTCGGGTTCTAAAATTTTTGTATAAATATTGTTAGCAATTAATTTGTCGCCAATTTTATAGGATTTAAATTCGAGAACTTTTTGATTAGGAACAATTTTTGGCAGAGCAATAACATTTCCTAATTTCTGGCAATGTTCCAAAATAAAAATCGGATCAACTTCATTATTTGCGGCGATATAAAATGCTAATTTTTGATCAGAAAAATTTGCGATTTTTGGCAATAAATTTTTAATAAAATTATCAGCAATTATTTTTGATTCCTCTCGCACTTGCTGCGCATTTAATTCGGCGCGTTTTTGTTTGTAAATTTGTCTGATTGTGGATTTATTCATTTGAGTTTAAAGTTCGATTAAGATTGAATTTGCTGTAGTTAATTTAACTAAACTAAATATTTTTAAAATGATTGATCAAGATTTTTTTCAAGTTGCTGGCCATAAATTTAATTCGCGTCTTTTGGTTGGAACTGGCAAATATAAAGATTTTAAGGAAACCAAATTGGCGATTGAAGCTAGTGGCGCCGAGATTGTCACTGTTGCGGTGCGTCGGGTGAATGTGGAAAATAAAAATGAGCCAATGCTGCAAGATTTTATTGATCCAAAAAAATATACTTATTTGCCAAATACTGCTGGATGTTTCACTGCCTTTGATGCGGTGCGCACTTTGCGTTTGGCGCGGGTTGCGGGTGGGTGGAATTTGGTGAAGTTAGAAGTTTTGGCGGATGAAAAAACTTTATATCCAAAAGTTGTTGAGACAATTAAAGCCGCGGAATTATTGATTAAAGAAGGTTTTGAAGTGATGGTTTATACATCGGACGATCCAATTGTTGCTAAAGAATTAGAGGATATTGGCTGCTGCGCCATTATGCCTTTGGCGGCTCCAATTGGTTCTGGTTTGGGCATTCAAAACGCATTAAATATTCGTTTTATTGTTGAACAAAGCAAAGTTCCAGTTTTAGTTGACGCCGGAGTTGGAACCGCTTCAGACGCGGCAATTGCAATGGAACTGGGCTGTGATGGCGTGTTGATGAACACTGCAATTGCTAAAGCGCAAAATCCAATTTTAATGGCAAAGGCGATGAAGCTGGCAATTGAGGCGGGCAGAATGGCTTATTTAGCTGGAAGAATGGAAAAGAAACAATTTGCAGTTGCGAGTAGTCCAGTGATTGGAAAAATATCTTGATGTTGTCATCCTGAGTGTAGCGAAGGATCTCTTGAGGCGAGTTCGGTTTAAGTTCGCGGCGCGGCTCATGAGATCCTTCGCTACACTCAGGATGACAGTTTTATTAACAATTAGAAATAACTTAACTATGTACAAATTCCATCCTTCAATTTTAAGAGCTTATGATATTCGCGGTATTATTGGTGAAACATTAAGTGAAGAAGATGCTTATTTTATTGGCAAAGCTTTTGCCAAATTTTTAAGTGCTGAACAAAAAAATAAAGTTGTAGTTGGTTATGACGGCAGATTGAGTTCGCCAGATTTGAAGGATAGCTTGATTCGCGGTTTGATTGATTCGGGAATGAATGTTTCAGAAATTGGTTTGTGCCCAACGCCAATGCTTTATTTTGGAGTTTATCATTTGCAAGCCGATGCGGGCATTATGATTACTGGCTCGCACAATCCAGCCAATCATAATGGTTTTAAATTTTTGTTGAAAGATCGCCCGTTTTATGGCGCGGATATTGCCAATCTTGGTGCAATTGCTGAAGTTGGAAATTTTGTTGATGAAGCTGGCAATGTTGATCACGTTCATATTATGGAAAATTATGTCGATCATTTAGCCAATGATTGCGACATTGAAAGTGATAGTGAACTTTTAGATGAGCTGGATCACTTTTTGGAAGATACAAAACAACGTTTAAAAATTAGCTGGGATATTGGTAATGGCGCAACCGGCGAGGTGGTTCGCAAATTAACTGATAAACTTAAAGCCAAACATTTTTTATTATTTGAAGAAATTGACGGCAATTTTCCCAATCATCATCCCGACCCAACTGTTGAGGCGAATTTGCTCGATTTAAAAAAGTCAGTTTTAGAAAATGAATGTGATATTGGTGTTGCTTTCGACGGCGATGGCGACCGTATTGGCGTGGTTGATAACCAGGGCGAAGTTTTATGGGGCGATCAGCTAATGTGTTTATTTGCCAAAGATGTTTTGGAAGAATATCCGGGCGCCACAATTATTGCCGATGTAAAAGCTAGCCAAGTTTTATTCGACGAAATTAAAAAATTTGGCGGTGTGCCTTTGATGTGGAAAACTGGTCACAGTTTGATCAAAGCTAAAATGAAAGAAACCAAATCTCCATTGGCTGGCGAGATGAGTGGTCATATCTTTTTTGCTGATCGTTATTTTGGTTTTGATGATGGAATTTATGCGGCGGTGAGAATCATTAATATTATTTTGAAAGAAGGAAAATCTTTATCAGAAATTAGAAAATCACTGCCAAAAACTTTTTCAACTCCAGAAATTAGAATTGAATGTAGTGAAGAAAAAAAGTTTGTCATTGTTGAAGAAATTAAAAAACAATTACGGGCTAAAAATATTTCATTCAACGATGTTGATGGCATTAGAATGCAAAATGAAAATGGTTGGTGGTTGCTGCGCGCTTCCAACACTGGCGCGGTTTTGGTAGCAAGATGTGAAGCTTTGACTGAGATAAATTTAGATAAATTAAAAAAAGATTTATCTGAGCAATTAATTTTTAATCAAATTTCTCTTCCTAAAGAATTATGCTAATAATTGGACTAACTGGTGGAGTGGCGAGTGGAAAAAGCTTTGCCTCTAGCCAATTACAAAGATTAAAAATTCCGGTTTTTGATGCGGATTTGGAAGTGCATAAATTATTGGCGAATAATTTGGAGATTTTTTTATTGGTGAAAAAGAATTTTCCGCAAGCAATTATAAATAACAAAATAGATAGGAAAATATTGGGTGCAGAAGTTTTGGCTGATAAAGAAAAATTGCAAAATTTAGAACAAATTATTTATCCGCATTTACACAAACAAGAAAATCTTTTCCTCAAAAATTGCCGCCGTAATCATCGTAAAATTGCAGTTCTCAATATTCCGTTATTATTTGAAAAAGATGGTTATAAAAGATGTCATAAAACCATTGCTCTTATTGTTTCTAAACCAGTTCAATTTCAACGTTTTAAAAGCCGCTTTCCGCTTACGCAAGGGCTGCAGCGCGATGAGGTTTATAAAAAATTCAAAAATATTACTTCCCATCAAATCAATAATTTACAAAGAAAAAAACAAGCCGATTTTCTAATTCATAACGGACTTGGTAAAGCCTTCTGTTATCGTCAGGTTCAAGCGATTATTGAAAAATGTTTGCAATCTGCAGTTTGTAAGCCTATAAAGCGATTTGTCTATTAACTAAATTTCAGATACAAATGACTAAAACGATTGATGTTAATTTAACAAATGTTCCAGCATTTAGTAAAAGTAAAACGGTGCAAAGAGCTTTAAAGAAAGATCTTGGATTTAATGTTGGTAAGGGAAATATTTCGGCAGCTGAATTATTTTTAGACCGAATCAGAAACCCTATTGCCGGTGATGATCAATATTTTGAATTTGATGATGAGAATGACCAGCTAATATTTAAGAGTGCGGAAGCCGAAAAAGAAGTTCGAGCTTTGATAGAAAAACATTTCACCAATCATTCTGATATGCTTAAAGAATTTGCTGACAAAAATCAGCAAATGCTTTTGGAAGAGCAGGCAGCTATGAATAGCGACAGTGCTTTTGATGAAGAAGATCTTTCTAAATTTCAAAGAGCGGCTTGGCTTTTTGGTCAATTACAATTTTTAAAAGGACTTGATAAGGCGCAAGAACTTTTGGAAGCGGCGCAACATCGTAATACCAAAATCAAAAACGCTAAAGATAAAGATGAAGCTGCTCAAGTTGGTAGCAAAATTCTTACCAAAGCTCTGAAAGATCAGGTCGAAAAGAAATCTGGTCCAATTTATTATCCGGTTAGTATCAGCGAAGAACTTAAAGCCGAGCGCAAGCTTAGACTTTTCAAAGCAAGAGTTGAGAGATACAAAAATAATTTTCAGAAAACTCTTGAAAGTGGTGTTGTTGCAAAAAGTGATATTGGTGAAAAAGGCAAAAAATCTGATCACGCTCCGTTGCAAAATTTACTTTATGATACTTTGCAATATTCCAGAGCTTTGACTAGATCGGTTTGTCATCCGCTTACTAAAGGAATTTTAACTTCAAGTAATCCCACCGATAGCACTGATTGGAAAGATTTTAGAAAGTTTGTCGATCAGCTATTGGACAGAGCTTGTAATGATCCTGAACTTAATCAGGGTTTGAAAGATCAATTATTGAGATTTCAAAATGAGCGTGATGCTGGATTGCTTAATGAAGAAGAATTTCAAAAACTTTTAAAATTTAATGAAAAACAGGCAGAAACTTTTGATGCTGAGCATGCAAAATATTTGAAAGGTTTGCAAGATGCCGTCATAGAAGCCAATAAAGCTATTTTAGATAAAATTGAAAAAGGTCAAATTGAAGGTGATGATCTAAATAAATATCGCATTATTCAACTATTGCTGCTTTGCTCGCCACTTTTGCCAATCCCAGTTGCCGGAATTATTTTTAATGCTTTGCAACCATTTTTAAGCGGCGCTTTAGATATTCCACATTTTTTAGGCTCATTCTTTAGCGTCAACGGTCCTTTTGGTGATGCGGCTTGGCTTACTGATCATATGGGTTTGGATAATTTGATGACAATGGTCGGCAATTTATTTGGTGGTCCGCTTAGCATTGTTAATAATCTGGTGGTCAATCCAATTACTTCACCAATTATGACTTCAGTTGGTGGTGGCTTTGCTGGTTCACCACTTTCTGGCTTTGCTTTGATGATGGCTTTTGATGTGGCAACTAATTACACCAATAGAGAAATTGAGCGAATGAGAAAAGCTGCTGATATTTTGCCTGATGCCAAAGCGGCTTTTGAAGCGAAATATGAAGCATTAAGAGAAGCAGAAATAAAAAGGTTGAAAGAGCAAGGCAAGAAATATGGTGGTGATGAATTATCTTTAAGAAAAGATTTATTTGTTGCCGCCAAAGCTGCGGATTGGTTGCAAAGAAAATATCAAGCCAATCCCAAATCTTGTGCAATGTTGCTGAAAAATATTTTTGGCAATAAAGCGCCGGATTTAATCGCCGCTTTAGAAAAAGGCAAAGCTTTAGAAAAAGGCAAAACATTCGATAAACTTTTTGAATTAAAAGGCGAAGCCGGCTTTAAATCATTGATTCAATTAAGAGCAGCTGAAGATAAAAATGGTGATCAAGTTGATAAAATCAGAGCAGCTGAAGATAAAAATGGTGATCAAGTTGATAAAATTTTTGGTTTAGATAGTCAGATTGCCAAATTAGATAGGCTTAAAACTAAATACAAACTTCAAGATAAAAAAGAAAAGAAAGAAGGTGAGGCGGAAGAAAAATTCATAAAAATTGCTGACATTCTTGAAGCTGATGGCAAAACATTTAAAGCCGAATTTTTGGATGATAAAAAAGCTTTAAAATTTGCTGATGCACTTGTGGAGGTTGTGGTTGATGGCAAGCCAAAATATTATCAGGTTCAAAATAATCCTCAGGCAGAAGCAACATTAAAAGGTTTGTTTGAAGTAAATGCCATTCCTAAAAAAATCGCCGAGTTGGAAAAAGAGCAGAAAAAAAATATAGCCGCTGCAACCAAAGATGTGGCTTATGATGCTGTGATTAAAGATTTAAAAGAGAGTGATTTTTATTTTTATGAGGCAAGTAAATTGGGTATCAAACATAATTATTTGCCGGCGCAAGGTGATAAGTTGATGCGCGAAGAGTTGGAAAGAAATATGGCTTATTATGCTGACGATAATAACTGTATTTATGCTCAAAATGTTGACGAAAAAAACCGAGAAGAGATGATCAAAAGAATGCTTTTGGTTGATATAATTTCTCAGGAAAATGTTGCTTTATATGATCAGCTTTTGGAAGAGAGCTATGATGATCCTGGTTTTAATTTTAATGATTTTTTAGAAGAAAATGGCATTGGCCAACCCAAGCAACAGCAGATGCTAGAGCGTTATCGACCAATTAAAATCGCGCAGCTTATTGTGATGGAGGATTATCTGGAGAAAAATAAAAATGAAAATAAAACCAGAAAAGATGCGCAAGAATATTTGGTTGATGAAGGTTTTGATGATGACATTGATGCTTTATTTGCCAAATTAAAAGAAGTTCAAGAAGAATATCAAACCAAGAAAGAAATGGCGGTAATGGCAATTTCTGTAGAAGTTGAGCAGCATTATGGAAAAGCTTTTAAAGGCGCCAAATATGTTGCAAAAAAATTTCCAGCTCAACAAAAAGAAGCTGCTAAGGTTGATGAAAACAAAGAAATGACGGAGTCAGAACAGGAAGATGAAGAAATGGCAGAGCTAGAACAGGAAGATGAGGAAATGGCAGAGCCAGAAGTAGAAGATGAAGAAATGGCGGAGCCAGAAGTAGAAGATGATGAAATGGAAGATGAGATTGAGGAAAATAAAGAAAATCAACTGCCTAATCCAGAACCTACAACAAGTCGTAAAAGAACCCAAGCTGAACCTGCTCAAGTTGAGCCTCAAGCTGAGGATGAAAATGTTCCACAAGTTGCCGCTCAAATTACCAACAAAAGATCTAGAGTTCAGCCGCTGGCGCAAAAAGATTCTGCTCAAACCTATGTTCAATCTGTGGGAGGAGAGTCGCCAACATCCTACCAAGCAAAGTTGAAGAAAAAATCTCCTTTAGTAGGACAAATAGTAGGACAAACAATGATTCTATAAATCACTATGACTAAAAAATATTTCGGCACTGATGGCATTAGAGGCACGGCCAATAAATTTCCTATCACTCCAGAAATTGCCTTGAAAGTTGGAATGGCAGTTGGCGCCAAATTTATCAATGGCGGACATCGTCATCGAGTGGTGATTGGCAAAGACACGCGGCTTTCCGGCTATATGGTGGAATCAGCTTTAACCGCTGGTTTTTTAGCAGTGGGAATGGATGTGTTTTTAGTTGGTCCAGTTCCAACTCCGGCAGTTTCAATGTTGACCAAATCTTTGCGCGCCGATATTGGCATTATGATTTCCGCATCGCACAATCCGTTTTATGATAATGGCATTAAAATTTTTGATAAAAACGGCAATAAACTAAATGACGAAGTTGAAAAAGAAATTGAAGCGATGATTGATAACGATATCAGCGCTCATTTGGCAAAGCCGGATATGCTTGGTAAAGCGAAAAGAATTGAAGATGCGCGCGGTCGCTATATGGAATTTGTTAAAAATTCTTTTCCTAAAGATAAAAGTTTAGAAGGTTTAAAAATCGTCATCGATTGCGCCAATGGCGCGGCTTATTCTATGGCGCCAACCATTTTGTGGGAGCTGGGCGCAGAAGTTATTTCTATTGGCGTTTCGCCAGATGGATTTAATATCAACGAAAATTGCGGTTCAAATCATCCTGAACTTTTAAGCAAAACTGTTTTAGAAAATAAAGCTGATATCGGTATTGCTTTGGATGGCGACGCAGATCGGCTTTTGGTGGTTGATGAAAATGGTGCGGCAATTCATGGTGATAAAATTATCGGTTTGATTGCTGAAAAATTGCACAATGAAGGCAATTTGAAAAAAGATACTGTAGTTGCAACCCAAATGTCGAACTTAGCTTTGGAAGAATATCTGCGCTATTTCGGAGTCTCTTTGGTGCGCGCCAATGTTGGTGATCGTTATGTTTTAGAAGAGATGAAAAAATCTGGCTATAATTTTGGCGGCGAACAATCAGGTCACATAGTTTTGGGCGATTATTCTACAACTGGAGATGGTTTAATTGCCGCTTTGCAAGTTCTAGAAATTTTGTCCGCCCAAAAAAAATCCGCCAGCCAAATTGCTAATGTTTTTGAATTGATGCCCCAAATTTTGCATAATGTAAAATATCAAGGCAATGATAATCCACTTGAAAACCCAAAAGTTCAAGATGCCATAAAAGCAGCAGAATCAAAGCTCAAAGGCGAGGGCAGAGTTTTGGTTAGAAAATCCGGAACTGAAAAATTGATTAGAATTATGGTGGAAGGAAAAAATCAAAATTTGATTAAGCAGATTGCCGAAGTGATTGCTAAGGAGATTGTCTAAGAAATTTTATTGATTGTTAAACATAATCCCTCTCTCAACCCTTTGCTGAACCGCGCAGAATAAATCATAAGCAGAGCAGGTGCTAAATTCTTTGACCTCGTCAATTGGCAAGCCATCGCCCCACAAAATTACTTCATCACCAATTTGGGCATTTTCATTATTGCTAATATCAATTGTGATGGTGTCCATTGAAACTTTTCCCGCTAAAAAACATTTTTTGCCACCAACTAAAATTGGTGCGCCATCTTGAATAGTGCGAGAATAGCCGTCGCCATAGCCGATTGCAGCAACGGCAATTTTCATATTTTTTGGACAAATAAATCTTGCGCCATAACCAATTGTTTCGCCTTTTTTTAAATTGTGAATAGCGATGATTTTGGTTTGTAAAGTCATCACTGGTTTTAAATTTAACTCTTCTGCACTTTGATCATTAACTGGCGAAGCGCCGTATAAAGCAAGTCCGGGGCGAATTATGTCGTAATTATTTTCTGGAAAATTAATTATTCCCGCTGAGTTGTTGAGAGTTTTTTCTCCTGCTAAATTTGCAATAAAATTTTTGAAAGCAGCAATTTGAGAATTATTGAGCGGATGATTTTTATCGTCAGCGCAAGCAAGATGCGACATTATTCCAATTGGTTGGATAATATTTTTATTGGCAGATAAAATTTGATAAGCCGCTTTCGATTCAGTAAAATCAAAGCCCAAACGATTCATTCCGCTGTTAATTTTTAGACAAATTTTAATTGGCTTAGATAATTTAGAATTTTCAATCCATTCAAGCTGCAAAGAATTATGAAAGACCGGCTCAAAATTTTGCGCCGCACAAATTTCTAAATCATCTTTTTGAAAAACTCCTTCGGCAAGCATAATTGGAGCTTGAATTCCAGCTTGTCTTAAAGCCAACGCTTCATCAATTCGCGCTACTCCCAATCCATAAAGATGATTTTCTAAATACTGAGCAACTTGGCAAATTGAATGTCCATAACCATTAGCTTTAACCATGGCGATGGTTTTGCTTTGTGGCGCGCGGCTTTGTAGAGTTTTTAAATTATGCAGCAAATTAGCAGCCGAAATTTTGGCGATTGGACGAAATATTTCATTTGGAGTTGGCATATTGACAATATTGATTAATTGGGCAAATTTCGCATTTGGGTTTTTTGGCGGTGCAAATATAACGACCATGCAAAATCAACCAATGATGAGCATGAAGTTGCCATTTTTTGGGAATATTTTTGAGTAATGCTAATTCAGTTTTTAAAACATTTTTTTCATTGGCAATTCCAATGCGATTAGAAACGCGAAAAACATGAGTATCAACTCCAATAGTTGGATGCCCAAAAGCGCAGTTCAAAACCACATTGGCGGTTTTTCTACCAACTCCGGGAAGCGATTGCAGAATCTCCAAATCTTCCGGAACTTCTGAATTAAATTTCTCCACCAAAATTTTTGACAGCGCAATCACATTTTTAGCTTTGCCATTATAAAGCCCAATCGTGTTGATATATTTTTTGAGATTTTCCTCACCAATTTTAATCATTTTTTCCGGCGTATCAGCAAGAGCAAAAAGTTTTTTAGTTGCTTTATTCACCCCAA
This sequence comes from Pseudomonadota bacterium, assembly GCA_040386195.1. Taxonomy (GTDB): domain Bacteria; phylum Pseudomonadota; class Alphaproteobacteria; order Rickettsiales; family UBA1997; genus JAJTCH01. Next base: position 21,181 of record JAZKFV010000003.1, on the reverse strand, counting down.
CATCAGTGCTTTGCGCCGATAGAACTACTGCGACTAAAAGCGTATAATTATTTTTATATTCTAATTCAGTTTTAGGGTGAGGATTTTGTTTTTGGAAGATGGAGAAGATTTTATCGATGTCGGATTTTTTCATTTTTGGTTCTCAACTAAATTTTTATCAATCTCAACTTCCTTATAAAATTCCTGACCAATAGCAATTTCTTCTCTTCCATTTTGCTTTCTCCAATCGTTGGAATCTCTCAAAGAAAAAATACAGCCGCAATATTCTTGTTTATAAAATTCTTCGCGTTTAGCAATTTCATACATGCGCGCTGCGCCGCCGGCTTTGCGCCAATTGTAATCCCAATAAGTAATTCCTTCATAATTTTTAGCGGCACGAATTCCACAATCATTAATTTGTTCCATATTTTTCCAGCGGGAAATACCAAGTGACGAGGTGATAATTTTGAAATTATTTTCATAAGCATAAAGCGCGGTGCGTTCAAAGCGCATATCAAAACATTTGGTGCAGCGTTCACCGCGTTCGGGCTCGCGCTCTAAACCTTTGGCTCTAGAGAACCAATTTTGCACATCATAATCAGCATCAATAAAAGGAATTTTTAATTTTTCAGCGAAACGAATATTTTCTTCTTTTCTAATTTCATATTCTTTTTTGGGATGGATATTGGGATTGTAAAAAAAGATGGTTAAGTCAATTTTTGATTCAATCATTCTCTCCATCAAATCTCCGGCGCAAGGCGCGCAGCAGCTGTGCATTAAAACTTTATTGCCAGAATCTTTCACTTCTGGGAGTTCTAATTGATAATTATATTCTGTTTTAGTCATAAGAAATTGACGGAATGATTGAAGTTGGAATTGGTGGAATAAAGCTGATGTCTTTAAATCTAGCTGAGAAAATCATTCTCTGCGCAGTGCGTTTTCTCTTGGCGCTGTGGGCGGTTTTTTTGGTGTATTGCCAAAATTTTTCCGCCATTAAAGCGGCAAATTCAGAATGAATACTTTTAACTGCGCTGTTAAAAGCTGATCCGCCAACTTCATCAAAAATAATTTTTTTGCTAATGTGATGATGAATAATTTTTTCAACAACTCTTTTGGTGGTCAGCTTTTGTCGCTCGCAATAAGGCTGATTGCTGACAATCATCACCTTCACCTCCGGCTTGTTTTTTAAATCGCCATCTTCTTCAAAACGATTTTGAAAAATATATTTGGCGATATTTTCAACAGTGCTTTGAGTGGTGGGGCGATGTTTTTTGCTGGTATCGTCGATCAAAGTTGCTTGGCTTTTACCAAAAATATTTTCATAAATTTCGCACATCATTAAAGTTTCGGTGAGTTTTTTAGTTTCGCCAATGCGGTAATTTATATAGGTTCTCGGGCTATCAAGAACATTTCTGGTGATGAAAGGATTTTTTGTATCAATTTTAATATGATTTTTTTCAGCAAGTTTAATCATAAAATTTTTAGCCTCAGCCACATCACCAATATTATCAATTTCAACCCATAATTCACGATTGCCGCTGAGTAATCTAATTTTGCCAACATCAATTCCAGAATCGATTAATTGTTTTAGATGTTTGATGCGAGTCGTAGTTCGATAGCGCCCAGCGCCCATTACCCAGCTTTCGTCATATTTGGTGAAATTGGGATTTATCGCTGCAATCAAGCCAATTTTTTGAGCATTTTCTAAATATTGTTGCTGATAAATTTGCATCCAAACTTGCGGTACAATTTCACTGCGTTCTTGATTAGGAATTCTGCCAAAGGCATTTTGACAAACTAAATAAACCATAAAATCTTCAATATCTTGAATATCAAAAATATTTTCGTCAAAAAGATGGTTCAATAAATATTTGGAGTCAAACAGCTTGGGATTATCTTGTAAAGCGCCGGATTTTTTGATGATTTTATACATCAATAAAAAAGCCAGCTGAGGAGTTTCGCTCCAAATTTGATTAGTTTTTTTGCTGTTTTTATCAAAGCCAATCAGATTGATTGCCTGCCAAATTAATTGTTCGTTAAAATAACCGGCAAAATAAAGGTTTTCGATAATTGCTTGGTGAATTTGGAGATCGGAAGATTGAATGGTTGATGAATGGTTTTGGGATCTAAAGCCCAGATTATTCAAAGCTTTAGATAGTTTAGTCATTGGTTAAGAGCGCAGTTTGGTGATTGCTTCGGAGTAGTTTTTGTTGCCAAAAATAAAAGAGCCGGCAACTAAAACATTGGCGCCACAATTGATAACTTGCCGAGCATTTTCCTGATTGATTCCGCCATCAACTTCAAGATCAATTTTTTTGCCCAGTTTAGAAATTTTATTGCTGATATTTTCAATTTTTTTCAGCTGGGAAGAGATAAATTTTTGCCCACCAAAGCCAGGATTGACAGTCATCACTAAAATTAAATCAACATCTTCCAAAACATAATCCAAAACATTTTCATTAGTTGAAGGCACAATTGAAACGCCAGCTTTTTTGCCTAAAGATTTAATTTTAGCAACGCTGCGATGCAAGTGAGTTGCCGCTTCGGTGTGAATGGTGATAATGTCGGCACCAGCATTGGCAAAATTTTCTAAATGTAAATCAGGGTTTTGAATCATCAAATGCACATCAAAAGGCAAATCGCTGTAACCACGAATTGATTTTACCACATCTGAGCCAATGGTGATATTAGGAACAAAGCTGCCATCCATAACATCAATATGAATATAATCGGCGCCAGCTTTAGAGATGGCTTGAACTTCTTCACCAAGATTGGCAAAATTAGCGGATAAAATTGAAGGGGAAATTTTGATATTAGTCGTGAGTCGTGAGTCGTGAGTCATAAGGTATGAATTGGTTATAGTTTCATAAGTCGTAAGTCTTAAGGTATGAATTGGTTATATTACCAGAGTAGTTTCATAAGAAATAAATACTTACGACTTATGACTTACGACTAATTTTTACATTCAATTGCAGTTATGTCGTAAATTGGATGTTCCAGACCTGAAATTGAAGGGCTGGAAGAAAACATCCAGCCATAGAATATGGGTTTTTTGGTGCCGTCAGCATTGAGTTCTTCAACTTCTAGAAGAATTTTATTTTCTGGTCGTTGATCAGCTGGAGATTTCCAGCATTTTTTGGCTTTGATGATCAATTTGCCAAATTCAATTTGTCCACCAACCTTAACTCTCAGCTCCAAAGTTTTGGCGGTAACTTTGTTTAGGCCTTGTAAAACTGCAGTTCCCGAGAAGTTGCTTTGATCAATTTTATCGATGGTTAATTTTTGATTATCATTTTGATCTTCAGTAACGGCATTTTTTGGCTCAGATTTTTTTGAATCGCCAAGAAAATTGAAAGCGAAAGATTGATTAGCGCTAAGTGTTAGCGCCACAATTAGAGTAAAAATTATATTATTTGCTTTCATCAGTACTTTCTTTTTTTGCGCCAAAAATAAATTTACCGAGAAGTTCTTCAAAGTTAATCCCGGATTGAGTGAACTGAATTTGTTCGCCATTTTTTAACATTTCATCTTCAGCGCCAATTTCTAGACCAATATATTTGCCGCCAAGCAAACCCGAGCTGAGAACTTTGGCGGAAGAATCTTTAGGAAGTTTAATTTCTTGGTTGATGTCTAATTTTAAAATTGCTTGATAGGTTGTAGGATCAATGGCTTCGCCAGCAACAGCGCCAACTTTTACTCCAGAAATTTTAATGTCGCTGCCTGAGCTGATGCCGTCGATATTATCAAATTTGGCTAAAATTTGATAGGTTTTGGAAGTTGAGATACCAGATTTGTTGAAGGAGAAAAAGAAAAAATAAATTGCACAGCCTAAAACAAAAGTGCCAACGATTACTTCAAAAAGATTATTCTTCATAAATTATGTTTATTGATTTGGTTGCCAAGGTTGATAATCGGAACTAACTTTTGATCTTTTGCCGCCGGATATTTTGCTGCCTAAAGGAAAATGGGCAAATTTTGTGCCGGTTAAATTGGGAAGGTGGATTTTTTCCCAAGAATATTTTTGAACTTTTTGAGGAATGTTATCGCTAGTGTAGTGAAGCCAGCCGTGCCAATGCGCGGGAATTTTGCTGGGTTCGGCAATTCCATTATAGATTACAGATCTTTTTTTGTGATTATTTCGAGCTTTTTTTGCTTCAAAATATTGATTACCAAATTCATCAACACCAACTTGGTTGCAGGAAATTTTGATGGCAATTTTGCTGATTAAATCCATTTGTTTGAGTGGTTTGGTCAAGGTTGGAAAAGACCGTAGAATAGTTAGTTTTTTTAAAAGTTAAAGAATTTTTATTAAGTTGTAAAATATTTTTTTATTGTAAGAATAATCCGCCAAAATAAATCCTTTATAACCTTTTAAAATCTGCCTTTCTTAAGTGTTTAGAAAATTAAAAATCATCAATCAATTCTTGTTAATATCGTTTTGCTTTGCAACGCTTCCGGATAGCTCTTTTGCTAATGCGGGCAAGGAGCAAATGAGTCAAAAATTGTGGGGTGGTTTGAAGAAAGATGATGTTGAAAATTTAAAAAATTTTTCCACTGCTATTAATCAAGATAATTATAAAAAAGCTTTAGAAATTGCCAAAAAAATGAATGGAGCAGAGGGAAAATCTGCCTTTGCTGACGCGGCTCTTGAAATTGCTTTGTGGAATAAATATAGCCAAATTGATAATAATGCCGTTGATCTAAATAGTGTTAATTTTAATGATATTTCCAGATTTGTTAACGATAATCAATTTTTCCCTAACCTTGCTGAGCTTAGAAAAAATGCTGAGAAGATTGCGGTTTTAAATAATATTCCTTATCGATTTTCTAAACAATATTTCCAAAACTTTCCCGCCACTAATACTGAATCAAAAATCTATTTATTAAAATCTGAGATTAATTATTTAAGCTCTTCAAAAGATGTTCAACAAGATTTGAATCAGCAAAATAATTTGCAAAAAGAGATTGATAAATTAACCACTAATATTTGGATTAATGAAAATTTTTCTGCGGATAAAGAGGCAAAATTTTTGTCAAATTATGGCGATAAATTAACCGAAGAAAATCATATCGCCAGAATTAATCGCCTATTGTGGGATAATAAAACTGATGATGCGAAAAGAATTTTTTATCTAGTTGGCGCGGATTATCAAAAATTATTTAACGCCATAATCGAGATTGATCACAACCCAAAATATATTGATAAAATAATCACCTCAATTCCAAGATCAGTGCGGGGTAGTGAAATTTTAGCTTATAAAATAATTATCTGGAAAAAAGCGCGAATTGGTAATGGTGTTGATGCTTCAGAGGTTGTTGATATGCTTTTGGATATACCGGGCAATGTTAGTAATCCGGATAAATGGTGGAGTTTAAGAAAATTATATTCCAGAGAAATGCTTAAAAGCAAAAACTATAAAAAGGCTTATGCTTTAGCTTCTAGCCACGGTTTGAAAGTTAATAATGTTGATTTTCCAGATGCCGAATGGACGGCTGGTTGGATTGCGCTACGTTTTTTAAATAAGCCAAAAATTGCTTATGATCATTTCAATAATCTATATGTTAATGTTACCTATCCAATCAGCATTTCCAGAGCTGCTTATTGGCTTGGTATGTCGGCGCAAGAGATGGGTGATAAGAAAAAGGCAATTGATTGGTATAAAGTTGCAATCAAATATCCAACTTATTTTTATGGTCAATTAGCCATTCATAAGCATCGAGTTTTAGATAGTGTCGGTTCGCAAAACGATATTATTTTACCCAAAGATCCAGATATTTTACCTGGCGATATTAAATCAATTGCTAAAGAAGATTCTTTGAAAATTGCTTATCTTTTAGCTTTGATGGGTGATAAAAAGAATTCAACAAAAATATTTGAATATGTGGTGGCGAGTGCCAAAACTGATGGTGAAATTGCAGTGGTGATGAAGGTGGTTAATGAAATGAATAATAAAGAGTTGGATGTTAAAATTTCTAAAGCTGCTGCCAAGAAAAATGTCTTTTTTATCAAAGATAAATTTCAAATTGTTAAAGAAATTGAAAATGATTCCCACGCGCCTTTGGTTCACGCCATCATCAAGCAAGAAAGCGGCTTTGCTACTTCAGCTTTAAGCTCAGTTGGCGCAATTGGCTTTATGCAATTAATGCCAACCACCGCAGAGTTAGTTTGTAAAAAAATTGGCATCAAATATAACCGCCATAAATTAGCTACTGATATGAATTATAATGTGGTTTTGGGATCGTTTTATATTAAATCTTTGATTGACGATTTTGATGGTTCTGAACTTTTAGCAATTGCTTCATATAACGCTGGTCCTGGCGCTACTAAAAGATGGATCAATGAATTTTATGATCCGAGAAAAACTAAAGATTTAGATCGGGTAGTTGATTGGATAGAATTGATAACTTATTCCGAAACCAGAAATTATGTGCAAAGAATTATGGAAAATTTAATAGTTTATAAATATTTAATGTCTAGGGTTAATTATGACGATATTAAGTAATACCATTTATATTTAGCACAAGTTTTGTTATTAACATTAAACGAGGCACATATGAGGTTAATCAAAATATTTTTCACTATCACTTTTCTTACCGCCACAACTTCCTGCCACTATTATAAAGTTATTATTTCCAATCCTGATCAATCCACAAAAGAGTCAATTATTGCAGAAAAACAATATGTTATGGGCACTGATGATGTTCCGTTATTTTCCGGATTAGAATTGATCGGAGAAGATAGTAGCAGCTTTGATACTATGCTCGGCAATATCGTTATCTCTAAATATATTGGTGACACTAAATTAAAATTTGTCAAAGATTTTTATCTCGCGGCGTTACCACAATTAGGCTGGAAACTGATTGATGATCAATCCGATCAAATTTCTTTTAAAAGAGAAGACGACAAGTTGGAAATCAGATTTAGTTATGCCAGCAAAGGTCTTTATGTTAGGTTTTTTATCTCGTCAGTTATTAAATAAATCAAATCAAATATGTCTGAATCACTCAATTTTTCAATTGATAGCAACGGCGTTGCTACTTTAGTTTTTAACCTAGAAAACGAAAAAGTTAATAAGCTTAGCGCCGCCGTTTTACTTGAGTTGGAAGCCACTTTAGATGAGATTGAAGCTAATAAAAATATTCATCTCTTATTGATTAAAAGCGGTAAAAAAGATGTGTTTATTGCCGGCGCTGATATTAAAGAAATTAGAGGAATTAAAAATGAATCTGATGCTTATAAAAAAGTTTTACAAGGGCAAGAAATTTTAGGCAAAATTGCTGATTTAAAAATTACAACCATCGCTCTTATCAATGGCACTTGTTTGGGCGGCGGTTTGGAGTTGGCTTTGGCGTGCAATTATCGTATTGCGGTTGATAACAAAAAAACCATTTTGGGTTTGCCCGAAGTAAGTTTAGGAATTATTCCTGGCTTTGGCGGAACTCAGAGATTGCCTAGGTTGCTAGGATTACAAGAAAGTTTAAAAATGATTTTATCAGGCAAGCCGGTTGATTATAAAAAGGCTTTTAAAATTGGTTTGGTTGACAAAATTATCCGTGAAGAATTTTTGCGTAATGATTTAGAAGATTTTATCGCCGAAGTGATTGTTAAAAATCACACTAATCAAGTATTAGGATGCCGATGTTCGGTTAGAAAAAAACGCTTTATCGGTGAAGTTGTTTTGGCGGGAAAACATTTAATTTATTATTTTGCCAAAAAAGATTTGCTGGCAAAAACTAAAGGAAAATATCCGGCGCCACTGGCTGCGTTTGATGTTATTAAAAAAACTTATCACTCTTCGGATTATAGTGCTGGATTAAAAATAGAAGCCGAAGAATTCTCCAAACTAGCCGCTGGTGAAATTGCTAAAAATTTAATCGAACTATTTTTTATCAATGAAGAAATTAAAAAAGATAACGGCATAGATAGCGAAATTGAGGCTGTAGAAGTTAAACAAGTTGGTCTAATGGGAGCCGGAATTATGGGCGGCGGCATTGCTTGGCTGTTCAGCAATTCTGACATTGCGGTGCGTATGAAAGATATTTCCCAATTCGGCATTGCGCTGGGGTTTAATCAGGTTTTAAAAATTTATAAACAGCTCAAAAAAATTGGCAAATATAAGGATAATCAAATTAGCGTGAAGATGGACGAAATCTCTTCAACTACTGATTACACTGGCTTTAACAATGTTGATATTGTGGTAGAGGCAATCATTGAGAACATTCAAGTTAAAAAAGATTCTTTTGCCGAATTAGAAGATCACATCAAAAAAGAAACTATCATTGCCAGCAACACCTCTTCGCTTTCCATCACTCAAATGGCAACATCTTTAAAATATCCACAAAGATTTGTGGGAATGCATTTTTTTAATCCGGTCAATAAAATGCCGTTGGTGGAAGTGATTCGCGGTGAAAAAACCTCTGATTTAGCGGTGGCAACCATCGTTAAACTTTCTAAAAAATTAAATAAAACGCCAATTGTAGTTAAAGATGTTGCTGGGTTTTTGGTCAATAGAATTTTATTGCCTTACATCAACGAAGCCGGATTTTTATTGCAAGAAGGTGCAGATTTAAAAAACATCGATAATTTGATCGAAGATTTTGGCATGCCAATGGGCCCGTTTATTTTAGCGGATACAGTTGGAATTGATGTGGGTTATAAAGTTGCCAAAAGCTTGTATGAGAGCTATGGCGAGCGTATGAATGTTTGCCATCTTTTGAGCGAGATGGCTAAAAACAAAACTTTGCTTGGAAAAAAATCCGGACAAGGTTTTTATAAATATAATAAAGAAGGCAAAAATTTAGGTCTTAATTCTGAAGTAAACCACATTGTTAGTAAAGTTAGAAGCGCTGATCATTTACATAAATCTTATATCAACAATCACGATATTATTGATCGCTGCATTTTAATTATGATCAATGAAGCGGCAAAATGTTTAGAAGAAAATGTCGTCAAAAATCACCGTTATTTAGATATGGCAATGATTATGGGCACCGGCTTTCCAGCCTTCCGCGGCGGGCTTTTAAGATATGCTGATGAAATTGGTGTTGGTGTGGTAGTTTCTAGATTAAAAGAATTTCACAATGCTTACGGAGTTAGATTTGAGCCAGCCGCACTCTTGATCAAAATGGATCACGATAATCAGAAATTTTATTCTAACTAATCACAGGAACTTGCTGTCCACTTTCTTGTGTTACTTGCAAACTTGCCGCCGCTCCTAAATTTGGCTCGGGGCTTGTTTTTGGTTTTAGTATTTCTAGGCAATAATTTTTAATAAAGTAAGAAACAAATCCAAATTCACAACCTTCTTGCTGATTTGGATTTCCTAATTTCCACGTAAAATTTGCAACGGATCGGAAATGAGCTTTAATCTCATCGGTAAGATCAGGATGCTTTTCCATTGTTAATTTCGGCAAATCATCAGGTAATCTTTCGTCATCAAATTTGTATCCTCTTGATCTAAGGCGATGATTTAAAGCCACTAAATCATATCTTAACCCATCTCGATAATTTTTATCTTGCAGAACAACCGGCAAAAGAAACTCTGATTTAACGAGTTTCAATATTTTTTCCTTCTTCGGTTTTGAGGTGATATATCTAGCCTTTTCTTTTATCTGCCATAAAACCCCATCTCTAGCAACCTCATCAGTTTGATATTCATAATTTTGAGGCCAATATCTGCAAAATGGTTTGAAATTAATATATACTCTGGGTAACAATCCTTTTAAAATTTGATCTTTATATTGATCATCACTGCGATATCTTTCTATATCAAATTTATAATGAGTTTTAAGAAAATCATACTTTTCAGCTTCATCCTGTCTGACCGTATCGCGATCAAACAATGGTAAAGCGCCAGCTAAAGTAACGATTCTGATAATATCTTTATGCTTTATGGGCACGCAAAATGATTCTAAATTTTCAATATTATGAGGATCTTGAGTTAAAAAAGTGATTGTTTCGCTCAATGATTCTTTAAGTTTTGTTGTATCAATTTTGGGATGATAATTTGGATTTTGGTTGAGTAATTCAGCGGCAGTAATTTGATTATAAAATAGAAATAAATCGATAGTTTTTTTGTAGATTTCCTCATCATTGGCAATGAATTTTATAGGAACGGATTTCATTTCCTCGGTAAGCGGCTCACGCAATACCAATCCGGCATCGTCAGTAATTTTATGGCCATTTAAAAAATAATATTCATAAGCTCTTTGTCCTTCTATAATCGCAAAAAATCTTTCCTCAGCGGTTACATAAGCAAAGTTCCAAGGTTGAAAAATTATACATGGAGACATTCCTTCTTGAATCAGCAAATAATTAGCTAATAAAAAATCATCTAATCTTCCATTGCCATCTCTATAAGGGTGAAGCCTATCCATATCACCAATAAAAAAACCGATTAGATTTATTTTTTGATGAAATTGTTCATCCGCTGATATTGATGTATCTTCTTTGATTTTTTGTAGTTTATTTTTATAACATTCGATTAACTCATTAATTATGTTTTTAAGCTCAATAGGATCATCTACGTCACCTGTAACCTCTTTAATTAAAATCAATTTATTAGACATGAAATAATGAACATATTTTCCTACTGAATATTCGAGCAAATCAAGCTTCGTTTTGTGATCATCTGCGATAATTTGTTTAAGAAATTTACTTGAAGTTTTGTGTGGCTGAATTGGAATGTATGATTGTGAATTAAGTCGTTTTCTATATTGAAGTGGGTTAAGAGTATCTAATCTTGCTATGTAGGATAATCTGCGTAGATCTTCTATTAATGCTAAACTTAATTCTTCACCAGCGATTAATTTTTGAAACGAACTTTCAAAAGCAAAAAACATTGGCCTCGCATAAGATTTTCCAAATACATTTTCTTCAAATGGTTGTTTATAATACCCATGATCCCTCTCAATAAAAAAATAAAAAAACCTTGCTTTAAAATCATCTTCACTAAAATTATCAGGAATGATTTTTAATTCTTTTGCTAGTAAATATAACGATTCCTTGACTTCGTCTCTAGTGCGTTCATTCATATTTTTTTTGCAGTTTGTTTAAAAATTTGCAATGTTCTGGTTTGGGGTAAAACTGCAAAATCCACATTCTTTTTCTTTCTCATCAATGTTGCAGTTCGGGTGTTTTGGTTTCTGGACTTGCTGCGGTTCCTAAATTTGGCGTGGGGTTTGTTTTTGGTTTGAGCATTTCTAGGCAATGAGTTTCAATAAACTCAACAACGGCGGCAAAACTTAACCCGCTATCAAAGCTTAATGGATCATCACTTTTAGGATGATTCAAGAGAAGCTCCAAATCTCTAACCGATTGAAAATGGGCTTTAATCTTATCTTCAAGATCAGGATGTTTCTCTATTATCGCCCCTTCCAAACCATCTGATAACTTGCAACCAATATGCTCATTTTTATATCCTCTTAAGTCCAGACAAAGAATCAAATCTTTCAAACCATATCTTACTTTATGTGCAAAATTTATATCTTCCAAAATAGCCGGACGCAAAAGTTCTGATTCAATATATTCTAATACCGCTTTCAGATTTTCTGGTAACAATTCTTTTGCAGCGCCAGATTCGTTTTCAATATGTTCTTTTAGAGATAATAAAATTCCATTCCTAACCTTTTCGTTATTTTGATAATCAAGATCTGAAGCGTAATCGAGGAATAGTGAATGTTGATAAGGATTATTTAAATTTCTAGATAAGCATTTTTTTAAAGTGCTAGCTTTGTATTCTGGATCAGTGCGATATTTCTCGATATCAAATTCGCAATGATGTTGTAAAACACTATGACGCACATATTCGCCCAAGCTAGTGGTATCACGATCAAAAAATGATAAAGCGCCAGCCAAAGTAATATTGCTGATAATTGAGCTATATAAAACAGGTAAGCAAAACGAATCTAATTCTTTAATATTGTTGGGATCTTGAGTTAAAAAAGTTATCGCTTCACCTAATGATTCTCTAAGTTTTGTTATATCAATTTTGGGGCTAAAATCCGGATCCTGATTAAGTGATTCTGCGGCAAGAATTTGAGTATAGAGCAAAAATGTATCAGTAATTTTGATGATAGTTTTATAAATAGATTTTGGTGGTTTTATGGGAATAGATTTCATTTCTTCAGTAAGTGGCTCACGCAATGATAATCCATAAGAATCAGTAATTTTGTTGCCGCCCAAAAAATAATATTGATAGGCTATTTGTCCTTCTATAATCGCAAAAAATCTTTCTTTGGCGTTTAAATATCCAAAATGCCAAGGTTGAAAAATTATACATGGAGACATTCCTTCTTGAATCAGCAAATAATTAGCTAATAAAAAATCATCTAATCTTCCATTGCCATCTCTATAAGGGTGAAGCCTATCCATATCACCAATAAAAAAACCGATTAGATTTATTTTTTGATGAATTTTTTCAACCGCTGATATTGATGTATCTTCTTTAATTTTTTGTAGTTCATTTTTATAACATTCGATTAACTCATTAATCACTTTTTCAAGACTAACAACATCGGTTGGACTCATATATTCTTTAATTCCAACATCATAGATTATGGATAATGGATCTGGTGAAAAAGCAGGAGAATATTTTCCTGCTGAATGTTCGATTAAATCTAGTTTTGCTTCATAATTGTCTGCTGCGATTTTTCTAAGAAATGGTAGCGAAGTTCGTCTTGGAAAAAATCCAACAACGGAGCGTTGATCTCTATATTTAATCATATTGGGCTTTAAAACACCCTCAGTGGATATTTTGTGTAATTCGGTTATTAATTCTAGACTCAATTCTTGGTGGGCGATTAATTTTTGAAACATATTTTCAAAAGCTATGAACATTGCTTGGGAATAATTTGGTTCCTTTTCGTCAAATAAATACTCCGTAAATCTTTGTTGGCTATACTTGTGATCTCTCTCAATAAAAAAATAAAAAAACCTTGCTTTAAAATCATATCTACTAAAATTAGCAGGAATGATTTTTAATTTTTGTGCTAGTGAATATAATGATTCTGTAACTTCCTCTCTAGTGCGTTCATTCATATTTTTTATAGTTTTTTTAAAAAAATTTTACTCAATTTAAACCAATAAATTTAAACATTAAATGATAATACTAGGAATTGATCCAGCATTGACTCAAACTGGCTGGGGAATTATTTCTTCTCATAAAAATACTCTTAATTTTATCGCTTGCGGCACAATCAAAACTGACGCTAAACAATCTTTAGATTTGAGATTGCATCACATTTATAAATCAATCAGTGCAGTGATTGCTGAATATAAACCAGATGAGGTGGCAATTGAGGAAACTTTTGTCAACACCAATGCAGTTTCGTCTTTAAAACTTGGTCACGCCCGCGGAGTTTTAATGCTCAGCGCCGCAGTTGCCGGCCTAAAAATTTCTGAATATGCCAGCACTTCAATCAAAAAAACTGTTGTGGGAGTAGGGCGGGCGGAGAAAAATCAGGTGGGGGTGATGATAAAATATTTACTTCCCAAAGCGATTGTGAAAAGTGAAGATGAGGCGGATGCTCTGGCAGTAGCGATTTGTCATAATAATCAAAAAACTTTTTATAGTTGAATTATGCAAATTACTTGCCAAAAATGGCTGCGTCATTTGTCATAATAATCAAAAAACTTTTTATAGTTGAATTATGCAAATTACTAATCTGCAATTATAAAAAACTAATCCTTGTTCTTTCCCATCAACGTTGTGGTTTAGGTTCGTTTTGAGCTTCAGAAGAAATTGGTGTTCCTGTTTGATCCCCAATAGATTTTGATGGTGCAAGCGCTAAATTAACTTTTTCTATTAATATTTGAGCTTCACGGCTTAAGGGCTTTCCTTCTGGCTGATCAGATGCTAATTGTAATACCAACGCCATTACATCGCTAGGTAATTTTGATAATGGATGTTTCGGATCTGAGTGCCCCAAAATAATAAGATTCTCAGCTTTTATTCTCATCAATTCATTAAAAACTTGTTGTTGTACAGGATGATCAAAAAATATTTTTATCTTAAATTCTGGGTTTGTTACAACGGCTTTAGCAATTTCTATAAAACCTTCATCGCCAATTTTATTCTGCCCCAGACTAAGATCGGTAAGAGTTGTATTTGTTTTTAAAACTTCAGAAAGAGCTTTTGCTCCTTCATCGCCAATTTTATTTCCAGCCAGATTAAGATCGGTAAGAGTTGTATTTGTTTTTAAAACTTCAGAAAGAGCTTTTGCTCCTTCATCGCCAATTTGACTTCTAACCAGAATAAGACTGGTAATGGTTGTGTTGATTTCTAAAGCTTTAACAATATCCTTAATCTCATAACTCCTTAATTGCCCATTCAGCACACAAACACCATCCTTTGTGTAATTTGCTAAAAGTAATTCCATATCTTTAATTTTTTCTACCGCCCGCTCTCTCAAGTATTTATCAGTTGTTACTTGGGAAGTGATTTTATCAATAATTTCAGGAGGAAGCATTGCAATAGGGTGGTTTTTCTGAATTGTCCCCATTGCAAATGAGCGGCGTTGTTTTGTGAGAAGATTTTTTAATGTTGATTCTGACAAATCTTGAGCGGTTCTAAGTGCCTTTTGTATAGTCAGTATAGTTTCTTGATTAAACAATATATTTTCAGGTATCAGCGGATTGTCGTCAATGGTTGAAATCTCAACACCATAGGTTAACAGCGTTGCAACAAATTTTATGGTGTCATCTGCTGAGTATTTTAATCTTTTAACGATAGCCAATTGAGCTTTCTGCATATCAAACTCGGCTCCTGCAGACAATAATCCGATTATCACTTCTTGATTAGATTCATATCCACTCCACAATTTTAATTGAGCATCAAGCATGGTTTCGCCTTGTTCATTTTTATGATTAATATCCACACTCAATGATTCTTCTGGCGTTTTAAGATCAAGTTCTAGATTACCTATTGTTGCCCTTAGTTCTATTTTTCTCTTTTCATAATCTTCCAGATGCTCCCCAGCAAGAATGGCTTGATATGAAAAATTACAAATATTTTGCTCGCCATTTTCAATAATAGTGTTGTTGCCGCCAGATATTAATAAATTTGCGCCTGATCCTTGATATTGTACGTTAATATCAGGAAAAAGTTGTTGAAGTCCATCCGTAATAGACAAGATATATGCTTGAAAAAAATCGTGCTCACGCAATCTAAAATGAGACCCATCAGGCGCGCCACCAAAAAAAACTGCTTTACAATCTAGTGGGTTTCCTCCTATTTGTTGAAATCCAGTTTTTAATTTTGGAAAACTCTCCTTTGAGCGCAATTCAAAATTAGTGAAATTGGCAACAACTCTTTTATTGGGTCTTTTATTATCGCTAATTAAAACAACATAACTCCTATGACCATTATTGGAGACAGCGGAAAATAAAACTTCATTTGGATCTTGTGAAAATAAATATTCATTTGGCAAAACGATTCTGATTTGATCTGGGGTTATACCGGTGAGAAACTCATTTGGTGATTGCTGTACCGTAGATTGTGCTAATCCCATATTTTCTTCGAATTAATTAATATTTAAAATTTAGTAAGAAGAATCTGATACAAATTTACAAAACATCCTTGCCTCTCTTATAAATTAATTTTTATAGACATTAATTTTCATCCACAAACGAATTATTTTACTCCTTTCTATGAGAATATTTCATAGATAATTATGCAAAAAATTTTCCCCATTAGGTGCAGTTAAAGCATTTGAATCTTTCGTGTAACTTGTAGGAGTAGGGCGGGCAGAAAAAATCAAATTGGGGTGATGATAAAATATTTACTTTCTAAAGCGATTGTGAAAAGTGAAGATGAGGCGGATGCGCTGGTAGTGACGATTTGTTATAATAATCAAAAAACTTTTTATAATTGAATTATGCAAATTACTAATCTGCAAAAATTCACCAATTCAAAAATTTACCAATTCGGTTCGATTAAATTAAATTTTTAATTACCGTCGGTTTTAACCGACGGATAATCACAAAAAAGATCACGGGCTTTAGTCCAACATTCTTTTGATTCGTAGAGTTTAAAGTCAACGGTAATTATACAAAACTAATTCCTTTTCTTTCCCATCAATATCATTTATTTTTCTACCAACTGCCGCTGGATTTAACCATGGCCTTTTTCTTCTGGGCTTTTGCTGTCGGATGACAAAGAGCTAGATTCTTTCGGATGGATTGAAGGTGGTGGAGGTGAAATTGTTACCACTGCGCTGGATTGGCTGTCTGATAGCAGACATTGAATTTTGTGCTTAGTGTTCTTTCTACTTTTCCAATCATAATCATAATCATCATCATTCTTAGCTTCAAAACCAAATACTTTGCATCCTGCATGCACGGCGATAGTTTTTATTAATGGAAAATCGTTCAACATCTTTTCATTTTCTTTTAACCTTCCACCCAAAGTCAAATATTTTACTCTTGTTTCATTGCTACTTTCATTGCTACTAAGTGATGCTTTGGGCAGATCAATCAAGGTCAACGACACCAAATAATCAGGAATTTTAACATATAAAAGTTCGGGCATATTTGATAAGTTGAGTGATATTAAATTTTTACAAGAAGAAAGATTAATAAATTCTAAATTGGGCATAGAAGAAAGGTCCAGGGTTTTTAGATTGGGCATATCTGGTAATGTGAGAGATTTTAAATTTGGATATCTTTTAAGAACTTCTACCACTTCATCTCCTGACATCTCATTAGTAATTTCATGATAAAACTCTTCAAGCAATTGATTTTTAGCAGTCTCTGCCGGATTTGTTGCGGTTTCTTGCATCTCATAATTCGTGGCCAGATTCAATGATTCTTCCGGCGTTTTTAAATCAAATTGTCGCTCACACACCCTTGATCTTAGTTCGATTTTTTTCTTCTCAGATTCGTCCAAATGCTTTCCAGCAAGAATATCTTGATATGATAAATTGCAAATATTTTGTCTACCATCTCCAATCATAGTTTTGTTGCCGCCAGATATGATCAGCACATTATTTGTGCCGGGTCCTTGATATTTTAAGCTAGCATCAGGAAAAAGTGTTTCAAGTTTATCCGCCATCATCTCGTAATAATCTCGATAAGAATTTAGCTCGGGCGAGCCACCAAAAAAAACTACTGTACAATCTAATGGATTTCCATCTATTTTCAGGAATTCAGTTTTTAATCTGGCAAAGCCCTCCTCTGATTGGTGGCCAGCGACATTGGCAACGCCTCTTATATTACGATTTTTATTATCCCTAATTGAAACAACATAACCATTACCTCCACCGTCATCGGAGACGGCGGATAATAAAACTTCATCTGGATTTTCTGAGAATAGAACTTCATTTGGTAAAATGACTCGGATTTGATCTTTGGTTATATCGGTGAGTTTTAATGATGGTTGTTGATCTGTCTTTGGCTGGAAGGGAAGTGGTGATTCGGTTGCTGTTTGAGGTTCAGGAGATTTTGACAGTGTAAGCTCTAACTTAACTTTTTCTATCAAACCTTTGGCTATATCGGTTAGTTCTTCTGTTTTTATTTGATTAAATATTAATACCACCAGATCACCAGGTGATTTATGTGGATATTGCTGTTCCCAAGCAATAAGATTCTCAGCTTTTATTTTCATAAATTCATTAAAAACTTCTCGGTGGAAAAGATTACCAAAAGATATTTCTATATGAGATTTTAGATTTGCTACGACAGCTACAAAAATTGCTATAAAGCCTGCATCACCAAGTTTATTTCCATCTAGATTAAGTTTGGTAAGAGTTGTATTTGTTTTCAAAGCTTTAGCGAGAGCCTTTGCTCCTTCATAGCCAATTTCATTTTTAGACAGACCAAGACCAAGATAGGTAAGAGTTGTATTTTTTTCTAAAGCTTCAGCAAGAGCAATCACTCCTTCATCACCAATTTCATTGTCAGACAGACCAAGACTGGTAAGAGTTGTATTTGTTTCTAAAGCGTCAGCAAGAGCAATCACTCCTTCATCGCCAATTTTATTTTCAGACAGCCAAAGTTGGGTAAGAACTGTATTTGTTTTTAAAGTTTCAACAAAAGCTATCACTTCTTCATTACCAATTTCATTCCGCGTTAGATCAAGGCTGGTAAGAGTTGTGTTTGGTTGTAAAATTTTAGCAATATTTTTCAACACTTTTTTATAACCATAAGGATCTAATAAATGGTAAGCACGCAATCTACAAACACCATCATGTGTAATTACTTTTATCCTTGAAGATATTTCTACTTCTAATCTTTCTGCTTTTATTTGATTAAATATTAATACCACTTGATCACTAGATAATTTGTGCGGATCTTGGTGCTCCAAAGCAATAAGATTCTCAGCTTTTATTCTCATCAATTTATCAAAAACTTCTTGGTGTAAAGGGTCACTAAAAGATATTTTTATGTGAGATTCTAGATTTTCTACGACAGCTACAAGAATTTTTATAAAGCCTTCATCTGTAATGTGATTTTTATCCAGATAAAGATTGGTAATGGTTGTATTCGTTTTTAAAGCTTCAGCAAGAGCCTGCGCTCCTTCATCACCAATTTGATTATGCTCAAGACTAAGGCTGGTAAGAGTTTTGTTTGTTTCTAAAGCTTTAGCAACAGCCCTTGCTCCTTCGTCACCAATTTTACTAAACCCCAAAATAAGACTGGTAAGAGTTTCATTTGTTTCTAAAGCTTTGGCAAAAGCCATCGCTCCTTTATCACCAATTTCACTAAACGCCAGACTAAGACTGGTGAGAGTTTTATTTGTTTCTAAAGCTTTAGCAAGAGCTATGGCTTCATTGTTATCAATGGCATTATGCCACAGGTTAAGACTGATAAGAGTTTTGTTATTTGCTTCTAAATCTTCAATAAAAGCCTTCACCTTCTTACCGCGTTCATCATCACTACCATTCAAACTCTCTATGGTCTTGTTTAAAATTTCTTCTAAAGTTTTTTTCATATTTATTATTATTTAACTTAGGTTCAAAAAGAACAGCTAAGGCTGTTGGCTAATTTGTAAAAACTTCAATCTAATAGATATTGATTCTTCCACGCAAACGAATTATTTTCCTCCTTTCTATGAGAAAATTTCATACATAACTATGCAAAAAAAACTTCCCCCCTTAGGCGCAGTTCGGGCGTTTGAATCTTCGGCACGACATTTGAGTTTTAGCAAAGCCGCCAAAGAAATGTTTTTAACGCAAGGAGCGATTAGCAAGCAGATAAAAATTTTGGAGGAATATTTGGGAAAGCCTTTGTTTGAAAGAGTAAATCGTGGTTTAAAACTAACTAAAAAGGCCGAAGAATATTACGCTAATATTTCCGTTGCGCTTGATGCTATCAGCTCTTCGAGTTTGGCATTTAAGAACCATTCTACCGCCAAAAAAATAATTACGGTTAGTGCTTTTACATCTTTTGCCAATTATTGGTTGATGCCCAGAATTGAGAATTTTCAGAAGAAATATCCGGATATAAAAATATATGTCAGCACTGCTTACGCGCCTGAAGCTAAAGGATTGGTAACTGATTATGATATTTTGATTTGGGGCTATAAATATAAATTTAATAATCTTAAAAATATTAAAATAGATGACGAAGAAATGATTTTGGTTGGCGCTAAATCTTTGGTTGCTAAGAAAATTAAAAATATTAAAGACTTGCTTGGCTACACATTTTTGCAAAATAATTATCGCCCGGAAGTTCTAAATGACTGGATGAAATCATCTGGGATTGATTCTAAAGCAATTAAAAATACGCTCAGTTTTGATTATCTATTTATGATGATAGAAGGCGCAAAACAAGGTTTGGGGTTGGCATTTATTCCTAAATTTTTTGCGCAAGAGTTAATAGATAAGGGCATTTTGGTCAATCCTTTGAAGATCAGATATAAAACTAATTTTGCTTATTACATCGTTTATCCGCAGCAAAATATAAATGAAGATGTGCAGAAATTTAGTGATTGGTTGCTGGATGAGTTGCGTCAGAATAAGAGTTCTGGTAAAAATTCCGGTAAAAATTTGGGTGATTAAATTTACTTTTTCTCAAAATATTTTTCCAATTTCCCTTTCTCGCCATCAAATTTTGCCGCATCGGCAAGTGGCAATTTTTTCTTGGTAATTACTGGCCATTTTGTGGCATATTCGCGATTAAATTCTACCCATTTTACTAAATCTTCCGACTCCGGAAATATCGCTTCGGCTGGGCATTCAGGCACGCAAACGCCGCAATCGATACATTCGTCGGGATTGATAACTAACATATTTTCACCTTCATAAAAACAATCGACCGGACAAACATCAACGCAGTCGGTATATTTACATTTGATACAATTTTCGGTTACAACGTAAGTCATAAAAATAATTATTAATGATTAATGGCTAATTATTAATTGTTAGCCTTTTGATTTTGCTAATGCAAATTTGAGTTTTGATTCTGATTAGTGCCAAGGCAATAAAATAGCATAGCAAAGCCGCAAACATCAAGAGCAAAGGTTTGAGCATTTCTGGTGCAATTGCAATGCCGCGACTGCGCAAAATGCTGGCGGGTTGGTGAAGTGAGTTCCAAAATTCAACGGAAAATTTGATAATTGGAATGTTGATAAAGCCAATGATGGAAATGATCGCAGCAATTTTTTCGCCTTTGGCGATATCGTCAAAAGCATTGACTAAAATTATATAACCCAAATAAAGAAAAAATAAAATTAACACCGAAGTGAGCCGCGCATCCCAAACCCACCAAGTTCCCCAAATTGGTTTGCCCCAAATGCTGCCCGTAATCAAAGTTATAAGAGTGAAGGCGGCGCCAATTGGTGCGATTGATTTGGCGATTAAATATGAAAAGGGATTTTTCCAAATGAAGCCGGAGAGATTTGAAAGCGCCATTATTGAATAAATCATTAACGACAGCCAAGCGCAGGGAACGTGAATATACATAATTCGCACCGCGTCGAATTGTTGATAATCGATAGGTGAGGTGATTAATGCGCTTCTTAAACCGAGAGTAAAAAATATTATTGCCGCAACTGCCGAGATAGGCAGAAAAAGGCTGTAGATTGATTTGAAGTTGTTGAGTTTGATAAATTTTAGCAGCATTAGTTAAATTAGATTTTAATTACCGTCGGTTTTAACCGACGGATAAAAAATTTCAAGAAAATGGGCTTTAGCTCTACATCAATTTGTTGGGCTAAAGCCCACAACTGTCCAAAAACCCTTTCCACCCCAGCATAATCAACTA
>JAZKFV010000002.1:0-102700 GCA_040386195.1 Pseudomonadota bacterium | reverse complement strand
GATCCAGTTTTTGTCTTTAACATTTCCTGGATCCCGGGTCAAGCCCGGGATGACACTGAGTGAAAATATTATACCAAATTCTCACATCTATGACCCGTGGGTCATAGATGTGAATTTTTGTAGAACTAATAAAATCAAGGTTTTGCAGATATTATTGTCACCAAAAATGGCGTTAAACCCGCACCGCAACACCATTTTTCAACAAATATTCTTTCGCCTCTTTGACAGAATAAGTTTTAAAATGAAAAATGGAAGCGGCAAGAACTGCAGATGCTCCAGCTCTAATTCCTTCAGCCAAATGCTCCAAATTTCCAACTCCACCTGAAGCAATGACCGGAATATTTAAGTGCGATGAAATTGCCAAAACTAATTCCAAATCATAGCCCGATTTTGTTCCGTCTTTATCCATCGAAGTTAAAAGAATTTCGCCAGCGCCAAAATCTTGCATTTTTTTTGCCCATTCTATCGCGTCAATGCCGGTCGCTTCTCTGCCGCCTTTAACAAAAATTTCAAAATTTCCTTGAGAATTTTTCTTGGCATCAATTGCAACTACCACGCATTGACTACCGAATTTTTTTGCCGCTTGTCTGACCAGCTCGGGGTTATAAACTGCAGCGCTATTGATGGAAACTTTATCAGCGCCGCACAGCAAAAGCTGACGAATATCCTCCACACTCCGCACGCCACCACCAACGGTAAAAGGAATAAAACAAACTTTAGCAACTTGACGCACCACATCAAAAATTGTCGAACGATTTTCATTAGAAGCGGTAATATCAAGAAAACAAAGCTCATCAGCGCCAGCCTGAGAATAAAATTCCGCCTGCGCAACCGGATCGCCAGCATCAACCAAATTTTCAAAATTAACTCCCTTTACCACCCGACCATTAGCAACATCAAGACAAGGAATAATTCGGTTTTTTAACATAATTAAATCATTCTTTTTAAAACATCATTTTCCGGCTTATCAAAAAAGCGATGTTTGATTACGCCTAGAATATGTAAGCCTAAAACCGCTACAAAGCTAAAGCCAAAAAACTCATGAGCATTGGCGCAAAGCTTGCCCAAATCTGGATTAGGGCTAACTAACATCGGCAATTGCAAACCAAATAAATGAACAGGATAACCAAAATAATTCGACATCAAATAACCACTCATTGGCATTAAAATCATCAAAGCATAAAGTATCATATGAACCAAATGAGATAAAGCTTGAGTCAATAAATCAATTGAATCGGGAAGTGGTGGAGCTGATCTTTGCATTCTGACAAAAATTCTAATTACCACCAAAAACAAAACCAAAGCCCCGAAAGATTTATGTAAATTATAAATCAACATCCGATTGGCAGATTCTTTATCCATAAATTCAGCCATATAAAAACCCAGCGCCAAAAGCCCAATAATTATCACCGCCATTGTCCAGTGAATAATTTTCATCGATGGATGATATTCTTGATTTTGCATAATATTTTTAAATTTGTTGATTAAATAATCGGATAATTTCTAGCGTTAAAAAGTTGATAATGCCACCATTCTTGCCGATAAAAATCCCAGCCGGCAGTCATCATTATGCCAAATAAAATATAACGATTTTTTTGTGCCGCTGCAGAAATTGCGGTGGAGCCGTGCCCGGCAAGATCAGTAAAATTATCAAAACCGGTTCCCATATCCAGTTCATTTCCATCTTCATCAATTAAAGTTAAATCAACCGCCACGCCACGACAATGTGGAATCGCACCAGTTTGTGGATTAGAAACAAAACCGCCATCCGGAAATTTATCGAATAAAAATTGTTGCGCAGCAATTGGGCGAAAAGTGTCAAATAATTTGAAGCGATAACCTTGAATTTTGGCAAGTTCAATAGCCTTTTTTAAAGCCGCCGCCGCATCTGGATGCAGCAGGGAATATGATTGGTCATAAAATTTCAAACCCACAACATTATTGGCGGTGGCATAACGAATATCAAGCTCAACATCAAAGCCATTTTCTTTAGTAATCGCAATTAAATTTTGCATATTAAAAAGGTTTTAAAATTACCAAAAAAACAATCACAATCATCAACAAAGTTGGCACTTCATTTATAACGCGATAAAATTTTTCACTATGTTGATTTTTGCCATTCAAAAAATCTTTCCGACATTTAGCCAAAAAGCCATGAAAGCCTGCCATTATTAGCACCAAAGTGATTTTAAGATGCAGCCAGCCGCCTGCAATTCCAACTAAATAAACCAACCAAAAACCAAAAACAAAACTCAAAATTAGCGCCGGATTCATAATAATTTTAAGCAATTTTTTCTCCATTATTTGCAAAGTCAAATCCAACTCACCACCAATTTTTGCTTTAGTGTGATAAACAAATAAACGCGGCAAATAAAACAGCCCACACATCCAAGCGATGATAAAAATTATGTGTAAAGATTTGATGATCGGATAAAGATTTTCCATTTGATTAATCTAATTCATACTCACTTTGCCAATCTTTTTGATCAGCAAAATTTGGTTGATCTTCTTTATATAAGATAAAATTCTCAATCGCCAAAACATCCATACCAGTTCGCATAAAACATTTATAAGAATCTTCAGGGCTACAAACAATTGGCTCGCCGCGCACATTGAAAGAAGTGTTGATTAGAACTGAGCAGCCAGTTTGGGCTTTGAATTTTTTGAGTAAATCGTAAAATTTTGGATTGGTGTCCTGGTGAATAGTTTGAATGCGCGCTGAATAATCGACGTGAGTTATTGCCGGCAATTGCGATCTGGCGATGTTTAATTTTTCAATACCAAATAATTTTTCTTCCTGCTCGCTCATTGATTTGCGCATTGATTCTTGCACTGGTGCCACAATCAACATATAGGGCGAATCAACATCGGGCATTGCAAAATATTTAGTCAAATCTTCACGCAAAACTGCCGGCGCAAAAGGGCGAAAGCTTTCGCGATATTTGATTTTAAGATTCATAATTTTTTGCATATTAACACTTCTCGCATCACCAATAATGCTTCGCGCACCAAGCGCACGCGGGCCAAATTCCATTCGACCTTGATGCCAGCCCACAACTTTTTCTTGAGCTAGTTGCTCGGCAACTATTTTTGAAAATTCTTCTGAATCGTTAATTTGTAAATATTTAGCGCCAATTTTATCTAAATATTCTTTGACTTGATCGTTACTATATTTGATGCCCAAATAAGAGCCGCTCATATTATCTTTGCCAGTTTTGTAATAACTTCGAGCATTATTCAAATGCTGATGATAAGCCGCAAAAGCCACGCCCAGAGCCCCGCCAGCATCACCTGAAGCTGGTTGAATAAAGATATTTTCAAAAATATTTTCTTGCAGAATTTTGCCATTCGCCACGCAATTCAAAGCCACGCCACCAGACAAACAAAGGTTTTTGCTGCCAGTAATTTTTGCAGCAGTTTTGGCAAGTTTGATAACAATTTCTTCAGTCACCGCTTGAATTGAAGCGGCAATATCCATTTCAAATTCCGAAATTTCACTTTCTTTTTTGCGCGGATTGCGCCCGAACAAATTATGAAATTTGCTGTTGGTCATGGTCAGCCCAGTTGCATAGTTGAAATAGCTCATATCAAGCTTGAACGAGCCATCTTCTTTAACATCAATTAGATTGTTGCGAATCAAATCGGCATATTTTGGTGTGCCGTAAGGCGCTAAACCCATCAATTTATATTCGCCAGAATTAACTTTAAATCCGGTGTAATAAGTAAAAGCGGAATAGAGCAAACCAAGAGAATGAGGAAAGCGAATTTCTTTTAAGAATTTGATTTGATTTTTATCGCCATAACAAATTGAAGTTGTGACCCATTCGCCAACGCCATCCATATTTAAAATTGCTGCTGATTCAAAAGGTGAGGGATAAAAAGCGCTGGCGGCGTGTGAGCCGTGATGTTCGCCGAATAATAATTTGTCGGAGATTTTTTGTTTTAGCTCTTTGATTTGTTTTTTATCTTCAGGGTTAAAATCTGGGTTGCTGGCAATGTTTAAGGCTAAAAATTCTTTGATTAGAGTGTCTTTCAAAAATAATTTTTCTTTAAGCCAAACTGGAATTGCCATTAAGAATGAGCGAAATCCTGATGGAGCTTCGCTCAAATAAGTTTCTAAAAGTCGTTCAAATTTTAAAAATGGTTTGTCATAAAAGCCAATATAGCTCACTTCGTCCAAAGTGATTCCTGCTTCCTTTAAACAATATTCAATTGCTTTTTTGGGAAAAGCTGAATCATGTTTTTTTCTGGTGAATCTTTCTTCTTGCGCCGCGGCGATAATTTTTTCGCCTTTGATTAAACAAGCCGCCGAATCATGATAGAAGCAGGAAATGCCAATGATATACATATTAGAATATTGTGTAGATGAAAGGAGCAATTGCCGAGCCTTGAGCAAAAATCAATAAAGCGCCGAGCAAAAGCATGACTAAAATTATTGGTAACAACCAAAATTTTTTTCTAGCTCTAAGAAATTTCCACAGTTCTTTTAAAAATGACATTTTTTATTGATTTGAGGTTGATAATTTTGTGTTAGGTTTGAAATGAATTTTCTGCAAATAAATTGCCAGCTGATGAGAGATTTCTTTAGCTTCCATGATTGATCCTTCTTTATTTACATGCACCACATCGTAAATATATTTTTTGTCAGAAGGAACTTTTTTTTCTAAATCAATCACCAAAACATTTTCCTTGATACCAATTTGCTTGATAGTGTTGCTAAATCTGGCGTAAAGCTCTTTATAAATTTTATCAACATTTTTGCCTCGACCAGTTGAAAATTCATGATCTTTGACGACACGATTTGGCTGAGTTAGAAGCACGGGAATGATATTTTTGGCGCGGCAAATATTAATAAATAATTGCAAATTTTCGCGGAATTGTTCAACCAAACGATCTTGCTCTTTCTTGTTGGCAATCACGCGATTATACCAAATTGAACCGTCCCATTCGTCGCTGCTTCTTCTAATTTTGCTGGTGTTTTTTTGCCCACAATCAATTGGTGAAATTGTTTTATTATTATTCCAATAAGTTCCTTCATAAATAAGGGTGGAAAGGTCATTAATATTTTGCATCATCACCACAATATCAGGATTATATGGCAATAATTTATTGAGCAAAATATCGATTGAATGCAAAGAATTGTTGCCGCTTCGAGCTGCGTTATCGCTATTGACTTTTATTTTCAAAGCTTCTTCTAATTTTCTTCCTGCTAAATAAGGAAAACGAAATTCTTCATCAACCATTTCACATTCAGTTGTTGATCCACCTAAGAAAAACATTTGCAAATCTGGATCTTTGTGAACAAAAGATGGTTGAATAATTCCGTCTTTATCTGTTCTAAGATGATATTTTTTATATTCTAAAGTGTCGTATTTTTGAATTGGAGTGCGGATCAAATCTTGATTCGGACTTAGTTCGCGCAGCTTGATGTGGCGTCGATTGTTGCAACGCAAAGCATAAACAACTTTATCGGATAAACTATATTTTTCTCCACCTGAAAAATCCTGAAAAATCTCGATTTTGGCAATGCCAAACAATGCTGCTAAAGAAATAGCACTAACAACCAATAAAAGAATTAAATTGGCTAATTTTGGGTGTTTGGTAATAAAATTATTTTTATTGAACATAATTAAAATTGGTTTCTCATATCGCTATTATCAGCTTTACAATCAATAAAATAGCTAGCAGAAGACCTATCAAGTTTTTTTGATAATAAATCTTTGCGCAAAATTTTTAATACCAAACCAATTGGCATAAAAATTGCGTAAAATAAAATGCCAATAATAATTTTGGAATTAATTTTGCCGAGAATGTCACCAAATTTGATCCAAGTTTGGTAGAATCTGGTTTGATGATAAATTTGCGGATAAAAAAGTGCAGTGGCAACGAATAATAAACAAACATAAAGCGCCCAAATTCGCATTTCTAAGCCTTTAAAAACAGGAATAAAAGCGGCAATAAAAAATATTATTGACCAAATTAATCCAAAATTTTTCAGCTCTTTTTTAGTTGGAATTTTCATTATTTTTGTCGATAAACTTAAAAAAGCGGATGATATTTAGCGCTGGTTAAAAACACAATTGATTTGTTGTTTGCAATCAAGCAGGGGAATTAATTCTTGAAATATTAGCATATTTATTTATTCTGCGGCTTCCTCAAAATTCAATCTTCAAATCAATTACATATGAAACTTCTCGCTGGTAACAGCAATTTGCCACTGGCAAAAGAAATCGCTAAATATTTAGGCTGCGCCTTGCTTGACGCTGAAATCAAACGTTTTGCTGATAATGAAGTTTTTGTGGAGATCAAAGAAAATGTTCGTGGCGAAGATGTTTTTGTAATTCAATCAACTTCCTTTCCCGCTAATGATAACATAATGGAATTGTTGATAATGATTGACGCGCTGCGTCGCGCTTCCGCCAAAAGAATCACGGCAGTAATTCCTTATTTTGGCTATGCCCGTCAAGACCGCAAAGTGGGGCCAAGAACACCAATTTCAGCAAAATTAATTTCTAATATTATTGTCAAAGCCGGCGCTGATCGGGTTTTAACTTTAGATTTGCACGCCAGCCAAATTCAAGGTTTCTTCGATATTCCTTTGGACAATCTTTTTGCCGCCCCAGTTTTTGCGCGCGATATTAAAGAAAATTTTTCCGGTCACGATTTTATGATTGTTTCTCCCGATGTTGGTGGTTTGGTGCGCGCTAGAGTTGTTGCCAACAAGCTTGGCGCTGAACTTGCTATTGTTGATAAAAGAAGACAAAAAGCTGGAGTGAGCGAAGTGATGAATATTATCGGCGATGTTGCCGGCAAAGATTGTATTATGGTTGACGATATCGTCGATTCCGGCGGAACCTTGGTCAATGCCGCCGATGCGTTATTGCAAAAAGGCGCCAAATCAGTTTCCGCCTATATTAGCCACGGTGTTTTATCCAATCACGCCGCTTTAAAAATCGCTAATTCTAACCTAACCAATTTGATTATCACCGACAGCATTGCTCAAGGTGCAGAAGTTTTGAAAGCCAAAAATATTCGCGTCATTCCAATTTCTCCTTTGCTTGGCGAGGCAATTAGAAGCGTTGCTGAAGAGCGTTCGGTTTCAACATTATTCAACTAGCCAAAAAATGATTAAAAATTTCCTTTGCCAGAATAAATTACTCTTACAAAACACCGCTAAAAATATCGGTTTATTTTTGGGTTTTGGTCTATCAGCCTTGTTGGTTTCAGTGCTAATTTCCTATTTGCTTTATCAGCCGAAAAAAATGGTCAAAAGAGGTTTTGAAGTTGAAATCAAAACCGCCACTCAAGATGTTGGCGGCGTTAAAACCGGCAATCTGGGCGCTGCCAAACCTGATGCTAAATCAGCAGCAGCTGTTGATATTGCAACCATGATTAAAAATGCCGATATTGACGCTGGTGCAAAAGTTTTCAAAAAATGTGCCACTTGCCACACCGTAAATCAAGGCGGCGCCAACAAAATTGGTCCTAATTTATATGGAATTATCGGCAGAAAAAAAGCATCAATTGCCGGATTCACTTATTCTCCAGCGCTTAAAGCTAAAAGCGGAGCTTGGACAATTGAAGATTTAAACATTTGGCTTACCAATCCCAAAGCTTTTGTTCCGGGAACTAAAATGGGCTTTGCTGGTTTGAAAAAAGACAAAGACCGCGCCAATGTAATTGCTTATTTAAAACAAGGAAAATAATGACATACTATTTGGGATTAATCGCCGCCGGAGTTTTTGGAGCAATTTTTGGCTCTTATTCAACCTTATTCGCCTATCGTTTGCCAATTGGGGAATCTTGTTTTGGTAGATATTTTGGCCCTAAATCGCGTTGCCCAAGCTGCAATACGGTGATTAGAACCAGAGAATTAATTCCAATTTTCAACTGGCTTTTCACTTTGGGGCGTTGCACAACTTGCAAAGTTAAAATTCCTAAAACTTATTTATTTATCGAAATTGCCACCACAATTTTGTTTATGATTTGCTACACACAATTTTCTTTCAGTGAACAATTCATTATTTTCGCTTCAATTTGCGCCGCTTGTGTGGTGATTGTGGCAACTGATTACAGCAGTAAAATTTTTCCCAACCAAGCTTTAAATGTGATTTTAATCGCCGGTTTGGTCAATCGGGTTTTGGCTGATAATGGTATTATTGAGGCTATTTTTTCAGCCGCAATTGGCGTGGTTTTTGCCACTATTTTCTACCAACTTTTCCACAAAAAATTTAACAGCTTTTTGCAAAGCGAAAAACAATCTTTGGGTTATGCAAAATTTATCATCATCACCGCAATAATCTTGAGCCCAATTATGTTTTTGCTTTATTTTTTATCAATTTGCCTAATCCTGATTTTGCTAATTATTTTCGCCAAATCACTCAAGCAAAGCAATAATGGCTTGGGATTCTCCCTAGTTTTACCATTTTTGCTTTTGATGCTTTATCCATTCTAAATTAAATTTCACACATGTTCACTGACTATAAAGTAAAAGATATCGCCTTGGCTGAAGCGGGCAGAAAACAAATTATTTTGGCTGAAAATGAAATGCCGGGCTTAATGTCTTTGCGTCAAGAATTTGGTGATTCTAAGCCACTTAAAGGTGCCAAAATTTTAGGTTGTTTGCATATGACCATTGAAACTGCGGTTTTGATTGAAACCTTGATTCATCTAGGCGCCCAAGTTCGCTGGAGTTCTTGCAATATTTTTTCCACCAACGATGCAGCAGCTGCTGCAATAGCCGCGGTTGGTATTCCAGTTTTTGCTTGGAAAGGTGAAAGCGAAGAAGAATATGATTGGTGCATTCGCCAAACCATCATTGGCAATAAAGATTGGCAAGCCAATATGATTTTAGATGATGGCGGCGATTTAACTTTGATGATGCATAATGATTATCCTGAGCTTCTAAAAAATGTAAAAGGCGTTTCGGAAGAAACCACAACTGGCGTGCTTAGATTGAATCAAATGGCGGAAGCTGGCAAACTTAAAATTCCGGCAATTAATGTTAATGATTCAGTTACTAAATCTAAATTTGATAATTTATATGGCTGCCGCGAAAGCGTGATTGACGGCGTTAAACGCGCTACCGATGTTATGATTGCTGGCAAAAATGTAGTCATCGCTGGCTATGGAAATGTTGGCAAAGGCTGTGCTGACGCTTTTAAATCTCAAGGTGCCAAGGTTACTGTCACAGAAATTGATCCAATCTGCGCCCTGCAAGCGGCAATGTCGGGTTATAATGTTTTGCCGATGGAAGATGTTGCTGCAAATGGCGATATTTTTATCACTACCACTGGCAATAAAGATGTGATTAATATTGATCATATGCGCGCAATGAAAAACTACGCCATTGTTGGCAATATTGGTCACTTCGATAACGAAATTCAAGTTGAAGCTTTGCGTAATATGAAGTGGAATAATATCAAACCACAAGTTGATGAAATTGAATTTCCTGATGGTAAAAAAATTATTTTATTGGCAGAAGGCAGATTATTAAATTTAGGTTGCGCCACCGGACATAGCGCGTTTGTAATGTCGGCAAGCTTTACCAATCAAGTGATGGCGCAAATTGAATTGTGGCAAAATCATCAAAAATATTCTCATCAAGTTTATATTTTGCCCAAATCTTTGGATGAAAAAGTTGCCAGATTGCATCTTGAAAAATTAGGAGTGAAATTAAGCAAATTAAACGACCAGCAAGCCAAATATATTGGCGTTAATGTCAGCGGGCCTTTCAAAACCGACGATTATCGTTATTAATAAATAACTAAAAATTATGTCAGAAAAATTTCTTATCACTAAAGAAGGTTATGATAAATTAAAAGCTGAGATTGAAAATCTTAAAAATGTTCAGCGTCCAAATATTATCATCGCCGTTGCCACCGCCAGAGAATTGGGTGATTTAAAAGAGAACGCCGAATATCACAGCTCGCGTGAAAAACAAAGTATGATTGAGGCAATGATTGCTAATTTTGAAGATAAATTAGCGCGCGCCCAGCTAGTTGATGTTGCGGCTTTATCCGGCGATATCGTCAGATTTGGCGCAACGGTGCAATTAGAAAATTCTGAAAATCAGAAAAAAGTTATCTACAAAATTGTCAGTGAATATGAAGCTGATATTGACGCTGGTTTAATTTCAAATACTTCACCAGTTGCTAACGCATTAATGGGCAAAGAAGTTGGTGATGAGGTAGAAATTAAAACGCCGGGCGGCACAGTTGATTACGAAATATTGGCGATTTATTTTAAATAATTTTTTGATTATTGTATCAAAATATTTTTTTCCAAATATTTGCCAAATATTTGATTGACTTAAATTTTTTGCTACTCTAATTATTCAACGCAAATTTGCTTGATTGATATATCTAAATTTTTAATAACCAAAACCTCCTCAAATATATTTTATGAATAAAAAAACTTTCACAACAAAAAGAAAGGCATTCTCACTAATTGAGTTGTCTATTGTCCTAATCATTATCGGTTTATTAGTTGCTGGTGTTACTGGTGGTGCCAGTTTAATCAAAAACGCCGAACTTCGCGGAGTCGCTTCTGAAGCCAGAGGTTACCAAACTGCGGTTAATAGTTTTTATGCAAAATATTCTGGATTGCCAGGTGATTTTCCAACTGCAATTGGCGCTTCAACCACCTCTCCTAGTACCGTTATTGTTGGTAATAATGATGGCTTAATATCATTTGTTGCTGGCATCGCTGGTGTTGATGCTGTGGGAAGATTGGAAAGTAATACTGCTTGGTTAATGTTAAAAAATGATAATTTCGTTAATGATTCATTCACTCCTGGTGCAACTGATCTAGCTGGATCAACTCCTTTTACTGTTGCTTTGACTGGCGGAACTAACGTTCCCGCTTCAAAAAGTAGAAATGGTGCTTGGACATTTGATAATATCACTGTTGGATCTACTACTCAAAATGTGGTCATTCTTTTTGGTGGTTCTTCTAACCCACTTGCTACTACTGCTCCAGTAACCGGAACTGCTTACAATATGACTACTGTTGCTGCAGATAATGCTGCTTTAACTGCTGCAACTTCAGCTTCTGCTACCGGTAATGCTCAGCTATTAGCAACTGATGCTTTATCAATTGATAGTAAAGTTGATGATGGTCTTGCTAATTCTGGTAAAGTTAGTGCTTTGCTCAATACATCTAATAACTGCAGTAACGCCGCAGTTTATACAACCGCAACTGCTTATAAAGCTTGCGCTCTAGCTTTCCAAGTTGATCCAAATTCATAGTTAGTTTTTTAAATTGTTAAATCTAAAAAACCCTGTAGTTTTATTAGCTACAGGGTTTTTTATTATCAAATACCATTTCCCGCTCGAATATGCGCAGTGATAAATTGTTGATTGCGATGATAAATTTTCTAGTTCCATTCATTTTGCTCTACGCATTTTTTGTGCTGGCAGATTATGTTAATAGCGGTTTCTTTTCTTTAATCTACGCCACAATTCTACTGATTATTTCCTTTCTAATTTATTCAACAAAATTTGCCGATTTAAAATTATCTTCTTTAGTCTCCATAAAAATTATTTCCTGGATTGGGCTTTTAATTGCAATCACATATTTAACAATTATTTTATTTTTATTGGTCGATCTAATGCCCGAAATAAGAATCTAATTCAACCTTGGAATGTTGGTTGGAAATTAAATTAATTGCCTTTAAACTAGCGCATCTTTTCTATTTATCTCACTTTTACAAATACACTCAAATGACCGCTAAAACTCTATACGACAAAATCTGGGATTCGCATTTAATTGATGATGATGGCAAAAGCCAATTGCTTTATGTGGATCGCCAATTGATTCACGAAGTTACTTCGCCGCAAGCTTTTGAAGGTTTGCGCATGACCAAAAGAAAACCTAGAAATCCAGCGGCGCATTTGGCGGTTGCTGATCACAATGTTCCAACTATCAACGCCGATCGTGGGCACGGAACTTCAGGAATTAAAGATCTAACTTCAAAAATCCAAGTTGAAACCCTGGAAGCTAATTGCAAAGAATTTGGCATTAAATATTTTGATTTGGACGACAAAAAACAAGGCATCGTCCACATCGTTGGCCCTGAACAAGGCTTAACTCAACCGGGAATGATTATTGTTTGCGGCGATTCCCACACTTCCACCCACGGCGCTTTTGGTGCTTTGGCGTTTGGCATTGGCACTTCCGAAGTTGAACATGTTTTAGCCACTCAAACTTTAATTCAACAACGCGCCAAAAATATGTTGGTGAAAGTTGATGGCAAATTAGGTTTTGGGGTTACCGCCAAAGATATTATTTTGGCAATCATCGGCAAGATTGGAACTGCCGGCGGCACCGGCTATGTTATTGAATATGCTGGCCAAGCAATTTCCAGCCTATCAATGGAAGGCAGAATGACAGTTTGTAATATGTCAATTGAAGCTGGAGCCAGAGCTGGATTGATTGCGCCTGATCAAACCACTTATAATTATTTAGAAAATCGTCCACTGGCGCCGCATGGCGAAGATTTTGCCAAAGCAGTAAAATATTGGGAATCACTAACATCCGATGCTGGCGCATTTTATGATAAAACTATCATCATTCACGCCGACGAAATTGCTCCACAAGTTACTTGGGGAACCAGCCCGGAAGATGCTTTGCCAATCACTGCATCAGTGCCATTTCCGGAAGATTTTAAAGATCACGGCAAAGCTGAAGCAGTAAAAAGATCGTTAGAATATATGGGTTTAAAATCGGGCACGCCTTTAGAAGCAATTCAAATCGATAAAGTTTTCATTGGCTCTTGCACCAATGGCAGAATTGAAGATTTGCGCGCTGCCGCCAAATTGGCTGAAGGCAAAAAAGTTGCTCAAAATATCACATTAGCAATGGTGGTTCCTGGTTCTGGCTTGGTTAAAGAACAAGCTGAAAAAGAAGGTTTAGATAAAATCTTCATCGAAGCCGGCTTTGAATGGCGCCAACCCGGCTGCTCAATGTGTTTGGCAATGAACTCCGATTATTTAAACCCAGAAGAACGCTGCGCCTCAACTTCCAACCGTAACTTTGAAGGCAGGCAAGGACGCGGCGGCAGAACTCACTTAGTTAGCCCCGAAATGGCAGTTGCCGCCGCAATTAACGGGCATTTAAGCGATGTGCGCAAAATGCTCTAGTTTTTTATGGAAAATAAAAAACAACTTTTTACCAACCTCGCCGCCATTTATAGCTCAATTTTTCTGTCATCAATCCCCTTCGGAATGATTGCAGTTTTAGTGGCGGTGAAGATGGATCGTTTTGTTGGTAATGCCAATTTAATTTCGCTATCTTCGGCAATACAAATCTGCGCTGGCATTGTCTTTTCTAAATATCTTCCCCGCATCGCCAAAAAATTTGGCATCATCAAAACCATTCAAATTTCTACCATCACCGCCGCTTTAATGGCTTTGCTGCTTTATCAATATTTTGGCTATTTTATTTGGCTGCTCACTATTTTTATTTTTGGCACAGCTTTATTTGCTTTTTCGATAATCAGACAATCAATCACTTTGGATATTTCGCCGCCACATCACAAAGCGATTATTGTCTCTTTGGGCGGAATGCTGATGTCTTTTGGCAATGCACTTGGTCCAATTTTATTAAAATTTATTGGCACAGAAACTTTTCTTCCTCACATCATCGCCGCCATATTTTATCTGGTTTCAATGTTGCCAATGCTGTTATTTAAAAACGCCAACAGCATTGTTCGTGAAGATAAAAAAATCGGCATTTGGCGTTATATGAAAATCTCTCCCAAAATTATGCTTGGCGGTTTCACCTTTAATTATGTGCAATCTTCAATCAGCACTTTTTTAATTATCTACGGAATTAGAAGTGGAATGGCAGTTGGGCAAGCCTCGTTATTATTTTCGGTATTACTTTTCGGCACCATTTTTTCAATCCCGATGGGCTATTTTACTGATCTAATCAATCGCCGTTTTTTAATTTTAGTTTCAACAATCTTATCTTTAATCTGCGCCATTTTATTATTTTTTGTTCACGATGCTGCCACCATGGCAATTTTATTATTCTTGCTTTTTGGCTTTATGATCGGCATCAAATTGCCAGCATTAATTTTGATTAACGAAAAATATAAACCAACTCAAAGGCTGGCGGTGAATAGCGCTTTTGCCAAAATTTGTTTGATCGGTAATCTATTTGGAATTTTCACCACCGGCGCAATTATGGATTTGCTTGGCGCCAAAGGCTTGTGGGTTTCAGTGATTGCGATGTTATTTTTATATTTGACAATTAGCCTTTTGAATTACTGGCATAAATTTTTCAACAAATCTCCGCTGATTGGAAAGATTTTTTTGAAATCTAATATTAACTTTCAAAACCAAAAAATATGAACTGCGCCCAACCAAAAAATTGTTTTTTCACCAAATTAAAAAACCTTATTTGTAAAAAATCTTCCACCATTGCGGTGGTTAATTTATCTGGCGTGATTGGCAAAGGTGGAAAAATTGATCAAGGAATTAATATTGAAAATATTAATCCGATTTTAGAAAAAGCTTTTGAAACTAAAGGCGCAAAAGCGATTGCAATAAATGTTAATTCTCCTGGTGGATCGCCGGTGCAATCCGAATTAATTTATCAAAGAATTAAAGAATTATCCGCCGAGAAAAAAATTCCAGTTTTCACTTTTGCACAAGATGTTGCAGCTTCGGGCGGCTATTTTATTTTGCTGGCTGGCGAAGAAATTTTTGCTCACAACGCTTCAATCGTTGGCTCAATTGGTGTAATTTCAGCTGGATTTGGAATGGAAGAATTAATCAAAAAAATTGGCGTGCAGCGCAGAATTTATGCGCAAGGCAAAAACAAAGCGGTGCTTGATCCATTCTCGCCAGAAAATCCGGAAAGCATCGAAATTTTAAAATCCGCCCAACGCGATGTTTATGAAAGTTTCAAAGATTTAGTGCGTGAAAATCGCAAAGATAAATTAAAAGAATCCGACGATTATTTATTCAACGGCGCATTCTGGTCGGGCAAAAAAGCCGCAGAGCTTGGTTTGATTGATGCAATTGGCGATATGAGAAATGTGATGAAAAATAAATTTGGCGACAAGATTAAGTTCATAAATATTGAACCAAAGAAAAAAGGTTTCATCAAAGAATTATTAGCCAGTAGTTTTGGCGGTAATTTTGCTGATAATTTGATTGAAAAAATTGAAGAGAAAAGTGTTTGGAATCGCTTTGGATTGTAATAAATTTTTTATTTCAAAAAACAATGGTTAAAACAGAAAATTATCTTCAATTAGCAGCAAATATTCTTAGACAGATATGTAACAAAAATGAAGAACAAGCTTTAGAGATTGTACAATCTTTTATTAAAACAGATCAGCGCGATAATTTTAATTTATTGTGGGATGCGATGATAAATTTTTTCGTCGAATATTGGAAAGAGCAAGATAAAACTCAAAAACATGGATTGCAAATGTTAGAAATTAGTGAGGAATATGCTAATTTTTCTAATAAACTTAAAACAATTCTAATCCAAAACCTTCCTGCCAGAACCTCAGATCACCTTGAAAGAACTTTGGAAGAAAAATTTACTAGCAGTTTTCTTGCTAATATATTTGATCAGCTGAGTGATGAGAATTTAATTAAATTTCGTAGCTCTAACCTTCTTGACCGCAATGATTTAGATAAAATTTTTAACCGATTAAAAAAACGACCTGCAAATTTATTAAAATTTTTTAATCAAAACCAAGATAATTTAGAAACTTTCAAATATAGGTCTTCGGAAGTAGTGGAGATATTTATCGAAGAACTAAGAGCGCAACCATCTCACGATTTATTATCATTTCTTGCGGAAGCAAGCCTTGAGACATTTGTATATTTAATTAATCTTGATCCCGTAAACGTGGATTTGGCTAATGAATTAAGGAAAATCCCTCAAACTTTATTCCAATTTCTTCGCGCAATTCCGTTTATGGTTGAGAGTGTGCAGAGATTAATTCCAGATTTATTTTTAATGAGAGATGAATTTGGTAATTCTTTATTATTCGCCCTTTCTCTTGATGAAGATGAAGATGAAGATGAAGATAAAAATAAAAATAAAAATGAAAAGATCATAAAAAATGCTTTGCTTTTGGAGCCTCAAGCGAAATTAATAAGAGGTGGTAGAGAAATCAGAAATCGTTTGATATTGATGATAGCTGCGTTAGGTGCTGATGAAGAAATTGACGCGCAATTTTTAACAAACCACCTTCACCTTCTAGGTCAAACAGATGAAAGCGGCAGAACACCTTTACATTGGGCAATTATACTTGGTAAAAATAGCGTTATAAATCAGCTTTTAGCAGAGCAAGATATTGATTTTTCAATTCCAGATAAGATGGGCAGAAATGCTGTTCATTATTTAATTTTACAAAATAAATTTACGCAATTTGCATCAATTTTAACTGCCAAATCAAAAGAGATGTTTGCCCGAGCAATTAATCAGGAAGATAGATTTGGTGTATCGCCTTTGGCAATGGCTTGTTTTGTTGATTTTGAAAAAAGTAAAGATAAAGAGCCGCAAGAATTTGACATCAATCAAATTTATCAACATCCAGATTATCAGATTGAAGAGCATAAATTTGATCAATTATTTTTGGAAATTTGTCAAAATTTAGGTTTTATTGCTGAGCAAGG
This sequence comes from Pseudomonadota bacterium, assembly GCA_040386195.1. GTDB lineage: Bacteria > Pseudomonadota > Alphaproteobacteria > Rickettsiales > UBA1997 > JAJTCH01. The sequence continues at coordinate 86,057 of JAZKFV010000002.1, read as the reverse complement.
AAAAATCATTATCGATAAAAATAAACATCAAGAACTAAAAGCGGAATTAGAAAAAATTTATCAACGCACTGATATTGATGACAACCTCAAAAGATATATATTCTGTGCCTTCGCCAAATATTCTGATTCTATTTGGGAAATATATGAGCAAGAAAAATTACAACTAAAATTGGTAGAAGAATTTCAGCCTGTTGGTGTTGAGTTGGAGCTAGTTAATTTTCTACCCCCAATTCCTTCACTGCTTTTGAGAAGAGTCTATGATGTTTTTGCAACTACCGATCATACTGTTAATAACGCAATTGGAATGTATGATAACCGAACTGTGCAAGAAGTTGTTAGTGGTGTAATTAAAAATCAAAAACAGTTTGAAAATTTTTTAGCAATGTGCGGTGATTTTGAAACCGCACAAGCTATGGTTAATCCTTCTACTGGTTTGCATGTTCACACTAATTTTAATAGCTTACAGGGCAGATTAGTTGATAAAGTTATTGATCGGCTAGATGATAAAAATTTAAGTGAGCATCAAAAAGACCAAATAGAATTTTTGCTTTTAAAACAAATTATGGTCAATTTTGCGGCTGTACAACTGCTTTTGCAGGGTTTTATGAGAAATGGTGATTTATTTTATGATAACATTTCTACTTCCAAATTAATTTTAGCCGAAGAGCAGCAAATTAATAAATTTAATGACGCTAAATCTATCGAAGATCTTTATACAAAGGTTTTTCCTGATCGATATTTTACTCTCAATATACGCAATTTAGATCCAAACGAGAAGAGATCCAAAGGCACTTTAGAATTCCGTTGCCACGAAGGCGCGGTCAATCCAACTATTATCGAAGCTTGGGTGAATTTTGTGCAACGATTAGTGGCGATTAGTGTTGATCAAGTTGCGGAAATTCTAAATTCAACTCAAGAACCAATTGCAGAAAAAATTACTAATTTTAAAGTTGAGGCTCGTGAAAATATTGAGGATTTGGTTTATTTATTAATTGCCGAGCGCAGATATGACAAAACTTGGGATCCAAAATTAGGTTCAGTGCCAAGTCAATATGACTACGGCGCTTCTCCAATTCCTGGTTCTGCCCAAAAGGCCAGTGATCCAAATCCACTAGCAGGAGAAATTGCTCAGGAAGTAATTCGGGATTCGTTGTTTTATCGCTCAATACAAGAAGGCAGAGTTTTGGAAGGAGTAAAGAATCCAAAAGATGCTGAGCAGTTGGAAAACATATTTAAACTACAAAGAAAATATCCAAATATTCTTTCTGATCTCTCAGCTGACAAGAATTCTCCCCATAGCTCTCCTAAATCAGGAGTAACTAAAGGTGCACTTATGGAATTGGGTTTAGAAGACACTCCTCTTTTATAATATTATTTATTTAAAAATGTCTAAGGAATCAACAAGCAGTAGTGATGATGCAGAAAACAATAACGTTACAAAAACCCTAAGGGTTAGTGTGCTTAAAGTTTATTTTGAAGGAAGTGTAAAAACATTTCTTGATAATCTGATTAATCAGAGCATTGACAAAGCAAAAGCCGCAAATCTTTTATACGCAACTATCAATTTTTCTGAGGAAGATTTTTTGGCGTCTTTAAAAGAAAATTTCACTGATGAGCAAAGACAAGATCCGAGATATCAAAGACTAATCACAAAACTAACAACCATCTCACAATTGTGTCGTGGTGCAATAGAAGAAAAAATAGAAGAAAAAAATGATCCTTTTTTTAGAGAATGCAGGGAAGTAGTTGCTGTGAAAGACTTATCAAACGAAGATTTGAAAAAAGAAATTGGCAAATATTTTAAAGATAAATCCAATATATTTTTAGTAGCACAATCAGCGGTTTATGTGCAGCTAGCTAGGCAAAATACCCAAGATCATTCACAAACACCATTAAGATAAATAAAAAACTGGAATCTAATTGCTAATTACAAAAAATCTGCCTTAAATTTTCTAACAATCATTTTTTAAAACTAAATCAATAAAAATATGAAAAATCTACAACAACAAGATCCAGAAATTTTTGCTTCCATCAATCGCGAACTTGATCGTCAAAAATATCAAATTGAATTGATCGCTTCGGAAAATATTGTTAGCCGCGCGGTGCTTGAGGCGCAAGGTTCGGTGTTGACTAATAAATATGCCGAAGGTTATCCGGCGAAAAGATATTATGGTGGTTGTGAATTTGTTGATGAGGTTGAAATTTTGGCTCAGACAAGAATTTGTAAATTATTCGGTGCCAAATTTGCCAATGTGCAACCACATTCCGGCGCTTCGGCGAACTTGGCGGTTTATTTGGCGTTCTTGCAACCCGGTGACACAATTTTGGGAATGAGTTTGGCAGCTGGTGGGCATTTAACTCACGGCGCGCAGCGGACAATTTCGGGAATGTGGTTAAAATCAGTTCAATATGGAATTCGTTTGGATGATGGTTTGATTGATTATGAGCAAATGGAAGCGTTGGCTCGTGAACATAAACCAAAAATTATTGTCGCCGGAATTTCTTCTTATCCACGAATTGTTGATTGGGCAAGATTCAGAAAAATTGCTGACGAAGTTGGTGCGCTTTTGATGGTTGATATGGCGCATATTGCTGGCTTGGTGGCGGCCGGCGTTTATCCTTCACCAATTGAATTTGCTCACATCACCACTTCTACAACTCACAAAACTTTGCGTGGGCCAAGAGGCGGAATTATTTTAACTAACGATGAAGAGCTTGCTAAAAAAATTAACTCAGCAGTTTTCCCTGGATTACAAGGTGGGCCGTTGATGCATGTGATTGCTGCTAAAGCAGTTGCTTTTGCCGAAGCGTTGCAACCAGAATTTAAAACTTACGCCGCGCAAATTGTGAAGAACGCCAAAATTCTTGCCGAAGTTTTAATCAAACGCGGCTTAAAAATTACTACTGGCGGAACTGATTGCCATTTGATGGTTGTTGATTTAACACCGCTCATAGATTTAACCGGCAAAGAAGCCGAAAAAGTTTTGGAACGCGCTGGTTTAACTTGCAACAAAAACGCCATTCCCAACGACCCTAGAAGCCCATTTGTAACTTCAGGTTTGCGCTTTGGAACCGCAGCTGGAACCACTCGCGGGTTTGGGGTAAAAGAGTTTGAACAAATTGGTCATTGGATTTGCGATGTTTTGGAAGGTTTTGTAAAAAATGCTAGCGCAGAAAATCCCGAAGGAAATAAAGATTTAGAAGAAAAAGTAAAAGCCGAAGTTAAAAAATTATGTGAGCAATTTCCGATTTATTAATTGATTCTAAATTTCTGGATTGCCGCGTCTCTCCCGTTGGTCGCTCCTCGCAATGACGAATTTGTAAATTAAAAATCAAAACTAAAAACATCGTCATTGCGAGGAAGGCTTTAGCCTGACGCGGCAATCCAGAATAATAAAATTCTCAAAATTATGTTCAAAACCATTTCCTTTCTAATCCTAACTTTCTCACTTTTTATGACCCAAGCCGAAGCTAAAACCACCAAATCCACCGAACTAAAATATCAAAAAGCCATTTTAGCTGGCGGATGTTTTTGGGGAATGCAGGAATTGTTTCGCAAGGTTGATGGCGTGGTGAAAACTCGGGTTGGTTATGCGGGTGGAAAAATTGCTAATCCAAATTATAAATTAGTTTCCAGCGGCTTGACTGGTTATGCGGAAAGCATCGAGCTTACTTTTGATCCCAACAAAATCAGCTATGAAAAAATCTTAAAATTTTTCTTCACCATTCACGATCCAACCACTCAAGATCGCCAGCAAAATGATGTTGGCAGTCAATATCGTTCAGCGATTTTTTATTTAAACGATGAGCAAAAAACCATCGCCCAAAATGTTGTGAGCCAAGCCAATAAATCCGGAGTTTTTAAATCTGCGGTTGTTACTCAAATTGAAAAAGCTGGCGAGTTTTATGAGGCGGAAGCTGAACATCAGGATTATTTAGAAAAAAATCCTTACGGATATACTTGCCATTTTGTTAGAAATGATTGGAAGTTTTAATTATGTGAACAATTAACTGATTTATGAAACATTCCACAAATTATCTGCCCCAAAATAAACAAGAAGAACTTTCTCAAATCGTTGCAATTATTTGCGAAAATTGTGATGACGCTCAAAAAATAATTCTCTTCGGCTCCTACGCGCGTGGCGATTACAAAGAAGCTAAAGATTTAAAACCGAATAGAAAATCCGGGCATATTTCTGATTATGATATTTTGGTGATAACTTCTAAAAAGGAAGTTGCGCTGGATTCAATGTTGTGGAAAAAAATTTCTGATGGGTGCAGAAAATTAAAATTATCCGCCGATCCAAGAATTATCACTCACGATATTGAAGCCTTAAATATCAAGCTGGCTGAGGCGCAATATTTTTATTCTGATATTAAAAAAGAAGGAATTTTGTTGTTTGATTCCAAAAAATTTCCCTAAATTAGATCTTGACCTTCCAACCCAGATCCTAACTTCGATTTCCAAATAAATAATTTTTTAATTACCGTCGGTTTTAACCGACGATAAAGAGGTTAAAAAAACTGGGCTTTAGCCCAACAATTACTTTTGTTAGCTTCTGGTTCCAAAACAATTCCTTACAACCCTTTTTGTTTGGCAACAAAATTTGTTACTTATGGTTATATTATATGTGTCATTTTATGAGAAATGAGTGGCAGTTTTAACCTTTTATTTGCATCTTAAAAGAAGATGAGTTTAGCTACAATTACTGTAGGCAAAGTTGCTTAATGTTATTAAAAAGGACTATTTATAAATCATTTTAAAACAAATTTAAATTATGAAAACAGACTCAAAACTAACCTTCGTTCCACCAGTTCTAGGGCCAAACACTCCTCAATATTCCAACATTCCAGGTTCACAGCAAAGTAGTGCTCTAAAAGATGTATCAGAAAATAATCCTCTTGATACAACAAGAGGAGAGGAGTTAAGTAGAAAAATAGACTCAGAAGCAAATAATTTGCCGCGTGTGGCGGGCAGATTGATTAATCAGCTTTTTAATAAATTTAACTTCCTTAAAAAAACGGAAGATAAAGAAACTGAGCAGCAACAAAAAGCAGAGAAAAAAACTGCGGAAGAAACCATTAAAGATGCTGAAGAAGAGATAGCAAGGATAATGAAAAATAAAACTAAATATAAAAAAATGTTTAGCGATGAAGAAGTAGCAAGACTCTTAGAATTGGTGAGTGCAACTGTACAGCTATATATAATGAAAAATAGAACGCAAGACGCTTTAGCATGGGTACAGAATATAATGAAAATAGGCGATGAAAACCAAGTTAGCACAGAAGGGGTGATGTATCCTTTATATTGTTTGAAAATTTCGCTTAATATTGAATTAAAATCCTACGGAGTCGCACGTTCAGACTTGAATTTTTTAAAGATGGCCTACTCAGAAACAGCCCAAAAAGACCCAAAGATTTTTTACTACGAAGCTTTGAGCACGATAGGTTCAAGCACAGGACTTAGCTTGCCAAGTATGGCAAATGTTCGTCAAAAGGTCATGGATCTTCTTAATAGAGCCCTAGAATTAGCATCAGATGATGCGCCGTGTTACCTTCAAAGAGGTGTGGTTTTTGCAAATTCTGGGCAAAATCAAGAGGCTTTTAATGATTTTACCAAAGCCATAGAATTAGGATTAAAAGATTCTCAAACTTTTTACCAAAGAGCGATGGTTGCAAAAAACTTGGGAAGACATAAGGAATCGGTTGCTGATTTTACCAAAGCCATAACATTAGGATTACAAAATTCTCAAACTTTTTACCAAAGAGCTTTGGTTTTAGAGAGTTTGGGGGAAGATCAGTTAGCAATTGATGATTTTATTAAAGTAATAAATTCAGATCCTAAAAATTATCAAGCGTATGGTAAAGCTATAAATCTGCTTATAAAAAATGGAGGTAAGGACAGAGCGGTTGAATTGCTTTTAAAACGAGGAGTTATTAATAAGGACAAGAGCATTGATAAATCACCAGCTTTGGATGACTTTAGCAGAGTTATAGAGCTGGATCCACTCAATCACCAAGCTTACAATTACAGAGGGGAATTATTGCATAGTTTGGGACGCACTCAAGAAGCAATTGATGATTTTACTAAACTTACAGAATTACAACCAGATGATTATCGGAACTTTTACAAAAGGGGATTGTTCTATAAAGGAATTGATGGTGGTGATAAAAAAGCGATTGCTGATTTTACTCAAGCCTTAGCTCTTAATCCGGGTAATCCAGATATAATATTTGCAAGAGCGACCTCTATTGGGTCTTCAGACTTTCGATCTGCTATTGAGGATATTAAAGCGATTGAAAATCCAACTCCGCAAATGCAAGAAACCCTTTCTGAATATGAAAGGCAATGGGATGAGCTTAATGCTGATGCCGCAACAGCATTTAAGGTTATCGGGGGTATAGTAGCGGCTGTAGCTTTGCCTATTTTTTCATATTTGTATTACACAAGAGACCAAAGGAATAATTTAGATTTAAATCCTGTTATGAGAGATCGAGAAGAACTTGATCGAGCTCTAACTTTTTATTTTAAAAGCGCTATCGAAATGACTGTGGATTTTGAAAATGTTGAAGATAGAAGATTGCTAAATGAATTTTTTAATTCATTAATCCCAGTCATAAATGGCACTCCTAATAGAGATAATTTGGATAGGGTTTTTCAAGAAATTTTACATTCTGATCCTAATGGGTTTGTAGATTTTATTAACAACGAGGTTCGAATGGTTTTTGGTGATCAAAGAGATGGTGACGTTGATCAACTTGTTGAGAACATTTTTTCTCCAATAAAAGCGATGTTTGATCAGATGAGAAGTAGTGAGTTTCGCTATCAAGCTATGGACAATTTTTTTGTAAATGATCCTAACTATCGTATTAGTTTGCAGAATCTAGTCGAAGCAATTGGCGAGAATTGGGAAGTCCGATATGGAGAAATCTTTAATCGTGGTTTTTTGTTAGCTTTAAACAATATTTATACAAATGTAATGATGCCAGAAGAACCAATTGTGGAAGCACCACAACAAGCTGTGGGACCAGTAGGATCAAGTGTTTTGGTCAACAATCCTAATCAAGTAGGTCGTGGGGAATAAAATTTATGCGAGAGTTTCCAATTGGTTAGTTTTCTAATGACTACATTTCTAATTACCGTCGGTTTTAACCGACGGTAATTTAAAAGCAAAAAAATCTATTAACGAACAGTAGTGATCGCAAATATCGACCTACTAGACCTACTAAAGTAGTTTTTTAACCACGACTTACATCGATAATTTTTTAAATCTGACTTTATTCTCCAAACTGCACCGCCTCATTTTAGAAACTCAACTCAGATTATTTTTTCCACCGCCCTTGTTTTTTAAAAAACCACCCTTATTTATCGCCAAGTTTCATTTTGCTTGAATTCTCAAGCATCGTTTTAATCCACAAAATTATAAATTTATGAGCAAAGTTATTGGAATTGACCTTGGCACCACCAACTCTTGTGTGGCCATTATGGAAGGTAAAAATGTTAAAGTTATTGAAAATGCTGAAGGCGCTCGAACCACGCCGTCAATTGTTGGGTTTTTAGGAAATGGCGAAAGAACTGTTGGCGCTTCGGCAAAAAGACAGGCGGTGACTAATCCAAAAAATACCATTTTTGGAATTAAAAGATTGATCGGTAGAAGATATGAAGATCCAACCACCAAAAAAGATAAGGAATTGGTACCATACGAAATCGTTGCTTCCGGCAATGGCGATGCTTGGGTTGATATTAAAGGTGAAAAATTCTCACCAAGCCAAATTTCGGCTTTTGTTTTGCAAAAAATGAAAGAAACCGCAGAAAGCTATTTGGGTGAGAAAGTTGAAAAAGCCGTAATCACCGTTCCAGCCTATTTTAACGACTCGCAAAGACAAGCCACCAAAGACGCTGGCAAAATTGCTGGTTTGGATGTTTTAAGAATTGTCAACGAACCAACTGCTGCGGCACTCGCTTATGGTTTGGATAAAAAAGAAGGCCAAACCATTGTGGTTTACGATTTGGGCGGTGGAACTTTCGACGTTTCCGTGCTTGAAATTGGCGGCGGCGTGTTTGAAGTGAAAGCTACCAACGGCGACACTTTCTTGGGCGGCGAAGATTTTGATATGAGAATTTTGAAATTCTTGTGCGACGAATTCAAAAAAGACAATTCGGTTGATTTAGCCAAAGATCCATTGGCTCTACAGCGTTTGAAAGAAGCGGCGGAAAAAGCTAAAATTGAGCTTTCTTCAACTTCAGAAACTGAAATTAATTTGCCTTACATCACCGCTGATGCGACTGGGCCAAAACATTTGAATGTTAAATTAACTCGCGCCAAACTTGAGCAATTGGTTGATGATTTAGTTTCTAGAACTATCCAACCTTGCGAAAATGCTTTGAAAGATGCGGGTTTGAAAGCATCTGACATTGACGAAGTTATCTTGGTTGGTGGCATGACCAGAATGCCAAAAGTTATTGAAGTTGTTAAAAACTTCTTCGGCAAAGAACCAAATAAATCGGTTAACCCTGACGAAGTTGTGGCAATTGGCGCTGCAATTCAAGGTGCGGTTTTACAAGGCGATGTGCGCGATGTATTGCTTTTAGATGTAACTCCACTTTCACTTGGAATTGAAACTGCGGGCGGCGTGTTCACTAAATTGATCGAACGCAACACCACAATTCCAACCAACAAAAGCCAAGTTTTCTCAACTGCCGCCGACAATCAAACTGCGGTTACCATCAAAGTTTATCAAGGCGAAAGAGAAATTGCGGTGCACAATAAAATGCTCGGCGAGTTTAATTTAGAAGGAATTGCTCCAGCGCCACGCGGAATGCCGCAAGTTGAAGTGATTTTCGATATCGATGCCAACGGTGTGGTTAAAGTTTCTGCTAAAGATAAAGCCACTGGCAAAGAACAAAGCGTGAGAATTCAATCTTCTGGCGGTTTGTCTGAAGCGGAAATTGAAAAAATGGTTAAAGACGCTGAGGCCAATGCTGAAGCTGATAAAGAGAAAAAAGAACTGGCTGAAGCTAGAAACCACGCGGATAGTTTGGTTTATTCAACTGAGAAAAGTTTGAGTGAACATAAAGACAAAGTTGACGCATCCATAAAAGAAAGCATTGAAACTGAAATCAAAAAAGTTAAAGATCTTCTTTCGGCGGCTGATTCTAAAGCTGAAGAAATAAAATCTGCTACTGAAAGTTTGATGAATGCTTCAATGAAATTAGGTGAAGCGATTTATAAACAAAATGGTAGCGAAGCCTCAAGTGCGGCTGAAGGTGGCACTTCTGAATCTTCTTCAGAAAACGGCGAAAAAGTTATGGACGCCGAATATGAAGAAGTAAAAAATGACGATAAAAAATCTTAATTGATTTTGGAAAACTATAGGTAAAATAAAACCATATTCCTCTTGTAGGATCGTTATTTTTCAAAGCCTTGCAGATTTACTTCTGCAAGGCTTTTTTATTGCCTGTTTTTGAGTGATTTATGCAGAGTAAAATTATTGAATTAATTATATGCCAACCTAGTATCAAAATAAATTTTCTCTCAGAGTTTTTTGGTGTTGGGTAAATTCTTAATTTTATTAACTCTATTTAATTTCACAGAATGACAAAAGATATTGCAGAAAAATCTACGGAGGAGCTTCGCGCTGAAGTTCGCGAGTGCTATAATAAAATTAAAGATGGAGGACATATTATCGATATCAATAACGTGGGAAATTTTTTGAATATTCTCCAAAAAGAAGATCCAAATTTGAGTAATCTTTTTACAGATGATGAGTGGTATGATATTTTTATTAGATTATCCAGATCGACAGACTATTTTAGCAAAATAACAGAATTCGTTCCTGCCAATCGAGAACAATTTTATAATATAGTCCTAGAAACATCTAGGCAGGCAACTAAAGGTGACAATCTTCTTGCTATGTTAGAATTAGCGCGAGATAGAAAGATTGTTTTTAGTAAAGACGAGCTATACCAGATAATTCTCAACAAATCGCAATTCAACAAAAAATGTTTGTATGAATTATTTACACTTGCGGCACAACAGGAAATTGAATTCAGTCAAGAGCAATTTTATGAGATAATGTTGGCTCTGGCAAAAAATAGATACTTTATTGATCTTAACGATAAGGAATTATTGTTGAAGATGCAAATTCCAATAAGCAATGAGCAATGGTTTGATGTGATACAAGCCGCTATAGAAAAAAAAATAGGGGGTGGATCAGGATCAGGCCAGTCTCCTCAAGTTTCGTTTTTTATGCAGATGGAAGAACAATCAGATAACAACTTACACCTAGATGCAGATCAATATTTACAAATAATACTTAATTTTATTAAGAACGATACTACAAGAAATCATTTTTTACATTTCCTAAGGGGCATAAACAAGAACGCTGCTTGTAAAACATTTAGTGCAGATCAATTGTATGAAATTTATTTTGCCATTATCAATGCCAAATATGGTGTTGGTACTATTGACAAAATGATTGATGTTATGATCAATCCTTTAACCCCAACTTTTAGTGCGGATCAAATTACCTCAATTATTTGTGCATTACCTGAAGAAAGCGAAAGTGTTCAGACTGTGTTGAATATTTTGATTAAAAATGGAATAGAACTTAATTCTAACCAGTTTTGTGCTGTAATTTTTCGTGCCTTTCAAGATTGGACCATAAATACCACAGCTACTCATAATTTAATACAACGCAACATTAAAAATCTTGACCAACAACAATTACATACCTTCATTGTTAAAGCGTTTAATGGCAAAGCTAACGATCAAACTATTCTCACATTATTAACAAAAATTCCCCCAGAAAAATTAGATTTTGACGCAGAGCAGTGGTCCTCAATTATTTGTTCTGCCTCTAGAATAAGAATTGAAAACCTTATATTTTTACTAGCATCGCCAAGTTTTATATCAAAAAACTTCAACCCCGATCAATTGCAAAAAATGATTTGTGCCTTAGGTGGCAGGGATGAAAAAAGTTTTGGTTATTTACACTCTTTAATAAAATTTGAAACATTAGTTTTTACCTCAGAACAGTCCCTTAATTTAATGGTTGGAGTGCTAGATAATAAGATCAAACCTGAAAATATTGGATTGTTATTAAGAAATGGTTCGTTGCAAAACGAAGTTAATAATTTTAATGCAGATCAATTATCTACAATGCTTTGTTCTGTAAAACATATAGATCAAGAAATCTTTACGATATTTGTGGAATTAATTAAAGACAAAATCCAAAAACAGCGGGATTTTTTTGGTCAAGATCATATACACAGAATCATTTGCGCTTTGGCTCAAGGAGAGGAAGAAAATTTTAAAACATCATTAAGTATATTTGGATCTACAATTTATGATCTTACTGAGAATCAGTTAGATGATATATTTTATGTATTAGCTAAGGCAAAAGATAAGAGGATGGGATTTTTTTTAAGGTGTTTGCAGCAAAAATCAGCACCAACTCCAGATCAGATGTGTCAGAGAATGTTGTTTTTGCTGGGCAACGATATTACAAATAAAAATCTAAGCTTTTTAATAGTTTATGGAAGATTTCAAAAAGCTAAAAATTATGAAGCAATAAAATTAAGCGATGATCAATGGAAAGTAATTTTTTTAAAAGCTGTTAACACCGCTGACAAAAAAAATTTTATCACGCTATTACAATTGCTAAAGATTAACAATCCAGATCGTAAATATGAGAATGATCTTGAGAATCTGATTCCTTACTCAGAAATAAAATACCGCGCAGATTTAATTAATGGTATGAACCTTATTTTTAATCTCAAACTATCTGTAGTAAGTGCGTCAACAATATCAGGTGTGGAATCTGCCGGTTATCAAACTCCCCACTCAGTCTCATCTTCCAGCGCTTCTGCTCTACCAGTTTCAAATCCAGATCAGATTAAAATAAAACCTGTCAAGCGCGCTCCTAAACCTAAATCTGACGATCAAACCTTAAAACCATCAAGAAGAAAAGCTTTGTCGGAGAAACCTGACGAACCAAAAACTCCTAAAAGTAAAAGAACTAGCGATGCATTACCTGGAGCAAAAAGCAAAAAAAGTAAAAAAGATACTGCAACTCCAGCCTCAACTCCATCATCGCCAACAGTAACAGTTAAGCTTGAAGATCAAGAATATTTTATTGATCCTGAAATTCTATTTTCAGAATTAACCACAAGAGTTCGTGGTAAAAGTAATGCAGATCTAAACTGCACACATCTTGCTACTGATATTGTAAGTTTTTTATCTAGCGGTAAATATCCAACCGAACCATCTAAAACTACAAAATTTTCAACTAGATTTTTTAGAGCCCATACAATCAGCTCTGCTGATGCTCTAAGTAGTTCAGATCAAGTTAGGATTAAACAAGAGGAAGATTCTGACGATGATATGGGAGTTGGGTCGTCAGTTTTATATTCTACAGTTGATGAGGTAAGTAAATTCTTTGAAAAGCCAATTAATTTTATTTTTCCAAGAGAGACAACTTATACAGAAAAAGACGGTGAAATTGTAGCCATACCTCAAATATTGATAAGCGATGATGAACAGAAAGAAGAAAGAATATATCACCAATATTCAACCACATATGACCAATTAACTGACATTTTAAAAGCAAGAGCCGCAGAGCAGCTAAACAAAAGTGTTTGCGGGTTAGTTAATTTTGCGCCCAAAGACCAAAATCAAATTGTTGGTCATCAAATTGCCTTTTATGCAACCGCAGATCAAGTTTATTATTTTGATGCTCAATTAATGAATAACAGCAAATTTGATCCAGAAAATCCGCCGGTGACCACAAATTTTGAGCAATATTTTAAAAACCTTGATCAAGCCCACCCAGTACAAGATAGAGTTTTTTATATGCTGGCTGTGGCAAAAACTTTACCAGAATTAGCGCAGGTTTATCATCAGCATCTACAAAGACCTCCTTCGCGCAGCAGTTCGGAAGGTAGAACTTAGCTCTCCAATAATTTATCCTTAATTTTTTAAAACTAACAATGCTTAAAACTGTTGATTTTGATTTTTATCTTCCGCCCGAATTAATCGCTAATCAGCCAGCAAATCCGCGGGATTCATCCAAAATGTTGGTGTGGAAAAATCAGCAAATTATTGATAAAAAAGTTAGTGATTTGGTAGAGTTTTTAAATCAAGGCGATGTTTTGGTTTTAAACGATACCAAAGTTATCAAAGCCAAATTGACTGGAAAAAGAGGTGAAGCCAAAGTGGAAATTAATTTGCACAAAGATTGTCAAAATGGTGTTTGGCAGGTTTTTGCTAAGCCGGCAAAAAGGTTGAAAGTTGGTGATAGGTTTTTTATTGCTGAGGATTTTTTTGCTGAGGTTTTGAATAAAAATTCCGATGGAATTGTTGATTTGAAATTTAATGTTGCTGGTGAAGAATTTTTCGCGATGCTTGAAAAATATGGGCAAATGCCGCTGCCGCCTTACATCAAAACAGATTCTTCAATACATTGTCATCCTGAGCACAGCGAAGGATCTCTTACAGCACACCGTGAACCCAAATCGAACTCGCCTCAAGAGATCCTTCGCTGTGCTCAGGATGACAGTGATTGTAATAATGAAGAAAATTATCAAACCATTTACGCCAAAAATTCCGGCGCAGTTGCGGCGCCAACTGCAGGATTACATTTCACCGAAGAGCTTTTTAAAAAACTTGCAGCTAAGGGAATCAAAAAAGTTTTCACCACTTTAAATGTTGGTGCCGGAACTTTTCTGCCGGTGAAAAGTGAGCTCATCAAAGATCATCAAATGCATAGCGAATATTTTTCTATTTCTCAAAATGTTTGCGATGTAATTAACGAGGCCAAACAAAATGGCAAAAAAATTATCGCCGTGGGCACAACTTCGCTGCGGGTTTTGGAATCTGCGGTTGATGAGAATGGAGAATTGAAAGCGCAAACACGTGAAACCAATATTTTTATTTATCCGCCTTACAATTTCAAAATCGTCGATATTTTGATGACTAATTTCCATCTACCAAAATCAACTTTGTTTATGCTGATCTCAGCTTTTATTGGCAAAGATAACGCTCATAAACTCTACAACCACGCCATTTCCAACCAATATCGCTTTTATTCTTTTGGCGATGCAACTTTGTTATTTCGATATCATTGAAAAAAATCGCGCTGTAGCGCAGCATAAGCGGACTATTCCTCCAAAACACTAATCGCCACATTACAAATTGCCTGAGCGGCAATTCCCTCTTCTCTGCCTAAAAAGCCCATTCTTTCGGTGGTGGTGGCTTTGATATTGATGCGGGATTTGTTGATGTTAAGAATGATTGCTAAAGATTCTTCCATCTGCTTTTTGTGCTTAGAAATTCGTGGCTTTTCGCAGATTACCGTTAAATCAATATTAATAATTTTAGCACCCTTTTTTCTGAGCAAATGATTGACTTGTTTAAGCATTTCGCGCGAGTCAAAATCTTTCCATTTATTATCAGTTGGTGGAAAATGTTCGCCAATATCACCTTCGCCAATAGCGCCCAAAAGTGCGTCAATTAAGGCGTGAATTGCCACATCGCCGTCAGAATGAGCTTCAATTTTTTTGTCAAAATCTTCCGCAGTGGCAATATCTAAACCGGCAATTCGAATTGAATGAGTTTCGCCTTTTTCGCGATTGCGAAAACGATGAACATCATATCCAATGCCCGAGCGCACTTCTTCTTTAACATTCTCAACTTGCAAATTGATCAGTTTTTTGGCGCGCTCATAATCTTCAAAGCTGGTGATTTTAAAATTGTTGTGAGAGCCGGGAATAATGGCGACGGGAATGCCGGCATATTCATCGAGCGCGGCATCGTCAGTAAAATTAATATCTTTAAAAGCTTTGTGCGCGTTTAAAATATCTTGATATAAAAAACCTTGCGGAGTTTGGGCGCGCCAGAGATTTTCTCGCTCTACAGTCCATTCAATTTTGCCATCACCATATTTTTTGATGGTATCTTCAACGGCAATTGCCGGAATAACTGCTGGATGAGTTTCAAGCTTTTCTAAAATTCCGCTGATAACGCGTTTGGAAGTGAAAGGGCGCGCGCCATCATGAATCAAAACTTTATCCGGATTATATTCACGCAAAGCTTCCAAACCATTGTGAACCGAGGCCTGGCGAGTTTCGCCACCAAAAACCGGATTAAGCAAATCCAGCCCAATTGTCGCTTCTTCATAAAGCGCCACATCGTCAGGATGAATGGTGCAAATTACATCAGTGATTTGCGGATGGTTGAGAAAGGCTAAAATTGTGTGGCGCAACATCGGCACGCCAGCAAGCGGCAAATATTGCTTAGGAATTCCATCACCATTAATAGAAAGGCGCGAGCCGCGACCAGAAGCGGTGATTAAAGCGACAATTTTTTTCATTGGGGAATTTTATTTTTTGATTTTAGTTGTCATTCTTACGATTGTCATCCTGAGCGTAGCGAAGGATCTCGTGAGTCGCGCCGTGAACCAAAACCGAGTTTGCCTCATGAGATCCTTCGCTTCGCTCAGGATGACAATATGTAAAGATAGCAATTTTATTTTAATGACTAATCAGCGCCGAATGTTTAAACGCTTCAATTCGAGCAATCATCTCACCTTTAAAATGCTTAATCAAACCTTGCACCGGCCAAGCCGCAGCATCGCCCAAAGCACAAATTGTGTGACCTTCAATTTGTTTAGTTAAATCATAAAGCTGATCAATCTCTGCAATTGTTGCATCACCTTTAACCATGCGTTTCATAACTCGTAAAATCCAGCCAGTTCCTTCGCGGCATGGTGTGCATTGACCACAAGATTCATGTTTATAAAAATGAGAAAGCCTGGCAATTGCAGCGATAACATCGGTAGATTTATCCATCACAATAACACCAGCGGTGCCAAGCCCAGAGCCAACTGCGCGCAAAGCGTCAAAATCCATGGTGATGGTATCGCAAATTGATTTGGGCAAAAGTGGCACTGAAGATCCACCCGGAATTATTGCCAGCAAATTATCCCAACCACCACGCACGCCACCAGCATGTTTTTCAATTAATTCTTTTAATGGAATGCCCATTTCTTCTTCAACATTACAAGGTTTATTGACATGTCCAGAAATGCAGAAAATTTTGGTGCCGGTGTTTTTTTCTTTGCCAATTTTTGCAAACCACTCCGCGCCGCGGCGCAGAATAGTTGGCACCACCGCGATTGATTCAACATTATTAATAATGGTTGGGCAACCATATAAACCGATCAAAGCCGGAAATGGCGGCTTGAGGCGAGGTTGACCTTTATTTCCTTCTAAACTTTCTAGCAAAGCAGTTTCCTCTCCGCATATATAAGCACCGGCGCCGCGATGAATATAAATGTCCAAATCCCATCCGCTTTTGCAGGCATTTTTACCGATGAGTCCAGCAGCGTAGGCTTCGTCGATTGCCTGCTGCAGCGCGACTGCTTCGTTGTAATATTCACCGCGAATATAGATGTAGCAAACATTGGCGTTAATTGCTCTGGCGCCAATCAAACAGCCTTCCAACAATTTATGTGGATCATGGCGAATAATGTCGCGATCTTTACAAGTCCCAGGTTCCGACTCGTCAGCATTGACGACTAAATAGTGAGGCTTGTCACCTTTTTTTGGTGCAAACGACCATTTCAAACCAGTTGGAAACCCAGCACCGCCGCGCCCGCGCAAGCCCGAAGCTTTGACTTGTTCAATCAACCAAGCTTCACCTTTTGCTAAAAATTCCGCAGTATTTTGCCAATCGCCTCTTTTACGAGCCGCCTCTAAACCAGCCGATTCAAACCCATAAAGGTTAGTAAAAATTTTATCTTTTTCGTTTAACATTTTTTAATTAGTAATTAATAATTAGTCATTAGTCATTAACTTCTTGTTGCCTCTAAACCCAGCAGCAACGCCGGTTCTGGACATAGAATGAATTCCAAGTTCAGAAAATTCATTGATAATTTCATCAACAGTTTTGGAATTGCCGATAATTTCAAAGACAATTGAATCTTCCCAAAGATCAATCACATTGGTGCGATATTTGTCGCCAATAGCAATTGCTTGATTTCTTTTTTCTTCATCGCCAACAATTTTTAAAAGCACTAATTCTCTTTCAATATAACCTTCTTGCTTAGAAAGCTCCGCGGCTGTGTGAACTGGCACAATGCGGTTGAGAAGTTTGCAAATTAAATCGACAGTTTTGTCAGTTCCAAAAGTGGTAATATTCACCCGTGACAAAGTTTTTTCCTTATTGATCGGCGCCACATTCAGCGATTCAATATTATAACCGCGCCCAGAAAAAAGCCCGACAATGCGCGCCAAAGCGCCAGCTTCGTTATCAACTAAAATTGAAATTACGTGTTTTTTTATTTCTTCAGTCATTGGTAAATATTTATTTAAATGAACCCCCATCGTTCTGCTTCGCTACGCTACGCAAGAACTCATTCCCCCTAAACAGGGGGAATATATTAAACCGCATTTTGATCTTTTTGAACATAAGATTTAGCCTGTGAACCAAGTAAAATCTCATTATGTGCTGCGCCGGCTGGGATCATTGGGAAAACGTTTTCGGATTTCTCAACGACACAGTCAAACAAGACTGGGCCTTTATGGGCAAGCATTTCTTGGAATTTGGCTTCAAGCTCTAACGGGTTGTCGCAGCGCATTCCTTTGATGCCAAAACATTCCGCCAATTTGACAAAATCGGGCAGAGATTCCATATAAGAATGAGATTCTCGGCTGCTATAAACCAACTCTTGCCATTGGCGCACCATGCCCATATAGCGGTTGTTGAGAATGATAATTTTTACTGGCAATTCATATTGTTTGATGGTGCCTAATTCTTGCATATTCATCAAGAAAGACGCGTCGCCGCTGATGCACATTACTAAAGAATTTGAATTAGCGATTTGAGCACCAATTGCGGCGGGAACGCCGTAACCCATAGTTCCAAGCCCGCCGGAAGTTAGCCAATGATTAGGTTTGTCGAAAGTTAAATATTGCGCCGCCCACATTTGGTGTTGACCAACATCGGTGGAAACGAAAGGGCTTTTTGACTTAGTTAATTTATCTAAAGTTTGTAAAGCAAATCCTGGTTTGATAACTGTATCGCTATTTACATAACTCAAACTTTTAATATCTTGCCATTTTTTAATTTGCGTCCACCAGCCGCTAATTTGTTCTTTTTTGCTGCCTAAATCATTATTTTTCCATTCTTCAAGCAAAGCCTGCAAACCAGAAGCGGCATCGGCAACGATAGCAACATCAACTGCAATAATTTTATCAATTGATGAATCGTCAATATCAATGTGAATTTTTTTAGAATTTGGCGAAAATTTATCAACTCTTCCGGTGATGCGATCATCAAAACGCGCGCCAATGTTGAGCATAACATCGCAATCATGCATTGCCATATTGGCTTCGTAAGTTCCGTGCATTCCGAGCATTCCGATAAAATGGGGGTCAGAAGCTGGAAAGCCGCCCAGCCCCATTAAAGTGTTGGTGATTGGAAAGCCGGTTAATTCAACAAATTGAGTTAATAATTTGCTGGCATTTTCACCAGAATTGATGATGCCGCCGCCTGAATAAATGATTGGTCTTTTGGCATTTGCTAAAAGTTCAATTGCTTGTTTAATTGCTTCTTTATTAATGGTGGCAACATTTTTAGATCTAAGCTGATAAGAAGGGCGATTAATTTCAATTTTGCCATCATAAATTCCCAAATTATTTTGCACATCTTTAGGAATATCAATCAACACTGGCCCAGGGCGACCGCTGCGCGCAATGTGATAGGCTTCGTGAATTATATAACCCAAATCATCAACATTGCGAACTAGATAATTATATTTGGTGCAAGATCTGGTTAGTCCAACAATATCAGCTTCTTGAAAGCCATCTGTGCCAATTATGTGAGTGGCAACTTGTCCGGAAATACAAACTAAAGGAATGGAATCCATAAACGCATCAGTCAAGCCAGTGATAGCGTTGGTTGCGCCCGGGCCGGAAGTGACGATGATAGTTCCAACTTTTCCAGTTGATCTGGCATAGCCTTCAGCAGCGTGAGAAGCGGCTTGTTCGTGGCGCGCTAGAATGTGAGTTAATTTATCTTGCTGGTAGAGCGCATCATAAAACGGCAAAATTGCGCCGCCCGGATAGCCAAACACAGTATCAACGCCTTCATTGATTAAGGCTTTAATGATAATTTCGGCACCGGAAAATTTATTGTTTTTGGGAGTCATTACTTGAAGCTGTCATTGAGTTTAACAAGGTCGGGCAGTATAAAAATTTTATGCTTAAAAAACAACGGATTTAATCTGGACTTCAAAATTTTAAGCAATTATTCTTCCGCCTCCTCAAATTTGTTAAAAATCTCCAAATGGCAAAAATTATCGACGGCAAGCAAATTGCCACAGATCTAAAACTTGAACTTGCTAAAGAAGTTGAACAAATTAAAGCTCAATATGGCGTTATTCCTGGCTTGGCGGTGATTTTGGTGGGCAATGATCCAGCCAGCGAAGTTTATGTTAGCAACAAAGAAAAAGCGGCGCATTTGGTGGGAATGAATTCCATTCTTTATAAATTCGCCAGCAATATTTCTGAAGAAGATTTACTCAACAAAATTACTGATCTAAATAACGACCAAAATGTTCACGGCATCTTGGTGCAATTGCCTTTGCCCAAACATATTGATAGCAAAAAAGTGATTCACTCTATTGATTATAAAAAAGATGTTGATGGATTTAATTTAATTAATGTTGGAAAACTCTCAGTTGGCGATGTTGAAGGCAAAGATGCCGCAATTATTCCTTGCACGCCACTTGGCTCAGTTCATCTTTTAAAATCGGCTTTAGGAAATAATTTGAAAGGTTTGAAAACCTTAGTGATTGGCTCTTCCAATATTGTTGGTCGCCCATTAGCGCGTTTATTGATGCTGGAAGGTTGTACGGTGACAATCGCCAATAGCAACACTAAAGATTTGCCAGCGGAATGTTTAGCCGCCGATGTCATTTTAACCGCAACTGGCGTGGCCGGATTAATCAAAGCTAATATGGTGAAAAAAGGCGCAGCTATAATTGACATTGGAATTAATCGAATTGACTTGGGAACCGGCAAAACTAAGCTGGTTGGCGATGTTGATTTTGATGCTGTGAAAGAAATTGCCGGCTTTATCACCCCGGTTCCGGGCGGTGTTGGGCCAATGACTATCGCTTATTTACTTAAAAATACTTTGAGCTGTTGCTTGAAGATTATTGCCTAAAACTTCAATAAATAAATCTATGGACAATCAAACTGAATCAAACTCATTAATCAGAGAACTCAAAGCGCAAATGCGTCACGAAAAAATTATGGGTCATTTAAAAACCAATCAAAAATTGATTATTGGTTTTTTAGCAGCAATCGTTGCCGCGGCAATAATTTGGACATCAGTTAGTTTTTATAACCAAATTCAATCCAAAAAATATTCAGCAATTTTGCATCAGGCAATGATTGATGAGCAAAAAGGTGAGTTAGAAAAATCTACCGCCACTTTAAAACAAATCTACCAAAGCCACGCCCCAGCTGGTGTTAAAGAAATAGCCTCACTAAAATATGCGGCGCAAATTCTTAAAAATGATCAAGATCAAGCTGCTGAAATTTATTTAGCAATCAACAAAAACAAAAGATTTGATTCCTACGTTCGAGAATATTCGGGCTTGATTGCGCTGAAAATTTTCGTTGGTGAAGATAGACCAGAAAATCAGGAAAAAATTATGGCTTTGATCAGCAGTTTGGAAAAAAACAGCAAGATTTTGCAATATCATATTTTGGAACAAAAAGGCATTAATCAATGGAATGTTGGCAATTTTAAAGAAGCCAACCAAGTGTTTAAAAGCCTTGCCGATAATCCAGAAGTTTCAGATATGTTGAAAAAAAGAGCTGCCGAAATGGTTGCGCTTTACGTTTCAAGATTTGGCGCTGAAGAAGAAAAGCCGGCTGAGAAAAAAGTCGATCAAAAAGCTGTTGAGCAAAAAGTTGAAACTAAAAAATAATTTTTAAGATGAAAATTTTCTCACCAATTTTAGCCGCCATTCTGTTTGTTGGTTTTTTATCAGCCTGTTCAACGGACAAAAAAATCGATGATAAAAATGCCGTTTCAGTTTTTGCTGATGAAGATTTAATCAAAGCTGATGATAATTTAGCTAATTTTCCAATTTCTCTTCCAACTCAAATCAACAATCAATCGTGGTTCGGCAGCAATAACGACAACAACCAAGCAATTGAAAATTTCACTTTTGGTAACCAAATTTCCAAAACCAAATCAATCTGGGCAGGCTATCGCCCAGGCTATAACGATCGAATGGTTTTTGCGCCGGCAATTGTTAATGACAAAATTTACACGCTTGATGCGAAGGGCAATTTATATGCCAGGGGCGCAACAAATTATAAAACGATTTGGAAGAAAAAATTAATTGAGCGCTGGTTTGTTAAAGATTTTACTGAAGGAAAAATTTCGTATTTTGACGGAAAAAATGCACCCCCATCGTTTGCTAACGCAAACTCGAGCCCCCTAAATAGGGAGTTCATCTTTGCTTCCACCGGCTATAATCTAGTCTTCTGCATTGATGCCAAAACCGGCGAAATTATTTGGAAAAAAACACTTTCTTCAATCCCAATTTCCGCCCCAATTTCTGACGGCAAACAAGTTTTTGTAATCACCAACGATAATAAAACCTACGCACTTGATTTAACCAATGGCGAAATCAATTGGGTGCATTCGGGAATTCTAAAAGCCACCGGAATTTTGGGCGCGGCTAATCCAGTTTCTTACAAAAATTATGTGATCTCTTCTTATTCCTCCGGCGAAGTTTATGCCCTAAATAAAAAGAGCGGCGAGGTGGGTTGGGTTTATGATTTAAACATCAGCAAAGCCGACAATTCCGATTTTATCCTCAACGATGTTGACGCCACGCCAGTCATAAAAGACGGCGTTGCCTACGCAATTGGCAATGGCGGTTTAACTATGGCAATTAGAATTATTGACGGGGTGATTTTGTGGCAAAAAGAATTAGCCTCAATCACCGATTTTTGGATCGCCGGCGATTTTATTTATCTAATCACCAACGACAACCAACTAATTTCCTTATACAAAAAAACCGGCGCAGTTAAATGGATAGTGCAATTAAAAAAATATCCAAACGACAAAAAACCTGTCCATAAAATTGTTTATAACGGAATAATTATGGCGGGCGATAATTTGGTGATGACTAACTCCAATCGCGAATTACTAATCATCTCACCTCTCGATGGCAAAATTCTGCAAACCAAAAACCTCAACCAACAAATTTTCCACAGTCCAATTGTGGTTAATGGTAAAATTTATTTGCATACAATTGGTAGATTCACTACGAATTTGGTGGTGATTGAATAGTTGCTAAATATCATAACTCATCTTCTCAATGTCTAAACTCCCAGATCGCTACAACACTCTTGAAACTGAAAAAAAGCAGCAAAAATTTTGGGCGCAAAATCAGGTTTATAAATGGCAAAATGATTTGCCAAAATCGCAAACATTTGTAATTGATACGCCGCCGCCAACTGTTTCTGGCTTGCTTCACATGGGGCATATTTTTTCTTATACTCAGGCGGATTTTGTGGCGCGTTATAAGAGAATGAAAGGCTTGGATGTGTTTTATCCGATGGGTTTTGATGATAATGGTTTGCCGACTGAAAGGTTGGTGGAGAAAACTATTGGTAAAAAAGCTGGGGTTTATGAGGCGGAAAATGGGCGCGGATCGTTTGTGAGGGAATGTCAAAAAATTGTTGATGAGGCGGAAGTTGAGTTTGAAAATTTGTTCAATGCCATTGCGCTTTCGGTGGATTGGAATCAGAAATATCAAACCATTTCTCAGGAATCACAACAAATTTCGCAAGCCAGTTTTGTTGATTTATTTAATAAAAATTTAGTCGAAAGAAGATTCGCGCCTGTGCTTTGGGATTGTGTTGATAGAACTGCTTTATCACAAGCTGATTTAGTTGATAAAGAAATGCCAAGCGCAATGCATGAGATTGTGTTTGAAGTTGATTGTCATCCTGAGCAAAGCGAAGGATCTCGTGAAGCCCACCGTGAACTAACTACTGAGATCCTTCGCTGCGCTCAGGATGACAATGTGGGGGAGAAAATTATAATTGCCACCACCCGCCCCGAACTTCTTCCTGCTTGTGTTGCGGTTATGGTTCATCCTGAAGATGAACGCTATAAACATCTGCATGGCAAAAATGCGATTACTGCTTTATTTGGCGTAAAAGTTCCAATCATCGCTGATGAATTGGTGCAGATGGAAAAAGGAACTGGCGCGGTTATGTGCTGTACTTTCGGTGATGAAACCGATATTAAATGGTGGCAAAAACATAATTTAGAATTGTGTGTTATTGTCAGCCAAGATGGAAAAATTGCTGGCAAAAAAATCAAAGAAGCGCGTGATGAAATTATCCAAAATCTAACCGAAAAAAATCTTCTCATAAAATCTAATCCAATAACTCACGCAGTTAAATGCGCTGAGCGTTCGGGGGCGCCGATTGAGATTCTTACAATGCCGCAATGGTTTGTGAAAATTTTGGATAAAAAAGAACAGCTCAAACAAAAAGCCAATGAATGTAATTGGTATCCGGATTATATGAAAATTCGTGTTGAGCAATGGATTGATAATCTTGCTTGGGATTGGTGTATCAGCCGCCAGCGTTATTTTGGTGTGCCGTTTCCGATTTGGTATTCTAAGCGTCAAGGCGAAGAAGGAAAAATTTTGGTGGCGAGTTTTGATCAATTGCCGATTGATCCGCAAAGAGATTTACCGAAAGGTTATTCTGCTGATGAAGTTGCGGCGGAAACTGATATTATGGATACTTGGGCAACTTCGTCAATTTCGCCGCAGCTTTCCAGCAAGGGAATTAGCGCCGAATTTATGATTGATAAGCAGCGCCACGAAAAATTATTTCCGGCGGATTTGCGCCCGCAAGCGCATGAGATTATTCGTACTTGGGCGTTTTATACGATTACCAAAGCGTTGCTGCACGAAGATAAAATTCCTTGGAAAAATTTGATGATTTCGGGTTGGTGTTTGGCGGCGGATAAAACTAAGATGAGTAAATCCAAAGGAAATGTTGTTACTCCGCAAACTTTGATTGAAGAAAAAGGTGCTGATGTTGTGCGTTATTGGGCTTCTGCGTCCAATCTCGGCGCGGATATTGCTTACTCAGAAGAGCTGTTCAAAATTGGTGGAAAATTGATTACCAAATTATTTAACGCTTCGAAATTTGTAGCACAAAATTTTGCGGATTTAACTTTGCAGCCAACAACAGTTTTGCTAGATGTTGAAAAAAATATCATCAACGAAAAAGCGGATTTGTGGATTTTATCACGCTTAAATCAAACCATAAAAAAAGCTGAGCAAGAATTTGAACAATTCGAATACGCCAAAGCCAGACAGGCTGTAGAGGATTTTTTCTGGAATGATTTTTGTGATAATTATTTAGAAATTGTTAAAGTTCGCTCTTACGGTTTGAATGCTGAAAAATATAAAGATCAGTCGTTAGTCGTTAGTCGTGAGTCGTTAGTTGCTGGGCAACAAAGTGGTTTGTTTGCGCTCTACCATTGCTTGGAAGCCTTGCTAAAATTATTTTCGCCATTCATTCCGCACATTACCGAAGAGCTTTATCAGGCAATTTTCCCGAATAAATTAAACTCAATTCATCAACGCGGAAGTTGGTGCAAGTTGGAAGATTATATTTTGGATGAACAGGCTTTAGAGATTGGCAGCGTTATGTTGGAAGTGATTTTTAATATCCGCAAATTTAAATCGGATAATAATTTATCAATGAAAACTCCACTACAAAAATTCTCCATCAACACCAAAACCAATATTTCCACTGTGATTGCTGATTTACAAAATGTTTGTAATACGGCAGAAATATTGGTTGAAAATAATCCAACCGAACAGTTGGTTGTTAATATTGCCTCTACAGAATAATCGTTTTCACAACAAGAACTGATGAAATAGTAAAATAGATCTGTCAGAAAGCGATTTTTAAATGATTTTGAACTGGCTCTAGTCTCTCCGCTGCCCTTGTTGTCGCCCTTGTTCTTGATTTAAAGATTGAAGATGTTCGACCATTTTTTCACCAGATTTTATAGCTATAACAACTTCCCCTTGTGGTTTTTGATCTGAAATTTGCAGCTGACCTTTTTGTATTGATAAATATTTCATTCGCTGAGAAGGAGATTGTTGTGGTGATTGAGAATTATTGGCCAGAGCGGTTTGTGGGTTTGGTTGTTGTTGAGGATTTTCCTGATGATCTTTTTTAGCAAGTTCTTGGTCAAATTGTTCAACTGTGCAATTGTGACCAGATAAAAAGGCTTTGAATAAAGGATTAGTTTTTAATTTTTCAAAATTTATTTGAGTGCCAAAAGTTTTGCTGATGGTTTTAATATCAATATGGGCTCCCTCAAAAGTCGTTTCTGAAAACTGAGAATCCCTAAAATCAACACCTACAAGATGTGCTCCTTGGAAGGTGCAATTTTCTAAGTTGCGACTGATTTTGCGATCGCCCAAAAAAAGATTTGGAAAATTATATTTGGGAGATTCTTTATCTTTATTAGCTGATTTTAACCATCTGATTTCTTCAACTTTTATGATTAGTTCTTGAAATTTTTCTGGATCAAAAAGTTTTTTAATTGATGTCAAATGACTATCTGTTGTATCAATGCCACTTTTAATCAATAGTTCTATAATTTCTGTGTGTTTTCCAATAATAGCAATATAAAGAGAGTTGCACCCAGCATTAATTGATTTATTCACATCCGCACCTGCTGCAATCAAAGCATTTACAACTTCTAAATGTCCTGACTTAACAGCAATCAAAAGAGGGGTACTGCCATCATTTACTGGTTGATTTACATTCGCACCTTTTTTAATCAAAGCATTTATAACATCTAAATTTCCATTTTTAGCAGCAATATAAATGGAAGTAGCGCCATCTCGCATTTCTTTATTTACATCAGCACCTTGTTCAAGCAAACAATTTACAATATCTAGGTACCCGTTGCTGCTAGCAAGATAAAGAGGGGTAAAATCATCATTCATTGCTTGATTTGCATCTGCACCTTTTTCAAGCAAAGCATTTACAATATCTAGATGTCTATCTTGAACAGCGAGATAAAGAGGAGTAGCACCATTATTTGCTGGTTGATTTACGTTCGCACCTTTTTCAAGCAAAGCATTTACAACATTTGGATGTTTATCTTGAATAGCAATATAAAGAGGGGTAGTGCCGTCATTTGGTGCTCGATCTACATCAGCACCTTCTTCAAGCAAACGCCTTACCACATCTAAATGTCCTTTTTTAGAAGCAATATAAAGAGGGGTAGCTCCACTATTCGTTACTTGATTTATATTAGCACCTTTTTCAAGCAAAGCATTTATAACACCTGAATGCCCTTCTCTGGCAGCAATCGAAAAAGGGGTAAAACCATCATTCGTTTTCTGATTTACATCTGCGCCCGCTTTAAGCAAAGCATCTATAACATCTAAATGTTTAGCTTTAACAGCAATATAAAGAGGGGTAGTGCCATCATTTGATGCTTGATTTACATCTGCACCTTCTTCAAGCAAACGCTTTACAACATCTAAATGTCCTTGTTGGGCAGCAATATAAAGAGAAGTAGCTCCATCCTTCGCTGCTTGATTTACATTAGCACCTCCTTCAAGCAAAGCATTTACAATATCTAAATGTCCGTTATTACTAGCCATAATAAGAGGAGTAAAGTCATCACCCATTGCTTTATTTACATCAGCGCCTTTTTCAAGCAAACGCTTTACCACACCCAAATATCTTTTAACGCTAGCAGTAATAAGAGGGTTAGAGTCATCATTCATTGTTTTATTTACATCAGCCCCTTTTTCAAGCAAAACATTTACAATATCTAAATGTCCATTTTTGATAGCAATAAAAAGGGCTGTGCAGCCATTATTGTCTGTATGATCTATATTAACACCTTGTTTAAGAAATTTTTTTACAGCTGCCAAATTCCCACTCCCAGCAGCATCAAGAAGTTCTATTTCACTACCAGCCAATATTCGTGTTGCCGTCTGATCTTCTTTAGGCTTTTCAGGAAAAGCTGTTTTCAACCATTCTTTATCAAGACCAAAGCCCAGCCTAATTAAGTCTTTATTAATTTCATTTAATTGCTTCAATTCTAACTTCTGAGCATTCTCTTTCAAAAAATCTTGCAACAAAAATGCTATAATAACTTGATCCGCACGATTTTTTTGCTCTAAGCCACCAACAAAATATTGAGCGATTTCTAAAATTTCATCATCTCGGCCTTGATATTTTGCCTCACCAAAATCCATTTGCTTTAGCATTACAAGCGGTTTGTCTTTAGGTGGAAGCAACATTGCTATTAGAATTTTCTTGAGAGCATTGTCATCAAACCGTCCTTTAAGACTTTCATCAACCTTTCTTAGATTATCAATTGCCGCTTTGATTCCAGAGCTTTTTTGGGTATCAAGGGCAATTTTAAAAGTTGTTAATGTCTTAACCCATTGTTCACCACTTCCTATAAACTCGCCATATTTAGTGATAAAAGAAAACATATCAGCACTTTTAATCTTGGGATCACCCTGCCCAGATATAATTTGAAACAATCGTAGTCTTTGATTTTCATCTAACGCTTTTACAATAAATTCTGAAGATAAAATTCCGCAGGATTTTAATGTTGCAATTAACCTTCCTTTATCAGCAGGAATGCTTGAGCAAGTATAATCAAATATCACTTTGATTTTTTCTGGACTATCTTGAAAGCATTCAAATAACTCTTTTAGATTTTTTGATTCTAACGGTTTAAAGAAACCCAACAGCTGTTTAAGGATTGCCCCGTCTAATGACTCATCTTGTAAGAAATATAGATATTCTTCTTTGGCTTCTTTAGCTTTTTTATCCTTAAAAATGCTTTCCTGTTGCTCTAAAAACCTGCCAATAACTTGCGGGTCTTTTGTTTCTAAAACAAACTCAAAAATATTCGCCTTTTGAAAATTCAATTCAAAAGACAAATTACTAGGCATTTTTTCCCAATCAAAATTATCAGCGGCGTTTTTTGGTAAAAATTCTTGATATGATTTTATATTAGCAATCACTTCAGCAACATTTCTGCCGCAAATTATCAGCTTCAATAACTCTTTATTGGCAAGTAGTTCCGGCAATAAATTATTCAGCAAATTTTCTATCGAATCTTGCAATTTTTGTTTTTGCGATTCTTCAGCATTTTTTTCACCAACAGCTTGATAAATATTTTCTATCGCCAATCCAATTTGACGCTGATATTCATCTTTGATTTTGTCTCTCAGCTGCAAAGAGCTAATAATATTGTTGATAGCTTTATTTAGTAAAAATTCAGCATCAGTTTTTATTTCTATTTTTGTTTGAGTCGTTTCCTTTTTAACTTGCTCAGTTCTAGATTTTTCAGCATCTGATTTCTTGTAATTTTCCTCGAAATTGCGGGCAGCACGATTAGTATCTACATCAATTATGGTGAGAGAACTCATAGTTCTAGTTACGGCCACACCTAAATTTCTAGCAGCACCAACTTTGGCACATATTTCAGCGTCGGTTTTTGAATCATCAAATAAAGTAGGCAGAATACAATTGTACAAAACCACATTTTTATATTCAAAACCGCCGCAGTTTTTGGCTAGCAATATTGTCGCCTCTAAGCCCGCTGCTTTTAGCTGGCCTTTGATTGCTTGATTAGGAACAATAATACAATATTGGTCGGAATTAAGTTCAATCTTATTCAATAAATCCTTAGGAAAATTTTGGATATGACTTTGAGGCTGGTCTTTAGGTTGAGGTTTATACAGACTAAACTCTACACTACCTTCATCATCAGATTTTGAAATAAAGGTTTTTTTATGATCTTGTTTGCCCTGAATTTTTCTTTCTAATGCTAAAACTTGATCGGCAAAATTACTGACATTATTGCTGCAACGATAGCTATATTGTAAATATATCCGATTTTGCGTTCTTAAATGAACTTTGGGATTAAACAATGGTGAGCCTTGTCTTCTATCGCCACAATATTGTACTGGTATCTTTGATAATTTTTCTAATTGCCAACTATCACTTATTCTTAGCAATTGCTGAGCTTCGTCATAGAGAATTCCCTCATATTTATCTTTCTGTAAAAGCCCAATATCAATATCTGACGGATCAACTTTTCCAATTCTTACTAAATATTCTTTATATTTACCAAAAAATATTTCTGCATCATCACGGTAAAAAACTGCCTTAGGATTACCAGTTTTTTTCTCAACTTCTGCTGGTTTTGGCTTTATTGGTATGGTGCTAGAAATTTTATCTAAAGTTTTGTATTCCTTAAAATTTTTGAGATGTTGACGATAATCTTCTTGATCTTCCTGATCTTGTCGAGGTTGTTGATTTGGCAAATCTTGCTGATCTATAGTATGATCAAAATTTCCTGCCCAATAGCAAAATTCTTCATATAAAAAACTTAGATTGGTTGGAAGTTTTAATTTCTCTTCATCGCTCAAAGAATCGTAAAAATTCAAAAAATCATCATAATTAGCAACCTTTAAACCCGATTCTTCAGATAAAAAACTATCATGACTTTTAAATAAAACTTGGTCTTTAAGTTCCGGATAATACTCAACAAATTGCTCTTGTTGTCTTGTTGCTAATTCGTCAGATGCAGTTAAATAAACTAATTTTCGACCATCAGCCAACCCACTAGCCAACTCTCCCAAATATCGCAAAGCTACCAAAGTTTTTCCACTGCCCGCTAACGAATCAATATAAAATGATTGCGATGGACCGTCTCTAACTAAAATTTTAATAGCCTCAACTTGGCTTACATCAAAATGCACTGTAGGAGCCGCTTTCTTTGCGAATAATTTGTCAGTTGGCAAATCAACATCAGCGGCAGGAGTCATAATTTCTTTTTCTTGCCCAAGATCAATTTTAATAAACTGCTCCCGCAACTCTCCAGCACTATATTCTTTAACCTTAAATGTCCTTCTATCAGTCTTTTGATAATGCCCTTCGTAAAAATCAAAAATAATCGCCACACCTCTATTTTCCTGAGAAAAATAAAGATGCCATCTGGCTTTGTCATTAAACTTAGCGCTAAAAAATTTTGCTTTTTGTCTTATTTTCTCAGTATGCAAGCCACCATCACGACCTATAAACTTGTCTTTAACATATTCTATTAACCGCCCATCATCCAAATTAACGCCAATTCCAGCTAAATATTTTTGGGTATCTGCTAATGCTTGTTTTGAAATAAGTATTGAACTGAATTTTGGCATAGTTTTTAAAATTTAAATTTAAAGAAATTAGGCTTAATTAAATTTAATTTATCAACGCGGAAGTTGGAAGATTATATTGTGGATGAACAGGCTTTAGAGATTGGCAGCATTATGTTGGAAGTGATTTTTAATATCCGCAAATTTAAATCAGACAATAATTTATCAATGAAAACTCCGTTGCAGAAATTTTCCATCAACACCAAAACCAATATTTTTGCTGTGATTGCTGATTTGCAAAATGTCTGCAATACGGCAGAAATATTGGTGAAAAACGATGAGTTGCAATCATTAGTTTTTGATATTATCCCATAGGAGGAGCAATTGTTTGCCCTTGTCTCTGCTGCAGTGCAAAGCCTTGGCTGGTTCTAGATTGTGGGCTTGGGGGCATTTGAGTAAATTTTCCAACAATAGACAATTCTTTTTCCAACTCATCACTCACTTCAAACTCATGATTAGTTCTGGGCAATCCGGCTTCATTTAGTTTGGTTAAAGTCAGCATGCTACCAATCGGCGCTTCTGAACCCATGCAGGCAGTATCCCAAGCTCTAATTTGCTGTTCTATATCTTGATCTTTTGGATATCTTTTTTCATCAGGACCAAGATTGTTAGTTAATTCAGCCTCAACTAAATGGGCAAATTTTAATCTTTCTTCGCGATCCCTGATTTCCTCTGCTAAATCCGGCCAGAAGCTGGTTAATAAATCTTGCGGGGTAAAATTAGATAAATCTTCTCCAGCTGCTTGCCCGTTTTTTATGGTGCGATAAATTAATTTTGCAGTTTCAATCGCCTCTTGTTCAATATGAGCCAAAGTGATTCTGAGCTGTAATTTTGGATCGGTTTCTTCCAATGGCGGATAGGCTTTTGCCCAAAATTCGATCATTTTACTGTCCGGTCTTTCTTCGCCAATCATCATTTTCCAAGCTACATCAAAATCAGTCATAAATAATGACATCGACATTGATCTAAAACTATCACGAGTAGGTTTGTCTTGGCGATACATTTGATGAGCCTGTTCTAATCCTACAGAATCAATAATTGCGTGCAAACCAGCTTTGGCGCTATACCAATTAATCAAATGAGTGCCGCTGTGAGTGCACATTTTATCAGCGCCAATTGCTCTTTGGTCGGTTAGTTGTAAATCAGAACTTTCAACTCTTTTGCCAGGGCGCGAGGAAACGTTGGTTAAATCAACTCCAGCCCAAGGTCCATTTCTAAACAATTTGTTAATTGGGCTATTAGGAGTGGTAATTTCTTTTGCATATACTTTTCTTGCCGCTTCAAAAAATAATTTTCGATTGGCTCTTGCTTGTTGAGCATCTAAATTCGGCGTTCCATCACCAGTTAAAACTTCTGGTTCTTTTATAATTCCAGCTCTTTTTAATGCTGCCCAAACCGATTGTGATAAATAGCTGGTTAAAGAATTAGAGGCGCTATCGGCACTATATAAAATTCCATTTTGATGACCTTGAGTGGTTAAAATTGGTGGGGCAATTTGAATATCTTTGTCGAGTTCTTCGCCAGATTCCAACCAATTTAAGCCACGCATTTCAGCCTTGCCGTAAACGTTAGGAACTTCGTCAATTCTGCCACCACCTCTTTGCAAAGCATGCCCGCCGCCATTAAATGGAGTTAGAGTTACGCCTTTTAATTCTGGATATTCTCTAACTAATTTGGCAAATAATTTAGTAACAAATTCCGGTGGCAATTCTTGAGCAAACTGCGCGCCAACGCCGTCTCGTCTTTGCGTATCACTTTTAGCAATCATATAAATCAACTTGCCAGTTGCTGCAACATGTTGGCGATAAATTGGATTTCTTAGAAGTGCTTCAATATTTTTTGGTAAGGTAATTAAATCGTCAGCACTTTCTGATAAAGTGACTACATTCAAGGAATCTTTTTTACCAACTGAGTTGCCGGTTGCTTTCAACAAAAACAATGCTCCCAAAGCGTTGCCCTGATTCTTACATTCAGCAATAATTAATTTGTCGGAAGAGCCCGGATTTTCAGCAATAACTCGCAATCTGCCAAAAATTCTTTTACTAACATCGTCAAATTTAGAAGTATCAATAGTTCCTAAATCAGCTTCTAAAGCATCGGAAATTAATTTTGCTGCTGAGGCAATTTTTTCTGGATCATCGCCAGCCAAATCTTCTAGAAATTGCTTCTTATCTGCTGCCGCAAGTCTTCCTAAAGCAATTAAAATATCGGCAACAGTTTTGTTGATATCAGAAGCGTCGTGACGAATATCAATTTTGGCATAGCGAAAACCAAAACTCTCAACTCTGCAAATCAAATCTTGCAATTGCTCCTGAAATTCAGAAGGTAATTCTGTTTGCTTTAATTCATTGATTAATTGTTGTGGATTTTGATATTGATCAAGCTCGATTTGTTCTTGAATTGCTAATAATTTATTTTTCAAATCTGAATCTTCTAACCCAGCAATTATTTGCGCCAAATCATTGCTATAAAGGCGTCTTATTTCCGCTCTAAATAAATCAATATTATTTTGCAAAGATTCCGCTGTAGCCGCTGGGTTGCCGTCTCCGTCTCCAGAAAGCCAAGCGCCCATATCATAAAAATTACCAACTTTGACATCAGCATACTGCGCGCTTGCCTCTAACGCTTCTTGAACTTTTCTACGCGCCGCTGGAAAACTTTTATAAATATTTTGCATATAAGACATTGCCTCATGCACCTCATCGGTTTGAGTTTTTTTGCCTTTATTTTTTTCACTAACCAAAGGAACTGGATTCATCGCAATCATTTTGGTAATTTGTTCCTGCAATTTTTCAGCCTTTCTTTCAGATTCAGGCTCAGACAAAATTCTGTCTAACTCCATCGACTCAGCGGTATATTTTGTAGAATAAGGATTAGTTGGATGAGCGGTAATGCTGTTGGAAATAATGGTTTTGGTTAATATTTCCTGAAGTTTTTCTTTCGGCAATTTTGCTTCCGCAGCTCTATCAATCACAAATTTAAAAGATGAAGCATCAATTGGAGATGTTTCGGCAAAACTGGCCGCATATTTACTATTCACAGAATTACGCACCCGAGTATGCATATCGGCGATTCGTGCTTGGTGATTACCAATTGTCAATTTTGCTTCTTTGTCCAACTTGCTAAATTCTTTAGCCAAAGCTTTTTGATTTTTATATGATTTTGGTGGTAAAAATTGAGCTAACCCAGCCAATTCTGCTTCAGGAATGCTTTTAAGATAGATGTCTAACAACACATTTTGCTGCTCTTTAACAATTTGAGATAATTTCTTGGCCACTAATTTTAAGTAAAAAATTGATAAAAATTGAAAGGACACATTTGAATATAAATCCACTAAATAAATCAACAATTTTTATTACAAAACATTACTCTTTACTTGCGCAACTCAATTTTTATCATCCTCTCATTAATCATTAATAATTAACCATTAATCATTACCTTATGTGCGGAATCGTTGGAATTGTTAGCAAAAATAATGTTGTGCCTAAAATTTTAGATGGTCTAAAAAAATTAGAATATCGCGGCTATGATTCAGCGGGCATTTCTTTAATTGCTGGCGATCAAATTAATACTATCAAGAAGCAAGGCAAAATTGTTCATTTGGAATTGGCGATTTCTAAAAATAAAAAGTTTGTTGGCAATATTGGCATTGGCCACACCAGATGGGCAACGCACGGCAAACCTTCGGAAGAAAATTCTCATCCACATTTGAGTAAAAATGTTGCGGTAGTTCACAATGGCATTATCGAAAATTATCAGGAGCTCAAAGAAAAATTGAAAAAAACTGGCGTAAAATTTTTAAGCCAAACTGATACCGAAGTAATTCCGCATTTGATTTCTTTTTATCTAAAACAAACCAATGACAAAAAACAGGCAGTAATTTTAGCTTTAAAAGAACTACACGGAGCCTTTGCTTTAGGCATTGTGTTTCAAGGTGATGAAAATTTTATGGCGGTTGCTAAAAAAGGTTCACCTTTGTTGATTGGTTTTGGCATCGGTGAAAATTACACCGCTTCTGATTATTTCGCTTTAGACAATTTGACAACCAAAGTTAGCTATTTAGAAGATGGCGATGTGGCTTTTTTAACCAGCAATTCCGTTGAAATTTTTGATGCTTCCGGCAGCGCGGTTACTAGAATTGTCAAAAATATGGAAAAAGATATTGGCAAAGTTTCCAAAGAAAATTTTGCCCATTTTATGCAAAAAGAAATTTTTGAACAGCCGCGGGTGGTGCAAGATATTATTGATAATTATCTAACTGCCGAAAATGGTCGCATCGCTTTGCCTAATTTTCCTTTCGATTTAAAAGCGATTGATAAAATTAACATTATCGCCTGCGGAACCTCTTATTACGCCGCTTGCGTTGGCAAATATCTGATTGAATCTTTAGCCAAAATTAATGTTGAAGTTGATATTGCTTCCGAATTTCGTTATCGCGGCGCGGCATTTTATGGCAATAGTTTAAACATTTTTATCTCTCAATCCGGCGAAACAGCAGACACAATTGCCGCTTTAAAATACGCCAAAGAACATCATCAAAAAACTTTAGGAATTGTTAATGTGGCGCAAAGTAATATGGCTTATTTAGCCGATGCAATTATTCGCACTATCGCCGGCCCAGAAATTGGTGTGGCTTCAACCAAAGCCTATATTGCCCAGCTAACGGTTTTAATTTTATTTGCGCTGGAACTTGCCAGTCAAAAACAAACTATTAGCGAAAAAACCAAGCTGGAATTGATTGAAAGTTTAACCCAAATTCCTCACAAAATGCGCGAGATTTTAATTGATAAAAATTTAGCTGAAATTAAAGAGGTGGCAAAATTTGTTAGTAAACATCAAAGCTTGATTTATATGGGTCGCGGCGTTTCTTATCCCACCGCTTTGGAAGGCGCATTAAAACTAAAAGAACTTTCTTACATCAACGCTTTTGGTATTGCCTCCGGCGAGTTAAAACACGGCACCATTGCGCTAATTGACAAAAATATGCCCATCATCGCTATTGCTCCTAACACCGAACTTTTTGAAAAATCCGCTTCCAACATCGAAGAAGTTGCCGCCCGCGGTGGCAAGGTGGTTTTGATTGGTAACCAAGCTGGAATTAATGAACTAAAAAATATCACTTTTAAATCCATCACCCTGCCAAAAATTGATAACATCATCGACGAAGCCTTGCTGGGCGTAATTCCAACTCAGTTGATCGCTTATTACACAGCGATTTACAAAGGCAACGATGTTGACCAGCCCAGAAATTTAGCCAAATCGGTTACGGTGGAATAGAGTTTGGTAACCAGAAGCACTTTACTAAGAACAGATATTGTGAAAAATAAAACTACAAGAAAAACCAAAATTAAAAAAATATCTGACCACAACAATTTTGACGATTGGGCAACAGCAATTATTGGTTCTAGCAAAAAACAAACCGATGATTTTTTAAAACTTGCCCTAAAACAATTCGAAGAAGATGGCGATATTGCCTTGTTGCTTCTTGCTCTAAGACAAATTGCCAAAGCCAAAGGTGGATTCTCCCAAGTTGCCGAAAAAACCGGATTAACCAGAGAAGCACTTTATAAAATCCTCTCAAAAACCGGCAACCCAACAATAACAACATTCAAAAGCATTCTTGAAGCGCTGGGCTATTGTTTATCGATTAAGGTTCCTAAATATGCTTAGCATTAAGGTTGTAAAATATGAAAATTCTTCTTTGTCTAAATCGCGATCTATATTGCGTTCTGGCTCTTAATTATTTGTTTCCTCATCTGAAAAATCATCAATAAATATCTGTTTTTCCAGCGTTGTTGGTGTTGCGCCAAATAATGAAAATTTAAAAAATTTGCGCGATTGTGAGCAGAATTTATCAGTGAATAATTATATCCAGCTGGAGTTAATGATATTGTGAGTGTGATTTATAAAAAGATTAGTTGAGATGCAAAATGGAACTATGGAGATTTTTTCTGAGATGGGGGAGGGAACTAAGGTGGTTTTGAGATTTGGTTTATAGTTTGGTTAATATAGCCGGACGTCACCACCACGCAAACCCAGCGTGTTGTATTTATTTACCGTAAGGCTGTTGTATTCATACAACGCCCGACCGCTGGTCATATTAGGTGGAATTATTTTGTTCGTCAACTAGGAAATTAGTATTTTTGATAAATATTTTTTAAAGTGCAAAAAGCAGTAGAATTGTTGGTTCTTTAAATTTAATTTCTTCAATTTTATCCGACTCAAAACCAAGCGCATCGCCGCTTGCAAACTCCTTGCCTAAAAACTCAATCTTGCCTTTGGCAATATGCAGCCAAGAATTTTTTCTGGAGTCATATGGAAGTTTGATTGATTTTAAATCTAGAGAATCAAGCGCATAAATTTCTGCTTGTTGTTTGATTTTGCCAATATTTTCTCCCACAATTTTGTCGCTAACCAGCAAACACCATTCGCCTTTTGGGTGCGGCGCAAAAGTTTTATATTCAGGCTTGCCGCCAAATGAATTGGGTTTAATCCAGATTTGCAAAAGATGAACCGGCTGATCGGAATAATTATATTCGCTATGAATAATTCCAGTTCCCGCACTCATCAGCTGATAACAGCCTTCATTAATATTTTCCCGATTTCCTAAATTATCGCCGTGAGTCAAAGTGCCTTGCAAAATATAAGTGAAAATTTCCATATCTTTATGCGGATGCAAATCAAAGCCAGTATTGCCGCGCACAATGTCTTCGTTAATTACCCTGAGATGCGAAAACTCCATAAATTCGGGATTATAATATTGTCCGAATGAAAAAGTGTGCTGAGATTTAAGCCACCCCAAATCCACCTTTCCTCTAGAATTTGTTGGACATAGTTTAGTTATTTTGGTCATAGTTTAAAATATTAATTGATTACTTTTGGTTGAAATTGAAAATCAATAGATCCTAAAATTTTCCTAATTTTTAACCCATAATAAAAGCATTATGATTAGTTTCACCAATAAAATAGAAGATCTAATTTTAACACTAAATAATCTTAAACCTCTTAAAGCAGAATTTCAGTCTAAGTTAGATAAAAAATTTCGACTTGAATTTAACTACAATTCTAATCATTTAGAAGGAAACACCCTGAGCTATGCTGAAACAGAATTGCTTTTGATTTTTGAAGATACGGTTGGCAATCACACTCTGCGTGAGTATCAAGAAATGCAAGCTCATGATGTTGCTTTGGGGCTCATAAAAGAATGGTCAACAGATAAAGAGCATTTGCTTTCAGAAGTGAATATCAAAAATCTAAATAAAATTATTTTGGTAAAACCATTTTGGAAAGATGCAATTACATATGACGGACAAAAAACCAGAAGGCAAATAAAAGTTGGAGATTATAAGGAATTTCCTAATTCAGTATTGCTAGATAACGGAGAAAAATTTGATTATGCTTCGGTTATTGATACGCCAATTCTGATGGGCGAATTAGTTAGTTGGTATCGCAATGAAGAACAAAAACTTGCAATGCATCCTGTGCAATTGGCGGCATTGCTGCATTATAAATTTGTTCGTATTCACCCATTTGACGATGGTAATGGCAGAATCTCAAGATTATTAATGAATTATGTTTTATTAAAACACGATCTGCCGCCAGTCGTAATTAAATCTACTGATAAGAGAAATTATTTGTCGGCATTACACAAAGCTGATTCTGGCAATGTGAATGCTTTTGTGGAATATATAGAGCGGCAATTGATATGGAGTTTGGAGCTCAGCATTAAAGCGGCGCGGGGAGAAAATATTGAAGAGCCAAATGATATTGATAAAGAAATTTCTTTATTAGAGCGGGAAATGAAATCTAAAACTAGTAAAGTTGAGATTGCAAAAAGCAAAGAAGCAATTTTGAATATTTTTGATGACTCAATTGTTAGATTTTATAAAAAATTTATTAGTGAATGTGAAAAGTTTGATAGGTTTTATAATGAAGGAAAATTTTTTCTCAGGGCTGGATATGATGGTTCTGAAGATAAAAACACGGCAATTATAAAAATCAGAGAAGCGATTGATGAAAATCTGCAAAAATTAGAATTTGACTACACATACTTACATTTCAAAAATCATAATTATGAAGATTTAAACTTCATAAGCTCAGTTATTTTTGGATTTAATTCATCGGGATATATTTTAAAACTTGAACGCTCTAATGGAGAGATAAACAAGACCTACAGCCAGCAACTGAGTGAAGCAGAAATTGATAAGATTTTAAAAATAGAATCCGATAGACATTTAAAAACAATAAAAGAAATGGTTGAAAAGTTATAGATTTATCATTTCAACAAATCCACCAAATCCTCCGCGATTCTTCCAAATTCAAATGCAATTGGATGGCTGGGATTTGAGTTGCAAATTGGGTTTCGATCATCGTTGGCTTGGTTGATTTGCGGGTTGATGGGAATTTCGCCGAGGATTTTTATGGTGAAATCTTTTGCCATATCTTTGACTGCTCTTTGTCCAAAAATATAATTTTTCTCACCATTTTCATTTAGCAAATAAGCCATATTTTGAATCACGCCTAAGATTGGAGTTTGTAAAGTGTGAAACATATCAACAGCTTTGATCACA
Organism: Pseudomonadota bacterium; assembly: GCA_040386195.1. GTDB lineage: Bacteria > Pseudomonadota > Alphaproteobacteria > Rickettsiales > UBA1997 > JAJTCH01. Next base: position 47,160 of record JAZKFV010000002.1, on the reverse strand, counting down.
TCAATCACCGCCAGGTTTTGTGGGGTGGAAACTAGAACCACGCCATCGGGTTTGAATTGTTGGATCAGGCTTAAATGCACATCGCCAGTTCCCGGAGGAAGATCAATAATTAGATAATCAATTTCACTCCATTTAGTGCCGGCAATTAATTGAGTTAAAACTTTGGTCACCATTGGGCCGCGCCAAACTGAGGCTTTGGTGGCTTCAACCAAAGAGCCAACTGAAATGCAATCAATGCCGTAATTTGAAATTGGGATCATCAAATTGCCTTCATTTTCAGGCTTGCCTTGCAGATTCATTAAATAAGCAACTGACGGTCCATAAATATCGGCGTCGGCGAGTCCAACTTTATAGCCGATGCGTTTGAGAGAAATTGCTAAATTGGCGGCGACAGTTGATTTGCCAACTCCGCCTTTGCCGGAAGCAACAACGATAATTTTTTTAACACCTTTAACAATTTTATGTTCCGCAGCTTGTGGCTTGGCTTGCATCTGGGATTGGCTTTTGGTTAGAACGATATTGACTGGCAAATCGCTGACATTTTTCAATTGCTTTTGAATTTTCTCCACCAAAATTTGTGCGGTTTTAGAATCAATTTCCAAAATACCAATATCAATGGCGAAGCTGATTTTATCTGCTTTGAGAATAATTTCGGATAAAGCTTTTGATGCAACTAAATTTTCAAATTGGCAAAGATCTTTAATGTTGATTTGTTTGATTGCGTCTAAAATTTTTTTTTGCATTAGGTTGTAATTCTATTCGTAATTGATTATATTGCTGGCTCAAATCATAAAAACGCTAACCAATCAAGCAATCAAAAAATGACCAGCAAAATCGCTAATCTTATCGGAACAATCAAAAACAGCCCATGGGGAAATCCGGGGGGAAATCCCGGTGGAAACCAAGGTGGAAATAATCCTTGGGGTTCAAGGCCAAATGCAGGAAGTGCGCCAAGACCAAACTCAACTCCCGAACAAAATCAAGGTAAAAAACTAAATCCAAATGCTGGCGATCAAATTGACGAAGCTTTGAAAAAAAGCCAAGAATTTTTGAAAAGTTTATTTGGTGGTGGTAATAATAGTGGCAATAACGGCGATGGTTCCAGCGGTTCTGGCAATAAAACTCCTCGATCAATTTTTGGTTTATTTTTAACTGGTTTGTTAGTTTTGTGGATGGCTTCGGGCATTTATAAAGTTGATTCGGATCAAAATGGTTTGGTTTTATATTTTGGCAAATTTTATTCCGTAGCAACGCCAGGTTTGAATTATCACTTGCCAGCGCCTTTTGGAAAGGTGATTAAAAAAAGTGTTACCAGAGTTAATACTGAAGAATTTGGTTTTGAATCTGAAGATAAAAGTTTTTTAGGCAAAAAAACCAAAAGCTCTCCAGCCAATAATAACGCCGAAAGTTTGATGCTTACCGGCGATGAAAATATCGTTGATATTGATTTTCAAGTGCAATGGCAAATTAGCGATATCAAAGATTTTGTCTTTAATTTGGAAGAGCCAGAATTGGCAATTCGCAAAGCTTCAGAAAGTGCGATGCGTGAAATTATTGCCAGAACGCCAATCGCTGACGCTTTATCCGACGGCAAAAAACGCATTGAGCAAGAAACTAAAGTTTTGATGCAACAAATTTTAGATTCCTACGGCGCCGGTGTGCGCGTGGTTTTGGTGCAGATGCGCCGCGTTGATCCGCCAATGCAAGTTATTGATGCTTTTCGCGATGTGCAAACTGCCAAAGCTGATAAAGAGCGCGAAATCAACCAAGCCCAAGCCTATCGCAACGACATAATTCCTAGAGCCAAAGGTGAAGCTTCCAAAATTACTGAAAGCGCCAAAGCTTATAAGCAAGAAGTTGTGGCGGATGCCGAAGGTCAAGCCAGCAGGTTTAACGCGATTTATACTCAATATGTTAAGTCAAAAGTAGTGACGAAAAAAAGAATGTATTTAGAACAGATGGAAAAAACTTATCGCGATATTGACAAAGTTATTATCGATAAAAAAGCCGGCGCCATTCCTTATTTGCCGCTTGGCGGCGTTGTTGATAAAGCAGCCAGAAAAGACCAAACTAAAGATCAACCAAAAGCTCAATAAAGGAGAAAAAAATGAACAAGATTCAAAAATATATCATAATTTCAGTCGCGGTTTTAATTGTTTTGAGCAGCTCAATTTTTGTAGTTGATCAAAGAACTCAGGCTTTGGTGGTGCAGTTTGGCGAGGTAGTTCGCGTGATTAATAAACCCGGCATCAAAATCAAAATTCCTTTAATGCAAGAGGTGATTTTTTTCGATAAAAGAATTTTAGATTTAGGCATTGCCGAGCAAGAGGTGATTGCTGCGGATCAAAAACGTTTAATCATTAATGCTTTTACTAAATATCAAATTGTTGATCCGCTTAAATTTTATACCACGGTTAGAACCAAGCTTGGCGTGGAAAGTAAGCTTTCTGCGATTTTAGATTCATCACTAAGACAAACCATTGGTGAAGTTGCGCTGGTGAAACTTTTAAGCGACGATCGCGCTACAATTATGGCGAAAATTAAAGAAACTTTAGGCAGAGAAACTGAAATTTTTGGCATCAAAATTGTTGATGTGAGAATTATGCGCGGCGATTTGCCCAAAGAAAACTCCGATGCAATTTTTACCAGAATGCAAACTGAAAGAGAAAAAGAAGCCAAAGAAATTCGCGCTCAAGGTAATGAAGAAGGTGAGAGAATTAAGGCTGAAGCTGACAAAGAGCGCACCGTTATTTTGGCGGAAGCTAGAAAACAAGCCAATATCAGCCGCGGTTCTGGCGATGGTCAAGCTGCCCAAATTTCTTCCGCCGCATTTTCTAAAGATGCTGAATTCTACGATTTTTATCGCACGATGCAGGCTTATGATTCCAGCCTAAAATCCGAAAAAACCACCATTGTTATTTCTCCGGATAGTGAGTTTTTTAAATATTTTAATAAGAAGTAAGTGTTTGTTTGTCATCCCAGCAGCTTAATTGTCATCCTGAGCGTAGCGAAGGATCTCATGAGACACGCTGTGAACTTTAAGACTCAGTATGACAAAATAAAATTAATTGTCGGTTAAAACCGATGGCAATTAATATGTTTTTTGCGACAACCTCATAATGCTGATAAAAAAATCCCCCGCCAAAATAAATCTTTATTTAGAAATCGTTGGACGCACTGCTAACGGCTATCATCTGCTCGATAGTTTGATGGTGATGATTGATATTTTTGATGTGATTACCTTGGAAAAAAATGATGATTTGCAGCTAGAAATTAAAGGTTCCAATACCAAAGATCTGCAAGAAAACTGGAGAGAAAATATTGTTATTAAAGCTATAAATTTATTGGCAGAAAAATATCATTTCACGCCCAATATCAAAATCACTTTAGAAAAAAATATTCCCATTGCTGCCGGTTTGGGCGGCGGATCTTCAAACGCGGCGACTGTGCTTTTGATGTTAAATGAGTTTTATAATTTGCATTTGAGCCAAGCTGAATTATTGGCTTTGGGTTTGCAACTTGGCGCTGATGTGCCGTTTTTTATTAATGGCAGAATGGCTTTTGTTTCGGGCATTGGCGAGGTTTTAAAGCCGGCGCAATTTGATTGTAAAAAAATATTTTTGCTAATTGTTAATCCTCAAAAACCACTTTCCACCAAAGAAGTTTTTTTAAATTCTAAAGCTGATTTTGCCAGTGAAAATCAACAAATTCACAGCAGCGAAATTGTTGCTACAATTAAAAACCGTCGCAATGATTTACAAATTTCAGCAATAAAAATTATGCCTGAAATTGCTATAATTTTGGAAAAAATTTCTCAGCAAAAAAATTGTCTAATCAGCAGAATGTCTGGCTCGGGAGCTACTTGTTTTGGAATTTTTAGTAATGCAGAAGATTTGGAATTGGCGCGCGCCAATATGCAAAAAACTTTTCCAAATTTTTATATCAAAAAAGCTCAATGTCAGAATTAAATATCTTTCATAAAATGATAACCCATCACTTCAAAGCCTTCTCTTAAATAAAAATCGTGGGATTTGGTATTGTCTAATCTAGAATCCAAAATGAAATGTTGGCAATTTTGTGTTTTGCCTTCATTTTCAATAAATTCCAACATTGTTTTGCCAATGCCCAGATTGCGGTGTTGCTCATCAATCACCATATTTCCAACTTGAATATATTTGCCGGAATAAAATCTAGTCAAAACCCAATAGCCAGCAATTCCAACCATTTTATCGTCAATATAACTCGCAATCATTTGATAATTTTCTTCTGCTAAAATTTCATCAATACATTTTAAAAAATCTGTCTGGCTAATATGTTGGTGATGCTGAATGAGAATAGGAAAGGTGAGGGCGATTTGGGCTTTGGTGTTGAGTTTTTTGATAATTATATTGGGCATTTAGAGAATTTCTTTAAGTTTGGCGGGCAAATTATTTGCCCAATTACTAATACTTCCCGCGCCAATACACACTACCATATCGCCGGGTTTGGCTTGTTCTTTGATGAGTTGCGGCAAATCATTTTCGCTGTTTAATTTTATAACATTTTTATGACCGGTTTTTTTAATTCCCGCAATCAAAGCATCTTGAGTTGCGCCGGCAATTGGCTCCTGTCCGGCGCTGTAAATATCGGCAATAATTACCGTATCAACATTGGTAAAAGCGTTACAAAACTCATCAAATAAATCTCTGGTTCGAGTATATTTGTGAGGTTGAAAAACCACGATCAATTTATGATCTGGCAAAATTGCCCGCGCTGCGCCAAACACGGCTTTGATCTCGGTTGAATGATGTCCATAATCGTCGATAATTGTAATGCCGTTCACCTCGCCAGTTTTGGTAAATCTTCTTTTGACGCCAGAATAATTCATTAAACCTTCTTTGATTTTTTCTTCGGTCAAACCTAAAAAAATGCCGATTGCAACTGGCGCCAGAGCGTTTTTAACATTATGAATTCCATAAGCTGGCATTTTAATATCTTTTATAATATCGCCATTTTTTTTGATTCTTACATCAAACTTTAAACCCGCCGCCGCCAGAGAAATATTGAATCCGAAGTAATCAGCATTTTCATCTTTGATGCTCAATGAAACTAAATTTTTCTGAGTTTTAGATAAATCTTGATAAAGTTTTTTAACTACCAAATCATCAATACACATAGCAACCAAGCCATTTTCTGGAATTTGCTCAATATATTTTTGGTAATAAGTTTTTACCAATTCAAAATCGCCACCATAAAATTCTAAATGTTCGGGCTCAATATTATTAACCACGCCGATGAAGCTGGGCAAATCAACAAAGCTGGCGTCGGATTCGTCAGATTCAGCAACTAAAAATTTGCCTTCACCAAATTTAGCATTGCTGCCAAAATGATTAATGATTCCGCCGTTAATAACCATTGGATCTAAGCCAGCAGTTTCTAACAAAACCGCAATCATTGCCGTGGTGCTGGTTTTTCCATGAGTTCCGGCAACGGTGATTCCCTGCTTTTCTGCCATAATTTGCGCCAGCATATCGGCTCTTCTTAAAACCGGAATATTGCGAGATTTAGCTTTGATTAATTCCGGATTGTTTGGTTTAACAATTGAAGTTTCAACCACCAACACCACATCGTCAGTAAGATTTTCTGCCGCGTGACCCACAAAACACTTGATCCCAAGTTTTTCTAAATTTCTAGTATTATTATTTTGTGATAAATCTGAACCTTGAATTTGACAACCAATTTTGTGCAAAATCAGCGCAATTGCACTCATACCAATGCCGCCAATGCCGATAAAATGAATTTTGCCAGGGGAAAATTTTTGGGAATATTTTTGCTTAAGATTTGTGAAGGACATTAAAGAAGCGGTTGAATTGTGAACGAAACTCTGCATTTAAAATAAAAAATTTGTATTTGTAAATAAATAAAACCTGATTAAATTTCTTTTTTTCAAAATTTTCCCCGCTCAATATGCATCTATCTTTCAACGATATTGTTCAAGCCCAAAATCGTATCAAAAATTATGTCGTTAAAACCCCAATTTTAACCAACGAAATTTTGAATCAAAAACTCGGTGCTGAGATTTTCTTTAAATGCGAAAATTTTCAAACCACCGGCTCTTTCAAATTGCGCGGTGCTGCTAATAAAATTTTAAAATTTAAAGAACAATATGGACATTTTCCGGAAAAAATTGTGGCGGTGAGTTCCGGAAATCACGCTCAGGCAGTGGCGTATTTAGCAAAACAATTTGGCATTCAAGCCTTGATTTATATGGAAGAAAAGGCATCGCCTTATAAAGTGCAAGCCACGCGAAATTATGGCGCCGAAGTGGTTTTGACCAAAACTAAAAAGGAAACCGAAATTTACGCTGAACAAAAAGTTGCGCAAGGTTATTTATATATTCATTCTTCCAATGACGAAGATATTTTATGCGGTCAAGGCACCTCTTGCTTGGAAGCTGTGCAAGAAATTGGTGATTTTGATGTTGTTTTCACTTGCTGCGGCGGCGGCGGTTTAATCGCCGGCAGTTATTTGGCTTGTCAAAATTCATCACCAGCACCCAAAATTTTTGCCTGTGAGCCTTTGCAAGCTAATGATACTGCAATTTCTTATCGCAGCGGCAAAATTTATAGCTTTGAAGAAACCCCAAATTCAATCGCCGACGGCGCCAAAACTCTCAGACCATCAGCAATAACTTTTCCTTATATTCAAAAACTTGCTGGCGTTTATGAAATTGAAGAAGAAGAAATTATGCGCTGGACACAAATCATTTCCACCACTCTAAAAATTTTCATCGAACCAACATCAGCCCTTGGAATTGCAGCTTGCGCCGAGTTTTTAAAAACTACAAAATCAGCCAATAAATTAAAAATTTTAGTGATTTTATCGGGTGGAAATATGTCTGCAGAAACTGCTAAGCAGGTTTGGCAGAAGGATTATTTGAGTGAATTTATTTAGCCTTTTTGATTTTATTTTCTAACTTCTCTAACTCTTCCAAATCGTGGACATCAGCTAATTTAGCATTAAAAGCTTTTCTTTTTGTATCAAATTTTTCATAAATTTCTTCAACATATTTTTCCATTTGTGAATTGCTGATCGAGCCCTTATTTGTAAGTAATTTCTTGTCATTAAGCTGAATAATTTTATCAATATTTTCTCTCCAAAAATCTACAGTAATATCTTGACGGTTTTTTGCTCTTAATTCAGCAGTTTCTAAAAACACCATTACAAAACGATTCAAATTATCAACTTCATCTTCAGTTAAATAATTTTTAGCAATTATAATATCTTGTTTTCTAACAACAGACCCAGCCCAAGCTTTGAGAGCAATATTGGGCTGGCTTTCATTGGCGCGGCTGACGATAATTTCGGCAGCAGTTTTGCCGGTAATGGCAAAGAGAATTTTATTTTGAGTTTCGGCATAAAACATTTGAGTGGCTTTGTCAGTTTTGTCGTAATCGCTACTCAAAGAAAATAAATCTCTAACCTTCTGATAAAAACGTTTTTCGGAAGAGCGAATATCTCTAATGCGCGCCAACAATTCATCAAAATAATCTGGCCTGCCATCAGGGTTTTTTAGGCGATGATCATCCATCACAAACCCTTTAATCATATATTCTTTCAAATTGCGATTCGCCCATTGACGAAATTGCGTGCCCCGCTTACTTCTCACCCGAAAGCCAATTGCCAAAATCACCTCCAAACTATAAAAAATCACCGAATAATTTTTACCATCCGCGGCAGTTGTTAAGTAATCCTTAACAACTGAATTCTCCTTCAACTCCTTGTCTTTCAAGATGCCAGTGATGTGCATGCTGATGTTCGGCTTCGAGGTGGCAAAAAGTTCTGCGAGTTGATTTTGATTCATCCAAACATTGCCATCTTTGGCCATTAATGACACTGAAGATTTTCCGTCTTCGGTTTGGTAGATTATGATGTTTGAGGTGTTTTCTTTCATAGGGTTTTGGTGGTGGTTAATATTGGTAATTTTAACGGAAGAGGAATTTGAAGCCCCGTCTAGTTTGGTAGGATGACAGATTGGTTGTAAAATTCAAGGTGGATGTTTTGGGTGGTTATGGGTTTAAAAGAGAAATTCAGTTTTGTTATAAATTACCGCCGTTTTTAACCGACGGATGATGAAATACCCCAATTTAGGGAATTTTTTCTGCTGACTAAGGCCAGTGGTAATTTAACCAAGAGTTAAATTTACTAAATCTTGCTGAAAATAATCGAATAGCTTTATTGCTAAAATGTCCTTATGAACCTTGGGCAGTTGTAATAAGAAAAATACTTAATGATTCCGGAACTATTAGCTGTAAAAGATTTGGTGCATTGCTGAATACCGTATTGATTAGATCCGATAGTTATCCATGTGTATGTTGTTCCTCTATCCGAATTTGTTACACTAGATGTTGGCTCTAGTCACTTCATCAATATTTTTATCTAACCATGATTGCATTACTGAAGTGGTTGTTGTGCACCCAGAAATGAGAATTGCTAGAGAAATTAGTAGTAGTTTTTTCATAGTTCTTTAAAGAAAATAGTTTAGATTTATTTCTTTTTAATCAACTTCACCCCAAGCTCAGTCTCGTTATTTTCAAACCTGATTCCCTTCTTTTCAAACGCATCAACAATACTTTCCAGTGTTCCCATTCTTAATTCTCGAACACCTCTTTCAAAATCGGCGATGGTGGATTTGGTGATTTTGGAGGCTTTGCATAAATCGTCTTGTTTCCAGCCTAATAATTCTCTGGCGGCGCGGCATTGTCTGTCGGTGATGATTATTTTGCTCATAATTTTGTTGAAAATAATATTTATAGTAGTATAAATCATATTTAAATTACTTTAGTCAGTAATTATAGTATGATATAAGGGTGTATGAAGCCTTTATTTGGCGGTGTTTGAAGAGCGATATTAGTAATTATGATATTCTTTTCAATAGCTATAAACCTGATTGAATTTACTAGTTTGGTGTCATTTTCTATAGTGCCGTCATCCCAGCGGAAGCTGGGATCTCAGCAAGTTGGACAAGATCCCAGCTTCCGCTGGGATGACGGTGTTACTAAAATGACTTAGAATTAAATATTGCCACTTATCAACCCTATTTTTATAAACCTATGAAAGAAAATCAAAACGAAATTGACAATAAAATTTGGTATAATTTTTTTATTCGCTCAGCTAATGAATTTGTCTTTGATTTGTTGGATAAGGCAAAAGATTTGAAGAAGTTTTCGGATGAGGAAATTTATAATATGGTGGCGGTTTGTGATAATGTGGCGCAGAGAGCAAAAGTGTTCAAGGAGGAGTTGGAGAGGAGAGTGTTTAAATGATAATTGTCATCCTGAGCGCAGCGAAGGATCTCATCAGTCGTGCCGCGAACCCAGAATTGAACTCGTCTCACGAGATCCTTCGCTGCGCTCAGGATGACAGAATAATTTAATCTTATCTCACCACCAATCTTTTTATATCCTGATAAACATTGCCATTCTTGCGAGCAACAATTTCAACGTCCCATTGACCAATCATTGGAAATTCAACTTTAGAATTGTAGCTTTGGGTTTTGGTGTCAAATTTTAAATCGACAGAAAAATCTTTGCCTTCTTGGACTGGGCGTTTGATGTTGGCGGTGATTTGTGCGTCAATAATTTCTTGGTGGTTTTTGGTGGATAATTTTACTTGCAGAATTCCGGTTTTAGTTTTTTCAAATTGATAATTGATTTGCAATTTCCAACCTAATTGTTTCTGCGTTTTTACTGCTTCAATCGTATCATTATATTTTAAACCTTTTTGATAGCCGTCTTCGGTAGCCAATCCGCGCCAGGTTTTTTCGGCAAGCGTAATATAAAAAATGTCGACGATGATGAAGGTGGAAAAAAATGCGGCGAAAATCCAAGCGATAAATTTAACTCTTTTGGGCGGCGATTTGGTTTGTATTTCTGGATTCATTTTCTTTGATAAGGCGTTTGAGATGTTTTAAACAGAATTTTAAATCTTCATAAATATTTTGAAAACTACTGCCAACAATTTCTTTTTTGGCGATAACCGAATAGTCAAAATGGTTATTGGTGAATTGTTCTTTATGCAGTTGTAAAAAGGCTTGGCGGTATCTGCGTTTTACTTTATTGCGTATAATAGCATTACCAACTTTTTTACTCACCGTTAAACCAAAGCGACAAACTTCATCAATTTTTTTGGTATGAGGATTAAGCAAATATTTCTCCGGCGTAGAACCGGCAAGAATCAAAGAAGTTTTGGAATGAAAGCGAAGAGTAGTTTTGGAAAGAGAAAGAAAGTCGGAGCGTTTTTTGATGGAAATCAACATAATTAATGATCAATGATTAATGGTTAATTATTAATGATGTAATTAATTAATCATTAACCATTAATCATTAGTAATTATACTGTAAGCGAAGCTCTACCTTTAGCTCTTCTATTGCTAAGCACGATTCTGCCGCCAACGGTTTTCATTCTGGCTCTAAAGCCGTGTCTTCTTTTGCGAACGATTTTGCTTGGTTGCCAAGTTCTTTTCATTGCCATATATTTAGTGTATTTGAGTTTTTAACAAGGCGGCGGATTTTAAGTATCTGTTTTACAATAGCAATAATTTTTTTCTTGAATTGTAAGATCCGTTCTTGTAAATTTCGCCGCTTCAATTTGGCTTATCCTAACTAAAATCAATAAATTATGACTAATCAAGGCGTTGTCACTCAAATCATTTCTGCGGTTGTGGATGTGGAATTTGAAAATGGTGAATTACCGGCAATTCTAAATGCTTTAGAATGCGATAATAATGGTAAAAAATTAATCCTTGAAGTGGCGTTGCACTTAGGTGAAAGATCAGTGAGAACTATCGCGATGGATTCAACTGACGGTTTGGCGCGTGGCACTTTGGTAAAAGACACCGGAACTGCGATTCGCGTTCCAGTTGGCGCGGCAACTTTGGGCAGAATTATGAATGTTATTGGCGAGCCAATTGACGAAAAAGGTGAAATCAAATCGGCTGAAACTGCTCCAATTCACGCTCCAGCCCCAGAGCTTGTTGATCAAGCAACTGAAACTGAAATTCTAGTTACTGGTATTAAAGTTATCGATTTGTTAGCGCCATATTCTAAAGGTGGAAAAATTGGTTTGTTCGGCGGTGCTGGTGTTGGTAAAACAGTTTTGATTATGGAATTAATCAACAACGTTGCTAAAGCTCATAATGGTTATTCAGTTTTCGCCGGCGTTGGTGAAAGAACCAGAGAAGGAAACGATTTATATCACGAAATGATCGATTCAGGCGTTATTAATATTGATGATCTTTCTAAATCAAAAGTTGCCCTTGTCTACGGACAAATGAATGAACCACCTGGAGCAAGAGCTCGCGTGGCTTTGTCTGGATTGACTCAAGCTGAATTTTTCAGAGATAAAGAAGGCCGCGATGTATTATTTTTCGTCGATAATATTTTCCGTTTCACTCAAGCTGGTTCTGAAGTTTCTGCGCTTTTAGGTCGTATTCCATCTGCGGTTGGTTATCAACCAACTCTTGCCACCGATATGGGTGCAATGCAAGAAAGAATTACTTCCACCAAAAAAGGTTCAATCACTTCAGTGCAAGCGATTTATGTTCCGGCTGACGATTTAACCGATCCAGCTCCGGCAACATCTTTCACTCACTTGGACGCCACAACAGTATTATCTCGTCAAATCGCGGAAATGGGTATTTATCCGGCGGTTGATCCTTTGGATTCAACTTCCAGAATTCTTGATCCAAGAATCGTTGGTGACGAGCATTATCAAGTTGCCCGCGAGGTTCAAAAAATCTTACAAGCTTACAAATCTTTGCAAGACATCATCGCCATTTTAGGTATGGATGAACTTTCTGAAGAAGATAAATTGACAGTTTCAAGAGCTAGAAAAATTCAAAGATTTTTATCACAACCTTTCCACGTTGCCGAAGTTTTCACTGGTTCTCCAGGAAAATTAGTTTCTTTGAAAGATACTGTGAAAGGCTTTAAAGAAATCACTGAAGGTAAATATGATCACTTGCCAGAAAACGCTTTCTATATGGTTGGAAGCATTGACGAAGCAATTGCTAAAGGTGAAAAGCTCTTAAAAGAATCCAAATAATATGCTCAACAAAGAACTGCAAATTGAAATCATTTCTCCCGCTGGCTATCTGTTTAAAGGACATTGTTATTTAGTAACAATTCCGGCGGCAAGCGGCGAGATGGGTTTGATGGCGGATCATGAGGCGGTTTTAACTAGCTTGTCGAAAGGTCAAGTTGCGATTCTGGATAATCACAATAATGTGCTGAAAGAATATGCGATTGAAAGCGGATTTGCTGAGATGTTTGATAATAAACTTTTGGTGCTGATTGACTAATTATTCTATACCAACTTCTGAACTTCCAACATAACATCTTTCCCAATTGGAGCTGCCGCTGCAGAGCCGGCGCCACCATGTTCTACAACTACTGAAATTGCATATTTAGGATTTCCAACTGGCGCAAGACCAACAAAGATTGCGTGGTTTTGATGGCTGGCGGCTTCTTCGCTAGACATCTCATCTTCTCGTTTAGAAATTACTTGTGAAGTTCCGGTTTTGCCCGCCATTTCAAAACCTTTAATATCAATTCTTTTGCCATAAGCAGTTCCACCGGCTTCATTAACTACTCGGCGCATTCCTTCCAAAACAAAATCGATGTGTTTTTTATCGGCAATTGGTTTGTCTTTTAAATCTTGATATTGGCTATAAATATTTTTGTTTTTCACCAAATAAGGCTTGATTGGCGTGCCGCCATTGGCAAGTCTGGCGGTCACAACTGCCATTTGCAAAGGCGTTGCTAAAACAAACCCCTGACCAATTGCGGTGTTTAGAGTGTCGCCGCCCACCCAAGGTTGTTTAAAAACTTTTCTTTTCCATTCATCGGAAGGAACATTGCCAGATTTCACTCCAAAAAGACTAACATCAAAATATTCACCATAACCAAATCTTTTGGCAACATCGGTAATTTTTTCAATGCCAATTTTATTGGAAGTATCAAAAAAATAAGTATTGCAAGAATGTTTGATAGCGTCAGACATATCCATTGCGCCGTGTCCTTTCTTTTCCCAGCAATGGAAAGTTCTTCGCCCTAATTGATAAGAGCCGTTGCAATAAACTTTATTTAAAGGATTAACCCCACTTTCTAAAGCAGCAATTACCACCATTAATTTGAAGGTTGATCCGGGAGGATAAGCGGCGGAAATTGGTTTATTGTTTAATGGTTTTTTAGGATCGCTAGTCAGATCTTTCCAATAATCGCGGCTCACCCCTTCAACAAATTTATTCGGATCAAAAGACGGGCTGGAAACCATGGCGATAATTTCGCCGGTTTTAACATCCAAAACCGTGACTGATGCAACCACATCTTTAATGCGCTGGGCAATAAATTTTTGCAGTCTTAAATCAATAGTTAAACTAATTTTACTACCTTCCACCGCTTCTTTTTTGGAAAGGGTGCGAATGGGAATGCCAAAGGCGTTGACCTCAACATAACGCACACCAAATCTTCCTCTTAAAACTTCATCAAAACTTCTTTCAATTCCGCTTTTGCCGATTCTAAAATCAGGATGTAAAAATAAATTTTGTTCTTGCCCGGCACTTTCTTTTTCCGCCGGAAGTGAAACATAACCCACCAAATGCGCAGTTTCAAAGGGCAAAGGATAAGCCCGCAAAATGCCGCTTTCAATGGCAACGCCACCAAGTTTGTGATAGTTAGCTTCAATGCGTGATAAGTCGTCCCAAGATAAATTATCCATCAACGAGACAATACTTTTGCGCCGAGCGTTTTTAATTCGGTTTAAAATAATTTCCTGATCTTGAGCGCCAAGCGCCAAAATCTCGGTTAATTTTGCAACCGTTTTTTGTACATCGGGTTTGTTTTCAGTATATAAAAGGAGGCGATAATTATGATGATTGGTGGTCAGTGCTTTGGCGTTGCGATCCATTATCAAACCACGCGGCGCCGGTGCAATTAAAGGTCGGATTCTGTTGCTGTCTGATTTGGTTGAATATTCTTCATATTTAAAAATCTGCAAATAACCCAAACGCGCAATCAACGCCGATACCAAGCCAACCTGCGCTCCGCCAATTATCGCAACTCTTCTATTGAATAATTTATTCTTTCTAAAATCCCGCAACATTTACTAGATATTTTGTAATAATTTTTTATCCAAATAATCAAAAAATTTATGGAGTAAAACATAAAGAGTGGCGGTGATAACCAGCTGAATCATTGGGTTGACAAAGTTATAATTTTTGAAGTGATAAATCGAAAGCATTGCCCATTTTAAAAATAAAATGATGAAAGCAAAAGCAATGAATTGTCCAAAAATTTGTTGGAAATTTTCTTTGACCAAGATTCTTTGATTAAGAGAATTGAATAATTTTACCGTTAAAATATAGCTCAGCGAGGTTATTCCCAAAGGAAAGCCATTGATGGAGTCGCCAATTAATCCGAGTAAAAATAAAAACCATACCGCAAAAACTTGTGGGCGCAAAACTGCAAAATAATAGATAATCATCACATCAAAAAGCGGCAGAAAATTGGCAACATATTCGATCTTAATATTCGACAAATTAAGCATTGCAAAGAGAATGGCGATAATTTGGAGAATCACAATATTTCTCAAGCTGGTAGTCATTTTGATATGAAAAATTGATTTAATTAAGTTGTTGATTTATCTTGAGATCTTCCCCAGTGAACTCTTATTAAATCCACTTAAAAATACAATGCAACAATTCCAATCACAATTTTTACAACAATTACAAGAGCGTGGTTTTATCAGCCAAATCACTCATCCCAAAGAGCTTGACGAGTTGATGACGGGCAAAAAAATCGCTGCCTATATTGGCTTTGATTGCACCGCAAAATCTTTGCATATTGGCAGTTTGATTCAAATTATGATTTTACAAATTTTGCAAAGCTGTGGGCATCAGCCCATTGTCTTGCTCGGCGGTGGAACTACAAAAATTGGTGATCCTTCTGGAAAAGATGAGGCAAGACAATTTTTGAATGAAGAAAAAATTGCTGAGAATTTAAAAGGCATCAAAGCAACTTTGAAGAAATTTGATTTGAGCCTGAAAAATCATGCTTTGCCAGCTTTTAAATTTGTTAATAATGATGATTGGCTTTCCGGTTTAAAATATATTGATTTTTTGCGTGATGTGGGCAGACATTTTTCGGTGAATAAAATGCTCACTTTCGATTCAGTAAAATTGCGGCTTGAAAGACAACAGCCGCTGAGTTTTATCGAATTTAATTATATGATTTTGCAAGGTTATGATTTTTATGAATTAAACAAACATCATCATTGCGTCTTACAAATTGGCGGCTCGGATCAATGGGGAAATATTGTTAATGGTGTGGATTTGACCAGAAAAATTGCAGCAGCAACAAATAAAGTTTCTGAAGTTTTTGGTTTAACCACGCCACTTCTCACCACTGCTGACGGCAAAAAAATGGGCAAAACCGCTGATGGCGCGGTTTGGCTCGATTATGAAATGTTAAGCGCTTTTGATTATTTTCAATATTTTCGAAATGTCGACGATGCTGATGTTGCAAAATTACTCAAATTTTTTACTCATTTTAATGCGCAAAGAATTTCTGAAATTGCCGAGCAAGAAGTTAATAAACAAAAAGAAATTTTAGCCTATGAGGCAACCAAAATGTGCCACGGCGAAGTGGCGGCAATTGCCAGTTTTGAACAAGCAAAAAATATGTTTTCAGGTTTTGTTGATGTTAGTTTGTTGCCAGAAAAAACTATTAAATTTAGCGCGCAGGAAATTAAAGACGGCAAAAAATTAATCGAAATTCTCCGTGAAACTGAACTTTGTGAATCCGGCGGCGAAGCTAAAAGACTGATCAAAGGCGGTGGTTTGAAAATTGATGATCAAAAAATTGATGATGAAAATTTACTAATCAAATTTGATTCTGCTCAATCATTTTTTAAAGTGGCTTTGGGTAAAAAGAAGTTGTTTAAAATTAATTTAACAATTTAATTGCTGATGGAAAACCAATCTCAAGCCAAACAAAATCTAGCTCTAACAATCCTAATTGCGATCAGCGTTTCGCATTTTATCAATGATATGATTCAGTCATTGATCTTTGCAATTTATCCAATTTTGAAAAATTCTTTAGTTTTAAATTTCACCCAAATTGGTTTGATTAGTTTGGTTTATCAATGCACGGCGTCTTTGTTGCAGCCGATTGTTGGCAGCTATACTGATAAAAATCATCGTCCATATTCTTTAGTTTTTGGAATGGTTTTGACTATGTTTGGATTGTTGCTTTTGGGTTACGCAACTAGCTTTGGCGTGGTTTTGATTGCAGCGGCAATTATTGGTAGCGGCTCGTCAATTTTCCATCCTGAATCCTCACGCATTGCCAGAATTGCTTCGGGCGGCAAACACGGATTTGCTCAGTCATTTTTCCAAGTTGGTGGCAATGCCGGAACGGCGATTGGCCCACTTTTAGCGGCGTTTATAATTTTGCCTAATGGACAAAAAAGCGTTGCCTGGTTTGCTTTGGCGGCGGTGGTGGGAATTGTGATTTTATTTCGAGTTTGCAAATGGTATCAAAATATCACGCTGGGTAAACCCAAAAAACATTTAGAATCGCAACATTCCAATTTATCCAAACGCCAAATTTCAATCACAATGGGCATTTTGGTAGCGCTGATTTTTTCCAAATTTTTCTATATAGAAAGCATCAAAAGCTATTACACTTTTTACCTAATTCACACTTTCAACCTTTCCATCAAAAGCGCCCAAATTCATCTTTTTATGTTTCTTGCCGCAGCCGCAGCCGGCGTTCTATTTGGCGGCGTGATGGGTGATCGCTTTGGGCGCAAAATGGTAATTTGGGTTTCAATTCTAGGCTCACTACCATTCACTTTAATGCTGCCTTATTGCAATTTATTTTGGACCGAAATTTTAGTTATCATCATCGCTTTAATTATGTCTTCCGCCTTCTCAGCAATATTGGTTTACGCTCAAGAATTAGCACCAAATAAAATTGGTATGATTTCTGGATTGTTCTTTGGAATTGGTTTTGGAATGGCGGGAATTGGCGCGGCAACGCTCGGAAAATTAGCTGATTTAACCAGCATTGCTGAGGTTTATAAAATCTGCTCTTATTTGCCGGTGATTGGTTTATTGACTTATTTTTTACCGGATCACAAGAAGAAAAATGATGCTATAAAATTGCTTCCGGTTTTAGGCGATGAGTAATACTGCTTTAATCTAAAAACATTCAATTTCTTGGATAAATTTTATTTTTTACCTTCAATGAATTTAGTAATTTTATCAAAATCTGATTCGTAATTTTTTAAGTATTTTTGCTTAAAAATTTTATATTCATCTTCTGCCATTTTATCAGCCAAATCTTTGGAGATTTTGCCTTTATGCTGTAAAATTTCTTTTTCGTTTAAACGCAAAAAATCATCTAATTTTAAAATCCAATCTTGCATAGTCATTGCTCTTTTGTTCTGAGCTTGCAAGGTGGCAAATGCCAAATATTGTTCAACAATTAAATTAAGTTCAAAAATTTCTTTCTCGGTCAGATAATTCTTGGCAACAAAAATATCAGATTTTTTTAAATTATTTTCTAAAATACAGGTAATTCCCATATTCGGTTTTTTAGAATCTGCTCTGCTAGCAATAACTTCTGCCGCAGTTTTGCCGTGAATGCCAAAATGCATTTTATTTTGCACTGTGGCAAAAAACTCTTTGGTCAAATCAGAATTTTTATCGTAATCAACACTGGTAATATAAATATCGGTAATTTTTTGATAAAATCTGCGCTCGGAAGAACGAATATCGCGGATTTTTTCTTCCAGCCTTTCAAAATAATCTTCCCCAAACGGATTATTTGGATTTTTTAGCCTTTCATCATTTATGACAAAACCTTTGATAATATATTCTTTTAATTGTTTGGTTGCCCAAATTCTAAATTGCGTTCCTCGCAAGGAATTAACCCGATAACCAACCGATATAATTGCATCTAAATTATAATGCTTAACCCGATAATTTTTACCATCATCAGCAGTTACCGAGAAATCCTCGGTAACTGAATTTTGTTCCAATTCACCACTTTTAAAAACATTCTTCAAATGCAAACTAATATTGTCTGAGCTGCAATCAAACAAATGTGCCATAGCTTTTTGCGAAAGCCAAATAGTTTCGTTTTTCAACAAAACACTAATTTTAACATCGCCATCGGGAGTGTTGTAAAGTAGAAAATCTTGTGGTGAGGAAGGTAGGTTTTTATTGGTCATTTTTAATTTTCTTTGGTGAGTTTTATTAAGATATTATTTTTGAAGATTGTTATACAGTCAATAAAACCGCACCACAAACCGCTTTCACAACTTCTCGCAACTTCTCAACTTTTGCAACTAAATATTCCAACTGCTCTTTGCTGATCTGATATTTTTTACTATACCGAGCTTCAATATAAGCGGTGTTGAGGAGTTTGAAGCTGGTGGTTTGATCAAGAGTTTGATTGGGGAAAATGGTTAGAAATTGGTTGTTTTGTGAGGAGCAAAGTTTGCTTAAAACTTCTAGATTGTGGGATTTAGGTTTGTAGCCGATTAGAACCAAAAGAGCGCAGCTATAGAGGCTTTCGGTGGCTTGGTGCAAATAGAATGCGGATATTTTGTAATCTTTTAGATCAAGAGCGTTTTTGCTATCTCTTAAAAAACTTTCTCCATTTTTTATCCATTGAATATAATCTTCTTGAGCAGTTTTCATCTTCTCTTGCGCGTCCAATTGCTTCGGATGTGCCAATTCCAAATCATTGTTCACAAATAAAATTTTACCTTCTTTTTTAATATCCAGAAAAAAATATTGCGATTTTTCAATTTGAGAATTTACATAATTTAAAGGCTCAATAATGATAGTGGTTGGATGCACGCGGTCTAAGTGTTTGCGGCTGATTTGGGCTTTAATTTTATCTTCTAATTTAGAATTAAAATTAAGATTCTGGCTTTTGGTGATAACTAAAAAATCATAATCAGAAGCATATTCATAAAACACTCCATCTTCCTGATAAAGATCATAAACCCAGCTATCTTTGGCAAAAGAGCCAAAGAGAATTACAAAAGCAATTTTATCTTTACCAATTTCCTTAATAATTTCGACGATATTATGAATAATTTTCTGATGAAGCTGAGCTTGAATTTGACGATTTTTTGGCATTGGATTTTGATTGCTTAGTTTTGAAATATATTGATTAACAAATTGGCGGAAAATTTGCTATGGTTTTTTGCTTCGTGTCGGCAATTATATATTTTGAAATATTAGGATTAACAATTATCCTTTGCTAAAGCCTTGTTTAAGCCAATTAATCTCAATTGATAATGACCAAAAATTCTCTTCTCAAAAATCGCTGCATAATTTCAATTGTTGGAGAAGATCGTAAAACTTTTCTGCAAGGTTTGCTCACTAACGACATCAATAAAGTTAGTGAAACTCAAGCGATTTATACTTTTATGCTCAGCCCGCAAGGTCGGTTTTTATATGATTTTTTTATCATTGAAAAAGATGGGAAATTTTTGCTGGATTGTTCTCAAGACAGAGTTGATGAGATTGTGCAGAAATTTTCATTTTATAAATTGCGCTCCAAAGTTGAGATTAGAAAAGAATTGGATTTGATAGTCGTTAGTCGTGAGTCGTTAGTCGTTAGTGAAGGTGAAATTGGTTTTGTTGATCCGAGAAATAGTCAGATGGGATATCGAGGTTTTATC
Source organism: Pseudomonadota bacterium (assembly GCA_040386195.1). Lineage (GTDB taxonomy): Bacteria > Pseudomonadota > Alphaproteobacteria > Rickettsiales > UBA1997 > JAJTCH01. The sequence goes on along the minus strand of JAZKFV010000002.1, from coordinate 27,417 downwards.
CTGCAACTTGCTGATTGTCATCCTGAGCAAAGCGCAGGATCTCTTGCAACTTGCCGTGAACCAATCTTGAGCGCAACTCCTGAGATCCTTCGCTGCGCTCAGGATGACAAGCTAGTATATAATTTTCAGCGCATCAATCTCAAACTTCCTGATGATTCGGATTTAACTTACGATAAATCTTTTCCATTGGAATTTGGCTTCGATAATTTTAACGCCATTGATTATAAAAAAGGTTGTTATGTTGGACAAGAAACCACAGCGCGAACTCATTATAAAGGAACGATTAGGAAGAAGATTTTCTTGGTTGAAGTTTTGGATTGCCAGCAAATGGAAAAGGGCGCTGAGATTGAAGCGGAAGATAAAAAATATGGTGAAATTTTATCTTCAGTTTTTCATCAAAATAAATTACTCACTCTGGCTTTGATTAAAAATCTTGATAATGAAGGCAAAGAGATTAATTTGGAAAATCTGAAATTGACCGCACTTGGCAAAGCAATAAAAATAATCAAATAAAATGCAACTCTACCTTCCGATAGCGGAAATTCCGGTTAATATTTTTCTGATTTTAGCCCTAGGTTTATTCACTGGTTTTTTAGCGGGAATGTTTGGAATTGGTGGCGGGTTTTTATCAACTCCGCTTTTAATTTTTAACGGCATTCCGCCAGCAGTTGCAGTTTCCACTTCGGCAAATCAAATTATGGCTTCGTCAGTTTCCGGCGTTTTGGCGCATTTAAGGCGCGGCAAAGTTGATATAAAAATGGGGCTGGTTTTGCTTTTTGGTGGTTTTTTTGGCTCAACTTTGGGAGTGGGAATTTTTAGACTTTTACAAAAAACCGGACAAATTGATATTGCGGTGGCGTTGTTTTATGTGATCTTTCTTGGCTCAATTGGTGTGATGATGTTAATTGAAAGCGGCAAAATTATTTTAGAGCGCAAATATAATATCATCTGGCAAAACAAAAAAGCTGACAGCCGGATGATTTTTTTATTGCGCAAAATTCATAAACTGCCTTACAAAACTCGTTTTGAAAAATCTGACATTGAAGTGAGTGTTATTGTGCCAATTGTGATTGGTTTTGCGGTGGGAATTTTGGTGGCAATTATGGGCATTGGCGGCGGGTTTATTATGATTCCGGCAATGGTTTATATTTTGCGAATGCCATCTAGTATTGTGGTTGGAACTTCACTGTTCCAAATTATTTTTATCGCCGGCAACGCCACTTTTTTACAATCAATCACCAGCCACAATGTCGATATTGTTTTGGCGTTTGTAATGATTATCAGCTCAGTAATTGGCGCGCAAATGGGCACCAAAGTTGCTTATAAAGTTGATACTGAAAGCCTGCGTTCAATCTTGGCTTTGATGATTTTGGGAGTTTGCTTCAAAATGTTTTTAAGTTTATTTGCCCATCCAGTCAGCCTATTTACTGTTGAGGTGCTAAAATGAAACATCACTTACGACTTTTTATATTCCTAGTTTTATTTTTATTTACAAAAGAAGCTTGCGCCCGACCAATCATTTCGGGCATTTCAACCAACGAAATTAATATTGATACCAAATTTACCGGCGCTGAAGTTTTGCTTTTTGGCGCCAAAGGTGATGCCGGCAATATTATTGTGACCATTCGCGGCCCGCGGAAAAATTTTTCGGTGAATAAAAAGGATAAATTTTTAGGCATTTGGTATAACAAAGACCGCTTCAAATTCAAAGACGCTTATAGCTATTACGCCTTTTTCTCGAGCAAAACTGATCGAATGATTGACGATAAATTATTATCGCAATTAGAGATTGGTCAAGATCGCATCAAATTCAATGTGAGCGGCAATGATAAACGGGCTGATGAGTCAGAATTTCAAGTTGAATTTGTTGATAAATTACAACAAAAAGACCTTTATTTATCCCATCCGGGCTCAATTGAATTTTTGGATGAAACCTTGTTTAAGGTAATGCTCAAATTTCCAAAAAATATTTCCCGCGGGGTTTATGTGGTCGATATTTATTTGGTCGATGAAAATAATTTGGTCGCCTTTCAATCAATTCCAATCTATGTCAATCAAGTAGGCTTAAGCGCCGAGATCAATCAATTTGCTTATAATAATTCGATTTTATACGGGCTAGCTGCGGTTTTAATGGCGGTTGTGGCGGGCTTTGTTGCCAATTATATTTTTGCTAAACTTTTTAATAAATAATTTTTATAATTCACGGAGCATCCGCTCCGCCCCGCTTTGCGGGGATCCCCATAGCAAATTAATTTTGCTATAATTTTTTGTAATTTGCTATATGAACTCAGAAACAAAACCAACCATTATTGTCTGTTTAGATAGCGCCAGAAATTCTGATTTATCTTTACTTTACGCTTGCCATCTTGCCAAAAAATCAGATTTTGCGGTGCAAATTTTAGTGGTGATTGAATCGGCAAAAAGTTTGTTGTTTGTGTCTAAAGCAATTGGCAAAGAGCGCAGAACGGCGGTAGAAAAACAGCTCAAAAAATTAATTGAACATACTCATCAGGAAACCGGCATTATTCCAATAATTTCAATTAGAGAAGGCGATGTGGTGCGAGAAATTTCTGCTGAAGTTAAAGCCAATCCCAATTGCATAATGCTGGTCTTTGGCAAATCTTATAATTACCAAAGCGATAATAATGTTTTACCAAAATTATCGGCGCAAATTGGCAGCAAAATTAAAGTTCCGGTGGTGATTGTGCCGGATAATTTAGGCAGTGAATATCTTAAGAAGCTGTTCTAGCTTTTTGTTCCCTCATCAACCGAAATTCTTGCTGAACTTTTGGGTCGAGCTTAATTTTAGAGTGTGGTTTTTCTTGGTAATCTTGCGCTAATTTTTCCCCAAAATTTTCTGCTTCTTTAGCTAATTTATCAAATTTAGCTTTTCCAGGATCGGATAATTTTTGTTGAAAACAAGGAAGAATTTTTGCTTCAAAAAAATCTGCTTGATCTTTTTCTTCATATTCATACTTCAAAGCCATCAGCAAATTGGGCGCTACTTCACTAAAATTTTCCTTAAGTTTTTCTTTAATTTTCTGGATGCCAGATTTAATTCTTGATTCAACTAATTTAGAAGGAATTTGATTATTTACATATTCAGAAAATATCCCCGGAGCTTGATCTAAGAATTGAGATTGTGCCAATAAATTTAATTTTTTCAAAAAAATATCACTTTCTTTCTTCTGATCTTCAACCAATTGTTTTATTGGCTGAAGCAATTTCTGATTTATTTGTTTAGTTGATAAAACTGCCTTTTGAAAAAATTCTTCTTTAAATTCCAATATGGGAAAATTATCAAATAAAATCACCACATTTTTATCTCGAATACCCACAACAAAATCTTTATCTTTCAAAATAGCTTCTTTGATTATTCTAATGTTGGTATGAAAATTTATTTCCTGAGCGTGAGTGCTTTGATATTGTTTTATAATCGGAAAAGTGGTTTTTTTGCCGGCAATGTTTTTCAATTCTGTAACTTCATCATCATCAAGTGGAGTGCCTAGATTATTCAACAAAGTTTCGGTGATTAATTGGCTGCCATATTTACAAGCAGCAAAAAGATGTTCTTTGCCGGTTATCAAACCTTCTGCGATCAATTGCTCAACACAGGCTGTGTCAATTTTTTGTTCTTCTAAAGTATTTAAAAAAATATAAAAACTTTTCAATGAATAAGCTGCGGTTTTTTGATCAATATTTGGATCATTGATTCTGCTTAAAATCACTCTCAAACAAGTTTCTAAATCCATCTCTATGCCGCGCTTTATCATTAAGCCAAATATAGCCATTATATTACGCTTTGGCTCTTTCCCCTCGCGATTGATGGATAGGTCGCGAAAATTGGACTCCGCAAAAAGATTGATAAATTTTAATGCCTCCTTTTCTTCGTATAATTTTCCGATCACTGTCCGGTTGGTTCCAGGAATTTGTCTGGTCAAATAAGCTAAAAAAAGATCATAAGATTCTGGACAATCTTCTAAAAATTCTAATGTTGCCAATATTGTCTCAAGCCCACCTTTTTCAACCAGCTGAGAAAAAAGTGGTAAATTTTCATTAGCAAAAGCAAGAAATAAAAGTGGATATCCTTCATTTTCGTTGGTAAGAAACTCGTTTGCTTGGTCAGAATCGAGAATCCTTGCTAAAAACGCATCAAATTCTAATTGAGTTTTTGCAGGAATCTGCACACCAAGATAGCAAAAAAAAGTTAGCATTTGCCGAGCATCAAAACTAGCAGTGGTATTATCGCCATAAGTTACTTCAAAAGTAAGTTGTGGATCTTCAGTAACTCGTGAATCATTACCCCAAGTGATAATTTGTATTGACTGATCAGATATTATCGTTTGTAAAAATTTTTCCTGCGCGCGTTTTGATGATGATTGAACTTGAGCTTGTATTCTTTTTGAAATCTCTGCTGTGAATAATCCAGAATCTTTTGCCATAAATTGCCAATTGAACTTATTAATTGTGAAACTAAAAAAACCTGCTATTTTTCCGGCTGCTTTTTGCCGTCTTTTCAAAGACGCCTGAATTAATCTTTGGCATCGGTTTTGTCAATTTAATAATCAATAAAACATCGATGCGCCTTTTCAAATCGGTTTTTGTCATTTCATTTTTCATCTCACTGTCGCGCATTTTGGGTTTCATTCGTGATGTTTTTATCGCTCAATATTTGGGCGCCGGCATGATGGCGGATGCTTTTTTTGCGGCGTTTAGATTGCCAAATTTTTTCCGTCGGGTTTTTGCTGAAGGAGCTTTCAATTCAGCCTTTGTGCCCATCTTTGTTGATAAACTGCAGGTGAATAATGATGAGCAGGGTGCCAAAAATTTTGTTCGCAATATTCTTTCATTGTTGTTTTTTGTCTTGCTGGCTTTTGTAATTTTACTACAAATTTTTATGCCCCTGGCAATGAAATTAATGTTCTTTGGTTTTTCCTCTGATCCTGAAAAATTTTCGCTGCTCATCCATTTATCGCGCATCACTATCATTTATTTGTTGTTCATTTCCATCGTTTCACTTTTTTCTGGAGTTTTAAATTCAATGGGCAAATTTGCCGCTCCTTCTTCAGTGCCAATTATTCTCAACGGAACTTTGATCGCCTCCATTTTTGTTTTTGGCGCCATCGTTCCTAATATTGCCTATGCGCTTTCTTGGGGTGTTTTTTGTGCGGGAGTTTTGCAGCTTTTGTGGTTAGCATTTTTTCTAGCAAGAGCCAAAATGTTGGTTTATCCAGTAATGCCAATTATCAATAACGATGTTAAACATTTTTTCAAAAAACTAATCCCCGGAATTATTGGCGCCAATGTTATGCAAATTAATTTGCTGGTTGATACCATGATTGCCAGCCTAATTGCCGGCGCAGTTTCTTATCTTTATTATGCAGATCGCATCAATCAATTGCCGCTAGCAATGATCGGCATTGCCATCAATATTGCTTTATTGCCGTCACTTTCTAAAGCCATAAAATCAGGCGATAAATTGCAAGGTGAGAAGCTGCAAAATATGGCGCTGGAAGCTAGTTTAATTTTGGTAATTCCCGCCACTTTGGCGCTCACTTGTTTGGCGCATTTAATTATTGAAGGCTTGTTTCAAAGAGGCGCTTTTGGCGCCAATGAAACTGATTTGGTTGCCAAAGCTTTGATGTTTTATTCTTTTGGTTTGCCAGCTTATGTGGTGGTAAAAGTTTTAGAACCCGGGTTTTTTGCGCGAGGCGATACTAAAACGCCAATGAAAATTGCTCTAATTTGTTTGGTTAATAATGTCATTTTAAATCTAATTTTCTTCAAGCCATTTGGCTATATTGGCATTGTGCTGGCGTCAATTTGCTCTTCTTATTTGAATGTGAGTTTATTGTTGTTTAACTTGATCAAACGAGATTATTTTGCTTTTGAACAAAAGTTTGTAAGCAAACTAATTAAAATTTTGATACCAGCATTTTTTATGGCGGCAATATTATTATTTTTGAAAAATTATTTTGCTGATTTTCTATCGCCAATTTTAAATTTAACCGCCACTATAATCCTCGGTTTGATTAGCTATTTGCTGGCTTCTTATCTATCTGGATCTTTAAAAATCTTTTCAATTATCAAACCAAAAACTACAACAATTAAAATTTAATTATGAGAACCGAAACTATTTTTGATGAGCAAATCAGTAACGATAATTTAAAAAATGATTGGCAGCTGGATGAAATTATCGAACTTTTTGAATTGCCTTTCGCCGATTTAATTTTCACCGCCGCCACAATTCATCGAACTAATCACAACCCCAACGCCGTGCAAATCAGCACACTTTTAAGCATCAAAACCGGCTCTTGCCCGGAAGATTGCAAATATTGCCCACAATCAGCGCATTACAACACTGAGCTGAAAAAAGAACCTTTTATGGAAATTGCCAAAGTTGTGGAAGCAGCAAAACAAGCTAAAGAAGCCGGAGCAAGTAGGTTTTGTATGGGTGCGGCGTGGCGCAATTTGAATGATCGCGATTTAGACAAAGTTTGTCATATGGTTAAAGAAGTGAAAGATTTGGGAATGGAAACTTGTGTAACACTTGGCATGATTAACGCCGAGCAAAGCAATAGATTAAAGGCGGCAGGATTAGATTATTATAATCACAATATCGACACTTCGCCGCAGTATTATAAAGAAATTATCACCACCAGAAGTTTTGAAGATCGTTTAAACACTTTGGAAAATGTTAGAAATTCTGGCATCAATGTTTGCTCCGGCGGCATTGTGGGCATGGGCGAAACTAGAGAAGATCGCGCCGAGATGCTGAGAACTTTAGCCAATTTGCCAACTCATCCGCAATCAGTTCCAATCAATATGCTGGTCAAAGTTAAAGGCACGCCGCTAGAAAAAACTCAAGGTGTTGACGAATTTGAATTTATCCGAACCATCGCCGTTGCCCGAATTTTAATGCCCAAATCCGCCGTTAGATTATCCGCCGGCAGAAGCGAAATGAACGACCAAACTCAATCTTTATGCTTTTTAGCCGGAGCCAATTCAATTTTTTACGGAGAAAAACTTTTAACCACCCAAAATCCGCAAGGAGAAAAGGATTTGGAGTTGTTTGAGAAGTTAGGAATAAACGCTTTATAAAACAATCATTTAAGATCTTTCTGGGGATTTGTTGTTAGGTTCGGAGCCGGTTATATCAGTGACCTTCGGAGTTCTTGGAGAAGTGCCTGCTATATCTTGCGTATTCGTGTTTTGGCGTTGTAGTTTTGGATTAGGATATTTTTCATGAGAGTTGCTAACCACGCCAGAATTTCTATCAATGAATAGTTGAGATTCTTGTCGATCAATTGAGATCTGATCTAGTCCAATTCCAAATGACATCAAAGCATCTAATAAACTTGGAATATTTCTCTCGCTAGGGTGATTAGTTACTAATGTATAGCGCACTTCTTGCAATGGATTGTTGGAGTGTGATCCTTCTCTTATAGCGTTTGTTAATAAATTAGCTGAATGACTCAAGCGTCTTTCATCAACTTCATTCATATGATATAAATATACTGTTTTAGTTGGTTCATGCCATCCTATTATTCCAACACAATCAGCCACATCATGAACTCCCAAAACTTCAATGGACTGACCATCTCTTATAATGTTTTTATTATGAGGAACTATAAATGCAGAATAATCACCAGCGCCCATTGACAATACTGCGCCGCTTAGTTGGTCTGAATATGTATTTTGTTTTATGGTTTGATTATTGTGTCCCATGATAATTATTTGTGTTGATTGAATATAATAATTAAATTCTTAAGAAAATTTCTTCGATTCTTCCTTGAGCAAATCCTCAATCTTGCTCACCGCACCAGCAGTTTCATCCAAAACAAACATCAGCTCTGGCGTGAAGCGCAGATTGAGTTTGCTGGATAATTTGCCGCGTAGATAAGGGCTGATTTGTTTGAGTTCGGACATAATTTTTTTGCCATCAACTTCGCCAAAAATATCAATAAAAATTTTGGCGTTTTTAGCGTCCGGGCTAACATCAGCTTGCAGAATTGTGATATAGCCGTCTTTGATGGCAAATAGATTATCTTGCAGAAAAATTTCTGCCAAAACCCTTTTTATTTGTTCGCCAACTTGGAGTTGTCTTTGGCTTTTTCCTGATTTTTTAAAGCTTGGTTTTTTTCTTTGCATAGTTTGTTTGATTGAATTGGTCGGTTAATATAAAAGATCAGCAACAAAAAATCTAATCAAATTCTTTATTGCAGTTGTAATAATTCTCCTTAAATTAGCACCTCCTAAAATTTTTAAATCTCATAAATGGCAATTATAAATCTCATCGCACACAATATTTTCGCCTTTGTAATCATTCTTTCGATCATCGTTTTCATTCACGAATTTGGGCATTATTTTATTGCCAAAATTTGCGGGGTGAGGGTGGAAGAATTTTCAATTGGATTTGGCAAAGAATTATTTGGCTTTAACGACAAATCCGGCACCAGATGGAAGTTCAGCCTATTGCCTTTCGGCGGTTATGTGAAAATGTTTGGTGATAAAAATCCTGCTTCACTTTTTGATGGAGAAAAGCTTCAGCAAATGAGCTTACAAGACAAAAAAGTTTCCTTCTATTTTCAAAATGTTTACAAGCGCATCGCCATTGTTTCAGCCGGTCCAATCGCTAATTTTTTATTATGCATTTTGCTATTAACGGTAATTTTTAAAGTGCAAGGTTTGACAACGGTTCTGCCAATTATCGACCAAGTGCAAGAAGAAAGCGCCGCCAGCGCAGCGGGAATTTTGGTTGGCGACAAAGTTTTAAAAATCAACGAAACAACAATTAAAGATTTTGACCAGCTCAGACAAATCGTGATTCAAAACGGTGAAAAACCCATGCAACTTGTTTTGCAAAGAGGCGAGAAAACCGTTGATGTTAATTTAACTCCAAAAATTGCCGCTTCCAAAAACATTTTTGGCGAAGAACAAAAAACTCCTTTAATTGGCGTTGGCGCTAGCCAGTTTGAATATCACAAATTAGGTTTGGGGCAAGCCTTTGTACAAGCTCATATTGAAACTTATAATCTTTCCACCGCAATTCTAAAAGCAATTGGCGAGCTGATTACTGGACAAAGAAGCATCAAAGAATTAAGCGGCCCAGTCAAAATTGCTGAATATTCTGGCAAGTCCATGGAACAAGGTTTTATGATGGTTCTTTGGTTCATGGCAATGATCTCAGCCAATCTAGGAGTTGCCAATCTATTACCAATTCCTGCCTTAGATGGCGGGCATTTGTTTTACTATATTATTGAAGTGATCCGTGGCAAACCACTACCAGAAAAAGTCCAGCTCATGGGCTTTCAGGTCGGTTTTGCTATATTGATTGCTTTGATGATTTTTACTACTTCTAACGATTTATATAACCTTTTTAAATAACAAAATATGTCCGAAATTAACAAAAACACCGCTGAACTTTTGAAAAAATATATTGAAGGTGTGGAAATGTATGAAGATCAAAAAAAAGAAATTTCCAGCAGTATTAAAGAAATTTTTGACGAAGCTAAAGCCGCTGGTTTTGATGTTAAGACTATCAGAAAAATTATCTCAATGAGAAAGCTAGATAAGGCGAAATTAGATGAACAAGAATTCTTGCTGGAGACTTATAAAGAAGCTCTGGGAATGAATTAAATTTGAGTTAAATTTTTAATCTCCACCATCATCGTCATTTTTCTTCACCCCTGCTGATCTTGCTGCACTTTTGGCTCGGGCGGCGATTTTGCTGCCAATTTTTCGAGTTGCGCCAGCGCCGCGTTTTTGCACTGCACCAATTAATTTGCCAACTTTTTTAGCCATTTGTTCAGCACCATAAATTTTGGATTCTGGCAAGGTGTTTCCGCCCATTAAACTAGAAGCGATGCCAGGAATTTCATCCATAAAGCTGGCGAGAATATAGATGATTAAAACGGCTTTGGTCATTGCCAGAATTTTTTGTCGACCATTGTTGGTGAAAAAATCTTTTAAGATTGGCAAGCCAATGCCAAGCGGTTCTAAAACTGGAATCTTGCCAAAATATTTATTCTTCAAATTCATCATACAAGCAACACTATCCGACATTGGATCGAAGATTTTGCTGCCGGCATCTAGATTGCAAATTGGTGCGCTATTGCTGCCATTAATGCCATTAATGCCACTGGCTCCAAGCGAATCTGCGGCTGGGTTAATGACATTATCAATAACTCCATTAACTGCCGGATTGATAACATTTTGATTGATATCGTTGATAATGCCGCCCAAACCATCGTCAGCCTGCAGAACAGTTACATTGCCGTCCTTATCCACACAAACTTTATCACAAACAATTTCTTTTTGGGGAGCTTTGCCGGTAAAGGTGGCGCTGCCGGTAACTAAAGTTTCAAAAATAGTGATGAAGAAACCCATATAGGCAAAAAGAATAATTGGCTGCAAGCTATAGCCAATCAGGTTGTTGAGCCAGCGGTCAAAAAGAGGTTTGGTTTTAGCGAACAAAATAGCGGTGATGGTGATTGGCGAGACATAAACCAGCAGAATAATTGCGAAGGCGGAAGTTAGGAAAATATGTAAAGCCCTAAAGCAAGCGGCAATCATAAAAAAGCCAAATGCCATAGTTAAAAGAGCAAAGTAAATTCCAATGGCGCCAACTGCTGGGCTGATTAAAGCTGGTAGAATAATTTTGGCGATATTGGCAACGGTGGCCGAAGGCCCAAAGCCTAAATAGCGAGCAATCTTACAATCGAAAGTATCGAAGACCGCCAAATATTCTTTTCCTTTCGGATATTCAGAAACATTTTCGCTAGTGCCATCGGGCAGTTTTATGTTGCCAAATTGACAACCGTCGCGCTGAATTTCCAGTGGGCTGGTTTTGATATTCATTACGATTGTCGAAAAAGTGCTCGAGGCGTTATAAACCCCATCAAAGAAGAAGCCTTGCCAGGCGGTTCCAGTGGCAAAAAATAAAACTAGACCAATTTTGACGATGTAGGTTATTAATTCGGAATGTTTAAACGGAGTGCCGGTGAGTAAAATTTTAAAGCCGTGCATCATAATTGAGACGGTTAAAATTAATTTAATGGCATCTTTTAAATGATCCTGAATGTAGAAAAAGAATGATTCATCGGCAACATTTTGACCTGCTTGATATTGATAAAAGTTGGTGAAGCAATTGCCGTTTGCATCAGGAAATTCATTGATATTTCCACATTTACTGTGTCCGGCGCGATTATAAAAAACATTCTCCAAAGTTTCTCGAACGCATTGCGCCATTGGTGCGGTGAAGTGTTTTTGTACACCAGTTATACTAGTATCACCAGCGCCAGTTGGTTGGCCATAGCCATATTCATTTTTGGAATCGCCAATAAAATTCAAACAGGCATTGGAAAAATAAGGTGAAGAAATTTCGCTATCATAGATGTAATCAGTGCCGCCAACAATTACGCAATGGTTGAGATGCTGGCAATAATTGCGGCATTTGCCGGCTTTTTCGTTAAAAGAGCAATCGGCGTTTCTGATTTCACTTTTAGTATCACAAGTTTGATTGGCAATATCAGTGGTGGAGATTGCTACAAAATCATTCCCAGTGCCGTTGCCGTCTTTGTAATAATCGCATTGAACGCTGCCGCCGCCCAAATTAAAATCATAAGGGCAAAGATTGACAGTATTGACGCAAACCATTCGATCATTGTCTTGGTAATTGGCGCTATAAATAATTTTATTAGCACCTGGACCAATTGAACATTGGCTGCCAGCTTGACAGAATTTATGTTTGGTGATGATATTTTCAGGAAGGCAATTTCCGCCAATTATATCAACGCCGTCAGTGCAATATTTTCTTTCAATACAAACCGAAGATTTGCTTTTATTTTGACAACATCTATAGGCGTAATCGTAATCTTTAATCCTGAGTTCGCTAAGTGGCGAATTATTGTTCAAAGGATCACTTTTATTCAGGCGATAGTTAAAGCGTTCGCAGGCATAATTTCCCGGCTCGGTGCCGCGCAAATAATATTTTTGTGCCGGATATGTTTTATCGCCATAGGTCACGATATTTTCACCATCCACAGCCGCTCTGGTTACATCTGGGCAAGCATTGTCGCTAATATCTTCTCTTTCAACGCCACCATAATACCATTGGCGATATTCTCTTTGATTAAGACCGTTGCTTAAACTGGCGCAAGTGCTTGAAGTTGGATCGCTATTGCACTCTGCCACCCAGGTTTTAATTTGATTTTCAACGCTAGTTTTTTTATCCGGAATATCTCGATTCATTGATTGGCTGTGCCAACGCATCCAATTATCGTCATTGCCCCCACCGCAAAGCGCGCTGCCTTGATAAGCGGCTTGAGCAACTTCATATTGAATGCGCATTCCAGCAATAAAGCTGCCTAGTTCGGCGTAGGCAACGCTTATTGCGCTACAACATCTTGGATCGTGATTAGCGGCGCAATTGATGGTTGCTCTGATGATGTCTTGACTATCTTGAATTGGTCGTGGAGTTGGTCGTGGAATGGTGCTGCCGCTTGCGCATAAGCGATTCATTATCGGAATAGTTATTTTAACTGCGCCATATAAAGGACCAACCACAGTCCAGCAATAGCCGTTAGCCTCATCAAAGGAAAAATCGTCACCACCATTAAGCGGGCTATAATCAAGATCGGAAGGTTTAGGGTTGTCATTAGAGGTTGATCCGCCTAAAGGTGAGCAAGTGCGAAAACGATCTTTATCGCCAGAACCAGCAATAGCGTTGGTTGCAAATAGGGCAAAGAAAAATAAAGTGATTAAGAATTTAAAGCGCAGGTTTTTTATCATCTATTATCTAAGAAGATCTTTCATAAAATATATCCAGCCATAAAGCCGGATCAGATCCAACTTCAGCAACAATTGTATCAAGCAGAGAAATGGTTTCAATTTTGCCAGATAAAACTCTGATCACCTCATCCATTCCACTCAAATCAATTCTGGCGACCACGCCATCATTATCTTGTTTGAGCAAGAAAAATCTACTTGCAGGATCAGTGGTTTTGACCAAGCTAAATTCACGTTCGGAAAGCATAAAAACTTTTTGATAAACATCGGTCGCTTTCAAATTAGGCAAGAAAATTTGGGTGGCAGTTTGTTGAACTAAAGTATCTGAAATTGAACTTTTAGCAGCATCTTCAACTGATTGAGTGGCAAAGATTACGCAGGTATTTAATTTTCGCAAAGTTTTGAGCCAATCTTTAATTTTGGGCGCAAAAATTGGATTATCAATTAATGCCCAAGCCTCATCGAGAACGATCATTGTTGGTCTGCCATCTAATGATTTTTGAATGCGATGAAATAGATATAATAGCACCGGACCAAGAGCATAACGATCTTTAAGCATTTCACCCATTTCAAAACCAAAAATGCGATTGGAGTCAAAATCAATTACATCTTCTTCATTATCGAATAATTTATTATGTGATCCCAGCCCGTGCCACATTGATAATTTTCCTGCCAAAGATCCTGGCCCGCCAATTCCCATAAAGGGTGCTAGGTTGGATAATTTTCTTTGTTTTTGCGGAAGTTTGTAATTGCCATTCACCGCTTCACCAAGCTTATCTAAATCTTCAGGGCTTAATTTATCATTATCGTAGGTGACTAAAGTTCTTAAAAATTCAACTAAAAAAGAGCGATTAGTGGCGTTATCTTCGAGTTGGAAAGGGTTGAAGCCGGAAGGTTTGGAAGTTTCCGGAGTCATATAAGTTCCGTGAATTGCGCGCAAAAATATTTCGGCGCCGCGATCTTTATCGAAGAAAAATAATCGTCCGTTAAATTTTTGTGCTTGCGCGCATAAAAAATTGAGTAGAACAGTTTTACCCGCGCCAGTTGGACCAATAACCATTGTATGCCCAACATCACGAACATGAAAACTAAAGAAAAATGGTGTGCCCGAAACAGTATTAAACACAGTAACAGCATTACCCCAATGATTGGCTTTTCTTTTGCCGGATGGATAATTGTGAAAAGAGGCAAAGCTGGCGATGTTTAAAGTATTGACGATTGATTTTCTAACTGCAAAAGCAGCATTGCCAGGCAATTGCGCCCAATAAGCTGGTTCTAAATTTAGCCTTTCGCGAACTGCGTTAACGCCAACATTTGCCATTTCAACAATTGCCATTGATAAGGCGCTTTCCAAAGATTTTAAACTATCTTCAATGCAAAGAACTGTGCAATGGTGATTGCCAAAAGCAAATTCTCCGCTCATTGCGGAATCTAAGGCTTCATCAATTTCGCCAATTTGTGAAATTGCCACATCTTCTGATTGCACCAATCTTCTTTGTTGTAATTGCATCGAGCTAATCGCAATCATGCGATCAATAAAAGAAAATGATTGGCTCATAATCATTTCAAACGGCAATTGCATAAAACCATCAAACATTCCCGCGTGAGTTGAAGGGCGATATTCTTTGATGGAAACAATGCCAGCATATTTACTGCCTAGAGGATGTCGCGCTTCAATTGATTTGCCGCCAAAAAATAATCGGCTGATTGGTAAATAATGATCAATGCCCATAGTTGGCAAAGTCATTTGTTGGCTAAAACCGCAATTGACAAGGCGCCCTAAAAATTCCAAAAGTTCACTAAAAATTCCGTCCTCAGTTTCAACAATGCCGAGAGTTCTGGCGCCATAAGAAGAAAAGCCGTTTAAAACTCGGATAGTCATTTCATCAAGCTCTTCAAAAGATTCACGCAGATGATTTTCCCAGGCTAAGTGATCGGCTTTATGTTGAACTTTCTGAATCATCTGTTGAACTTTTGCCACCACTGAATTGTTGTGACCACGAATAATAGTTAGATAATGTTCGTTAATAAAACTTTTATCATCACTATGTTTGAAGCTCCATTCACGATTAACCCGTTCGGTGAAAATATCAGGCATATTACCTTCCGGAAACGCTTTTTCTTTTCTGCGCACCGTGTGAAAATAAAGTGAAAATGTGCCCGAAGCCATTCCTTTAAATAGATTATTTCGTGAGGCTTTTTTCAGATCAATTTCAATGTCATCAGCGGTTTCAAAAGCAAAACCTTTAATCTTGATAACCCGCAGCAAACTTTCATCCTTATTAAGAATAGTGTCGGAATTGTAATGGCATTTATAGGGAATAAAATTAGCAGCAGAAACTTCTGAACGAGCAATTTTCTCTTTGGCTGGCTTTATTGCTGTTAAACGCATTAAATAATGGTTAATGGTTAATGATTAATGATTAATTATTATCAATCATCAATCTGAGTTGTAAATAATTTTTACTTAATTTGTAAAATTAAGTTTTGATCTATAAAGTACCCGACCATTAACAATTAAACATTAATCATTAATCATTATTTTCATGTCTATTCACAAAACCGACATCATCGTTATCGGTGCTGGGCCAGCTGGTTTATTCACTGTTTTTGAAGCAGGAATGCTTAAAATGAAATGTCACGTGGTTGACACTTTAGATTTTATCGGCGGTCAATGTAGCGCGCTTTATCCAGAAAAACCAATTTATGATATTCCGGCTCATCCACAAATTTTGGCAGCTGAATTAATTGAAAAATTAGCAGAACAAGCCAAACCTTTTGAAGCAGTTTTTCATTTAAGTCAAAGAGTTGAAAAATTAACAAGATTAGAAAATAAAAATCTGCAAGTCACAACTTCCAAAGGAACTATCATTGAAGCTAAAGCAATCATTATTGCTGCCGGTTGTGGAGCCTTTGGCCCTAATCGCCCGCCCATTGCTAATATTGAAGAATTTGAAGGTAAAAGCGTTTTTTATATGGTTAAAAGCCGTAAAGATTTTATCGGCAAAAATGTTGTAATTGCTGGCGGCGGAGATTCCGCAGTTGATTGGGCAATTTCTTTGGCAGAAGTTGCAACAAAAATTTCCGTAATTCATCGCAGAGACAAATTTCGCTGCGCTCCGGAAAGTGCCGAAAAGCTAAAAAATTTGGCAATTGAAGGTAAAATCGAAACGATTGTGCCTTATCAGCTCGAAGGTTTGCAAGGCGAAAATGGTCATCTTAAACAAGTTTTGGTTAAAGACTTTTCTGGCAATATCAAAGAAATTCCAGCCGATATTTTATTACCATTTTACGGCCTAGCAATGGAACTTGGCCCCATCGCCCATTGGGGTTTGAACTTGCACAAAAATTTAATCGAAGTCAATTTTACCACCATGCAAACCTCCGAACCAGCAATCTACGCCATCGGCGACATTGCTCATTACACTAACAAACTAAAACTAATCTTAAGCGGCTTCGCCGAAGCAGCAACTGCTTGTCACAGCATTTACCACTTGGTTTATCCAGAAACACCCTTCCACTTTGAATATTCAACTTCTAAGGGAGTGAGTTAAGTTAAAAATTGACATATTATAGTAATATACTAATTTAGTAATATACTAAAAATTATTTACTAAAAAATTATGTCTTTAGAAACTAGAATTAACAAAATTACAACTGGCTTTCAAATCACTATTCCTGCGGATTACCGCAAACAAAATCATCTCAAAATTGGTGATTATATTTCTTTCCGACAAGATAAAAACAAGTTAGTTATTGAACCTCTTGAGAAAAAACAAGACTCTCAAAAGAAAAATGCTCTAAAAGCTTTTAATGATTTGTTTAAGCAGGAAATATCAGGTGATTTTGATGGGCTCAGTGAACAACAAATTCTAAAAGTGGTAAATAAAGAAATAAAATTGTCTCGTAAAAAACGCTAATGACTAAAAGAAAACTCACCACAGTTATCGATTGTAATATTATTATTTCTGCTGGAATGTCTGATGGCAACTGTCGCCAAGTCATCTCCAATATATTAAAAAATCATCAAAACTATATTTGTCAGGAAATATTATTGGAATATAAAGAGGTGATTAATAGAAAAAAATTTCAAAACTATAAATTAAGGTTGTTATCTTTGGTAAAAATTATCTGTGAACATTCAATTTTAGTTAAAATTGATGATATAAAAAATGCACCAAAACTTCCTGATCAAGATGATGAAATATATTTGAAGACTGCCATTAAAGGTGACTGTGATTTTTTGATCACTGGTAATTTGAAAGATTTTCCTCAATCAAAATATCTTCAAACCCAAATTATCTCCGCTAAAAATTTTCTTAATTTTTCCTAAATAAATATGTTCTCAAAACTAGAATTTCTCATTGCACTGCGTTATCTCAAAGCTAAACGCCAAGAAGGATTTATTTCGGTGATTGCCATTTTTTCATTTGTGGGAATTATGATTGGAGTTGCCACTTTGATTATTGTGATGTCGGTGATGAATGGGTTTCGTTATGAATTGGTTAATCGAATTTTGGGAATTAATTCGCATTTGACGGTTTATTCTCGGGAAGGAAATATCAAAAATTATCAGCAAATTATTGAACAATTAAAAACTTTGCAAGGTTTGCAATATGTTAATCCAATTGTTGAAAGCCAAGCAATGCTAACCGCTAACGGCAAGGCGGCGGGCGGTTTGATTAAGGCGGTTGAGCTTGATGATTTGAAGCATAAAAAATTAATTGTTCAAAATATTGTTCGCGGCGATATCAATAATTTGAATAATAAAGATGAAATTGTTATTGGCTCAGGAATTGCTAATAATATGCGTCTTGATGTTGGTGATGAGCTCAAAATTATTTCTTCTGAAACTAATAATACAATTTTAGGATCAATTCCTAGAATCAAGACCTATAAGGTTGGCGGCGTGTTTGAAAGTGGAATGTATGAATATGATGCCAGCACAGTTTTTATGAATTTTGGCGCGGCGCAATTACATTTTCGTTATAAAGAATCCGCTTCCGCAATTGAAATTTTTGGTGGCGATCCCACTCAAATTGCAATACTTAAAAGCCAAGTTGAAAATTTAATCCACAATAATTTTTCTGAACTTTACATAATGGATTGGCAACAAGCCAATTCTGGCTTCATTGACGCTTTAAAAGTTGAAAGCACGGTGATGTTTTTAATTTTAACTCTGATCATTTTAGTCGCCGCCTTCAATATTATTTCCAGCCTGATAATGCTAGTTGGCGATAAAAAGAAAAACATCGCCTGCCTGCGCACCATGGGAATGGCAAAAGCTAGTGTGATGAGAATTTTTCTGATTTGTGGCAGTTTGATTGGAATGGCGGGAACTTTGCTGGGATTAATCATCGGTGTAGCATTTTCTACCAATATTAACACTATAAAAAAATGGCTAGAATCAATCACCGGCACCGATTTATTCAACCCAACAATTTATTTTCTCTCACAATTACCTTCCAAAATTTTTATTTCTGATGTTGTTTTAATTACTGTTATGTCCTTAATTTTATCGTTTCTCGCCACAATTTATCCCGCCTACAAAGCAAGCAAAGCCAACCCGGCCGAGATTTTGCGTTATGAATAATTTTTATTAACTAAATAATTTTTAGAAATATGCGATTTAGTCTTCTTAATCCTTTTGCAACAAAAACCACAACTTTAATCTCAGCTTCCCAAATTAGTGATGAAGATATGGCACTTTATTTATCTAGATATGCCTCACTACAAAGAATCCTGGATTTCTTTCCGGATCGTAAAGAGCGATATAGATTTGCAACAAGAAAATTTACAGCCACCAAAATTGATGCCAAAACCGGGCAAAAAACTGAAACAGAATATAGCTCAGCACTTGATTATGTTTTAAAAAATTGTGCCAATGAGCCTGGTTTTTATGAAATGGTTAATTTGTTGTGCCGGATAACAACAAAACAAGACACCTTTCATAAGGCCGCTGATTTTTTATCGGAAACCCTAAAAGAAGAGAACGCAAAAATTAGATTTAATTACAAAAAATCACCTGCAAAAATAAAACGCGAAAAAATTGGTGAGTTAAAATCAAAAGTGTCAGCCCTAGAAAAAATTCTAAAAAATAATCCTTCAGATAGAACACCCCTTCATTCGGCCGGAATTAAATTAGAAGATGTATTACTTCTAATTAAACTCGAAGACACATTATTTATTAGAATAATAAATGAAAATATTTTGAAGGAGATGTTCCAAATTGGTATCCAAGCAGATCAAAAGGTGGATGATGTTATGTTGTTGTTTCATGTTTTTGTTATCAACGGTCGCACAGATCTGGTTGAACTATTCGCTAATAAATTTCCAACAATGGTGAATGCTGCTGTTAATGATGGCTATACTGCACTTCTTATCGCTATACAAGAAGGCTATTTTGACATTGTTAAATACCTAGTTAAAAATTTTCCGATAGATGAAGCTGTGAAAAAAAATGCTTTTCTAATAGCTATGGAAGAGGACAACTTTGAACTTTTTAAATACTTGCTTGAAACGCCTGGTTTTATTGACATAAACCTGGCTTTCACATCTGCCATAATGAACAAAAAGATTACTTTTGTCAGATACATAGTTGAAAATCATCGAGACAAAATTAATAGCAATACAGAAGATACCCTCCATGTGTCAGTATATTCTGGCAGTCTAGATATTGTTAAATACTTAACTGAAACGGGAATTGTTGATATTAAAGAGCATCCGACAGGTTTGATGAAACCTCTTGATTCGGCAATTCTAATGCGTCACCTGAGTATTGTTGACTATTTAATTGCGGCAGGCATCGAAACAAATATCGAATCAGCTATTAATAATGCCGCCAGTGCGGGCCCAGAATATTTTAAATATTTCGCTGAAAATTATTTAATCAAAAGCCTGGAGAAACGAAGATCCATGATAACTCTTCATTATGCGGTTGCTGGTGGTAATTTAACTACTGTTCAGATGCTACTCAAAAATGGTGCCGATAAAGATATGCCCGATGGTAATGGCGCCACACCTCTTTATATTGCGGCTCAAAATAATAATCTGGAAATATTTAGGTTTCTAATGGCGCAAGGTGCCAACAAAAATTTGGGACAAAATCAATTCACAGCACTTGAAGGATCAATCATTTCTCAAAGTTTTGGAATCGCCATAATTTTGTTAGACGATACCAAGCCCGAAGAAATGACTTCTGAGTTTCAAACCAAACTTCTAAAAAGTGTTTTTAGATCAGATTCAACTGAATTTACTGAATATTTTTTAACCAGATATGAATCTATTTTATCGCCAGAAAGCATCACCAAATCCATTCACGAAACCTTTCAAGAAGCCAGCGGGGGTAAAAATTATCTGGCAATTTTTAAGATGTTATTTAAAGATCAAAATTTTGGTCTTGATATAAATTCTGCAGATGAAAATGGGTTGACAATTCTTCATCGAGCTATATCCAATAATGACTTTGCTTTGGTCAATTTTTGCTTGGAACTAGGCGCAAATATTGAAATTCAAAATAATTTGGGAATTGATGCGGTTGGGCTTATTACTGCAAGCACAGATAGTAGAATTTCTCACCTAATTAAAACCCAGAAAGCATTTCTTGATTTTAAATTACAAATTGAACAATTTTTTAAAGACAAACCATCTGTAACTTTTCAAGAGTTAAAAAATGGAAATATCTTCGTAATGAAAGTGAAGATTAAAGACGAAGAAAAAGAAGTATCTTTTCCAAAAGATATATCTTTGTTGTTAATAGAACAAAATTTGCAGAAACAATTTCCTAAGCAAGCAAAAGCCTCCAAAACCTCCAATAGCAAACTTGATAATCCGATTGAATCAATTAATCAATTAGCTCAACAAATATCTGCTCAACAATCAACATTGGTGCTTCCACGAGAAGGTTTAACTTCGAAAACAGTGGAAGAAGCAATTGGCAAAATAAAAACAACTTTTAAGGAATGGGATACAAAACACAAACAAAGCAAGGCTAAAGATTCTCTTCTAACCATAAAAGACCTTATTGATCAACTTTCTGGGCAACCAACAGAAAATCTACAGCAAGAAATATTATTCATAAAACGATGCTTAACTAATTTAAAGTTTTTAAATAAATCGAAAACAAAAGATGCAACAGTACATTATCTAGTCCTCCCTAATCTGTTACAAACAGAAGAAAGTATACAAGAAGCTAAAGAAAAAGAAGCCGCTGAAAAAGATGAGCAAGAAGTAGAAAAATTTATTGGTCAAATTCATAGCTTGGTTTTGAATTTACTTTCTTGCACAACTCAGTCTTTATTGGAAAAAAGCCCCGATGAAAAACCTGAAGAATTAGAAAAGCATCGCACCAGTTTAACTTCCTTAAAACAAATTTGGTCGGCACGCAAAATGTTGATTTTTACTCCAAGATCCACAGTGTCATCAGCTTTGGCTACTGGTTTAGAACAGCAATTTTATCTTCCCAATCAGGAAACCAAGGGAAAAGATTTAGCAAAAATATTTTTGGAACATAATTTACAAAAATATAACGACGAGCAGATAGAAATAATCTGCGATAATATCGGAAATTTAGAGGTAGAAGAGCAAGCTCAATTTTTAAGAGTGGGCGCAATCAACTTGGTTAAATCGCCAAATTTAGAATTGGGATTCTTAAATATACAAAAATTAATTAAAGCAATTGCACCAGAAAAAGTTGAAAGCTTTAGAGAAAATTTATACGAAGCTTACAACCAATTTGGTAATCAAGATCTGGATAACATAGCTAAATTTTTAGTTGTGGTTGAAGATTTATTCGGTGACGAAATTTTAAGCCAAGAAGAAATCGACCAAAAACTACAAGAGACTAAACAAAACCTGGTTGAATCTGAGCAATCAGATGAAGATGAAATCGGCTTTGCCCAAAATGTTGAACATAGAAGAGATCCAGTCATGAAAAATTTGTATGACTTAAAATCAGCAAAGAAATTCTCTACAATATTATCCAGCAGTACCCTGCACGCTAAACAAAAACACAATCCGCGCCTCAAGCTGACAAAAGTAGAGAAAGTCAAAATAAATTTGGCAACTACAGTTGTAGAATTAAAAGGTAAGTTGGGTGATGACATAAATATTGATCAACCTTTGCTTGATAGAATTGTTGACGCATTAGCTAGCGATTTTTTTACCGATATTAATATTAAAAAACGCGGCGCCACTACTGGAGCTCACAATATAGGATTTAAAATTCCTAAAATTTTACCTAATAAAATATCACCGCTGAGTGACCATGAGAAAAAATTTTATAGAGATAACCTAGAAGAATTAAAATTGGCGCTACAAGCAACACGACCTGCTAGATAAATTGAAAGGAAAAGTTTAATTGGAACTTTACCAAGATTAATCATTGACACCTGCAAGTCGACTATCGTCATCTTAGCAAGGTAAAATCAACAGCTCAAAAAAGATAATAATCAGCCAAGATAACGGGGCGCCAGATAACAGTGCGATTATATTAATTGACAATTTGACCTTTGGTCTTTTATTATTAGCGCCGGTTTTGCTTTAAACCAAGTTTGAAGCAAAATTATTTCTCTCTTTCAAGCGAGCCCGCTTTATTAAATCTCAATATTTTAAAAAATGTCTAAATCTGCTATACTTGGTTTTCCAAGGGTTGGTGCTTTTCGTGAGCTAAAAAAAGCTGTGGAAAGCTATTGGAAAAATTCTATTTCCAAAGAAGAGCTTTTAAAAGAAGCTGCGCAAATTAGAAAAAATAATTGGCTCTTACAAAAATCGGCGGGAATTGCCTTTATTCCTAGCAACGATTTTGCTTTTTATGATAACATCTTAGGCTTAATTGCCGCAACTGGCGCGGTTCCAGCTCGTTTCAAATTTTCTGGCGATGTTGTTGATTTGGATCTTTATTTTGCAATGGCAAGAGGCACTAAAGATGTTGTGGCGATGGAAATGACTAAATGGTTTGACACTAATTATCACTACATCGTTCCTGAATTTAGCAAAAATCAACAATTCAAATTTGCCTGCAAAAAAATCGTTAATGATTATTTGGAAGCTAAAGCACTTGGCATTGAAACTAGACCAGTTCTGGTTGGGCCTTTGACTTTTTTATTGATTGGAAAATCAGTTGATGGATCAAATGTTTTAGATTTATTGCCAAATTTATTGGTAGTTTATAAAGAAATTTTTGCCGCTTTAAATCAAGCTGGAGTTCAAGATTTACAAATTGACGAACCTTGCTTAGCAACCGATTTATCTGCCGAAGCTTTAAATGCTTACACTCACGCTTATAAAGAAATCAGCGCGTTTGCTGGCAATATCAAACTTCATTTAACCACTTATTTTGATAATCTGGGCAGCAACATTAATACTGCTTTTGCATTAAACACTGCTTCAGTTCACATTGATTTGGTGCGCGCACCGGAGCAATTGGATCAAGCTTTGCTGGCAATTGGTGCTCATCAAACTTTATCACTTGGTTTGGTTGATGGCAGAAATATTTGGATCAATGATTTAGAAAATTCAATTGCTGTTGCTCAAAAGGCAGTTGCTAAATTGGGACAAGAAAGAGTTATCATTTCTTCCTCTTGCAGCTTGCTACACAGCCCAGTTGATTTGAATTCAGAAGTGAAATTAGACGCAGAAATTAAAAGCTGGTTAGCATTTGCTACTCAAAAACTAGCTGAAATTAATGCGATTGCTCAAGTCGTTTCTGGCAATGAATCTGCAGTTAAAGAACTTCTTGAAGTCAATAAAAAAGCTAATGCTTTAAGAAAAACTTCTGCAAAAATTCATGATCAAGCAGTTAAAGCTAGAGTTGCGGCGATCAAAGAATCGGATATGAACCGCAAAAGTGATTTTGCGACTCGTAAAAAAATTCAAACTAATCAAATCAATTTACCAATTTTGCCAACCACAACTATTGGCTCATTCCCGCAAACTAAAGAGGTGAGAAAATATCGTGCTGATTTTAAAGCCGATAAAATTACTGCTGCCCAATATAAAAAATTCTTGCAGGAAGAAACCACTCGTTGCATTCGTTTTCAAGAAGAAATTGATTTAGACGTTTTGGTTCACGGCGAGTTTGAGCGCAACGACATGGTCGAATATTTTGGTGAACAATTAAGCGGTTTTGCTTTCACTGAATTTGGTTGGGTGCAAAGCTATGGTTCTCGTTGTGTAAAACCTCCGATTATCTTTGGTGATGTCTCTCGTCCAAAACCAATGACTGTTGAATGGGCAATTTATGCACAATCTCAGACTAAAAGAATTATGAAAGGAATGTTGACTGGTCCAATCACAATTTTGCAATGGTCATTTGTGAGAAACGATCAGCCAAGAAAAGACACGGCTTTGCAAATTGCTTTTGCAATTCGTGATGAAGTTAACGACCTTGAAAAAGCGGGCATCAAAATTATTCAAATTGATGAAGCAGCGCTTCGTGAAGGTTTGCCAATTAGAAAAGCCAACTGGGCAAATTATTTGCAATGGGCAGTTGAGGCTTTCCGAATCAGCGCCAGCGGCGTGTCAGATCGCACTCAAATTCACACTCATATGTGCTATTCTGAGTTCAACGATATCATTGCCGATATTGCCAATATGGACGCCGATGTGATTTCAATTGAAACTTCCAGATCAAATATGGAATTGCTCAACGCGTTTGTAACCTTCAAATATCCAAACGAAATTGGACCCGGTGTTTATGACATTCACAGCCCAAGAGTTCCAGCAACTAAAGAAATGGTAGTGCTTTTGAAAAAAGCTTTGGATGTTTTAAAAGCCGAACAAATTTGGGTAAATCCAGATTGCGGTTTAAAAACTAGAGATTGGCCAGAAACTAAAGAAGCTTTGATTAATATGGTTGAAGCGGCGAAGTTGGTGAGAAAGGAATTGTAGAAGAACTTTCATCATTGAGCAATTGTCATCCTGAGCCGAGTTCAGTTTTGGGTTCACGGTGCGACTCCTGAGATCCTTCGCTACGCTCAGGATGACAACCTCTTTAATGCTCAGGATGACAACCTCTTTAATGCTCAGGATGACAATCTATTTAATCAATAACATTTACTTTTACCGCCGCCGCAGTGGCGAAGGTTAGGATTGGGATTAGGAAAAATAATAGGGCTAAGAGAAATTTTATTGAAACTATAAAATCGCTATTAAAGGCGGAGTTGGCGAAGATGATGATGGGGATTAAAAGAGGAAGAATTAGAATTGTTAGAAGTGAGCTGGTGGCGTTGGCGGATAAGGTTAGAGCTGAGCCAAAGCTAACTAGAAAATTGATGATTATGGTGGCGATAATTGCCACTATTAACAAATTAATTATCAAATTGTTGTCGAGTTTTAAAAGCAAAGCGACGATTGGCAAAACGATAATTAGTGGTAGAGAATTTGATAGCCAGCACGCAATAATTTTAGAAAAAATTACCATCTCAAAAATATAACCACTTAAAATTAATTGCTCAAAAGTTCCATCAATAAAATCTTTGTGCCATTGATCCGAGCTTAGCAAAATTGCAAAAGTTAAACACACCCAAATAATTGCAATGGCAATTTGTGCATTATAAAGATCAATTGTGATTGCAAAAATGCTGCTAGTGATCAAAAAGAAAATCAGCGGATGAATGATGTTGCTAGGAGTTTTTAAATTGACTAATAATTGTTGTTTTATAACCGCCAGAATCATTAATAACTTTCATTAAATTTATATGAACAAAAAAATTATCATCCTTTTGGCATTTTTACTAGCCATAAACTTTTCTGCTCAATCCAGAGCCGAAAATTTGACCGATCAACTTTCTGACAGCTTCATGCTTAAAACAGCTTTTACCGCTGAATATCAAGGAATGGGAATTGACGGCAACGGACAAAATGATCAATTTAAACGCCAGTCTTTTGGGCATCAGTTGAAAAATTTCAACGATATTGCGCTGGGTTTTAATTTTCGGGTGCATAAATATTTAGGCTTTAATTTGAATTGGTCAAAAGGCGGTTTGCAAAATCATGGTGTGAATGGTTTTGAAATTACTAAAAAAGCTTCACTTGATATTGAAAATATCAACGCCACTTCTTTAATTTATTTTCCAATCGTTGGCGATCATTGGTTGGAAGGTTTTGCTGAAATTGGTATTGCTGATGTGAATAGCCAAATAAAATTTATGCAAACTAATGGCGAAGAAATTAGACACAAAGCCCACGAAACCGCTTTGCTTTATGGCGCCGGCATTCAATTTATGCCTTATGATTTAGATATGGCTTTTCGCTTCGGCTTTCAAAAATACGAAACTCATTTAGGTTTTGTTAATGCTAAAATTACCACCTTCCGCGGTGGCGTTGTTATTCCTTTTTAAAATGAAAAATTTTCTTTTTACCTCCGAGTCCGTCTCCAAAGGTCATCCCGATAAAGTTTGTGATCAAATTTCTGATGCGCTGGTTGATGCTTATTTAAAACAAGATCCATTTTCCAGATTGGCGATTGAAACTTTTGCCACTACCAACCGCGTGATTATTGGTGGCGAAATTCGGGCGCCGGAAATTGCTAAAAATGATGTTGAAGCAATTATTCGCAATGTTGTTAAAGAAATTGGTTATGAGCAAGAAGGTTTTAATTACAAAAATCTTGAAATCACCAATCTGCTGCACAAACAATCTGCCGATATTGCAATTGGTGTTGATGCCGCAGCTGGCAAAGATGAGGGCGCTGGAGATCAAGGAATTATGTTTGGTTATGCTTGTGATGAGACTGATGTTTTGATGCCCGCCGCAATTCACTATTCGCACCGCATGCTTCACAATATTACCGATGCAATTGAATCTGGAGAGTTAAAAGATTTGGGCCCAGACGCTAAAGGGCAAATCACTTTATATTATGAAAATGGCATTCCTATCAGAGCTGATTCAGTTTTAGTTTCCATTCAGCATAAGGAAGGAATCACTCAAAACCAAATTCGTGAATTAATCCGCCCTTATATTTTAAAAACTCTGCCTTCTGGCTGGATGTGTGATGAAAATAAATTTTTAGTCAACCCAACCGGCAAGTTTGTAATTGGCGGGCCCGATGGTGATGCGGGGCTGACTGGTAGAAAAATTATCGTTGATACTTACGGCGGCGCTGCGCCTCATGGCGGTGGTGCTTTTTCGGGAAAAGACCCAACTAAAGTTGATCGATCCGCAGCTTATATGGCGCGCTATTTAGCTAAAAATATTGTTGCCGCAGGTTTGGCCAAAAGATGCACAATTCAAATTGCCTATGCAATTGGAGTTTCCAAGCCACTTTCACTTTATGTTAATAATCACGTCTTTGCAGATAATGAAGAAAAAATTGTTGAAGTTATAAATAATTTGGTCGATCTATCACCACGCGGAATCAGAGAATATTTAAAACTCAATCGCCCAATCTATCAACGCACCGCAGCCTACGGACATTTTGGCAGAGAGCCAGAAATTGATGGCGGATTTTCTTGGGAAAAGTTGGATTTGGTGGAGAAGTTGAAGAAGTTGGTCTAAGTTCGCCTTTTTATGCTGACGCATTATTATCTGTCATCCTGAGCGTAGCGAAGGATCTCATGAGTCGCGCTGCGAAACAAAACCGGAATATGACTCATGAGATCCTTCGCTACGCTCAGGATGACAACTCTT
>JAZKFV010000001.1:0-87010 GCA_040386195.1 Pseudomonadota bacterium | reverse complement strand
GACGCGTTCAGTTTTGTTCACGGCGCGTTTCATGAGATCCTTCGCTGCGCTCAGGATGACAATATTAATTAGCTCAGGATGACAAGTGCATGCCTTAAGCCATCAAAGCAGCAACATCAAGCATTCTGATTGAAAACGCCCATTCATTGTCATACCAAGAACAAACTTTAACAAAATTTTCACCCATAACTTTAGTTTGAGTAGCATCAAAGCAAGAGCTATGCTCGGTGTGATTAAAATCGATTGAAACTAAAGGCTCATTTACATATTGCAAAACACGAGCGGTTTTTTTGTCATTGGCAATTGCGTCTTTGATGATCTGATTAATTTCTTCTTTGCTAGTATTTCTTTTAGCAATAAAACTCAAATCAACCATTGAAACATTGGCAGTTGGAACTCTGATTGCGCCGCCATCTAATTTGCCTTTTAATTCTGGCAAAACTAAACCAATCGCTTTTGCCGCACCAGTTGAAGTTGGAATCATTGACATTGCTGCAGCCCGGGCTCTTCTTAAATCTTTATGCGATCCATCAACAATATTTTGATCGTTAGTGTAAGCATGAATTGTGGTCATAAAACCTTTTTCAATGCCGATTTTATCATTAAGAATTTTGGTGAATGGCGCCAAGCAATTTGTGGTGCAAGAACCAATTGAAACTACCAAATCTTCTTTGGTTAAAACATTATCATTCACGCCATAAACAACAGTTTTAACATTGTCAGCTTTAGCCGGAGCCGAAATAATGACTTTTTTAGCGCCAGCTAAAATGTGTTTGCTCGCGCTTTCTAAATCAGTAAATGCGCCGGTGCATTCCATCACAATATCAATATTCAAAGCTTTCCAATCTAATTTAAGTGGATCTCTTTCACCAAAAAGTTTTACTTTTTTGCCATCAATTACAATCACATCATTTCCTTCAGCCTTAACTTCTTTGCTGAAGCGACCATGGATTGAATCATATTTTAATAAATGAATTTGAGTTTCAATTGGCGCTGGACCATTGATTGCAACTAATTCTAAATCGTGATCATTAGTTTCATAAATTGCTCTGGCAATACATCTGCCAATTCTGCCGAAGCCGTTGATTGCAATGCGTGTGGTCATTTTTAATTTGAAAATTTGGAGTTGTAATAAGAAACAGAATCGCGGAAATCTTTAAGATTTAGCCCAACTGTAATTTCCTTCTCGGAAGCCTTGATATTAAAGCGAATAAATAAAAAATCACCCTTTTTCATCTGGCTTAAGATTAATTGTTTTTGGCGCGGACTCAATGATACCAATCCAAAATCATCTTTTTTTACCGGATTAGAAAAAATTATATCATTTTTATCAATACGAATTTTCACCGTTTCGCCCAATTTCAAATTAGGAATCACCATAATCATTTGATTCATCATTTTCAAAGACGGCTCTAGGCTAATTACAGCTTGATTGGAAAAAAACTTGCTGGCAATTTTGCAATAAGACACATCAATCATCACATCGTTTTCGCAAATCAAACGCCATTCGCCAAAGGTTTTTTCATCTTTTTGAACGCCAATAACTTCAGCGTGGGATTGGTTGGAAAATAAAATTAGAAGCGCTATGGTCAGGAAAATTTCTTTCATCTGCAATGATAATTTATGGAATTAATACAAACTATTTTAATTTTTCTGCTAATTTTCAGCCTAGTTTCGGGCTTGGTTGGAGTTTTTTATTATGAAAATTATCTAAAGAAAATCGCTTGCTTGTCGGTTTCTTACACCAATTTGATAATCATTTTAATTATCTTTTCCAAAAATAGTGAAAAAGCAAGCCAGCTTTTCAACATTATCACCACAATTTTAATTTTATTTTCCATCACTCTAGCAATTGGAATTGGCATCATTGCTAATATCGCTAAATTAAATAATCAAAAAAGTGCCCAAAATTAAAGAGTTAGATCTTAAAGAACAAAGCTTAACCGAGCATTTAATTGAGCTGAGAAACCGCTTGGTCTATTGCGTGATTGCAATTTTATTAGCGTTTTTTGTCAGCTATCATTTTGCCCAAAATATTTATGATTTTTTGCTCCAGCCTTTGTTGGAAGCTTTTGGCGGTCAAAATAATCAGAAAATAATTTATACTAGCCTAACCGAAGCGTTTGTTACTTATTTAAGATTATCCTTAACTTCAGCAATTTTTTTTGCCTTTCCTTTCATCGCTTCCCAGCTTTATTTGTTTATCGCTCCAGCACTTTACAAAAAGGAAAAAAAGTTCATTTTAGCCATTATGTTTTTCTGCCCATTATTATTTTTGATTGGCGCAATATTGGTTTATAAATTAGTTTTGCCTTTAGCTTTTAAATTCTTCTTAAGCTTTCAAAACCTTAACCCAGTTGGAACTTTGCCCATTGAGCTGCAAGCAAAAATTGGTGAATATTTAGATTTAGTAATGCAGTTGATTTTTGCTTTTGGCATTGCTTTTCAACTGCCAATAATTCTAATTTGTTTAGTAAAATTTGGAATTTTGTCGGTGGAAGGTTTAAGAAAAAAACGCAAATATTGGGTTGTAATTATCTTCGCTATCGCCGCCGTGATCACTCCGCCAGATGTTGTCAGCCAAATCACTTTGGCGGTGCCAATGATTTTACTTTATGAAATTGCCATTTTAATTTCGTCAAAAATAACCAAAAAACAATATGACTAAAGAAATAAAAACCGAGAAAGTTCTGGGAAAAAGTAGCTATAAAAATTCTAAACAGAAAAAGAAAATCCAACAAAAAAAGTTGGTGGAAGTGAAAAAAGTAGTCAGCAAAGATCGCCAATTGAAAGTGAAAATTAAGCATCTAGAAAAAGAGTTGGTGCGGATTGGCAAAGCGATTGCAGAAGGAAAAACTGATAAAAAAATCAGCGAGGAAAAAGCAGCAATTGAAAAAAAGCTGGCGAAGTTGAAAATGGAAAATAAGAAGATTATTAAAAGAGTTTAGAACGGAGCTTCTTGCGCTCCAGATTGGCTTTTTGTTTGGCTTTTGCCCGCCATTTTTTCTACCCAAGTTTTTGGTTTATCAGCATTTACAAACTCTTGGGCTTTATCATCAGCTTTTTTATTTTGCTGCTGAGAACTTTCCAAATCAATGCCCAGCCTAGCAGCTCTTGTGTTTCGATCTTGCAGATTATTTTTTTCCTTCTGTAACTTAAATTCAACATCCTTAATATCACCCGCCAAATTTTCAAAAATATCATCTAATGATGAAGGCTTTTTTGCTTCCTCATCTTTTTTTAGACTATCCAAAAATCTCTTTTCTCTGTCTGTGCCTGTCGGCTTACCTGTGGCAATGTTTCTAGTTATCTCTATGGTTTCCTTAAACTTCTTTTCTTCTTCAGCATATTTGCGATCTGCCTCTAATGTTTTTTTATATTTCTCGTCACTAAGTTCACCTTGCTCTGTTTCATCGGCAGTTTTTGATTCTATTGGCTTGGCGCCATCATTTATAAAACCCTGACGAGTTTTATCTTTATTTTCTTCCCGTTCTTTTGGAGATAAACCAAAAAACGCCAACAAATCTCCAAACGCTTTTTCTGCTTCTTTTTGCTCTTGCTCTTCTTGACCCATGTCCAAACCAAAGAGAAACTTGATAATCGATTTTAGAAGATTAAAAATTGCTTGGGCAGCGTTTTTAAAGGAATCAGCAAGGCTTGGTTCTTTATTATTTTCTTTAAGATTTTTAAGAGCACTAATTGGATTTACTTCCTTACCTTCTGATAAAGGCGCAAACTCATCAACGCAATCCTGCTGGGCTTGTATAAAGGGCTTATTTTCTGCTTGCAGAATATCACGTTGCGCTTCGGTAAATTCTTTTTGATCTGGTTGAATATTCAGTTTTGCATCAAAGCCATCTTTTAATGATCCAAATATGGTTTTGAAACCTTCCAACGAAACCGAAGCAGGATCAATTTTTCCATCTGCATCTTTTTGAATTTCTGATAATCCTAAAGATTTTGCTAAGTCACTTGCGAATCCACGATATTTATCAAAATCATCCGCTGTGAGATTTTTTCTATTTGAAAAATCACTCACCACATCTTTGACTAATTTAAATTTGCCGACTATGTCTTTATAGTTATTGGCGGGAGTTTCAACTGCGCTCGTCTTTTCGGTTCTCATAATTTATCATTTTTTGGTGGGTGGTACAGAACTCGAATCTGTGACCTCTACGATGTCAACGCTAAGTTCTATATTTTAACCAAGTTTAATAAAGTTTAACTAAACCATATTAAGCTTGATAAAATAAGGACGCATGTTAATAATTACCTTTATCAAATTTATTTACAATACACCATTTTTACTCTAAATGGTAGCATATAGGTAGCATAACATGGCATCAGAATCAACGCTAACTATTAATTTTACACAAGACAAACTCCTTAAAATAATCCCACCCAAAATAAATCGAGATATTTATAAGGATACGAAAGAAAAAGGACTTATCTTGATAGTTTCTTATGGTAGCAGCAAAATATTTTATTTCTATAAAAAAATCCAAGGCAAGCCATATAGAATAAAAATTGGAGCGTTTCCCGATCTATCGGTTGGAGAAGCGCGAGATAAGGCGATAGAATATAAAAATAAGATTGCCAAAGGAATTAACCCCGCGGAAGAGAAAGGCAAGCTTTCCAATGAAATGACATTCAAGGAGCTGTTTGATAAATACATCAACGAATACGCAAAACATAATACCAAAAGCTGGAAAGATGATATCGCTGAAATGGATAGAAAGGCAAAACACCTTTACAGCATGAAGCTCTCAGATATTACTCGAGATGAAATGAATAAGCTTTTCAACAGAATAACTGACAACACTGGAAAAGGCGGGGCTAACCGCTTTCTTGATAGACTTAGAGCTGTTTTTAATAAAGCTATAGAGTGGGGATGGGAAGGAAGCAATCCAACTTCCAACATAAAAAAGCACAAGCAAAAATCCCGCGATAGATATTTAACATCCGAAGAATTGCCAAACTTCTTTGAGGCTCTTGATGAAGAAAATCATGATTCAATAAAAGACTTCATTTGGATAGCCCTTTTAACTGGAGCGCGCAAATCAAATGTTCTGGCTATGGAGTGGCAATATGTTAATTTCAAAGATAAGACTTGGTATATTCCTGAAACAAAAAATGATACTTCGCAGCTAATTCCATTGGTTGACGAGGCTTTAATTATTCTTGAGGCTAGATCTAAAGCCAAAACTGGAAAGTGGGTTTTTCCAAGCAAATTAAGTAAATCGGGGCATTTGGAAGAGCCAAAAAAAGTTTGGAGAAAAATTCTGGAGCGTGCTACCTGCAAAATATGGCTTTCCAATCCCAGCCTTAAAGAAATTATAAAAAAAGCAGAAAAATCCAATAAAATGGACACATTAGACCTCTTTACTGCCATTCAAAAACAAGCGGGACAAGATGGCTTGGATCTACCAAATGGTATTTTAGATGTTAGGCTTCATGATCTAAGAAGAACTTTGGGAAGTTGGCTTGCTCACTCTGGAGCTAGTCAATTCATTATTGGAAAAAGTCTTAACCACAAAAGCACAAAATCAACTGCCGTTTATGCTAGACTCAGTATTGATCCAATTAGAGAATCTATGGACAATGCTGTAAAGATGATGAGGGGTAAAAAATAAAATGAGTACTTGCGAGCATCTGGAGTATCCCGAGTTTATCTGAATTTTAAAGCATTTCCCTTATTGAGATTTAGAAAATTTATATTTCTTAGCAATATATTTTGCTGAATTTTCAATATATGGAAAAACCGTACTTTCGTTGATATTTAGCAAATCTAATTCTCTTAATATATTCTCTTTATTATCGACTAGGATTCTGTTTACCTTTATATCATTGTTACCATTTTCATCTAAGACCGAATCTAGCCCAAACAGTAAAAATGCCCCTGATTGTGAAGATATTCTATTGTTACTTTTTTTCCCTTTTACACAAACAACTTTTTGTAAATCCATGGGGTTAATTTTAACTTCAAAAAATGGCTTCTCCTCTCTGACGAAATGCGCTAATCTCTTTATGTAATCTTTTTCATTAAAAGTTCCCGTGTCATTATAATCATGAAGAGAAAAACACATTTCTATACTATCCTTGTCTAAAGTTGATAGTCTTGAAAGGTTCGCTATGCAACTTACTGTATCAGAGTCAAAATATTTAATCTTATTCCTTTCCAAAGAAAATGAGATTACCTCACCTTCTTTTTCATGGTTTCTAATACATGCAAAGTATAATGCCATTAATGGGTTTGATGTAATGTCTAGAAGACGTGTTGGCAAAGAATAATGCTGCATCCTTATCAAACGTTCTAGGGTGCATTCATCATTTGTAAAGTCATGTGGGTTTGAAATAATAAGCTCTCTGTAAAGAATGCCCTCGCTATGTTGGTAAAGATAGTTTCCTTCCGCGTCTCTGCGAAACAAGGCTGGAACTAATTTATAGCCACTATCTGAATGACCTCTATAAAAAATTTCATGATTAAAATCATCTTCGTTTGAAAAGACTTGCGCTATAAATTCCTGAACTGTTTGAACTTTACTTTCGCTACTTTTAATTTTTTCTGGTTTTGCGGTTTTGCTACTATCTTTTAGTAAATCCTTTGGAATATCCATTACTGTCAAAAGATGTTCAAATAAGGATTCATTCTTTATAGCCCAATGAGTTCTATTCATTTCCCAATCTCTAATATCTAATGAACCTACTATAGATTCTATTGATGAGAATGGTGTTTCGGGAATATTTTCAAACTCATATTTGATCTTTATTATCTTACCATGATTCAATGTCTCTATTGATGTTAAGTAGCCTATTTTAATATTATTCTCCATTCTCTCATAGGCAAAAACACAAGGAATTGATTTTAGAGTTTTGATGTTTTCCTCGGTTAAATCTTGGAAACCTTCATACAACTGATCGCTTGTATATTCAAGAAATCTACTTCTGTCATATTCATAAACATTATTATCCCATGCATTCTTTTTAGCTGTAACTAAGAGATTATACATTATAAATCCCTCCTATTTTCACTATTTTGCAAAGCCTTATAAATAACATCAAGCAATAAACCAGATAAAGCTTCCATCTTATATTTATCATTCAAAACCTGCGATGCGGCATCTCCCTGTTTTTCCATCCTAGTAATTACAGCATCTTGAACCGCATTCTTATAATCGCCATGCTTAAAGTTTTCTTTCGTGTTATTACTGGCTTGTTTACGAAGCTCATCATTCTCAAGAACCTTGCCAATCAAGCCCTTTGTAAAATCCGCTTTATCATTTTCCGTTAAGTCTCCAGATAAAAGGTCATTCACTTTAGCTAAAAGCTCTTCCAACGCTATCAACTCTTTTTCTTTAAGTTTACCAGTTCCAACTTCGCTTGCTGGTTTTAATGGTGGGTTGTCTTCTAACTTAATATGGCGCTCAACTTGTTTCTCCATCTTAAATAAAGCCAATTCAACAAATGGATCTATCTTAATTGCCTCAGCGCTTTGTTCGGCATTTTTAATCTTGCGACTCAGAAATCTTCCAAATATTGCCATCTTTTCAAGATCAACATCAACGAAAGAAACTATCTGACAAACAAAATCATACATTCTTACAAACTTGATCAATTTATCTCTAAAATCCTTACGTTTTTCTTCATCTAAAGCTTTATATCTATCAACGGCTGGGTCAGTATAGCTATGTAAGATAGACTGGTTTTTATTGGTTTTTTTATAAAATTCTTTAACGAAAGCCTCAATCTCTTCTCTCAAATAGACGTTATAGCCATCAAGCTCTTTTTGAATTCCATAAAGCAAATTTGGATCTGTCTCTTCTTCTAAAATTGTGTTTTTATAATAAGGCTCAAAAGATTTTCTAATCTCATCGGGGTCATTAACAAAATCTAAAACAAAAGTATCTCTCTTATCGGGATGCCTGCGATTCAGCCTTGATAAGGTTTGAACGGCAGTTACCCCACTTAATTTCTTATCAACATACATCGTATGTAAAAGTGGTTGATCAAATCCTGTTTGATATTTATTAGCCACAATTAAAACTTGATATTCTTCTGAGTCAAAAGCCTCTTTTATATCCCTACCTTTTAAATTACCATTCATACTTTGTTCAGTAAACTCAACATCAGGAAAATCTGGATCCTTTACCGTGCCAGAAAATGCCACAATTGACTGTATATCTTGATAACCTTTTTCTGCAATATATTGCTCAAATGCTCTTTGATACCTAGACGCAGCTTGTCTTGAATCTGTAACCAGCATCGCCTTTGCTTTACCGCCAATTTTGGACGCTACATTTTGACGAAAATGTTCAATAATAATCTCAACTTTCTGGCTTATTTGATAAGGGTGTAATTTGATATATTTAGTTAAAGCCTTTACAGCCTTATCTTTCTCAAATTCAGGATTTTCATCAACTTTCTTAGCAATTTTATAAAAAGTTTTGTAAGGCGTGTATCTTTCCAAAACATCCATAATGAACCCCTCTTCAATAGCCTGTTTCATGCTATATTCATGAAAAGCCTCAGGTTTGCCATCGGGTGTTTTTTTATTACCAAACAGCTCTATTGTTTTGGCTTTTGGTGTTGCTGTAAAAGCATAGAATGAAACATTTTTAGGGAATTGCTTAGATTTAATTATCTCAGCTATCAGATCTTCCAAATCCTCTTCTTTGTCATCTTTAGTTTTACCAAGTGCAATTTTTAGCTTAGCCGCACTATCTCCAGCTTGTGAAGAATGAGCCTCATCAATAATTACCGCAAAATTAGCGTTTTGCATATCGCCAACGTCTTCCCAAATATTAGGAAAAGTTTGAATTGTGGTGATAATAATTTTTTTCTTTTCATTTAAAGCCTTTGCAAGCTGTGAGCCCTTGCCACCTTTTTTCTCATCAATGTATTCAATAACTCCATCTTTGTGCTCAAATTGCTCAACTGTTTCTTGCAACTGCTTGTCCAAAACGCGCCTATCAGTTACAATAATTACGCTGTCAAATATTATCTTATCGTTTGCATCATGTAAGCTTTGTAAACGATGAGCCAACCAAGCAATTGAATTTGATTTACCAGAACCAGCACTGTGTTGAATTAAATAGCGACTTCCTGCCTTCTTCTCCCTTACATCATCCAAAATCTTGTTCACCACCTCTAATTGGTGATAGCGAGGGAATATGAGAGCTTCCTTTGTCTTGCTTTTACCATTCTTATCAAACTCCTCTTTTTTCTCTAGGTGAATAAAGCGAGTAATAATATCAAGCCAATTATTCTTCTGCCAAATCTCATCCCACATGTAATGAGTACGATAATTATCCTCAACTGGTGGATTTCCAGCGCCAAAATTAAAGCCCTTATTAAACGGCAAAAAATATGTATTTTCACCATCAAGTTTGGTCGCCATATAAACCTCATCAGTTGAAACGGCAAAGTGAACTAAAGCCCTTTTTTTGAAAGAAAGCAAAATCTCACCGCTTGGCTTGCGATTATGTTTATATTGATCAATCGCATCATTAATGCTTTGGGTAAATCCCGTTTTTAATTCTACCGTTGCAACTGGTAAGCCATTTAGAAACAATACCACATCAATTGAATTCTCATTATTCAAGCTATAATGCAACTGACGCACCGCAATTAAACGATTTTGGTCATAAAGCTTAATAGTGTCTTCATTGGAGTTATTATTAGGTTTTTTGAAGCAAAGCTCAAACTTTACACCCCTATCTTTAAAGCCATTCTTAATAACATAAAGCATTCCTTCATTATCAAGCTCTTGGCAAAGTTTTTTAATAAATTGTTCTTCACTGCCACCATTATAATTCTGCTTATGGGCTTTCCATTCTTTTGGTTGGGTGGTTTTAACAAAATCTAGAACCTCATTAGTTAAAATAGCTAATTTTCTATCATAATTAGCCTTGCTAAAATCAGGATCATTAGCACTATCACTCAAAACCTTCCAATCATTCTTTTGTAAAATTTTACAAATCTCTAATTCAAAAAATTCTTCACGATGTATTTGCCCTTTTTTAGTCATGATTTCTTTTGTTATTAATTCCTACTTGAAGTTATTTTTATTTGCCCAGTCACAGCCGATGCAATAAGGCTGGTGCGATATTCTTTTAGAAGCTCAATTTGCCTATCTGTTTTGGATTGTAATAGGTCGATTTTAGTGGTTTGTTTGTCTAGATATTCGGATATAGCTTTTTGTTCATCTTGTGTAGGAACTGGAATAAAAAGATTCTTGATATAATCCACAGCAAGTCCTGGTTGTGCAGAAGATTGAGAATATTGATTTAAATTCATAATTCTTAATACTTCTCCAAACCAAAATATGTCATATTCCGATACCAATGTTGATACAACTGCATGTTCAGAAGCCCAAAATTTTCCCTTAGCATAATTAATATTACCACAAAGTGCGCCTTGTCTTCCTATAAGAACGAAATGTCCATCATGAGTATAATTCGATGTATATCCTCGTAAACCATTACCTCCGTATACTTTGTAGTCACCAGTTTCATTAATTGAATCGGACGTTATATTTTCTCCACTGTTAAAACTAGCTATAAATTTTAACCTCTTAACTTTCCAATGTTTTGGAACTTCTGACATCCACTCAATTCCTGTTTTCTTCATTTTAGCATCAGGATTTAAACCGCGAGTAACAGCTTTATTTATTATGGCGCTGCGCTTTTCAACCAACAACTCCTTTTGCCTTTCCAGCTTCTTCAACAACAAATCAATTTTACTGGTTTTTTTATCAAGATAGTCGGCAATTTCTTTTTGTTCATGAATTGGCGGCAGAGGAATTGAGCTATTATTTAATACATCTCCATTTACATGAGGAATTCCCATGCCAATCGTAAGTCCTCTCAAATTTCTTTCGAATGATTTCATTAGAAACCAGTAGAAAGAACTTGTTACATTCTTCTTTACTTTTGCTCTCGCGGTTGTGGAGCATAAGATTCCGCTTTTGCTTTTAATATATTCTCCAGCATTTGCTCCATCCCATAATAATAGAATATCGCCTTCTTCAGAAATTACCTCTCTTGAAGATGGAATTGCAAATTGCATAGCCTCGTTAGAATTTCCACGAAGATATTCCATTGAAAGATATGGGAGAGAATTAGGCACATAGTCACCTAACTCACTTGGATTTTTACCTTTTTGGTAAGATGCAGAAAATTTATTTCTTTTAACTTCCCAACTCTCAGGAATCTCATTCAGCCACTCAACCCCAGTCTCCTTATATTTATCATATCTCTTATATTTCACCTTCGTCCTCCAACTCATCAAATACAAAACCATCAGGTGTAATTGCCTCTAAAAGCTCTAATTTTAAGCTTTCACTAAAATCATCTTCAAAAATTATACTATCTATCAACTTGCTCAAAAGCTCTTTGTCTATCTTGTTTTCTGCCACCCAAACAACAATATTCTCCATTTCATTTTGAAATTTTCTAACACAAAAATCTAAGCCGTTAACCTCAAGAAAAAATGCGCCAAGTGCAATTGAGGATCTTTTATTGCCATCATTAAAAGCATGAAATTTTATGATAGAGTGAACAAGGTGAGTGATTTTGTCTGTTAATTCGGGGTAATATAGATCATTTTGGATATTTTCTAAAACACTTTCTAAGCAGCCTTGATTTTTAACGCCCGATAAACCACCAGAATTTTTTATGACCATCTCTTGGGTTTGAAGTGCGTATTTTATGTCAAAATAGATATAGGTTTTTGTCATTTTATCTATCCTTCAATCTTTTATAAACCGCCAAATCTTCTTTGATTCTTTCTTCTAGATCTTTGCTTTTTTCACCCAAAAACTTTTCATAATCAGCTTCTGAAATAGACTTTATGTAAGTCTCCAGCTTGTGATGTAGGGCATCTCTAAAAGTCAAGTCTCTGCTTGCCAGTTTAGTTCTAGCTGAATTTATCAATGGTTCAAAAGCCTTATTATCCTCAAATGAATCAAATACCTCTTTTAGCTCTGAATAATTTAATTGTTTTCCAAGTTCATTATATTTTTTTTCAATTAAATGAGCTAATCCATTTTCATAAGCTGAGATTAATTCTAATAGTTCAGAATACATCGTATCCCTGACATTTTCCTTAAAATGCAGATTTAGTATTTTTCGATATTCTGTGGCTTTTTCTTGGAAAATACTTTTATAAATTCTGTCTGTAAAATTTTGATATTTGAATGGAAAATTCTCAACATATTTGCCTAACGCGTTTGTGAATTTCTTTCGATAGTTCTCCTCTTGAAAAGAAGCGTCTAAATAATCACCATCTCTTTGATTGATATATTTTGTATGACCTCCAGATTTTTGGGCAATTACATCCATGGCAATATCTAATATTCTAGATCTTATCTCCCTAGCTTTTTGACTTTCGGTTAATAGCATCGCAAGATTTAAAACAGAACGAAAATTAAATATGCCAAGTTGAGTGGTTTTGCTCGGGACATCAATGTCCTGAGCAACAAGAAAATCCTTTAGTTCATTGAGTTCATCACCCCTCAAAACCCTATAACCGTTCTTTTTTAATTCATCCTCGCTAGATTCTAAATATCTATTAATTGTCCTTTCATCAATATCAAACAATGCAGCTACTTGGCTTTTTAAAAATACGGGGTTTCCATTCCATAAAATTCCATCAAGCTTAAACTCTTTTTCTATTTTTTGTATAGCAAAAGGGTTATTTAAGGCACTTTGCCTTGCAATAACAGAAGTGGTTAAGTCTTTTAAATTTTTAGTCATTTTCTACCTCACTCATAAGTCCTAATATTTCTTTTTGTAGTGTATTTAATTCACTTTCTATCTCTTCTAATTTTCTTGGTGGAACATATTTGTAAAAATGCCTTGCAAAAGGAATTTCATAGCCCCTAACAGTTTTGCTATGATCAATCCAAGCATCTGGAACATGAGGTAAAACTTCTCGTTTAAAATATTCTTCAATATCTTCTTTTAGAGGAATATTTTCATTGTCTCTTAAGGTTGGATCGGTTTTTGGATTGCCTTTGCCGTCTTTAACTATTTTAGCTTCTTCATCACGCTGGCTTAAACCCTCTGTTAATATTTTTAATAGTTTTGCGTCTAGTTTTAGTGATTTTTTAGAGAAGATAGCTTTTATGTCCTTACTAAAAATCTCTTCATCCATCCAGCTTTTATCAATATTGACACTTAGAATGTTGATAATTTGAGTTTGTAATTTTTTACCTTCTTCAATTTCTTTATTTCCTGCATCACCTTTTTTCTTTGATGTTGCTAAAACTTTAAAAGCATTACTTTCTTGCAATAGAGAAATTGTCTCTGGGTTAATATCAAAGCGAAGTCTTAAAGGTCTTTCAACTGTTATTCTTTCATAGCCAAAATCATCATT
The DNA here is from genome assembly GCA_040386195.1 of Pseudomonadota bacterium. Lineage (GTDB taxonomy): Bacteria > Pseudomonadota > Alphaproteobacteria > Rickettsiales > UBA1997 > JAJTCH01. Next base: position 73,633 of record JAZKFV010000001.1, on the reverse strand, counting down.
ATCAAAGATTTTGGTTAATCCATTTTGTTCAAATTTACCGTAGATACTGGTGATTTTGTCAATCTGGGCATCGCTGATTTGATTTCTTTTACTTCCAAGACTTTTGCGCATCTTTTCATAAAAACCCACTGCGTTAATAAGTTGGATTTTTCCTTTGCGTTTTTGTTCTTTTCTATTGGTTAAAACCCAAATATAAGTGGCAATTCCCGTGTTGTAAAAAAGATCATTAGGTAAGGCAATCACTGATTCTAGCCAATCATTTTCTATGATCCATTTTCTGATATTAGATTCCCCACTTCCTGCGCTTCCTGTAAATAATGGCGAACCATTAAAAACAATTGCAATGCGACTTCCACCAACTTCTTGCCCTTTATCATTTTTCTTAACTGGTATCATTTTTGACAACATAGTTTGCAAAAATAACAATGAACCATCATTTATGCGAGGCAAGCCAGCACCAAAACGCCCATTATAACCTTGTAATTCATATTCTTTTTTTACTTCCTTTTCTTGCTTTTTCCATTCAACTCCAAAAGGAGGATTGCAAAGCATGTAATCAAAATTCTCATTAACTAAACCATCATTTTTTAAAGTGTCCCCGTAGACAATATGATCTACCTCTTGCCCTTTAATAATCATATCAGAAGTGCAAATTGCTGATGATTCGGGGTTTATTTCTTGACCAAATAAAACGGTTTTGATGCTAGTATTTAGATTATTTAAGAAATGCTGAGACTCTGACAACATACCGCCAGTTCCACATGCTGGATCATAGATTTTGTATATCTTGCTGTCATTGGTAAGTAATTTATTTTCATTCTCACCGTTGAAAATAATATTAACCATAAGGTGAATTACTTCACGAGGGGTGAAATGTTCACCAGCAGTTTCATTGGATAATTCAGCAAAGCGACGAATTAGCTCTTCAAAAGCATAACCCATTTCTGTATTGCTTACGCGTTCTGGATGAAGATCTATGTTGCTGAATTTTTGAGATACTAAATAAAGTAAATCGGCGCTTTCAAGTTTATCTATTTGCTTTTCAATTTCAAAATGACCCATGATATTAAGCACGTTATCGCTGTAGCCATCGATATATTTCTTGATGTTTTTCTTTATTTGACTTGGATCGTCTAAAAGTGATTTAAAGGTAAAGCGGGAGATGTTATAAAAACTTCCTTTTGAAATAGATTTGATTATTGGCTCTGGAACATTGCCGTTGAGTTGCGCTTTTTTTTCTTCGTAAGCCTTGTCAAAGGCAATTTTATTGGGCTCAAGAATGCAATCCAATCTTCTTAAAACGGTAAAAGGCAAAATTACTTTTCCATATTCAGATTGCTTAAAATCCCCCCTCAATAAATCTGCAACACTCCAAATAAAGCCTGCAAGCTCTTTAACGTTATCAACCATTTTTATCTAAATTTAGTTTTATTAAAACAATGATAACTTAATTTAGAAAGATTTAGAATTTTTTAACAGCTTTTTATATTGTGCTTATTTTTTCTCCATTTGTGTCTTTAAATATTCAATTATCTGTTCGTTGCTTATATCGCTCTCCTTCTTTTTTGTTTTTCCGATTCTCGACAAAATATCAAATTGCTGCTCTGGTGTTGGGTTGTAGTAATTATTAATAAGAGTAGCTAAGTTTTTATGTCCAAAATTCATACTAAGAGCGACAGCTTCTTGAGTGCCATAATTTGCTAATATGTGTGCAGTCAGCATATCTCTAAAGCTATGCGGGTTTCGATACTCTAATCCTACTCTTGCAAAAACACGCTTTATTATTTTTGGTATAGAGTTGTGGTTTGCTATATGCTCCTTAGAAATAGCAACGCCACCAACAAATTGGTTATGTTCGTTATGTTGCAACTGTTCTTTTGGAAATAAAGGATCTTCATCGCCAAAATAAAGATCTTCTTTAAGATACTTAGCCCAATTAATAACAATTTGCGGTATGTAGTCATTTATTGGGATCATTTTTGTATTTATCAATGTGCTATTTTTTGTGCTCATTGTGCTGGGATCTTGAATTAGCGCCTCTTGCACAAGGTTAACATGCTTAATTTTGGCAGTAATAAGAGATTCATGTCTCATGGCTGTGCAGGCAAGAATGGCAACAATTGCCCTATCGCGCATTTCGACAATATTTTTAGGATTGAAATTAAGAGCTAAACCAACTTGCTCAATGCTGTAGTATTCTTTTATTTTTTTTCTGGGGTGAGCTTTTTGTCTATCCTCTCTATTCAAATTAAGAAATCTTAAATCCAATAATTTGAGTTTTTTCTTATAGCCATCTTCTTTTTTGAGCCATTTAAAAAATCTTTGCAGGGGTTTTAAAGTATGTTCAATTGTGGAAAGACTTAATTTGCCGCCATTTTTATTTTTAGTAACCAAAAGACCATTCTTAAATTCTTTTATTTTGCTTGAGTTGGTGTTTTTAAAACACTCATTATTGGTGTAATCTAGAAAACGATTTATTGCGTTTTCTGCGCCTTCAATGGTTTTTTTACTAAACCCATCTCCTTCGTCCATATCGACCAAATACTTCTTTTTTATTATCTCATTTTCGTTGTTGTATTTACGCATTTTTTAATTCCTGTTTAGTTTCACAAATAGTGCTGTTATTAAAGCTTTGTATTAATGGTTGATTTGGTAGTTGCTGAATTTTTAAAACTTTTTGAAATTCAGGAAGCTTTGCAAGAGATATGAGTCTGCTAGTTTTTGACCCACATGCTTCACAAATTCCTTTCAATTTCCCAATTTTGGGAGCGGTAATTTCCAGCATCACTTCTCCATTTTTTATTTTGGTTTGTTTTCGACAATTTGAACCCATACAATAAATTTCATCTGGCTCTGGAATGGCTTTTGATTTTTCTTGTCGTTTCTTGATAAAAGCAATCGCCTCTTCTCCCATTATTAAATATGGATAAGACCCATCAATAACTGGAAGCCCAGCTTTTATAATGTTGTGAATTGTATTTGGACAAACGCCGAGAGTATTTGCCAACTCATGAACATAGTAAGAGGACTTTGCTTTGATTCGTCTTGTATTAAGTTTTCTTTTGGCTTTTTTCCTTGTCATATCAAAGCCCCTAAGATCTGATTTGGGGGTCGGTCATTTTATCAAGAAATTGGATGAGGTCAGATTCTCTATATTTGACTAAACGACCAACTTTGATAAGTGGTAGAGGGTAGCGCTTGGTTACTTTCCAAACGGCAAGAGTGCCTTCGGATAATCCTAGAAACTTGGCAGCTTCTTTTCTGGTTAATAGTTTATTGTTACTCATGATTTACTCCAATTGATTAATATTGGAGTTGACTATTCTGGGGAAATTTAAATATAAAATTATCTGACTGTGGGATAGGTAGCCCTCAGGGGGTCGGGGGGGTAGCTAAAATGTGCTGCCACCTTTTCTGGATTTTGGGCAGCGAATTATTGTGTCCATATGCTCGGCTCTGGTTTTGCTAAAGTCTATTTTCCGCTTTTTAGCCTCTTCAAGTAACCAGTCAACGACACTGCTTTTAACTGGTGCGATATGATGATTTGGTTTTTCTAAATTATAATCTGACCAAAACTTTTCAACAGCATCAAACATTAATTGCATATCTGGGGTAATATATGAAGTGGCTTTTTTTGTAGAATTTGCGCCTTCTATATTGACACCTTCTTTGTAAATAAATGGCGACTCTATAAATCGTTTTTTTGCCCACTCAATAAATTCCCGTGGCTTAACATAAAGTTTGTGATCGGGAGAGCACAAATCTCTGTCAGTAAAACTCAGTTCGTGGATTTTCTTGCTATCGATGGCATAATTCAGAATTTTATTTAATTCTTTATCGCTTTTTATGCACTCATGGTCTTGATCACAATTATCAAAGCCTCTATACCCAGAAACATAGAGAATTGCTTGGCAGATGTTCCACAAAGGTTCTTTTTTTGATAAAGTCTCAAATTGCTCTTTTGGTAAAAGCTTTTTCTTGAAAGATGAAATGCGCTTTTTCTTTTCCTGAGAATCAATTAGGATCTCTATAGAGTTATCAAAGATTCTAGAAGAAGTAATAGTTTGTTTTGATGTCCATGCGGCAAATAATAAAACATTAATGCTAACATTATTTAGGCTATGGATTTTTTTGGAGTTTTTTGGTTTTAATATTCCAGAATTGAGGGATTTTTCTAGTGTTTTTAGAAATTGTAATTTTTTTGGATCACTTTCTATAGCCTTTAATATCGCATCATAATTACCAACCGCAATATCGTTATCACCAAACTCTTTCTCTAAATCATTATAAAATAGTACATAAAGCAAAAATACCAAATCCTCCGCATCATCAAATATATAATGCAGTTCGTTTTTGCTCATTGTGTAGATTAGGTTATTTAATGTGAAAGTAGCATATAGGTAGCATAAAGAAAAAGAATTGTTTGTTGAAAAATCTACAATCCTTTACGTATATTTGGTGGGTGGTACAGAACTCGAATCTGTGACCTCTACGATGTCAACGTAGCGCTCTAACCAACTGAGCTAACCACCCGTTAAAATAATTGAAGCTCGGGATTATCTTTTATCGATTCTAAAAATCCAGATGATTTTATTGCTGCGCTAGTTTATGCTGCCGCGCTTCTTAAATTATTTTTTTTAATCCAATGAAAAAAGCGGTAATTCTACTCAGCGGCGGGCTTGATTCGGCAACGGTTGCGGCAATTGCCAGCAAAGAAGGTTATCAACTTTATGCGCTTAGTTTTGATTATGGGCAAAGGCATATGGTGGAGTTAGAGGCCGCGAAAAAAATTGCTGAATTTTTTGAAGTTAAAGAACATAAAACCGCTAAAATTGATTTGCGGGTTTTTGGTGGAAGTGCTTTGACGGATGAAATTGCTGTTCCGAAAAATCAACCTGACTCTGATCAGATTCCGATAACTTATGTTCCGGCGCGCAACACAATTTTTCTTTCTTATTCACTTGGCTATGCCGAAGTAATTGGCGCTAATGATATTTTTATTGGCGTGAATGCGGTTGATTATAGCGGCTATCCGGATTGTCGACCTGAATTTATTAACGCTTTTGAAAAAATGGCGAATTTGGCAACAGCAAGATCGGTTGGCGGGCAAAAATTGAGAATTCAAACTCCGTTAATTGATTTGAGTAAAAAAGAAATTATCAAAATTGGTTTGGATTTGGGCGTTGATTATTCAATTGCTCATAGCTGTTATGATCCGATTGTAAAAGCTGGCGAAGTTTATGGTTGCAAGACTTGCGATTCTTGCCAGTTTCGTTTGAAAGGTTTTGCCGAAAATGGAATTGCTGATCCTTATAAATATATTTAGCGCTACCATCCAATCTTTAACTGTCATCCTGAGCGCAGCGAAGGATCTCATGAAGCGCGTTCAGTCTTGATTCACGGCGCGCTTCATGAGATCCTTCGCTGCGCTCAGGATGACAGTTATATTCTAATATTCGGGAAAATAATTTGCGGTGAATTAATTTTTTGTCCGGCTTGAATGCGATGATGTAAGCTTACCAGATTTCTCTCTTCAACTTTTACACTAAGCAAATCCAAAATTCTATTCGCCGACTGCGGAATAAAAGGCAAAAGCAACAAGGTAATAATTCTAATATTTTCAGCGGTTTGAAATAAAACTTGTTTCATCTCATCAACCTTCCCTTCTTTCTTCAAACTCCACGGCGCTTGGTCGTTGAAATATTTGTTGGCGTGATTGGAAAGATCGATGATTTTTTCTAAAGCGTGATTGAAAGCCAACTGATTAATATCGCTTAAAATATGCGAATAATCTTGAGGCGGCAAATGTTCGCAATCTGGAATTTGGCTATCGCAATTTTTGATAATCATTGACAAAGATCTTTGCACCAAATTGCCGATATTATTGGCGAGCTCAGCATTTACGCGGTTGATTAGGTTCTCGCGTGAATAATCGCCGTCATTTCCGAAGGGAACTTCTTTTAATAAAAAATAGCGGAAATAATCAATTGCGGTTGCCCGAGAAATATTTTTTTCTGCTTCGCCTTCTTTATATTTAAAGCTTTCCAACCAAGCAATTTCCCGATACGGATCAATGACATTTCCTAAAGATTTAGAAATTTTCTGCCCTTCATTTGTCCACCAACCATGAGCAAAAATGCGATTAGGAAGTGGCAAATCTGCCGCCATTAAAAAGGCTGGCCAATAAACGCAATGGAAACGCAAAATGTCTTTGCCAACGATGTGGATTGGTGAATCTTCGGTGTTATGCCAAAATTTTTGATAAAGTTTGTCGTCATTTTCGCCAAAATTTAGAGCGGAAATATAATTGGTTAGAGCGTCAAGCCAAACATACATAATATGCTTTTCATCTTTTGGAACCGCAATTCCCCATTTAAAAGAAGTTCGTGAAATTGACAAATCTTTTAAGCCTGATTTTACAAAAGAAATGACTTCGTTCCTTTTAGATTCTGGCTGGATAAAATCTGGAACTGCGTCATAAAGTGCTAATAAATTATTTTGGAAGGCTGATAATTTGAAAAAATAACTTTCTTCTTTATGCCACTGCACCTCTGCGCCAGTCGGCGCTTTGCCGTTGACTAATTCATCTTCACCGTAAAAAGCTTCATCACGCAGCGCATACCAACCTTCATAAACATCTTTATAAATCCAACCGTTTTTCTCCAACTTTTCCCAAAAAATTTGCGCTGATTTTTTGTGGCGCGCATCTGTAGTTCTAATAAAATCATCATAAGAATAACCCATAAAATCCGCCAGCTCGCGGAATTTTAGAGAAATTTCATCACAAAATTGTTGTGGAGTTTTCTCACGCAAAACCGCCGATTTTTCAACTTTCTGCCCATGCTCATCAGTGCCGGTTAAAAAATGCACATTAAAACCTTCCAACCTTTTCGCCCGCGCCAAAACGTCGCAAGCTAGAGATGTGTAGGCGTGACCAATATGCGGAACATCGTTAACATAATAAATTGGCGAGGTGATGTAGAAGTTTTTTTCAGTCATATTACTTTTTATAAGGCGGGAAATTTAAATTTTTTGGGGAGGTTGTAAAAATTTCGTAACCGTTTTTAGTCACGCCAATTGTGTGTTCAAACTGTGCGGATAAAGATTTATCGCGGGTTGTAACTGTCCAATCATCATGTTTGTTTAAAATGGTTTCCCAGCTTCCAGCGTTGATCATGGGTTCGATGGTGAAGAACATTCCTTCTTCTAAAACAATTCCAGTATCTTTTTTGCCGTAATGTAAAACATTTGGTTCGGTGTGAAAAACCTTGCCAATTCCGTGTCCGCAATAATCTCTTACAACTGAAAAACCTTGACTTTCGGCATAATTTTGAATTGCAAAACCAATATCGCCTAATTTATTTCCGGGTTTGACTTGCTCAATTCCAAGCATCATTGCCTCATAAGTTACTTGGCAAAGTCGAGATGCTTTGATTGCTGGCTTGCCAACATAATACATTCGGCTGGTGTCGCCATACCAACCGTCTAAAATTACGGTCACATCAATATTTAAAATATCGCCATCTTTAAGTTTTTTCTCCGACGGAATTCCGTGGCAAACCACGTGGTTGATTGAGGTGCAGATTGATTTGGGAAAGCCTTTATAATTTAGTGGCGCAGGAATGGCGCCGGATTCGATGATTTTATTGTGACACAAAGTATTAAGCTCGTCAGTTGTAACGCCAACGGCGACAAAGTCGGTAATGTAATCTAAAATTTCGGCGGCTAATTTGCCGGCAAGACGCATTTTGACAAAATCTGCGGCGCAGTGAATGGTAATTGGCATTGGCAATTGAATAAAAAACTTGATTTTCGGGCGAAGGTGGTTTAACTTACTCGCCTTTCCTTTCAAAATCCATTAATAATTTTCGGACAAACTTTATGGCTAGAGTCACAGTTGAAGATTGCGTTGTTGTCGTTCCTAATCGTTTTGAGCTTTGTTTAGTTGCCAGCAATCGCGCTAAAAGCATTTTGTCTGGCGCCGCTACCAGCCTGGATCGTAAAGAAAAACCAGCGGTAATTTCTCTTCGTGAGATTGGTGATAAAATTGTTGATGTGGATAATATCCGTAAAAATATCGTCCGTAATATCAAAAACCGTGGCATCATCAATTATGGTGAATTGGTTGCTAATTCTGAAGTTGACGAAATTATCATTGAAGAAATTGAAAGCCAAAATATGGTTCTTAAAGACAACACATTTGTTGACGATAACGTTGAAGTTGATGACTAAATAAATAATGATTAATGGTTAATTATTAATGATTAATGAAGGAATTTATAAATTTCTTTAAAGTAAATAAATAAATTCATTAATCATTAAACATTAATAATTAATCATTATTTCATTATGATTTCTGGTCATGAATTGGTAGAAAAAATTAAAAAATATCATACCAATTTTGATGAACAGTTGGTTTTAGATGCTTATAATCTCTCTTTTGAATCCCATTCTTCCCAATTTCGCTCTTCGGGCGAACCTTATTTTTCTCATCCATTAGCTGTTGCCCAAATTCTTATTGATTATCACCTTGATGCAACTTCAATCATCACTGCGCTTTTGCATGATGTGGTTGAAGATACTGGAGTTAGTTTAGAATTTATTGAAAAAAAATTTGGCGAAGATATTGCTAATTTGGTTGATGGTGTGACTAAACTCAGCAAGATTGAATCTTTATCTTCTAATCAAAAAGCTGCTGAAAATTTCCGCAAATTATTGATGGCAATGTCGCAAGACATTCGGGTTTTGCTAGTCAAATTGGCGGATCGATTGCATAATATGCAAACTATTGATTTTATAAAATCTGAAGAAAAAAGAGTGAGAATTGCCACTGAAAGTTTGGCAATTTATGCGCCTTTGGCGGCCAGAATTGGAATGTATAAAATTCGTGATGAATTGCAGGAATTATCTTTTGCTCAAGTAAATCCTGAAGCGCGGGATTATATTATTGGCAAATTAGCTGAGTTAAAGGAATCCAAAAAAGATGTTATTGATAAAATTATCACCGATCTAAAAGAGAAAATCACCAATAGCAAAATCAAATTCGAAATTTCCGGTCGCGAGAAAAAGCCTTATTCAATTTGGAATAAGATGAAAAGCCAAAACGTTGGCTTTAGCCATTTGCACGATATTATGGCGTTTCGTATTGTGGTTGAAAATATTGGTGATTGTTATGCAGTTTTAGGCGTGATCAATTCCAACTACAATATGATTCCCGGTAGTTTCAAAGATTATATCAGCACTCCTAAAGAAAATGGTTATCGCTCAATTCATCTTTCAGTTTTAGGCCCGCAAAATAAAAAAATTGAAATTCAAATTCGTACCAAAGAAATGCACCAAATCGCCGAGCTTGGTGTTGCCGCGCATTGGGGTTATAAAGAAAAAATTAAAATCAATAATGAGAATGAACAATATAAATGGATTAGAGAATTGATTGGTTTATTTGAACAGATGGATGACGCTTCTGAGGTTTTGCGTGATCACAAAATTCAAATGCATAAAGACCAAGTTTTCTGTTTTACACCGGGAGGTGATATTTTTAATTTGCCAGTTGGCGCCACAATTATTGATTTTGCTTATGCGGTGCATTCTCAAATTGGCAATAAATGTGTTAGCGCCAAAGTTAATAGCGTGATTGCGCCTTTAAGACAAAAGCTTGATAACGGTGATCAAGTTGAAATTATCACTAATAAAAATAGCAAGCCATCATCAAGTTGGCTACAATTTGTGGTCACTTCTAAAGCTAAAGTGGCGATTAAACATTTTATCAGAAATGAAAAATCGGCGGAATATGTAATTTTAGGCAAAGCAATTTTGTATAAATTTTTTGCGGCGCGCAATTTAGAAATTAACGATAAATTATTGGAAGGTGTTTTAAAAAACTTCAACAAAAAAACTTTGAATGATCTTTATGTTTTTGTTGCTGAAGGTTTAGTAGCTAGAAACGAAGTGCTCAAAGCGGTCTATCCAGAATATCAAGATGAAAATCAGAAGAAGCTCAAAAAAGAAGATAAGAAAGAAAAAGTTAATAAAGATGATTGGTTTAAAAAAGTTCCCAGCAAACATTCTTTGCCAATTGAAGGTTTGGTTTCGGGAATGGCAATGCATTTTGCCGGCTGTTGCCATCCAATTCCTGGCGATGATATTGCTGGCGTGATCAATACTGGAACTGGAGTTACTATTCACAATCGCACTTGTCACAATTTAAAAGCAATTGCGCTGAATCCACAAAGATTGCTCGATGTTTGTTGGAAATCTAACGATGATGGAGATTTATATCCAAGCAGAATTATGGTGGTTATGCACAACACTTCCGGAAGTTTGGCGGATGTGAGTAGCATTATTGCTCGCAAAAAAATTAACATAACTAACATTAAAATTAACAATCGCTCCAGTGATTTTTTTGAAGTGGTAATTGATATGGGAGTCAAGAATACCGAGCATCTAGAAGAGATAATGTCGATCCTGCGAATGTCGAAAAAGATTGTTGAGGTTAATCGTTTTGATGGCTAAAAGAACTTATATTTGACATTTGAATTTTCGATTTATAGGATGCTTCCTTTCTTACTTTTGCTTAGCTTTTTATTTTTTCAATTCAAAAAGCCGACGAGTCAAAGAAAACAAATTTTCTACCCCGCTTAAATCTTAAGCATCAAACAAATTTAAAGGATTAAAATGAAGTTAAAACTATGGCAACAAGTTATTATTGGCTTGATTTTAGGCGTTATCGCCGGCTTTCTTTTTCCCAATCAGGCGGAATCTTTCAAAATTCTTGGCACTGTTTTTATTGATCTGATCAAAATGGTGATTGTGCCTTTGATATTTTTTGCGTTGCTTGATGGCATAACTTCTATGGATGCTGGTCACTCAGCAACTAGAGTTGGTATTAAAGGATTTTTAATCTATATCGCCACCGCAACTTTTGCAGTTGCAATTGGTCTGACCGTGAGCACAATTTTTGAACCTGGTGTTGGCGTTAATTTAAACGACATTGCTAAGGTTGCAGTTGAACATAAAGATGCGCCAACAGTGCAAGAATTCTTACTTGGTCTTATACCAACTAACATTTTCAAAGCATTTTCTAGCGATAACTTTTTACAAATCATTGTTTTCTCAATTTTTGCCGGCGTAGTCATTAATATGATTGGCAGCAAAGCCAAACCTGTTAAAGAAATTATTCACAGCGCCAGCTTGGTAATGTTCAAAATGATTGAAATAATTGTTCTTTTAGCTCCAATTGGTGTCTTCGGATTTATTTCTTGGATGGTTGGAACTCAAGGTATGGATGTTTTGGAATCTTTAGGAAAGCTAGTTGCCATTGTTATTGGCGCTTGCGTTTTGCAATATTTATTATTTGGAGTAATGCTTTTGGTTTTTGGAAAATTATCACCAATTCCATTTTTCAAAAAAATGACCACTGCTCAATCAATTGCTTTTGCAACCAGTAGTAGCAAAGCCGCACTTGGAACCGCCGTCACTCACGTTCATAAAAGAATGGGCGTTTCGGAAGCTAACGCCAATTTCATTTTACCACTCGGCTCATCAATTAATATGGACGGAACTGCAATTTATTTAGGTATTTGCGCAGTGTTTTTTGCTCAAGCTTATGGAATTCATTTAGAATTTAGCCAATATTTAATGTTGATGCTAACTTGCACATTAGGTTCAATTGGCGCAGCTGGAATTCCTAGCGGTTCAATTATTTTTATGGGCATGGTTTTAGGATCAGTTGGTCTTCCTCTTGATGGAATCGGCATTATTCTTGGAGTGGACAGAATCTTAGATATGATCAGAACTACCGTGAATATTACTGGCGATGCAGCAGTAACTGTTTTGGTTGATCGCAGCGAAGGTATGATGGATGAAAAAGTTTATTATGCGGATAATTAAATTTTCTAATTAATCTTAGGTTAAAAAAATAAGGAGAGGTTTTGCAAAAAAGCCTCTCCTTTTTTGTTTTTTGTTTTATAGTAAAGGGGCTCTCAAACACAATCATCTCATTTACAAAATTATGTTTAAATTTTTACTCACCATTTTTCTAATCTGCGCTGGAATCAATCAATCACTAGCCAAAACCAATCAAGATTTTTTAAATCAAAATAAATCCGATCTAACTTCGATTGAAAATTATTTAAACAATATCAAATTTTTAAACGCCAATTTCACTCAACAAGCCAGCAATGGTGAGGTTTCTAACGGCAAATTTTTACTCTCCAGACCAGGAAAAATGCGCGTTGAATATGACAAACCAACTCCTGTTCGCATCATTGCCAATGGCAGCGTTTTGGCTTATACCGATTTGGAATTAGACGAAACTTCTTACCTTTCCACCAACAGCACGCCCGCTTCATTTTTGACTCGCAAGAATTTTTCTTTCGCTGCTAAAGATGTTGAAATTACTGATTTTGAAAAATCCGCTGATTCAATCCGCGTTGGAATTGTCAAAAAAAATAAAAAAGAAGCTGGAACTTTTACCTTAATTTTTAAAACCAATCCCCTTAGATTTGTAAAAATGGAAGTAAAAAATGATTTAGACGAAATCACCAAAGTATCTTTCACTACCGTAAAATTTGACGAGGCAATTGATGATAAAATGTTTATCGTCAAAAATAAAAATTTACCGGAATAGGAAAATAATGATTAATGGTTAATGATTAATGAAAGGTGTTAAAATATCGTCATTAACCATTAATAATTAACCATTAATCACTAATCATTAAACACATGGCCTTTAGCACTCAAAACAAAAATTCTCGCAAAAGAAGAGCGGCGATGTCGGACATTAACATCACACCGTTTGTTGATGTGCTTTTGGTGTTGTTGATTATTTTTATGGTCGCCGCGCCAATGATGACGGGCAGCATTGAACTTGATTTACCCAAAGGCACCGCCAATGCTAATCAATCTGGAGATGAGCCAATTGCAGTTTCAATTAAAAATGATGGCACGATTTATTTACAGGAAGAGCCAACCAAATTACGAACTTTGCCGGAGCAATTATTAGCGCTTACCAACAATAATATTGATAGCAAAATTTTTGTGCGCGCTGATAGCAAAATAGATTATGGTCGAGTTATGGAAGCGGTGAAAACCATTAATTCCGCCGGTTTCACCCAAGTTGTTTTGGTTACTGAACTTTCTGGAACATGATTCGCAATATTCTTTATTCGCTATTTCTTCATTCAATTCTCATTCTTCTAGTTTATTTCAGCTTTAATTTTAGCCCGCCGCCAGAAGTTGAAAAGACTAGCAAAATTGCCATTAGCTTTGTGGTCAAAGCCGGAAATTCTGATAATGTTAATCAGGCAATCAAAGCGGTGCAAACGCCAGCTCCAGCTCAAGCTCCTAAAGAAGTTCTTCCGCCTCAAATTAAACCAACTCCTAAAGCGCCAGAAGAAAAGCCGATAAAAAAGAAATCTAAACCTAAACCGCAACCGGAAAAACCACTGCCAAAACCAAAGGCTGAAGCCAAAAAAGAACAAGCCAAAGCGCCACCAAAACAAACTAAGCCGAAGGAAAAAGAAGCTAAAACTGAAGCTAATAAAGTGAAAGAACCCAATAAAAAACCCGACGCCAAACAAGAACCCGAAAAACCTAAAGAGGAAAAGAAAAAGCCGGAAGTGAAAGAAGAAGTTAAAAAAGAACCAGCTGATAAAAAAGTTGAAGAAAAACCAGCCGCCCAAACGCCAGCTGAAGAAGATGAAGAAGATGTTGAGGAAAGTGAGTTAAATCAATATTCATTCACTGAAAATACCATTGAAAGCTTGGATTTATTGGCGCGCGAGAAGTTCAATATTCAAAGCCAAATCAAACGCTGCTATAAAAAAGCGCTCGATTTATCCGGATCAAAAAATAAAACCGTTATCAACGCGCATATTGTGGTTGGCGAAGATGGCTTTATTGATTTATCTGAAGTGATTATCAAAGATTTTCAAAAATACACCGATCCAAAAGAAGTTAATTTTCACCAAGCAGTTGATGTGGTGATACAATCTTTAAAACTCTGCAGCCCAATTAGAAACCTGCCGCAGGATAAATATGATGTTTGGAAAGAAATTGATTTGCAATTTGATGGAGAATAAAAATTTATGAGAAGAAAAACTATAAACATTCCAAAAGATCCAGAAACAAAATCTCTTCTTGAAAAAAGAGCTCAAAAAGAACAGAAGCAAGCCAAGCCAAAACCAAGTGAGGAAGAAAATTTTTTAAATGATGTAAAGAATTTGTTAGAGCTGCGCAAAAAACTGGTTTTGCTTGATAAAATTACTGACAACCAAGAGCTTGGTCAGGCTTTGATTGAGTTAGGAGATTTAGCTAAAAAATTTGATATTAGGCAAAAACACAAAGGATCGATTCGCAATCGATATTCTTCGCAAGTTGCTGGCGCAAGCAATATATTGGATTTGAATATCTTAGAGCGTTTAGAGTTTTTAGATTTAACTAAGGAAGCAAATTTAACTTTATTACAAAATTCTCGCAGCGAAATTATTGCTGATCTACAAAGTTTGGTTGGAAATATTGATTATATTTTAACGAGCGCAGAAAAAGAGCGGATCGAAAAAATAACAGACCTAGATCAAACCGTTTGGCAAGAAATTGTCCAGATTAGCCCAACAAAAACCAAGCCTGAATCAGGTCTAAAAATTGATGGCGCTGCCACAACTTTTATTGCCAGCTTTTATCTTCCTTTATGTTTGGAGAAAATGATTGCGGCATTAGAGGAGCTCAAAGATAAAAAATTTGCTTGGAAAAATTCTCGATTGGATCGTTATTATTTCGCCCGAATGTTAGTTGATCTTGGTGAAATATCGCGCGGCGTTAGATATGTGGTTCCCAAGGGCGAGCAGGAAACTATGTTTAAGAATTTTAATTATATCAGAAATTACATCAAAACTATTGGTGGCGCTCATTTGAATATTTTTGTTGAAGGAATAAAAAATAATTTTGCCAAAGATTATAGTGAGTTTGATAAGTTTCTCAAAGAGATTCCTGATTTAATTAAAAATTTGAAATTCATCAAAGATGGAATCGAGCAAGCCAAAACTTTGCCAGAACAGCAAGATTTATTAAAAAAACCTTTAGAAAAAAAAGAAAAAATTTTAAAGGATTTGTCAGATTGCTTAAAAGGAAAAAATCCTGTTGAGTCTGAACTAAAAGGTTGCTTGAACAAAATTGGTATTAAATTATCTCAAATAGAGAAAATGGATTCAAATAATGTTTTTGATCCAACCGAATATCAATCTGCTTTGGCGGAAGTTTCAGAAGAAGATAAAAAGAATTTTTCTTTTCCATCTGGTGAAGATTTGGCTGCTATTCAGGATTTTAAGATGTCGAATAGGCAAAATAAATCTAAGAAAAATCCGGAAGCGATTGCTTTAATGCAAATAATTAAATCACTTCAAGACAAGTTCCCGACTCAAGCAGCAGTTAAAAAATCTCAGGATGATTTAGCGGAATTATATCAAAAATATGATGCACTTTATCAAAATATTCCTGAAAACTACAAAAATAATTTTCCTCATCCAAATGACAAAGAAGCGATAAAACTTTATTACCAAAAAAAATCTAGTGAGCAAAAAGCGTCAAGCAAAAATGATGATAAGGACGATGAAGAGCCACAATTGAAAATTACCGATCAGAAAGTTTTTGAGAGATATTGCCAAGATTATATTTCGGAATCAAAAAGACTGGCTGAAATTTTAGCAGTCAAAGCTCAAACTGACGATGAAAAAAAGCGTAAATTAAGCGCTATCCAACACTCATTTGGAATTTTAGGAGAAGCGGCACGAATGATTCTTGAGGCTAATGAAGATCATAAATTTTTAGCAGAATATCCAACCTGGCAATTAGAAGATGATCTTTATCAAACTGCTCAAGATCGTAATGCTTTAATTCATCGCGTTTTTGCCCCAACAAAACCAGATATTAGCCAAACGATTTATAGAAGATCCTTGCCCAGCTTGGTTGAAATTGAGGCTTTGAGTAAATTGCTCAAAGTTGCACAAGCACCAACAACTCAATCTCTTTTTGAAGAAGGTCAGTCTTATTGTGATTTAAAAAGATATGATCGCGCTTTTGAACGTTTTGAACAAATGCTTGCCTCAGCTGAAATGCGCCACAAATCTGTAGCTGAAGTTGATTTAAGAAATTTAACCCTGCAGGAATTTAGGGATTATTATTTTACGCCTTTGCAAGCAATTTTTGGAATTAGTAAATTGCTTGGAGACATTGCTCAACAAGAGTTGGATGCTGGTGATAAAGAATCTTCCAATAATTTTTATCAGTTAAAAGCTTCTTATTTGCGGCAATTTTTAAAACTTGCCGATGGTTTTTTTGGTCAGCAAGTTGCTGAATATTTGCCCTTCGTTGCTGGAGCTTATAATAATCTTGCCAGCACTTGTAGCTATTTAGAAGATTTTGACGGAGCGCTGGAAAATTATCAAAAAGCATTAGAAATAATAAAAAGATTTCCTGACGCACCTGCAAAAAATATTGCGTTATATTTATACAATGTAGGCGCTGCTTATCATAGAGATTTGATGGGAGTAGATTTGAGTGCGAATTCAAAAAAAGTATTTGAAAATATTGCTCTTAAAATTGGATGTTTGTGGGAAGCAAAAGAGATCTATCGCCAAATTGATCAAAAAGATTCCAAAATCAAAGAGCGTTACGCGATGTGTTTATCAACCTTGATTGAATCACTAAATTACAGCCCAGATCCTTATCATCCTTTATATGCTGAAGAATTATTCCAAGAATTAGAGTCGCTTATCGAAGAAATACCTCATCGAGAAAGTTCACCTTTATTTACCCACATATATCACGCAAAAAATTCAATGAAGCACATTGAAGTTAGCCCGCAAGTAAGGCAAAAATTTCAAGATGCGCGGACATTAATTGACGCAGAATTTGAAATTGAAAGACTTAATGAGCTGCTAAATTTTTATATTTCCCTTAACATTGAAAGTGGCTTAGAAGAGAGATTAATAAAAGCAAGAGAGGTTTTAAGTCAGCAAGATCAAACTCAAATTTCTGCATATTCTAAATTAACTGCCCGGGTTACTTCCTTGATTAGTCAGGGTGCTGAAAAATTTAAACAAAATAATTTTCCACTAGCATTAGAATTTTATGAATCTGCCCTTAAGAAAGCTGAAGAGTCTGAATCGGAATATAAAGAATTTGCGCCGCAATTTATGCCTGATTTAATATCAAGCTTATTAAATGTTGCTGTAAAGCTTGAAGATCGACAAAGAGCTGAAAAATATTTAGAAAAATTAAATCCAACATCAAAAAAACCAGAATTATCTTATCAAATAATTGAACAATCTCAACCAAACGTTTTAATGTTGAACGACATTACCGGCAAAAGATTTAAACCGGCATTTAGAGATGATCCTAATGATAATTTGGTGGATGCAGTTTTGGAAGTGGAGGCAACTTCAAGTGTAGAACAATATGCCAAAACCTTGTCAGCAAAATATAAACTAGATTTTGTTGCCAAAGAAATTGGTGATAAAACTTATATTGTTTTGGAGAATGTTAATCGAGAAGAGGTGGCTGCAAAAATTAAATCAATGATAAAACCCAAATCTTCACCAACTTCTGCGGGGGTTGATTCTACAACAAAATTGCAAGATAAATCAGAAAAAAATCCAGATTTATTTCGCTCCTAAAATATGGCAAATTGCCCAAATAAATTTTTAACCTTATATCAAACCTTCATCTTTAAACGCCAATTCGGGATAAGAAATAATTCATATTTCGTATTTTCTAACTCGACATAATAGATGATTCTAAAACCGCCACTTTTCCCGGACTTAATAGAAGAATTTTTAACCCTTGATTTATAAACCGCCAAGCCACCTACAGATTTTAATTTGTCACCAATAATTTCACCATTTTCAATGTTGGTGGAAAAATCCCATAAATCTTTATCAATATTAGGATATTTTTTTCTTAATTTTTTGGCGTCTTTGAGAAATCTTTTTGAAAAAATGATTGGTGTTGTCATTTGGTGGTGTGGTTATTTTTTAAGTTTCGTAAAAAATTCTTTTTTGTTATAGCCCTCAAACTTTCCTTTTTTGATTTGGTCAATGTGTTTTAAAATAACCGGTTCCAGCATTGCATCAGCTTGCTCTTCAGTAATATAAATACCATCAGATTTGTTTTTTACTGTTATGTTATTTTCCTTTTGGACAACATTTTCAAGCGCCCTTAGAACGAGGCTTTTTATTGATTCACCTTTTGATCCGGCAAGAGTTTTGATTAATCTGTGAAGCGGATCAGGAATTTCGACAATCATTTTAGTCATATAGCAATATGTTTAGTTATAAATATGGTTTTATGGTTAAAACATATTGTGCTATTGGTATAAATTCAAGCTATTTCACCCCTAAAACATGGCAGATCGCCAAGGTTAAATCCGAGCGATTGAGAGTGTAGAAGTGGAAGTCGTTGATGCCGGCTTTGTGAAGAATTCGACATTGTTCAACAGCAACGATAGCGGCGATTAGTTTTCTGGTTTCTTCTTTTTCATCTAGATCGACAAAAATTTCTGACATCCAATTTGGAATATTAGCGCCGCACATTTTGGCGAAATGTTTAACTTGGGTAACATTACTGACTGGCAAAATTCCCGGAACGATTGGCACATTGATTTTGGCTTTGGCGCATTTTTCGATGAAGCGAAAATATAAATCAGTGTCGAAGAAAAATTGAGTGATGATGCGATTAGCGCCAGCGTCAACTTTGCGTTTGAGATGTTCAATATCAGCTTCCAAGCTGGTTGCTTCGGGATGACCTTCTGGATAGCCGGCGACCGAAATTTCAAAATCGGCGATTTTTTTTAAGCCCAAAACTAATTCATTAGCATATTTATAACCATCCGCGCGCAGCTGATAATTAGGCGCTGAAGCTGGCATATCACCGCGCAAAGCCACAATATGACGCACGCCCATTTGCCAATAATTTTTAGCAATTTCTTCAATCTCAGCTTTGCTGGCGCCAACACAAGTTAGATGTGACGCTGGTTTTAAATTAGTATTTTGGAGAATTTTTTTGATGGTGTTGTGGGTGCGCTCGCGCGTTGAGCCGCCTGCCCCATAAGTGACCGATACAAAGCTTGGATTCAAACTTTCAAGATTGGTAATTGCCTTCCATAATCTTTCTTCCATCTCGTCATTTTTAGGCGGAAAGAACTCAAAAGAAACATTGAGCTCTCGACGCGAAAGCACAATCTCTTCGAGTTTGTTGGTATAAGGTTTGATTATTTTTTGAGCAGAATTATCGATCACCACCGCTGCCACCTTTAAATTTTGGCACGCTGATTGATTTCATTTTTTGACCACCGCCGCCAGAAAATGCACTGCCTTTATTTCCACCTTTTCCGCCTCTGGTGTTGTGTGGATCGGTGTTAAAAGGAGATGAAGGTTTTTTAGGAATGAAAGGTTTTTTTGTTGTTTCGGTCATATGATTTTATTGTTGATTAGCTAAATTTGTGAGCTGGTGATTATTTGTTATTTTAAAAGAAATTACAATAGCTTAACTCAGTGAAAGCATTCTATACCCGCACGAGCTAGAATTTAAAATTATATCTAATGCCCGCAAATTGGCTTTTTAGGCTTTGACCGGATTGGAGTTGATATTGAAGAGTCATTGAGGAATCTTCGTCGGTTTTGAAATTTATTTCTGAGCCGAAATTCATAAAGCTTTTTTCAATATCAACATTATTGACTCTAAGCTGTCCGGTGCCGTCGGAAAAAGTGGTGATAATTTTTCCGCCTTCATTTTTCAAATTGCGCGACCATGAGCTGGTGAATTTAAAATAAATTTCCGGAGTGAATTGACCAACAATTCTTGCGCCAAAATCGGAAGTTAAAGTTTGGAAAAAATTATTTTTAACATCAAGCCCAAAACCGCCGCCATCTTGCTCTTGGTAATTATCAATTGCCAAACCAAAATATTTTAGCGAAGCCACCGGCGCTAAAAAAACTCCCTGAGAAATTTTAAAATTATAACCAACAGCAGTTTTGGCAGAATAGGTGTTGCCGGCAAAATTACCTTTTGTGGTCGAGCGATATGATCCAACTTTGATTGAACGATTAGTGTTATATTGATTATATCCAAAGCTGGCTAAATTATCATTGAACAGCCCGGCGCCGGTTTTGCCGATTATATTGCTATAAAGTGAAAGCTGATAAGTATTAACCGTGGCATCTTGATGAGTGGCGGATTTGTCGCTCACTTTTGAAGAGGCGTAAGAAAAAGCGCCACCTAGAATTTGATTGCTGCGATTATCTTTAATGACGTGATCTAAGCCAAAAATAATTCCCGCAGATTGATTGCTAAAACCCGCCTGATTATCAATTGTAGTTTGCTGAGAACTGCCACCAAAAACTTCTCCCCACAAAGATTTCTCGGTCTGGGTTTTAATTTTCTTTTTACTTTTAATTTTATACGGCGCTTCATATAAAGGCTTGCGGGTTAGTTTATAAACGCTGGCTAAATTTTCATAACTTGATGATTGAGTGTGATAAGCAATCACATTGTCAATCTGATTGGAAATTCCAAGTGAAGTTAATTGCAACATATTATTTTGCGGAATTTGAAAAGTTTTTAAAGCCTCTTCCAATTCAGTTTGAGTAGAAATTTTTAGTAACGAAGTGCGCACCAAATCAATATCTTGAGCAGTTTGGTTGCTAACGATAAATGTTGTAGTTGCTAATTCTTTCTCATCCAATTTGCCGGTCGTATTGGTATCAAGAGCGGTTGTTAAAGTGAGTCTATTTCCACCATTTAAAACCACAGTAGGCTCTAATAAAATTGAATTATCGGTGAAGTGAAGTTGATTAATATCAACCGTAATTGCGCCAGAAGTTGATTTGATAAAATCATAGCTATCACCAACTTTTAAATAGCTGGCATTGGCATAGTTAAAATTAATATTGTAAGGAACGATTTGAAGATCGACCGTCTCGGCAATAATAGCCAAAGTTCCGGCACCAACCAATATAGATGCTTTAGTGCTGTCGGATCTATCAATGTTTAAATTTAAAGTGCCGGTTAAATTTGAATTGGTAATAACAGAATCGCTGGGAATAATATTGATTTGTTTGCCGGCAGCAATGTTGATAACACTTTGACTGGCAGTGAACAAGCTGCCAATTTTGGCGTCGCTATTTAAGCTAAGCTCAGAGGTAGCTTCCATTCGCACATCGCCTAAATAATTGTTGGCCGCTAGATCGGAGATTGTGGCTTTGCTTAAGCTGACAACAAAAAATGATGTGGCAAAAATATTACCTGATAAACTAACATTATTACCCCCAACTGCAATATTACCTAACCTCAGATTACTAGCACCAAGATGGTCAAAAATAACCAAGCTATTATCTCCATCTAGAGTTATGCTACCTCTACCATCCAAAGCTGTTTCAATGCCGGTTTTAGCATAGAAACTATTGTTGATATTGGCAATTAATTGAGTGGTAAAAAAGATCCGATCAATTCTATTAGTAGCGCTACCTATATCATCAACAAAACGAATCACCGAGGCAGATGAGCTGTCCATATTAATTAAGCCCACACCATCACGATCAGTGGTCACACTTAATAAATGTATTTCTCTTGTTGAATTATGTTTTAAAGTGCCGCTATTGGTGCCATTAAATACGACAGAATCGCCATTTTCTAAACTTGAAGTATTAACAGTTTCATCTTCACCAATCGTAACATCAGCAACAGCATTATGAAGATTAAAAAAAGATATTGCCGTGAGCATTGATAATATTTGGGTGGAAAATCTTCTAATTGACAACTTGAATAATATTTTTTTTGTAAATAATTTTTAAAATTCGCAGTTAAAAAACAGATTTTTTTGCAAGCAATATTTTCTAAATGACAATATTTTATTAATCCAGTTGATTTATGTTGATAGTTCCAAAACAACACAATAAACACACTGGATTTTTATCAGGATATTTTTTCACTAAATTAATTAATCAAAAATTTTTATGAGTAGATCACGAGTTAAAGCAGGCGGATATAAAAAAGGAATTGAGTATAAAACCGCAGCCAATATGGGGAATAATAGAAGAGCGGCTTTTCCACCAAGACCAAAAAATATAAAAGATTATCTTGAAAAACTTAATAAAGATTTGCCCGCTGATGCTTTTAATGGTGGATTAGAATATAATTTTAAAAGACATATTAAAACACTTCCTCCAGAAACGTTGGATGAATTATTGCAAAATAATGAGGAGTTAAAATCTGTAAAACCTCTGGAGTTTACATTTATACCAACAGCAAGAGGATCAAAAATTCCCTTAGTCCTCTCAATCACATCAGCGGTTAATATCTTTGGCGCTGAAGCTGGTTTTAGCCCAGATAAACATTGGGCGAATTTGGAGTCTTCAATATTTCCTGAAGAACAAAAAGGTTCAGCACTAACCAATAATAAATTACCAGAACAATCGGCACTGCCAACGTCTAGAATTCCTACTGATAATTTTGCAGTTGCAACTTCCACACCAACATCGGCGCAAATAAAAGATAGAGTTAAAACTCCAGAAGCAAAAAAAGATGTGATCATTTCCAAATCTGCAAAGGTAACACCAACACCGCAGCAAAAAATTGATGATTCAGTTGAAAAAGCAGTTACAACTTCCACACCAACATCGACACAAATAAAAGATAGAGTTAAAACTCCAGAAGCAAAACCAGAAGTAGAAAAAGATGCGACCATTTCCAGATCTGCAAAAGAAACACCAACACCGCAGCAAAAAATTGATGATTCAGTTGAAGAGTTTGCAGAAAAAACTGACTCGGCTAAGTCAAATATAGAAACTACCACTGTCACCGATGATATTACTGGTGAAGTTATAAACACTATCACTGATAAAACCACTGGCACAGTCATCACCATAACCGAATCTGCACAACCAACGTCAGAAACAAAAATATCTGAACCAGTTGAGGAAATTAACGGGAGAGCTGTCAACAAAATAACATTTTCGGGTAGTTATCAAACTGCAAATAACTGCACCGCATCTCAAACTCTTTTTGATCTTGACGGTGGAGAAACACAGCTAGATTTAGCGTTGCAAGAAATTATCACCGACAGCACTGGTGCAATAATTAAAAAGACAATTGTGACGATACAATTGCCACAGATCCAAAATTTTGTTACCGCTGATTATGTGATGCTTAATGACAACGAGAGAGCTTTGGCCGTTTTATGTAACGGAAATCAACTCGATTTACCATTTGGTGGATCCAATCGCGGCGTCGGAATGACAGTTTTTTATCTTAATGCGTTCAATCAAAGAAATTTACTTCCAATACCAATTCAACTACCCGACGGAACTCAATCAATCTTTCCGCCAGTCAATCCGTTGTTTGGCACTTTGTTTGAGGTTCGCAAGGATCAAACCGCTAAAGCTGTAACCAAACCTAGCAACCCTGATCAACTTGGTCAGTTTAGAGCAGTTTGGGAGAGTTTTACTTCAGGAGTTAAGACTGACGGACAAAATTTTTTGATTGATTTACCAAACTTTATTGTCAAAGCAATAA
The DNA here is from genome assembly GCA_040386195.1 of Pseudomonadota bacterium. Classification (GTDB taxonomy): domain Bacteria; phylum Pseudomonadota; class Alphaproteobacteria; order Rickettsiales; family UBA1997; genus JAJTCH01. The sequence goes on along the minus strand of JAZKFV010000001.1, from coordinate 50,068 downwards.
CAGATTTTTTAACCGCTAGCCCTAGCCAAACATCATCTATTTCTCAAACCAGATCTAGCTCAACTTCAATTACCGGATCTACTTCAAACAGTAATAGTGCAGCAGCTTCAATAACACCCAGCCCAAAATCTCTTTCTGGTTCTGTTTCAAGTTCTGTCTCTGGACCTCTTTCTAGCTCTGGTTCTGTATCAGGCTCTACTTCAAGCTCTGTTTCTGGACCTCTTCCTAGCTCTGGCTCTGTTTCTGGACCTATTTCTGGTTCGGGTTCCGGTTCTTCATCACCATCGACTTCGGCAGAAATTTCAACAATTAACTCGCCTTCAAAAACGTCACCAATTTCAACTTCAACAACACCTGAGATTTCATTAACGCCGCAAGAATCTAATTCTGGGTCAGCTTCAACAACACCATCAGCAACAGCTCCTGAATCGATCTCAGCAACACCTAAGATTTCAACAACACCACAAGAATCAAAAACTCCCGATCCTTCAAGATCTGGTTCTGTATCAGGCTCTACTTCAAGCTCTGTTTCTGGAACTCCTTCTAGCTCCGGTTCTATTTCTGGCTCTACTTCAAGCTCTGTTTCTGGACCTCTTTCTAGCTCTGGCTCTGTATCAGGCTCTACTTCAAGCTCTGTTTCTGGAACTCCTTCTAGCTCTGGCTCTGTTTCTGGCTCTACTTCAAGCTCTGTTTCTGGAACTCCTTCTAGCTCCGGTTCTGTTTCCGGATCTCTTTCTGGAACAGGTTCTATTTCAAACACTAATTCTAAATCAACTTCTGGTTCTGGTTCTTCATCACCATCGACTTCGGCAGAAATTTCAACGACTAACTCGCCTTCAACAACTTCACCAATTTCAACTTCACCAACACCGCAAGAATCAGGAACGCCATCAACAACTAATTCTGAGTCAGCTTCGATGACGCCTGATCCGTCAAGCTCTGGTTCAAGTTCTGGTTCAAGTTCTACATCAATTATAACTTCGATAACACCAACTTCAGAAGCTTCAGGATCAACATCAACTTCGATAACTTCTAAAGAATCGATAACACCTGATCCTTCAATAACCAACTCGCCTTCAACAACAGCACCAATTTCATCTTCACCAACACCACAAGAATCAGGAACGCCATCAACAACTAATTCTGAGTCAGCTTCGATGACGCCTGATCCGTCAAGTTCTGGTTCTGGTTCTAGTTCTGGATCATCATCAAATTCCGTCTCTGGCTCAAGTTCAGATTCTATATCAAACTCAGCAACATTTTCGTCAACTAATTCACCATCTTTATCAGCACAAGAATCTGAGTCATCTTCGCAAACAGCTTCAAACACTAGCTCTGAGTCAATTTCAACAACACCAATAGCTTCACAAACTTCTGATCCGTCAAGTTCTGGTTCTAGTTCTGGCTCTAGTTCTGGTTCTAGTTCTGATTCTGCATCAAGTTCAAAAACATTTTCGTCAACTAATTCTCCGTCACCATCAGCGCAAGAATCTGGATCATCTTCGCAAACGTCTTCAATGACTAACTCTAAATCAGATTCAATAACGCCATCAGTTTCGCAAACATCTGAGCAATCAAGCTCTGGTTCAAGTTCTGGTTCTAATTCTAACTCTGCATCACCATCAAATTCTGGTTCTGGTTCTAGCTCAAGTTCTGGTTCTGGATCATCTTCGCAAACGTCTTCAATGACTAATTCTGAATCAGATTCAACAACACCATCAGTTTCACCAACTTCTGATCCGTCAATTTCTATTTCAAATGATCCGAGTTTTTCATCAAGTTCTCAGCCATCCACATCAGCTTCAAATTCAAAGCCTGCAATAAATACACCAACACCAACATCAACACCCAAACCAATAATTACTGGTGTTATCACAAACACCATAACTCCTACCAACACTCCAATACCAACCAACCCAACACCAACTCAGCAAACATTCACCGCAACTAACACTCTAACTCCAACTTTAACAAACACAGCAACGCCAATAGCAACACCAAATCCAACCAACACAGAAGAGATAACCCCAACTGCAACTGCTGCAACACCAACGCCAACCAATACTACAACGATAATTTCAACCCCAACTCCAACTGTGGAGCGCACTGCAACTGCTACTTTATTAGCCACCAATACTTTGGCAACTAACACTGAAAATCCAACCAACACATTGGCGGCAAGCCCATCGCAGCCTGAGGCTTCTTCTGATGCCAGCTTATCTAATTCTAGATCCAATTCGGTCAGCGCTTCAAAACCTACTCCTTCAAGAGTTCCAGCCTCAGGCGCGCCATCAGAATCACCTTCACCATCGGCAAAACCTTCCGGATCTCATCAACAACAAAATCAGCAAAATGGTATTGATTTAACGGCTTTATTGGCTGGTTTGGGTGGTGGAGTTTTTACTGTTTTATTGATTGGCCTGATTGCTAGGGAAAGACGGAGAAGGAAAAAAGAGCGGGCAGGAAATGATGTGGAATTAATACAAATAGGTAGAGCTCCTATTGAAGAACAAAAAGATCCGACTGAAGAACAAAAAGAAGATGATTTGGATGATGAAACGGTTGATCATGAAACACTACATCGATTAGTTTCACAAATTGATGATCCGGTAGCTGTGGGAAAGGTTGGGGTTTTTTTAGAAGGATTAAGTTTACAAGAATTAAATAAATTATCAAAATCATTAAAAGCAAATCCTGATGAAAATGCTGTGAAAAAACTAATAAATGCAGCCTCTTATTTAGACGAAGGAGAAAGCTCCAATAAAAAGCGAGTTACTGTCACGCCAAGAACTGATCCAGCAACAACATCCAAACCCCGCTCCAAAGTAAGCGGAACTCCACAGCCAGGCTCCGCAGATGGGCTCAGAAGGAGAAGTAGTTTGCCAGATATTACTTCTGCTAGGGTAATTCTTGGAGATGATTCAGATGATGAAATTACAACACGAGTTCAACCTTCCGGCAATCCACATTCGAGGGCAGTAAAACAAGTTGCGCCGATAGAACCATCGCATGTTAATCCTGGAAAAAGTTAATCATTGGACAAAACCATTAATTTTTTCCTCACAAATTTTCCGGGTTAAATCGAGCAGAATTTTTACATCCTTTTCCAAAATTTCTAAATCTTCTTTAGAAATTTGGAGTTTCTTTTTTAAATTCTGCAGCAGTTTTGCCGAATAAAGCAACATTTAAGAGGTCGGCTTCATTTGCGTAAATTGTTGAGATTTGTTTTTTAGATAAAGTTGGGGGAATTAGGGTTTCTTTGATGGCGTCAGTGTGAATTTGATAATTGATTTTGGATAAAGTGCGTTGCAGGTTCCATTCCAAATTGAGAGATTTGGTTTCGTTTTCTTTGAGGCGTTGGAATTCAGTAATCAAATAAAACTTAAATTCTGCCGACATCCATGAGGCAAACTCAAAAGCAATATCACGATGAGCAAAAGTTCCACTGCCATAACGACCGGTTTTGGTAAATATTCCAATGGCATTTGTAGATTCTACCCATCTTTTTGGAGTGAGGGAAAAACTATTTAAACCTGACATATTTTTAATTCCATCGAATTCGATGGAATTAAAATTTGGATTATAAAGCTTTTCCCAAAGCCCATTAAATTCAATGGCACTACGATTTCTCATCCAGTTTTGAATGATATAATCGCTTCTTTCATTGTCTTTATATTTAGCAATGTCAGTCAGTGATATATAGTCTTTTTGATGGTTTGAGACTAAGGAAATTTGGGTGCCAACCACTGTAATTTTTTGGTTTTTATTCATGGTTTTTTGAATATTTTTTGGTATTAGTTAAACAATAAAACTGCGAATCTTCTCTGCACAAATTTTTTGAGTGAGATCCAACAGAATTTTTACTTCCTTTGCTAAAATTTCCAAATCTTCTTTGGAAATACAAAACTCCGGATCGTATCTGCCGCCAATATAGGCGTATTCTAAGAGCTTAAAACGCCCTTCTTCTTGGTCAGTGTTTTGAGGAAAAAGATTTTTTAGTTGGGGACAAAATTCTTCTAATTCCAAACTAAGAGCGGCAAGAAAATGTTCGTTAGGATTATAGTTGGTGAAAACGAGGTGAATGGTTTTATAGGCTGATTCTGCGGCTTGGTGAAGAAAAAAGGCTATCAAACCATTATCTTCTTTTCCACCAATATCAATTTTTGCAAAGCCAATTTCAAAATATTCATAAAACCCTGTCGCCCTGTCAAACCAATGATTAAACTCATCCTGCGCAATTCTCTGTTCTTCCTTTGCAGTTAAATCTCTTTGATCGGCAAGTTGAAATTTTTTGGAATCAAAAAGCAAAACTCCTTCTTTTTTAATATCAGAATAAAAATATTGAGCTTCGGCGAGTTTGATGTTTAAAGCTTCAATATCGTGAGTGATAATTCTGGGATCGGCGCTTAATTTTAGATTGCGGCAATGATCAGATATTTTTTTCCAGAGCATTGAATCGAGTGCAACTTCTTTTTTTTCAGTTACTACTAAAATATCATAATCCGAAATATGCCCAGTTTTTCTATCGGGTTTTAGATCTTTAGCTTCTTTGTAATCGCCTCTGGCGTATGAGCCAAAGAGAATTATTTTTTGGGTGTCGGTGCAATTTTCTTGAATGGTTGTGGCGATTTTTTCTAGCTCTTGTTGCTTTAGTTTGGGTAGGTGGTTTAGGGAGGTTTTCATTGGTTATATGTTTTAGTTGAAGATTTTTTGATGTTATGGAAATTGGTTAAAAAAACAATTTGGAAATGAATTTTTTTGATGTTGAGCTAAAGCCCTTCTGCTTTTGAATTTTTATCCGTCGGTTAAAACCGACGGTAATTGATGAGGTGAAATGTTGTCCTTGAGTAAAGTGAAGGATCTTGTGAGGTGAGTTTGGTTTGGGTTCACGGTGCGTCTGATGAGATCCTTCGCTGCGCTCAGGATGACAATGTGGGGTAGGATGGTGTGGCGCAGGATGTGGTTTGGGATTGTAGCGTGGCTCAGGATGGTAAATTTCTAATTTATAACTCTACCGCCAAACTAGCCTGCAAAATTTCTTCATTTAGGTAAATTCCGTTTTCAAAAATTTCGGCGTCGGTTTTTTTGTTTGAAGGGTCGTAGAAAATGTGGGCGATGTAGCGGCCGTAGATGTCGGCTTTGCGGGTTTGGATCATTATGAAGCTTACTTTGGCTAGTTTATTTTGTACAAATTGGTGGGATTTTTTGCCTTCTGGGGTGTTTAGTTCTGGGCAATCTAGGTTGGCGAGGCGGATGCGTTGTTCTTTGTGAATTTGAAAACCTAAATCGATATAGAGATTGAGGGTGTCGCCGTCGATAACATCAATTATTTTAGCTTTGTAAAGATAGGTTGGCTCGGTTGGGCGTTTGAGGATAGTTTTTTGTTTTGGGTCTTTGGTTTGGGTGGTTTGTTTTATAATTGAGATGAGTTGGTTTTTGCCCAATTGTTCTTGAATGGCTTGTTTTTCTAGCTGGTCGCGCAGGGTTTTGTCTTTGATGGTGATTAAACTTTTATAATGCGACCAACTTAATATTTTGTTTTTGGGTGGGGTTTTATAAAGATCAAAAAGAGTAACGCAGCGGCTTAAGCCACTTTGATCCATTGTTAAATCTTTAGAGAGATTGCGGATTATTGAATTGTGATAATTGGCATTTTGGGAGAGTTGCTCTTGATTGATTCGTTTGCCAATTTGCCAATAGGTTTGAATGAGCTGTTGATTGGACTGGGTGGTGGCGGTTTGTTTGAGATTTGCGATGTCGGATAGAAGTTTGGTGTATTGTTTTTGGGTGAGAGTGTTTTTCATAAATAAGTTGTTTTAAATATTATGAGTAGTGGTTATATTCTTAGCGCTCGGCTTGGGATAAATAAAGAAATAAATTTGGTAAAGTTAGATTTTACGAAATTCTTTGAAAAGTATAATCTTTAAAAGCCTTGATTTTGCTGGATAGAAAAAAAATTAATCTATGCCCACGATAGCATAGATGTTTTTTAATATTTTTTTATGAGGCTTTAACTAACAAAATTGAATTACAAAAAATGCTTAATGATAAATTGAATAAACTTAATAATAAAAATTTAACCCAAGGTTTGACTCTTGGCGCCCTGCCCGCTTCTAATAAAATTTATGTTGCAAGTGAGAGATTTTCGGATGTTAAAGTTGCGATGCGCCGAATTAATTTGACTGCAAAATCGGATAATAAATTTTTTGATGTTTATGACACTTCTGGGGTTTATACCGATGATGCGGTTTGTGCGGCGATTGATTTGAATAAAGGTTTGCCAAAACTTAGAGAAGCTTGGATCAAAGAGCGCGGCGATGTTGAGGATTATTCGGGAAGAGATGTTAAGCCGGAAGATAATGGAATTTTTATTAAAGGTGCCAAATCTTCGGTGCCGGAGTTTGATTTGTCCAACTTTAAACCACTGCGCGCCAAAGCTGGCAAAAAGCCAACGCAAATCGCTTATGCGCGTGCAGGAATTATTACTAAAGAAATGGAATATGTTGCGGTGCGGGAAAATATGGGTCGTCCGCTTGCGCTGCGCTACAGCGCGATTAATAACTATAAAGGTGAAACTTTTGGGGCGCAGATTCCGGAATTTATTACGGCGGAATTTGTGCGTGATGAGATTGCTAAAGGGCGGGCGATTATTCCTAATAATATTAATCATCCGGAATCTGAGCCAATGATTATTGGGCGCAATTTTTTGGTGAAAATTAATACTAATATTGGCAATTCCGCCATATTTTCCGGTGTTGAAGAAGAGGTTGAAAAAATGATTTGGTCGGTGCGATTTGGTGGCGACACTTTGATGGATTTATCGACTGGAAAAAATATTCACAATATTCGCGAATGGATTATTCGCAATTGTCCGGTGCCGGTTGGCACGGTTCCAATCTACCAAGCTTTAGAAAAAGTTGGTGGGGTGGCGGAAGATTTGACTTGGGAAATTTATCGCGACACCTTGATTGAGCAGGCTGAACAAGGTGTTGATTATTTTACCATTCACGCCGGTGTTCTTTTGCGTTATGTGCCACTCACGGCGAATCGCTTGACTGGCATTGTCTCCAGAGGCGGTGCGATTATGGCAAAATGGTGTTTGTCGCATCATAAAGAAAATTTTCTCTACACCCATTTTGAAGAAATTTGCGAGATTATGAATAAATATGATGTGGCATTTTCTTTGGGTGATGGGCTGCGCCCTGGCTCAATTGCTGATGCCAACGATGAGGCGCAATTGGGTGAATTAAAAACTTTAGGTGAATTAACTAAAATTGCTTGGCAGCATGATTGCCAAGTTATGATTGAAGGCCCAGGCCACGTGCCGATGCATTTGATTAAAGAAAATATGGATAAACAATTAGATTGGTGCCATGAAGCGCCGTTCTATACGCTCGGGCCCTTGACCACTGATATTGCACCGGGCTACGACCACATCACTTCCGCCATTGGCGCAGCAATGATTGGCTGGTTTGGCACTGCAATGCTTTGTTATGTGACGCCTAAAGAACATTTGGGTTTGCCTAATAAAGACGATGTTAAAACTGGAGTAATTACCTACAAAATTGCCGCTCACGCTGCGGATTTGGCGAAGGGAAATAAAACTGCCAAAGCTTGGGATGACGAATTATCCAAAGCGCGTTTTGAATTTCGCTGGGAAGATCAATTTAATTTGTCGCTTGATCCTTATACTGCCAAAGCTTTCCACGATGAAACCTTGCCAGCTGAAGGTGCCAAAGTTGCGCATTTTTGTTCAATGTGCGGGCCTAAATTTTGTTCGATGAAAATTACTGGTGATGTGCGGGAATATGCGGCGAAGCAAAAGGCGGAAGCGGGGATGCAAGAGATGAGTGAGAAGTTTAAGGAAATGGGTGGAGAGGTTTATATCGAAAAACAAGATAAATAATATGAACAACGAGCTAGGCAAAGGGCGGGTTAGGTTTTTGTATTTTTGTTTGGTGTTGGCTTTTTTTGGGGTGGCTTGTCGTTTGGTTATTGTGGTGGCTTCGGGTGATAAGGTTTTTGTTAATAAATTTTATGATCCGAATAAAAACCGCAAGCGGGCGAATATTATTGATCGTAATGGGGTGATTGTGGCGACGGATTTGAAGGCGAAATCGCTTTATATTAGCACGGTTTTGGTTAAAAAGCCGGATCTTATCGCTAAAGAATTAGTTGGAATTTTTCCTGAGTTAAAATATCAGGATATTATCAAAAAAATCTCTTCCAAAAAAGATCATAATTGGCTTTTAGTCAAGCGCGGCGTGACTCCAAAAGAAGAGGAAGCGGTGCAATCTTTAAAAATGGCGGGGTTGATTTTTGATGATGATTTGGTGCGCATTTATCCGCAAAAATCAATCTTGGCGCATATTGTTGGCTATGTGGATTTAGACCGCAAAGGCTTGGCGGGCGCGGAGATGGCTTATGATAAATCACTACGCGCCGGCAAAGATTTGCAGCTGGCGATGGATGTGAGATTGCAAGATGTTTTGAGCGATGAATTGGCGCGCGGCATTGAAAAATATAAGGCGATGGCGGCTTCGGGGTTGATTATGGATGTGACTAATGGCGAAGTTTTGGCGGTTGCCAGCCAGCCCAATTTTGATCCAAATCGACAAATGGAAGCCAGCCACAATGAGCGTTTCAACCGCGCCACTTATGGGGTTTATGAGCTTGGTTCGATCTTCAAAATCTTCACTAATACGATGGCATTTGAAGATAATTTGGTGAAAATGACTGACAGTTTTGATGTGACCAATCCAGTCAAATATGGGCGCTTCACTATTAAAGATGATCATCCGATCAAAGGTTATGCTACGGTTGCTGAAATTTTTTCTCACTCTTCCAACATTGGCACTATTGAGCTTGCCAAAAAAATTGGGGTGAAACGCCAAAAAGAAATGCTTGAAAAATTTGGGCTTTTAAGCCGCATTGACAGCGATTTTCCTGCGCTTAGCAAACCAATCTATCCTAAAATTTGGCGCGAAATTAATCTTTACACCATCGCTTACGGACACGGAATTGCTGTCACGCCGCTCCATATGGCGACCGCAGTTTCGGGAATTGTTAATGGCGGAATTTTGCATCAACCATCTTTTATCAAATTAGAAAAAGAGCCCAGCGGGCGCAGAATTATTAAGCCCTCAACTTCTGAAACAATGCGTCAAATGCTTAGAAATGTGGTGCTGACTGGCACTGGAAAAAATGCCGATATTGTTGGTTATGAAGTTGGCGGCAAAACCGGAACTGCCGAGAGAGCTGAGTTTGGAAAATATAGCGAGTCTAAAACCATGGCTTCTTTTGTGGCGGTGTTTCCAACTTCCAAACCTAAATATTTAATTTTTGTGTCTTTTGATCGCCCGAATTATAGCTTCAACACTGGCGGAATGGTTGCCGCGCCGGTTGCCGGCAAAGTGATTCAAGGCATTGCGCCAATTTTGGGGATCAAGCCTCAGAGCGTGGAGCAGCCTAAAGTTGGGGTTGAGACGGTGACGGATTAAAAATTGTTGTTTTTGATTGTGAATATTTTTAGCTACATTTTTCCTGAGTAAAGCAATCATCACTACTTTCTGAGCAAATATTTCTCAGTGCTGTTTGGCTCGCTCTTGATAATAAACAATCTGCGATCAGCGGGAATGCCGATTAGGTTTTGAAACACATCAGTCAAAATGGCGCGCGAAGAATAATAGCCGTGCCCTAACCCAAATGTTGAATCATCAACCGCACTAACATTTATGGTGTCAAAATCTTCCGAAAAAGTGCAAGCGCCGAGTCGTTCATTGCTGTTTAAAGTTTTAGAAGCGCTCATGGCTTTGTCGTTGTAAGAGCAATAAAGCGTAGTGTTCTGGCTGATTTGTTTTAAATTTTTGGTGAGGTTTTTAAACTCAGCAACTTCAAAATCTGGCGCGTTTAAAATCAAATGATTAATAAAAATTGTATTTGGTTTTTGTTGATTAAGTTTTGCCAAAGCCGGCAAAACCACTTGGTGCCCCATTGAATGCACCACCAAATTTACTTCAATGTCGTTTTGGTGTAATTTGAGTAAAAAGTTTTGCAACGCATCAACTGATTTTTTAGCGTTGGCAAGGTTTTGGTCGTAAGTTTTGTTGATCATTTTTTCTTCAAAAAATCCACCTTTTGATCCTGACGGCCAGCTGAATAAAACAATGGCGCCTTGATATTTTAAATCATAAGCCAAACCTGCGGCTCTTAGAACTGCCTCGTTATATTTAACATTAAAACCGTGAACAAAAATTAAAACTGGGCGTCCAGAATTTTTTAAATTTTTAATCAACGCTGCCTCATCAAGATTTTTGGCGGATAAAACTTTGAAATAATCATTAGAAGATTGACGATTATCACCCAGCACAATATCGCCAGTGATGTGATTTTTTGGCACATTAATTTTGCAAGCACCAAATTTTAATTTATCATCCGCATCAACTCCAAAATTCTCATCTGCACAACCAAAATTAGCACTGCGAGAATTGCGATTAGTTGCCACCAAAACCTCAATTGCCTTGGTTTCATTAAACCCTTCTCCAAAATATTCGCCCCAAATTTTTTGCAAATTTTGTTGGCGAGATTGGTGAGTGCTTTGACAGGAAGTTAAAATGGACAAAGCTAAAAGAGTAAAAAATATTTTTTGCATATGTGATTAAAGATTAGAATTGGCGCGGCAATGTAGCGCGCTATTGCTTAAAAGTAAAATCTAAATTATTTTCCTAAATCCAAACCAATTTAAAAACCCAATGTCAAAATTCAAGATCATCTTTTTGCTCATCGCTCTCGCCTCCAACCTTGCCCAAGCTGATGCACCGCCGATTCAATTGGCGAATATTTATCATTCAGATATTGATTTAGCCAAATATTTGGTTAGCGAAAAATTGGATGGAATGCGTGGTTATTGGGATGGCAAGAATTTGATTTCTAAGGAAGGAAATATTTATCACCCACCAAAATGGTTCACCAAAAATTTTCCCGATCAGGTTTTTGAAGGTAAGTTGTGGATTGGGCGCGGCAAGTTTGAAGCAGTTTCGGCAATTGTTAGAAATGATTCTGATAATGATGATGATTGGCGCAAAATTCATTTTATGCTTTTTGATTTACCCAAACACAGCGGCACTTTTGAGCAAAGGCTGCAAGCCTTGCAAGAATTGGTGACAAGCGCAAACTCGCCTTATTTGAAAGTGATTGAGCAATCGCCAGTTTCCGATCAAAAAGCTTTAATGAAAAGCTTGAATGAAGTGGTAAAAAACGGCGGCGAAGGTTTGGTTTTGCACCACAAAGATGCTTTATATCAGGCCACGCGCAATGATGATTTATTAAAGCTAAAAACTTTTGCCGATGCTGAAGCCAAAGTGCTTAAAATTATTGAAGGAAAAGGCAAATATCAAAAAATGATGGGCGCGCTTTTGGTGGAAAATGAACAAGGAATAAAATTTAAAATCGGCGGCGGCTTTAGCGATGAAATGCGCCAAAATCCGCCGCCAATTGGCGCGATTATTACTTACAAATATTACGGAAAAACTAAAGACGGCAAACCACGCTTCGCTAGTTTTATGAGAATGCGTGAGGATTATGATTTTATAATTCAAAAACAAAATTAACGACCACGATCTAACGCAATCGCCTTATGACCAGTGCTAACTTGGCTAACACTGGCAACCAAAATCCTTTTTGAAGGATCACGCACGCTATTTTCATCTTCTATAATTGGCGCTCGGCGATGAGGAATGCCTTTGAACAAAACTCCCATTCCTGGTTCTAGCAAAACACTGTCAAAATGCCCTTTTTCAAAAGTGTTATAAATTGCTTCACGAAAATTTTCTAACGCCAATTCCGATGTTTGATTTGATGCAGCAATTCCCTCATTTTGAGGAATATCAACGATAATGGTTACATCATTTTTAGTAATTAAAAGTGGTGCAAGAAAACTTCCCGATCTGGTTTTAAACACAAATAATGGCTGATGTAATATGTTGATAATATCGTCATTCAGCAAAATTGGATTGCAGGATTTAATATTACTAAAATCAGAAAATTCAGTTGGCACTTTCCATCTATTGAATAAATAAGCTAAAAGAGTTACCGGATTTTGAATTTCAAATTCGCTATTAACAGTTCCAAATTTGTTATCCGTATGAATCTCTGCTGGCCCTGAATGATTTCGCGAAGCTAAAATCAGCGACCAAAAAGAGCTTTGAAAAGCTAGATGTTCTTCTAGCTCCAAGACGCTTTTTGCAAGCTCTGGAGCGATTTGTTTCATCGTTTGTCTTTCTATCAATTTTGCTCCCCATTCTTGCTCAACGGGTCTTAATTGATAAAATAAATTTTCAATTTTATCGACAGCGGCAAGATCTGGCTCTGGAATTTCGGGATAAAATTTGATATTGATAATATGCGGTAATACAAAAGGATCTTTCATTCTTTCAATCAAACCAATTGCCGATCTTGATTCAAGAGAAGCCGTCTGAATTCTTGATGCAAGAAATCTCTGTGCAAATCTAAATGGAAGTATTCTCATTTTTAGCGATAAAATTTATTTTTTAAATTTTTATCAATTATAGATTAAAAATTACGACCATTTTGTGAAAAAAATTAACTTCAACAAAAAAATGCTTTAATTCTATTCATCGCGTCCTGTCGAAGAACGCTCTTCTTTTTGTTCCTCGCCCATCAAAGTTGAAGCGCTTGTTTCTTTAGGAGAATCTGGCTTCTCTTTTTTTTCATCTTTAACTTTCAATCTAATCTCATCAAGCACCCGCTTCATCAAAGTGTCTGAATCTTGTAATGGAAGATGTTCTACCGCAAGTTCTTGAACCATCCTCATCACATCTAAAGGAAGTACCGAGAGCGGATGGTCTTTTTGATTGTGACCCAAATACACAGAAAGCATTTTATTGATTTCAATAGCCTGATCAAAAAGCCTGGAATGTCTTTCTGTTCCAGCATCTATTTCAATCAAAGCACGGGCTGAAGATTTTAACTTTATAATAGCCTTGGCAATTGCCAGCGCCCCTTCATCACTCACAACTCCCACATCAAGATGAATCAATGTTAAGTTTGTTTCCAGCATTTCGGCCAATGCTTTGGCAGCTTTGTCATCTGTCGACCCATCTAATGTTTTTTTATCCATTCCATTATTTGCCAAACCAAGTCTGGCTAATGTTGTATTTTCTTTTAAGGCTTCAGCCAAACCAACAATTTCTCTACGCAGAGCGCATCCGGACAGATCAAGGTCAAATAATGTTTTATTAGTTTTTAAAACCTCTGAAATTGCTTTTACTCCATCAGCTCCAATTTGAGCATTGGAGCTCAAATCAAGAGTTTTTAATGTTGTATTAACTTCTAAAACCTTTGCAATTTCCATTGTTGCTGCGGCACTAACTTTGCATTCAGATAAACTAAGACGGGTCAATGTTTTATTGGTTTTTAAAGCTTCAACAATTTCCCTTACGCCTTTATCACTAATTCCACATCCAGACAGACCAAGACCAGTCAATGTTGAGTTGGTTTTTAAAACCTCAGCAATTAATACCGCCACATCATCATCAATACGATTTCCACCTAGATCAATAGTGGTTAGCGCTGTGTTTGTTTTTAACGCAAAAACAATTGCTCTTGGTAACCCACCTGGGTTGTGATTAGATCTGAGACGAAAGGTGGTTAATGTTTTGTGTGTTTTTAAAGTCTTAGCAATTGCTATTAAACCCTGATCATTAATGCCATTAAAACTTAAATCAAGACTAGTTAAAGTTGAGTTTTTATTTAAATCATCAGCAATTGCCTCTGCTCCGCTAGAAGAAATATCACATTGCACCAAACTAAGATTTTTTAACGTTGAGTTTGTTGCTAACGCATCTGAAATTTCTCGCGCTCCATCATTGCCAATTCTACAGTTTTGCAAAACGATACTTGTTAATATTGTGTCTGGTTTTTTTAAATCTTCCCCAATTACTCTTACGCCTGCCAATTCAATTTGACTCAGCGTAATCGTGGTTAATTGTGGATTATTTCTTAAATATTCTGAAACCGAAAACATATAATATTATTTTGTTAGTAGAATTATTGTGAACAAATTTACTATTTCTTATTTTTTAAACTAAAAATTAAAACTTCTTGCGCAAATTCTCATCAATCGCATCCAAAAATTCTTCGGTGTAAAGATAATGTTTGCCGTGTTCAACTTTATTTCCATGAATGCAAACCGCTAAATCTTTAGTCATTTTGCCGCTTTCAACTGTTTGCAAACAAACTTTTTCTAAAATGTGGCAGAAATTAATCAACTCAGAATTGCCATCTTTTTTACCCCGAAATTCCAAACCGCGAGTCCAAGCAAATATTGAGGCGATTGGGTTGGTGGAAGTTGGTTTGCCTTGTTGATAATCTCTAAAATGGCGAGTCACCGTTCCGTGCGCCGCTTCAGCTTCCATAATTTGCCCATCAGGCGTAATTAAAACCGAGGTCATTAAACCCAGCGATCCAAAGCCTTGCGCCACCGAATCCGACTGCACATCGCCATCATAATTTTTACAAGCCCAAACAAAACTGCCGCTCCATTTCAGAGCAGAAGCAACCATATCATCGATCAAACGATGCTCATAAACGATTTTTTTCTCAGCAAATTTATCTTTGAATTCAACTTCATAAATCTCAGCAAAAATTTCTTTAAAGCGATTATCGTATTTTTTCAAAATGGTATTTTTAGTCGATAAATAAAGCGGCCAGCCTTTTTGTAGCGCAATGTTGAAGCAAGAATGGGCAAAACCACGAATTGATTCATCAACATTATACATTGCCATCGCCACGCCGGAACTCTTAAATTCAAAGACTTCGCGCTCAATAATTTTCCCATCCACACCTTCAAATTTGATGGTTAATTTTCCAGCACCAGGAACAACAAAATCCGTCGCCTTATATTGATCTCCAAACGCATGCCGCCCAACAATAATTGGCGAAGTCCAGTTGGAAACGATGCGCGGCACATTAGAACAAACAATCGGCTCACGAAAAACCGTGCCATCCAAAATATTTCGAATCGTTCCATTTGGCGATTTCCAAATTTCCTTCAAATTAAATTCTTTCTGACGCGCCTCATCCGGCGTAATCGTAGCACACTTAATCCCAACCCCAAATTGCTTAATCGCATTCGCCGCATCAATAGTAATTTGATCAGAAGTTGCATCACGGCTTTGCACGCCCAAATCAAAATATTTAATATCCAAATCCAAATAAGGCAGAATCAATTTCTCCTTAATAAACTTCCAAATAACGCGAGTCATTTCATCGCCGTCCAGCTCTACAACTGGGTTTTTCACTGATATTTTTTTCATAATAATTTTTTTATGTTAATAAATTTTGTTATTGATCAGAATAAATCCGCGTGAGTTTCGGTTGATCTTTGGCTAACTTCTCTACAATCAAATAAAGTTTATCCAAATTCTTGGATCGTTTTTTAACTTTCTTCAAATCGCGGATAAAACTATTGGATTGTCTGATTATTTTCATTTGTGGTGTTATGAAAAAAATTAATAGAATTTTTATTTAGTTTTTAATGACTTCTTAAAATTCACTAAAGTTGAATCAACAGATTGACCATTTTTTACTTCCTTAAAAGCCTTAAGAGTGGTTTTGTTTGGAGTTTTGTGAGCATTTGGCTGAAATGGAAAAGCTTGATCATTGATGGTTTGCTGCAAAAATATCCTGATCGCTTCTGAAGTTTTTAAACCCATAGCCATAAGAACATTTTCGGCATGTTTTTTTAGAGTTGAATCAACTCTAACCTGAATTAATACGTCGGACATATAGATAATTAAATTGAGTTGTAATACATATAGATTGAAAATGTATGACAAATAGCTATTTTGTCAAGAAATGATTGAAAATTTTTGGCTTATGAAAATTATAAAAGTAGGCTTTGTTGCATAACTAAATTTACACTCAAAATGAAAAAAGAAAAACAAACAAAAATTGCATCTTCATATCAATGGCAAACTGTTGGCGATTCGTCAAACCCAATCATAGCCTTAATTGCAACTTCAAGTGGTCTTGGTCAAGTTGATATTCAAAATAAAATTTCAGCTTTAGTTGCGGCGGGTTTTTGTGTTAAATATGTGCGATATTCAGATGGAAGTTTGGTTAATCAGCACAATGATGGAAATGAGATGGTCAGAGAAGCTGTTGATCCAAAAATTGGCGCTGAGCAAATTATCGATTGCATAAATAATGGTTGGAATATGATGCCAACAATGGGGGGCTGGAGCTTTCAAAATAAGGTTCCATTCGTTGTTGATTATTTTGAAAAAAATCCTGACCAGAAAAATTTGGCGGTGAAGATGTTTGGATTTAGCGATAATACATTTGCGACCATTTTACAAAGCAACGGCATTTGCCAATTTATCTGCTCAACTGCGCTTTATTGCCTTCTAAGACAATCGCCAGCAAGATTTGCACCAGTAGAAATAGAAAAATACCAGATCGCCGCACAAGAGTTGGTGGACTTACTAAGAACTGGCAAGGTTGTTTTAGAGCCCAGAACAATATTATTCAATCCAGATAATAAATTAGATTCTTTAGAAGAATTTGAATTTTATCCAATGCATTGTGGCAACCCGTTTCATTCTTTAACAATTGATGAAAATGATGAGCAATATGATTTACGCCACTTAGATAGCTCTTTTTTTGAACCATCAGAAAAATATGCTATTGCCTTGGAAGGCTTTATTCAAAGACCTGGCGCACTCATATCTTGCAACGAAAATGCTGATCAATTATTGGATAGATTTCTTGCTCAAAAACAACAACAAGGCAAGCTGCTTCCGGAATGTATCGAGATAAATTTATTTACAACTAGGCTCGATGGCGAAGCTGGATATCATTATCTTGTCTATGACCAAGATTCAGGATTGATCGAAAAAAGCGCTTTTAACATTGAAAAATTATTAAAAAATCAATCCAAAATTAAAGCAACATTGCTTGAAATTTCCAAAGGTCAAAAAAGCTCTAATGATGCATATACTAAAGTTGATTCAGAGCTGTTAGATAGGGTTAGAAGTGGTGAAGATTTAAACAAAGAGGATATTACAAAGCTCATAGATTCAGAAAATAAACAAATCGAAATTTTGCAAGAAAAAATACTAGCAGTTGCTCAAAAATATAATATTCCCGTTATCCAAAATTTTAGATTTGGACATTCTTTAAATATGAGCACAGTTGGCGGCGGAAGAAACAAAGGCAGCGTGATGAAGGATGGATCGTTTGCTATCGAACATATTGAAGCTTCCAGACCTCTTGCCGCACAATCATCAAATCAATTATCGCAAAATACTACTCAGTTTCAGATTCCCTAAAAAACTGATTTTTCATTTACCAACCCTCTTCGCCAACTCATCTTTAAAAGCCTTCGATTTATTGGCAATATTATCACAAATAGACACCAAAATATATAATTGCTCAGTAGAAAATTTTTGAACCTGTTTCAAATTATCCAGCAAATCAAACACTAAAGAATTGGCAGAACGCACAAAAAAATTATACCAAATTTCATTATTAATTTTGTCGTTAGCTTGGTTGTTATTTTGATCTTTCATAGGTTTTATAATATGGGTTTAGGGTTGGGCAATAGAAAAGCTGTGGCAATTTTATCGCAAATGGCTACAATATTTCATATCATAGATAAACATTAATTTACTAGATAATATAGTATATGTCAATAAAAATTATTATTACCCCAGAACAGTGTAAAGCTGCTAGAGATCTTTTGACGTGGAAACAAATTGATCTAAGTGAAAAATCAGAAATTAGTCCATCTACTATTGCGGATTTTGAAAGAGGCTCTAGAGAATTGACTGGTAGAACATTAAAAGAGTTAAAAAGAACCCTTGAAGACGCTGGAATTGAATTTATAAACGATGATGAGGGGTTAGGCGTTAAATTATTACAAAATAAACAGAAATAATGAAATATACTCTTACAAAACAAGCTATGATTAGCTTTCTAAAAAAATAATTACCCACCAAGATATTATTCTAAAATATCTGCAAGTTTTATTGTTATTCTATATAGCCTTTGGTATTTACAGGCTTTCAAGTGATGTTGATTCAATCGGTAGTGATGTTTATAGCCTAGAAGAAAGTTGTAGTAGCTCAAGAAACAGTTGCAATAACGCAGAAAGTAGTTGCAATGATCTGGAAAATAACCGCAACCATATCTTTAACTTTATTAGATATTAAAAAATCTATCCGTTCTTCTCCCTAAGACCATCAATATAATTAAAATAACTCGCCACATCAAATAACTGGACAATAATTAAAAAACCAAAATTTCAAGAAATAACAAAACTTTGTTTGATCAAATTAGAATGATTAGATGGAGTGGTTTGTTATATTAAATCAGATTGATCAAATTATTTTGTCATCTAACGGACACCAAATTTTTGATGATTTTGTGAAAAGCCCCGAAACCTTGATGTGAAATGGTGGAGATACGGAGACTCGAACTCCGGACCCTGCTTGCAAAGCCGATTAAAACAAAAAACTGCAATCAATCAAAATTAATAACAACAATAAAATCAAGGCTTCACGGCTTTTTGATTGTTGTTGGTTAATCTGGTTTTTTGCCAAAATTTGCGGCTAATTGTCCCATTAATGTCCCATAAAAAATATATAAATCACGCCCGCTTCTAGCTATTTCAGTTATTAATTAATTTACTTTTCAAATCATCAGGCAATGATTGGCGGATAAATTTATCACCAATTTAAACCGACAATGACAAAACCAATCACCAAGCCAAATAACTACGCCTTTATAGATAGCCAGAATCTTAATTTAGCAATAAAAGGATTGGGCTGGCAGATAGATTTTAAAAGATTTCGCATTTACCTAAAAGATAGATTTTCAGTGAGCAAAGCCTTTTTATTTATTGGCTATATGCCAGGCAATGAATCCTTATACACTTACCTACAAAATGCTGGATATGTTTTGGTATTCAAGCCAATTCTGGAAATTAAAGGCAAAATCAAAGGAAATGTTGATGCTGAATTAGTGCTGCACGCAATGATTGAATATGGGAATTACGACAAAGCGGTAATTGTTAGTGGTGATGGCGATTTTCATTGTTTGGTTGAATATTTGATAAACCAAGACAAGCTGGCAAATCTGGTAATTCCCAATCAATATAAATACTCCTCCCTTTTGCGTAAATTTGTAAAAGAAAATTTGGTGTGGTTTTTAAATAAAGAAAGGCAGAAATTAGAGCATAAAAAAAGAGAGGCATAATCCTTAGGACGAAACCTAAGGGTAGCCCCTCATCGTGATAAGAGTAATATAACAGCTAACTTTCTTGATTTCAATATAATTATCCCATTAGACCCGTTATCTTCTCCCTTTAAATTTAGGTGCCAGAGAGCGGGTTTTTTATTGCCTGAAACATTGTAAATTGTTAGCAAGATTAAGAAAGTCAGCATTCACTCAAAAAAACCACCATTGCAACCAACCCCAACAAAGACAAACCAAACACTCTCAAAATGACTTTATAAGATTTGATTGGGTAGGAGATTGTTTTAAAAATTGAGTGTATCGCCCCAAGGTCTTGTTTGCGTTCCTTTAGAACTTGCAACAAAGTTGCAATATGTTCCGCCGAAATATCACTAGATGCAGACAGAGCCGTTAATATTCCAAAGCCTTTTATAGGTTCATTATGGTTTTGATAAATATATTTGCAGGAATAGAAGCTGGCGTATATTCGGGATTATTTTTGATAAAGCTTTCCACATCATCCCACAAACTAATCAATTCAACATCGCAATCATTCACCATATCGTTGTAAATTTTATTGGGGATAAATTGCTGCATCAATTTTGTTATTACGAAATAAATCTGGCAACTCTCCGCTTTTATATTCATGTATTTCTGAAAAATATTGGTGATCAATATTTTTATGAGCTAATAATTTTTCTATGATGGTTCTGGTGCCAGATCCAGCATTGGCAATATTGACACGATTTCGCTTTAAATCAGAAAATGATTTGATCCAACTTCCTTTTTTGGCGGCAATAATCATTATTTCTGTGTGTAAAGGCGTGATCATGCGAAGATCATCATTTTTACCATCCATCTCAAATTCATCAATTCCCTCAAAAGCACGATATTGCACAATGGATTGGCTGATGCCAAAATCATGCGCTTTGTTTCTTATGGATTTAAGATTATAGACAGATCCAGCCGTAGATATTGCTTCGCAGGTAAAATCCAAGGATTGTTTATTTATAATTTCACAGATAGCGCGACCAACAGAATAATAGGTTGCATCAATGCTACCAGTGCCAATGGTGTAATGTTTTTTGCTTGATGTCATGTGATTGATTTTTTGTAATTTAAGACTTCCTAATAATTGGATATTTTCCCTGTCAAAAATGATATTTCATTTTTTTTCAATACAGTCTAATGCTAACAATAAAAACGGCGATACTTTATCTGGATCAATCGACTTTATATCATGCCAAACACAGCCATTTGAATCTTCTCCATCACCTGTAGCACTAGGAGTCCCTTCAATTTCTGCACGATAAATAACACCGATATGCCTTAAAGTGCAATCTTTCTTACCATTATTATAATGAAATAATGTGCTTACGGCCTTGATTTGTGAGGCGTTAATAACTGCACATCCGGTTTCCTCCTTAATTTCACGATACAAACATTCTTCCAACAATTCTAAGCTTTCCATACTTCCTCCAGGCAAATCATAACGCCCAATATAAGGTCCGCGCGCTTTTTTAATGAGAAGTATTTGTGTTTGATCAAGGTTCAAAATAATTCCGTATACTCCGAAATGGCTGTGTGTCATTGCAATAAAATATTAACTTTATTAGTAAATCCCCCGAGCCGCTGATCTTATCATTATAGTATAAATTCTAAAAGAAAAATTACTGACGAAGCTAAAACTTCAGCTGATTTTACATCAAATTTAGAAGGTATGAAGTGTCTTAAATTTGGGTACATTGCCAATTTCATCTGCCTTATATTCCTCAGCAAATTTCTTCATATATTTAAGATTCTGTGGGCTAAAACCTTTTGTATTAGGCAATTCCTTTTTTAAATCTTGGCTCAGCTGATCAATAATTTTAGCACCCCAGCCATATTGGGTTTGATTTTTTATAATTTCCGTTCCAATTGAATGATAAAGCAAAATAAGCCCTTTGTTGATATTAGTAACAATATGCTGTCTGGAGGAGTCAATTTGGGATTTGATTTGCTCTAGTAAATTTTTGTATTGCGGGTTGTTGATTAGGTTGCTCATTGAGTTTGTGGTTTTGGTTTCAAGTTATTACCCCAATTACCAGAAATGGCTTTGGTGAAAAATTAAGTTTCAAAATTAAAGATAGAGGCAAGTATAAAAAGCTGTCACGGCGAAGCCGGAAAAAGTGACACACTGGGCGCATCTTAAGATGCAAAAAGTGAAAGTGGCTTGAAGTTAGTATTTATAAGGCTAAAAGGCTGACTATCAATTGAATATCAAGCGAATATCATTTGAATATCAAAAAATTAAAAACTAAGGGAAAATTGGAAATGATATAAGATGTATTTGGCATATAAAATTTCTAACTTCACCATAATTTTTACATCTAATTTCCGACGATTAAAAAACTAATTTTTATCAAACAATTCATTTACCAACTCTCTTAGCCAATTCCTCTTTAAAATCTTTGGACTTGTTAGCAATATTATCACAAATCGCAGTTAAGATATATAATTGCTCAGTAGAAAATTTTTGAACCTGTTTCAAATTATCCAGCAAATCAAACACTAAAGAATTGGCAGAACGCACAAAAAAATTATACCAAATTTCATTATTAATTTTGTCGTTAGCTTGGTTGTTATTTTGATCTTTCATAGGTTTTATAATATGGGTTTAGGGTTGGGCAATAAAAAAGCTATGGCATTTTTTACTGCGGAAAAATAAGATGGAACCAGTAAATAAATTAAAAAATTAGACTTTGTTTAATACTAAGTTATTAGTATAATACATAGTTGTCAATAGGAAAAAATAAAAATGACAATTACCCCAATCCAATGTCGCGCAGCCAGAGAAATGTTGAAATGGCGCAGAGAAGATCTACAAGAAATCACTAAATTAGCCAGAGAAACAATCGGCAATTTTGAAAGAGAAATTAGCTCACCAACAGTTAGAACATTGTTAGATATAAGAAAGGCTTTTGAAAATGCCGGCATTGAGTTTATTAATGACGAAAAAGGTGATGGTGTGAAGTTGTTGAAGAAGAGAAAAAAATAGTGAGCTGAAAATAGAGCTGGCGCAGAAAGTTTGACGAGTGTCTTATATTTCAACAGACAAAAAAATACCTGGCATCTGGCACCTATGTTTCAAGGGAGAAGACGACAGGTCTAATGTGGATTAATATAATCCGCTAAAGTCCGATGTCAAGCATTAATACAATATTACCAATATCAAAACCCAAAAAATGCTAACCACAATCCAAACCCTTTTATCAATCAAAAAAATTGCCGTCTATAAAGAAAAATTCGGCGATAGCTGGTTTGAAGCCTATAAAATAGAGTTAAACCAAGCCAAAGAAATTTTTGTTTGCCTGCATTTTTTAGAGTTATTTTTAAGAAATAAAATTGCCAGCCAACTAAACCAAGATTTTGGCAATTGGCTTTTTGATAAAAAATGTCCACTAAAATTAAATCCCAGAGAGCAAGAAAAAATCTCTATAATCATCGAAACTTTAAACAAGACAGGCAAAGAAATTAGCCAAGATAATATAGTTTCCAACCTCAATTTTGGCTTCTGGACCAACCTTTTCCACAAATCTTACTATGTTCCAATTTGGCAAAAAAATAAAATCATTGAACGAGTTTTTCCCTATCTAAAAAACAATCAGAGAAATTTAAAACAAATCCAAAAAGAAATGGAAGAAATTAGAAAATTTAGAAACAGAATTTTTCACTTTGAGAACTTGCAAAGCTGGAATTTTGAAGAGATGGAGAAATTGATTGATAAGTTTATTCGCGGAATTGGCGGAGCCGGGATTCAAGAAATTTTGGGGGTGAAATAATTTAATATGATATTTTTACCGTTAGAAGAAAGAACCTCAATTCCGATACCAAACCCAAATGGCGGTATCAATAGATTTCCCCTGTCTAAATTTATCTTGCTTGATAAAAATAGAATTAAAGCACCCAGCGGAGATGTGTTTGAAATTAAAGATCTGTTAAAAAAGCAGATTGAAGTGTCTGAAATAGATGGCGTATTGACAACTTTCTCAAATGCGGCATTAGGAGTTTCTCTAAAATTAGAACCCGGAATTATCACAAGAATTGATGCTGCTGATTTGCAAGATCAAGTCTCAATTCCTAAATCTTATAAGTTTTTTGCTGTAAGTTTTCTTGCAAAGACGATAAATGGTGATCCAAAAAAATTAGAACATTACATACCTTTCTTTGAAAATTGTGATGGAACTTTGCTTTTCACCAGATCCTCACACCCAACTAGTCCAAAAGATTTTATTGGAGCTGGATGTTTTGTTACTGCCTACTTCCACAAACCTCACAATGAAGCTTGGAAAGAAGTTTTATATAAAAGTTTATATGAGCTTTCCCAAAAGAATTTCAATATTTCTCTGGTTCTACTTTTTTCTGCTATAGATATTTTAACTAAAAATCTTCTTAAGAGTTTTGATCTTTATGATAACAAAAAACATGGCAAAATTATCTACAGACTTTCAGAAATAAGCGGAACTTTAGAGAGTCAAAATATAATAGATGCGACTTCTTTCGAAAAATTTAAAACAGAATTTGACAAAAAAGTAACAAAACCAAGAAATAAT
Organism: Pseudomonadota bacterium; assembly: GCA_040386195.1. Classification (GTDB taxonomy): domain Bacteria; phylum Pseudomonadota; class Alphaproteobacteria; order Rickettsiales; family UBA1997; genus JAJTCH01. Next base: position 26,219 of record JAZKFV010000001.1, on the reverse strand, counting down.
TTTGAGCATGAACATGAGCTGGTGTCATATAAAACAATCATTGAAGCCTATTTGGCAGCATTTGACATAATTTGGTATTTGGATCAGATAGAAAAATAATCAATTTTAAAAAACTCTGTGAAGCCTATTGATTGAAATGGTGGAGATACGGAGACTCGAACTCCGGACCCCCTGCTTGCAAAGCAGGTGCTCTACCAACTGAGCTATATCCCCTAAGATTTGGAAAATTGGATGTGATAAAATTAAGAAGCGGCGAATGATAAAAATTTAAATTAATTTATCAAGAACTTAATTCCCGAACATATCGTTATTAGGGCAATCATCTTTTTAAACTGCGCTTCGCTGATTTTTAAATGAAATATGTGACCAAGCTTGATAGCCATAAACACTGGAATAACCGCCCACCAAATGCTGTCAATCAAATGCCAATCTAGATTACCGGTGATGCTTAATTGAGTGAAGCGAATGATGTTGAAGAACACAAAAAACACTGCCATTGTAGTTCGTAAATGGGATTTGTTTTTGAAATTATCTTTCAAAGCATTAACCACAAAAGGCCCGCCCATTCCAAACATTCCGTGAGCAATGCCGCCAATTAGCAAAAGCTTTGCCTCAAAAATTCTGGGCAGTTTTATTTTGTCAAAGAAAGTAATTTTTAAGGAGAGAAAGATTAATAAAACGCCGAGCCAAAATGCCAAAGAGCCAGCATTGATATAGCCAAAAATGAAAGTGCCAATGATAGTTCCAGCCAAACAAATCGGAAGCTTGGAGAAAAAGTTTTTACCGTCAAAAGATTGCCAATCTGAAATAGCAATATAAGCACTAGCGCAAGTGCCGATATAAAGCCCAGCCAAAACAATTTGTTTTACATCAATAAAAAATCCCAAGATTGCGTAGGCAATCAAGCCACCGCCAAAGCCGAGCATGCTTTCGAGGAAAAAGCCTAAGCAATAAGAAATGGCAATGATGAGAGGTATGAACATATTAAAAGTTGTGAAGATTTAAGCTCTGGATTGCCGCGTCGTTTCACTCCTCGCAATGACGATGTTTTTAGTTTTGGTATAAATTCTAAGCGCCGTCATTGCGAGGAGCCTTTGGGCGACGTGGCAATCCAGAATTAAACCTCATCAATCTTCTTACCAACCAAAGTTTCGCCAATCACCTTATCCATTTTTTTCTCAGCTAATTGTTCAGCAAATTTTTCCAAATTTTCCGCTTCCAGATTAATTTGTTTTTGATCGTTAGTTAAAATAGCCACTTCCAGCTTGGCAATTTGGGCTTTGGTTTCTTTTATAAAATTATCATCAACCAAATTTTTATCTTCAATTAACTCAACTTGCAGCGCCAAAATATTTCTCTGAGCTTCCACTTTAGCCTCAACCAAAAGCCTTTCAGAAATATCTTGTTTAGAATTTTTGAGCGAGTCTAAAAGCATATTTTTGACCTGCGTTTCATCCAAACCAAAACTTGGTTTCACTTCAATAGTCTGAGTTTCACCAGTCATTTCTTCAATCGCACTGACGGTTAAAAGCCCATCAGCATCAACTTTAAAAACCACCCTCACCCGCGCCACGCCAGCTTTTAGCGCCGGAATATTTTTAATTTCAAAATGCGCTAGTGAACGGCAATCTTTAGCCAGCTCGCGCTCGCCTTGCACGATATGCAATTTCATTCCGTTTTGCCCATCAGCGTAAGTGGTAAATTCTTTGGCGGCAGAAGTTGGAATAACGCTGTTGCGCTCAATAATTTTTTCCACAATTCCACCCATCATTTCAATTCCAAGCGATAAAGGAATTACATCTAAAAGTAGATTATCGGAATTGCGTGAGGTCAGCGCTTCGGCTTGAATAGCGGCGCCAAGGGCAACAATTTTATCTGGATCAATATCGGCGAGAATTTTTTCTTGCCCAAAAACTGCGGTTAATTTTTCTCTAATAATTTTCATTCGCGTTGACCCACCAACCAAAATTACTGCAGCAATTTGGTCAATTTCTAAGTCTAATTCTGCTAATAAATTTTGAGTAATTTGAATAGTTTTTTGAGCTAAATTTTGGCTAAGATTTTCAAATTCTTTTTTAGTCAACTTAAAGTTAAATTTCTTACTTTCTAAATTAACTTCAATGTCTATAAAGTCTTGATTTGTAAGCGTTTCTTTAACTTGTTTTGCTGCAAGTTTAATATTTTGCAAATCTAAAACTGACAGATTTTTCAAATCATTTTCAGCAATAATTTTCTGCCCAATTAAATTGTCAAAATCATCACCACCCAAAACCGAATCTCCACCAACACCAACTACTTTAAAAACACCTTTTGATAACTCCAAAACTGAAACATCAAAAGTTCCGCCGCCCAAATCAAATACCAAAAATTTTCCTTCAGATTTTTTTTCTAAACCATAAGCAACCGCCGCCGCAGTTGGCTCACTGATTAATCGCAAAACTTCCAACCCAACCAAATGCGCCGCTTGTTTGGTGGCATTGCGCGCGGCTTCGTCAAAATAAGCGGGAACGGTGATTACTGCTTTTGAGATTGGTTTTTGCAAATCGGTTTCGGCAATTTGTTTTAAATGTTTTAAAATCTGCGCCGAAATTTCTACCGCGTTAAAATCTTTTCCCGCCAAAACCACCCGCAATTGTTCGCCAACTTTTTTAACCGTAAAAGGCAAATTATCTGCGCCTTCAAGATCATCAAAACCTTTGCCCATCAATCTTTTGATTGAATAAATTTTTTGACCAGAAAAATTTTGCGCCGCTCTTCCCACCAAAAATTTAGCCTCATCAACCGCCACAATTGAAGGCTGCATAAAATCGCCATGTTCGTCGCGCAAAATTTGCGGTTTTTGATTAACGCAAATTGCGATTAAAGAATTGGTAGTTCCCAAATCAATTCCCACCGCCACTTCTTCTTGTTGATGCGGCGCGGGAGTTTGACCAGGTTCGTAGATTTTTAGTAAAGCCATAAACCAATTATTTCATTTTGGTTTTGTTCAAAATATCTTCCATCAAATCCATTTGAATTTGCTGAATCTCAATGAAGCGTTTATTTTGTTGCATCAAAAGGTGATCAACTTTTTCGTGAAGTAGTCTAATTTCCAACTCGGCTTTGAGGTTAATTTTATAGTCATGCTCAGATCTTTTGCGATCGCGATCTTCTTTGCGGTTTTGGCTCATCATAATAATTGGCGCCTGAATTGCTGCCAAGCACGAGAGAATTAGATTGAGCAAAATAAACGGATAAGGATCGAAAGATTTTTGCATCAAAAATATGGTGTTAATAACAATCCATAAAATTAAAAACGAGAAAAAACCAATGATAAAGCGCCAGCTGCCGCCAAATGTAGCAACATTGTCGGCAATTCTTTGTCCAAAAGTAACTTTGGTTTTAATGTCAAATTCAATATTATTTGATAAAACTTCATTGGCATTGATGCTGTCAATTACTTCTTTTTCAATTTTGGAAAGTTCACCAACTTCGTCAGATAAAATACTTTCCAAATATTTTCTGCGATAACGATTCAGTTCGGTTAAAGAAATTAAAGAATGATCACCAAAATCCGGATAATCATTTTTGATTAAAGTCATAATATGCGGTCTTAAATTATGACCTTCAATCAAATTATTAGTGTTAAAACTTTTTTTAGAAATTTCACAAATGCCATTTTTGCTCATATTATTTTTGGGTTAAGTTTTTTAAATCGGAAACAATTTTGTCTAAATATTTTACTTTAATTAGTTTTTGGGCAGCAATTTGATATTGCATTTTAACCAATAATTCAAGCACTTGCGCCATTTCATCAGCAATTATTTTTTTGATTTTTTGTTTTATTGATGCAATTGCAGCTGGATTATTTTGATTATCCAAAATCTCTTCTCTGAGTTCCATCACTAAAATTAAGTTTTCCTGCGAAGGCTTGATAATACAATCCTCGGCATCAATATTAATTCCTTGCAATTGCAATAAATAAATCGCGCGTTTGATTGGGTTTTTTAAAATTTGATAGGCTTGGTTGATTAAAATTGAATTGATCTCAGCTTCGGTTTTATCTTGTGCCGTGTCGGGGTGAAATTGTTGTTGAAGCTTTAAATATTTGGTTTCTAATTCTGATGAATCAATTTGAAATGTGGTTTCTAAATTAAATTTTTGGAAATGATTTAATTTTTCTAATTGCATTTTTCTAAACATTAAAAGATTCGCCGCAACCGCATCTGCCTTTCTCATTGGGATTTACAAAATCAAATCCAGCCCGCAAATCTTCTTCAACATAAATCATTTGGCTGCCAATTAAAAACATCGAAATTTTTGGATCGATAAAAATATTGATGCCGTCTTTGATTACCAAATCATCATATTTAGTGATGTTCTGATCTTTAACCGCATATTCAATTGCATAAGAAAGACCCGAACAGCCACGAGTTCGAACATTAACCTTAATGCCTTCGCAAGGCTCAGATCTTTGACTCAAAAGCGCTTTAACTTGTTTTAATGCTTCATCATCAACTAATAAATAATCGACAATTGCATTACCCAAAGGCCCAGTTTTTTGATTTTGAAATGAACTTAAATTTTGGGGCGAACTTAAATTATCCATCAGCGTTTTCAGATTTTCTTTTTTTATAATCCTCAATCGCCGCTTTAACAGCTTCTTCCGCCAAAACTGAACAGTGAATTTTCACCGGTGGCAAAGATAATTCCTGAGCAATTTCTTTATTAGTAATTTTGCCTGCCTCTTCAATATTTTTTCCTTTCACCCATTCAGTTACAAGTGAGCTAGAAGCAATGGCTGAACCACAACCAAAAGTTTTAAATTTCGCCTCAGTTATAGTTCCGTCATCGCTGACTTTAATTTGTAATTTCATAACATCACCACAAGCCGGCGCACCCACCAAACCAGTGCCAATATTTTCCTCACCTTTAGCAAAAGCCCCAACATTGCGAGGATTTTCATAGTGATCGATAACTTCTTTTGAATAGGCCATATAAAAATAATTATTAATGATTAATGGTTAATTATTAATGATGTTGGATTTTGTTGATTTTATTATGCTGGTTAGCATTTTGATTATTTCAACTGCATCATTATTTAAGTCTTCGAATTGTTTATTGGTTAGGTATTTTGTTTCTTTTAGTAATTCTAGCCAATAAATAGACTCATTGATTTCTTTTTGAGCTATAGACATTTTATGCTTAAAATCTGATTTACTTTCCGCATATTCTGCCTCACAAATCAATGCCCCAACCGCAGTTCCACTTCTCAATAACTGCTTAGAAAGCACAAACTCCTTCTTTTTTTCAGACAAAAACTGATAAACCCTCACCACCCTAATCGCAAACCCGAAACTCTTCTCCTTAATTTTATTTTCCTTCATTAATAATTAATCATTAACCATTAATAATTATTTCTAGTGTCCTGTCCAATTGATAGATTTCAAGTCAACACCTTCTTGCATCATATCCCAAATTGGGCTGAGGTTTCTTAATTTGTCGATTTTTTCTTTAATTAAATTAATTGCATAATCCACTTCCGCTTCGGTTGTAAATCTACCTATTCCAAAACGAATTGAAGTGTGAGCTAAATCATCTTCAACACCAATTGCGTGTAAAACATATGAAGGCTCGAGTGATGAAGAAGTGCAAGCGGAACCTGATGAAACCGCTAAATCTTTGATTGCCATAATCATTGATTCACCTTCAATTCCAGCAAAGCTGAAATTTAAATTACCGTTGTAACGACGCTCTTTATCGCCGTTTAAATAAACTGCCGGAATGGTGCCAATTGCATCATAAAATTTATCGCTCAATTTTTTGATATGAGCTGCATCTTTTGTCATTTCATTTTTAGCAATTTCAGCCGCCAAACCCAAACCAACAACCAGCGGAGTTGGCAAAGTTCCTGATCTAAAACCGCGCTCTTGCCCGCCACCACTGATTAGTGGCTTTAAACGAACTCGTGGTTTTCTTCTCACATAAATTGCGCCAACGCCTTTTGGTCCATAAATTTTATGACCAGAAATACTCATCAAATCAATATTTAACTCATCAACATTTAATGGAATTTTTCCAAATGCTTGCGCGGCATCAGTGTGAAAAAATACGCCTTTTTTGCGGCACAAAGCGCCAATTTCTTTTAAAGGTTGAATCACGCCAATTTCATTATTCACCGCCATTATTGAAACCAAACAAGTCTCGGTGGTGATAGCATTTTCAAGTTCTTGCAAATCAACCAAACCATTTTTTCCAACTGGCAAGAAAGTTATTTTAGCGCCTTCTTGCTCAACATCGCGGCACGAGTTGATGATGCATTTATGTTCGGTGGTCAAAGTGATGATGTGGTTTTTGCCGGTGTTTTTATAAAAACCAAAAACGCCTTTGATCGCCATATTATTGGACTCAGTTGCGCCAGAAGTGAAAACGATTTCCTTTTCATTAGCGCCAATTAAATCAGCAACTTGTCTTCTGGCAATTTCCACCAACTCTTCCGCCTTCCAACCAAATGAATGAGTGCGCGAATGTGGATTGCCGTAATCTTCTTGCATAGTTTTAGCAACAATCTCAATCACTCGCGGATCCATTGGAGTTGTGGCTTGGTAGTCTAAATAAATTGGAAGTTTTATGTTGTTATTTTTCATTTTAGTTTCTGGTTTTGCGATATAAATTGCCCCAAACTTCAATAAATTTATCGACTTGTTCTTGAGTATTTTCTAATCCCAAACTCACCCGAATAGTATTTTTCGCCAACTCATCATCAACATTCATCGCGCCCAAAACTCGTGAAGGCTTGGAACTTCCCGATGAACAAGCCGCGCCAATGCTGACGGCAATGCCGTTTAAATCTAAATCAATCAATTGGGTTTGATTGTCAATTCCTTTAGTTGCTAGATAAGAAGTGTTGGGCAATCTTTCCACTGTTTTGCTAAATATAGTTAAATCTGCACCAGCAATTTTTTGTAATGATTCTTCTAAATAATCTCTAAGCTCGGCTAATTTTTGATATTTACTAATTTTCTCTACAGCCAAACGGCAAGCCTCGCCAAGACCAACGCAGCCAGCAATATTCAAAGTGCCCGGGCGTTTGCCGCCTTCTTGGGAAGAGCCAAAAATAATTGGTTCAATATCTAAAGATTTTCTAATTAGCAAAACCCCAACACCTTGCGGACCATTTAATTTGTGGGCGGAAATTGATGCCATATCAATATTCAAATCTTCCAAATCAATATTAATTTTACCAGTTGCCTGCACAATATCACTATGCATCAAACCACCATATTGATGAACTAATTGGGAAATTGCTTTGATCGGCTGAATTGCGCCGGTTTCATTATTGGCAAGCATTATCGAAACGATAAAATTTTTAGTGTTTAAACTTTTAATTTTGGCTTCCAAATCAGCAATATCAACTACACAATTGCTATCAACTTTCACAATATGACCAGCCTTTTTCAAAGCTACATTATAAACCGCCGGATGTTCAATTGCCGAGGTGATAACTGGATAATCTTTAAAGCCAAATAAAGCCAGATTGTTGGATTCAGTGCCGCCGGAAGTAAAAATGACTTGATAATTAGCGCCATTCAAAAGTTTTTTAATCTGTTCTCGGGCTTGGTTAGAAATTCGTGTGGCAGTTCTGCCAAAATAGTGAATTGAAGAAGCGTTTAAAGGCTCACCATAAGCCTTAATCATTGCCTGCACAACTTCGTCGGCAATTTTAGTGGTAGCGTTATTATCGAAAAAGATTCTTTCTTTCATAATACGATTGGAGAATTTTTGTTAATACAGGAGATAGAATTAGCTAATGATTTTTGTCATTAGCTATATTCTCGTTTTTCACTGAACTAGTCAACTAGTCAATTATTTTGTAATTGGCTTCGAGTTTGATCTTGGAGCTTGACGATCTTTGTTGTGATTGGGATTGTGGTTTTGATTAGAATTAATTCTTCTTGGTGGTTTTCTAGTGGTAACTTTTCTCTCCACTACAGTTACAATAATTGCAAAAGCAATCAAAGCGGCGTTAACCACAAAAAGTTTTAGAGCTAGAGATTCTTTGTGTTGATTGATTAAATCATAGATCACCGCCAGCAATGCAATGTTGTAAATAAAACCAAAAAGCAATCCCGCTTTATAATTAAAATTATACAATTTTAAATATTTATCTTGCCAAGAATGACGATGATCTTGCTCTCTTTTAGTCAATTCCATCAACTTAGCAACTGATCCAGGAGCAATTTCTTCGTAGCTTTCCAAAACTCTTGATGGTGGCAAAATATTTTGCGGAGTTCTGTTTCTATTATTATTGTTGTTGTTTGGACGAGCATTACGATTTGCTGCTGGTCTTCTGTTGTTATTTTCTTTCATTATTTTTGTTAGTTTTATTAATTGCTAAATTTAAATCTTCACCAACCACAGCCCAATCATTAATCATCGAACGGTCTGCTTGACCAAAAGGATACTCGTTAGAATTGATCTTTACAAAAGGAGTAATTGATACAAATCCAGCTAAGAACTTTCGTAGATATTTGATAAATATTCTAATTGATTTCATTGTGAAATTAGGGCGTTGTTAAAGAGGCGAGCAGGGTAATGGTTAAAAACTAATTTGTAAATTGAAAGTTTGATTTTAAAATTAGTCGTAAGTCGTAAGTTGTAAGTTGTAAGTCGCTGAATATGATGAGTTGGTTTTTTATAGTTTGATTAATTATTGTTTATGAACAAAAAATATTCAGTAATAGTAATTGGCGGGGGGCATTCTGGTTGCGAGGCGGCTTGTGCGTCGGCGCGAATGGGAGTTGCCACTTTGCTGATTACTTTGAAAGAAGAAAATTTAGGAGAAATGTCCTGCAACCCTGCAATTGGTGGAGTTGCCAAAGGCACTATCGTGCGCGAGATTGATGCGTTGGATGGAATTATGGGTCAGGCAATTGATAGAGCCGGAATTCATTTTCGCATTTTAAACGCCAGCAAAGGCGCAGCGGTTCACTCACCACGCGCACAAGCAGATCGTAAATTATATCGCCAAGCGGTTAAATCAATCATTGAGGCTCAAGAAAATTTAGAGGTTTTATATGCTTCGGTTGAAGATTTGGTGATTGAAAATAATCAAGTTTGCGGTGTGGTAATTAATTGTCATCCTGAGCGCAGCGAAGGATCTCTTGAAACGAGCCGCGAACCTAGACCGAATGCGTCTCATGAGATCCTTCGCTGCGCTCAGGATGACAGCACTAAAAACAATACTAAGATAATTCAAACCAATTCAGTTGTTCTGACTACAGGAACATTCTTATCGGGAATGATTCACATTGGGGATAAAAAAATTCCCGCTGGAAGAGTTGGTGAGCAGCCATCTATCGGTCTTTCGGCAACTTTGAAAAAATACAACTTTAATTTAGGCAGATTAAAAACCGGCACGCCGCCGCGAATTAGTAGTAAATCTATTGACTATTCCGAGCTTGAAGCTCAACCGGGAGATAAGCCACCGCAGCCATTTTCATATTTAAACGATGAAATAAAAATTCCACAAATTCATTGTTTTATCACTTACACCAGCTCTACAACTCATAAAATTATCCAAGACAATTTAGATAAATCGGCAATGTATGGCGGACATATTGTTGGCGTTGGCCCGCGTTATTGCCCCTCAATTGAAGATAAAATTCATCGCTTTAAAGACAAAGAACGTCATCAAATTTTCTTAGAGCCAGAAGGTTTGGATACTGATGTTATTTATCCAAATGGCATTTCCACTTCCCTTCCCGCTGAAATTCAACTGCAATTTTTAAAAACCATTAAAGGTTTAGAAAATGTTGAAATGCTGCAACCTGGATATGCGATTGAATATGATTTTGTTGATGCCAAAGAATTATATCCAACACTTGAAACTAAAAAAGTTAAACATCTATTTTTTGCCGGACAAATCAACGGCACAACCGGCTATGAAGAAGCTGGCGGACAAGGAATTATTGCTGGAATTAATGCGGCTTTAAAAGCTAAAAACAGCGCTGAAGAATTTATTTTGGATCGCTCCACCAGCTATATTGGCGTGATGATCGACGATTTAATTACGCTTGGAACTAACGAACCTTATCGAATGTTCACCTCGCGCGCCGAATATCGTTTGCATTTGCGCGCTGATAACGCCGATTTGCGTTTAACGGAATTGGGAATTGCCATTGGCTGCGTTGATAAAAAGCGAGCTGAAGAATTTTTGAGCAAAAAAATCTCGTTGCAAAATGATACAAAAATTTTGCAGGAATTAATTATCACTCCCAAAAAACTTTTGGATTTAGGAATTAACATCAAGCAAGATGGTGTAAAACGAAACGCCTTTGAGTTGCTTGGTTTTCCGGAAATTAGCTTTGAAAAACTGGAAAATATTTGGTCGCAGTTAAAAGAAATTGATGCAAAAAATAAAAAGCAAATTACTATCGCTGCGATCTATAATTCTTACCTAAAAAGACAAGAGCGGGATATCGAAATTTTCAAGAAAGATGAAGAGCTGAAGATCCCTGATTTCATTGATTACAATAACATTAAAAGCCTCTCAAATGAAGTGAGAGAAAAGTTGACTAAAATGAAGCCAAAAACTATTGGCGGCGCCACCAGAATTCCGGGCATAACTCCCGCTTCAATTATGGCAATAATCATTTACATAAAACATAAAAAAAGTGATCAAAATTAGCTCATATAACCCTAAAATTATTATCACTTTGTCGGCTTTTATTTGTGCCGCACCAAATGTTTTATTAGCCCAAACAGCTCCAAAAACAACCACAGATTCAATCAGCGATTCATCAATCCAAACCGTTTCCACTTCCGAAGCGGTGGATCAAATTCAAAAAACCTTGCTATTTTCTGATAAAGATTCAGCTCGTAAAAAAAGCGTGGAGAGAAAATCTGCTTTGGTAATTGACCGTTCAGACAAATTTCGCAAACCACAAATTGATATTCTAATCAACGAACCATCTTCAAAAGCTAATCAGCAGCTTGAACAAAAAGAAAAATTGGCATATAACGCCGCAATTGCTGGTCAATATGAGGTGGCCGTTGAGCTTTATAAACAAATCTTAAAATCCGATCCTAAAAACCATCACGCATCATTTGCCTTAGCTGCTTGTTATCATAAATTGGGTCAATATAAACAAGCCAAAACTCTTTATTATCAATTGCTCAAATATGAATGGGATGATGAGCAAACTAAAAATGAATTGATTGGTAATTTAATTGAGGTGATTGTTGAAGAATCGCCAAATGATGCGGTTTATTTATTAGAAAAACTTTCTACTCAAAATCCACAATCAGCCTATATTCTTGCTGGAGCAGCGATGGCTTACGATAAAATTAATAAACCTGATCAAGCAATTTTGCTTCTCAAAAGAGCGATTAATATCGATCCAAAAGAAGTGAAATATCAATTTAATCTGGCAATCATTTTTGATAAAATTGCCGATTATCAGAACGCTTTACAATATTATCAAAATGTCATCAAAAACTATGTCGTAGCCGATAATCTTGAAGATTCCATACCCATTGCCCAAGTTCGACAAAGAGTTGAATTTATTAAAAACAAAATATAGCCAATGCAGAATAATTCCACTTTAGATAGTTTTATAGAATATGTTACCGCTCATAAAGCCTCTGATCTTCATCTTTCTTCCGGCAATTATCCAATCGTTCGAATTGATGGTGAACTTTTTCAAATTCCTGATACTAAAATTCTTGAGAGTGTAGAATTGTTTGAAATGCTCGACTCAGTAATGACCGAATCGCAAAGAAGCAATTATCGGGAAAAATTGGAGTTAGATTTTTCAATTAAAACCAGGCTCACTAATCGTTTCCGTGTCAATGTCTTCACAACTATTAACGGACCAGCGGCGGTTTTTAGAGAAATTCCTTCTGAATCAATCACCTTATTAGAAATTTCTGCTCCGGCAGTTTTGAGTGATTTATGCAAACTCAATCAAGGATTAGTTTTGGTAGTTGGCCCAACTGGCAGCGGCAAATCAACTACTTTGGCAGCAATGATCAATCATATTAACGATAATTATAAACGCCACATTATCACCATTGAAGATCCGGTAGAATTTACTTACAAAAGCAATCTTTCACTGATTAATCAAAGAGAAGTTGGCTTTAACACTAATTCATTTCCAAATGCTTTAAGATCGGCTTTAAGAGAAGATCCAAATGTGATTATGGTTGGTGAAATGCGCGATTTAGAAACAATTCGTTTAGCCCTCACCGCCGCTGAAACCGGTCATTTAGTAATGGCGACATTACACACCAACTCTGCAGCGCAAAGTATTAATCGCATTATCGATGTTTTTCCTTCTTCGGATAAAGACTTAGTTCGCTCAATGGTTTCCTCATCATTAAAAGCGGTAATTTCACAAAGATTAGCAAAAAAAGAAGGTGGTGGCAGATCAGCAATTTATGAAGTTATGATTGCCAATAACTCAATTAGAAATCTGATTAGAGAAGATAAAATTCCCCAAATCAATTCAATGATTGAAATTGGTAAAAAACAAGGAATGGTCACTGCTAAAGATTCAATTTTAGATCTTTTCAACCGTAAAATAATCAGCAAAGAAACCGCCGAAAGTCTGTTAATATCAAGCGAGTAAGACCTCACAACTTGCAACTTGTTTGGGTATAAATTGTGCTAATCAAAACCACCAACCTTCAAAACTCCGCTTCTAATCCCGCTAACTCAGTTTTTGTTTCAGCTTCTGCCGGATCAGGCAAAACTAAAGTTTTAACTGATCGAGTTTTGCGGCTCTTGCTTAGCGGCGTTGCGCCAGCTAAAATTCTTTGCCTAACTTTCACTAAAGTTGCGGCAGCTCAAATGCAAAAACGAATTTTTGCCGAGCTAGAAAATTGGGTGCTGTGGAGCGAAGAAAAATTGCAAGAACATCTTGCCAAATTCACTTCCAAAAAACCTTCTCAGTTTGAAATTCAAACCGCTCGCCAATTATTTGCAACTTTATTGGACGATAATTCTGGCTTACAAATTTCCACCATTCACTCTTTTTGCCAAAGCATTATTAAAAAATTTCCAGTTGAAGCTAAAACCTCGCCAAGCTTTACTGTTATTGATCCTCAAAAAGAAAATGAACTATTATTTGCGGCACGAAAAAAGCTTCTTGAACAAGCTTTATTGGACGAGAATTTAGCCAAAAAAATTCAATTAATTTCTTCGCGTTTGAATGAAAATAGTTTTTTAGAAATTACCGCCGAAATTATTAGAAAAAGGCAAAATCTTGCTGAATTAAAAGAAAAATATTTTGATATTGCCGGGGTGATTGACCAAATCTATAGCGAGCTTAACGTTGATTTAAAAGCCGATGAAGAAACTGTTTTTATTGATTTTACTTGCGATAAAAATTGGTCAAAAGACAATTTGTTATTACTGTGCCACAACACTGAAATTAAAAGCAAAAAGGCAATTGAACAATTTATCAATCAACCTCATTTAGATAATTTAGAAGAATATTTAAAGGTTTTTTTAACCAGCGAAAATGAGCCGCGCAAGCAATTAACCACCAAGCCAATTCAAAAACAAATTGCTCAGGCTGAAGAAATTATGCGCTTTGAGCAAGAGAGAATTTTACAATTTTTAGAAAAATCTAATAGCACTAAAATTGCCGTTGCAACCTCTTCTTTGTTGATTGTGGTTGATAAAATTATTGAAATTTATAATCAACTCAAAAATCAAAATGGTTATTTGGATTACAGTGATTTAATTATCAAAACCAGTTTGCTTTTAGAAAATTCTGCCCAAAGAGAGTGGGTCAAATATAAGCTGGATGGCATTTATGAACATATTTTAGTTGACGAATCGCAAGACACTAATCATTGGCAATGGAATATTGTTAAAGCAATTAGTGAAGAGTTTTTTGCTGGCGGCGACTTGCTAAATCAAAGTCGAACAATTTTTATTGTTGGCGATGAAAAACAATCAATCTATAGCTTTCAAGGCGCCGATCCAAATATTTTTGCGAATATTTTTTATTATTACCAAGACCGGCTGGCAATGATTGATCAGCAATTTTTGAATGTTGAATTAAATAGTTCATTTCGTTCAATGCCGGCAATTTTGCAGGTAGTTGATTTGGTTTTTGCTAAAGCAGAATTAGCAAATTCAATCAGCACTTTGGCGACCAAAATTCAACATCACGCAATTAAAAATCAGCATTTTGGTAAGGTGGAATTAATGCCAATCATAAGCCGCTTTGCTTCCACCCCTGGCTACAGCGCGATTAAGGAAGAGGAAAAATATCAATGGGATTTGGATTTTTCGATTGACGAAGAATATAAAGCGCAGGAAATTTTGGCGCAAATTATTGCCCGAAAAATTAAAAAGTTTTTTGATGATGGAAAATTTTTGGCAAGCAAAAACCGCTTTGCCGAGTTTGGTGATGTGATGATTTTGCTTAAAGAGCGCAAAAGTAATTTGGCAAATTTATTGGTAAAACATTTAAGCGCCCAGCAAATTCCAGTCAGCAGCGCTGATCGGATTGACTTTAGCAAAAATATTATTGTTCAAGATTTATTGGCTTTAGCACAATTTATTTTGCTTCCCGAAGATGATTTGAATTTGGCGTGCTTGCTAAAATCGCCATTATTTGGAGTTAGTGAAGAAGAATTATTGGCGGCTTGTGAGTTGAAAAATTCTGGATTGTCGCTGAGCAAAGAATCCGAGCACAAAACAATCAGTTTGTTTTCAGCTCTAAAACATCAAATACCCATCATTCATCAAAAATTATCAGATTTAATTGAGCAGAATCTTGAGCGGCAATTTTCAGTATTACAATTTTTTTCCTATTGCCTGATTGAAAAAGGTAGCAAAAAAGCTATTTTGGCTAGATTTGGCAAGGCGGGAGAAGAAATCATCAATCAGTTTTTTAAAACCATCATTGATTATCAAAGCAATAATATTGCCACTTCATTACAAAATTTTGTGCAGTTTTTAATGGCTGCCGATTTAGAAATTAAAATTGATAGCAGCGGTCAAAATCAAAACCAGGTTTATATTACCACTGTTCATTCCGCCAAAGGTTTGGAAGCGCCAATTGTGTTTTTGGCAGACAGTTTTCACAGCGCTCAAAAGCAATTCGGCAATGACCGTAGAAGAATTTTTTGGGATCAAAAAAGTGGCTTACCTTTTTGGTCGAGTGGCAAAAATTCCGACAATCAAATTATTAAAAATATCAAAACCATTGACCGCCAAATCACCAAAAAAGAATATTGGCGTCAACTCTATGTAGCAATGACTAGAGCCGAAGAAGAGCTTTATATTTGTGGCTTTGGCAAAGAAATTGGAGAGGAGAATTGTTGGTATAATGCGATCAAAAACGCAATGATTGATCAGGCAAAAGAAGTTGAGAATTTTTTAGGCGAAGAATATCAGGATTATTTAGTTGGCAAAACTTTATTAATTGGCGGCGATGCCTTGCCAATTAACATTCCATCAAAAAAATCTACACCAACAATTATTCCATCCAATTACGATTATAATTTTATCAACCAATTTCCCGATGTTGAAAATAGTGAAGAATTTTTATATCCGTCCAGAACTGATTTAACCAATCAAATCAATAGTTCAAAAGCCGATTTGGGCAAAATTATTCACCGAATTTTAGAAATTTTGCCGAATTTAAAAATTAATGATTTAGAAGAAAGAAGAAAATTTTTAAGCGAATATTTACAAGATAAAAATCTACCTGCCGCAGAAATTGACAAAATTATTCACCAAATCAATGAGGTTTTGACAAAACACCACGATTTATTCAATCACCCAAACAGCCAAGCCGAAGTGCCCATCATCGCCACCATTAATGGCAAAACCGTTTCCGCCAAAATTGACCTTTTGATTATTGAGAAAAATGAAGTGCTGATAATTGATTTTAAAACCGGCACAAAAAATTCCGACTCCGATCCGCACCATCAAAGCCAACTACAGCTTTACGAACAAGCTTTACAAAAACTTTATCCAGATAAAAAAATTAAATCACAAATTATTTGGGTTTAATTTAAAAGCAGCAATTGGTATATGGCAATTCCCAACTGCCTTCCCGCTAGATTTGGTGGTGGTGTTCTTAATTACATCAAATGCAATACATCTTGGAATTATTGATTTTTAAACCTCTAATTCTCTATTTTTTACAGAGCGTAAAGTGAGTTCAGGATAAAATTAATATTCTGAATCGCTCCTTTCAGCTCAGCTTCTATCTTGCTTTTATCTTGAGCAGCTAAATGTCTCGCTTGAATTATCAAATCAGCAATTTGGTTTTCAAAATGATTGGTGATTTCTTTACATTTAATTACCAATTCATGATTCGGGTTAAGATTTTCTGTGGTCATAATTTTGATTTAATTGGTGATTAAATTTTGTTTAATTTGCCAACCTTAATTGACAAATTTCTTGATTTTATTTTTTTTAATTACCGCCGGTTTCAACCGACGGATATAAACCAATCTCAAAGAAGGGCTTTAGCCCGACATTATAATATGTAACGCAGTGCACTGGTTCTAACCATTTAAAATTTCATCAAACTTTAAACTCCCTGCAATCATAAAAGCAAAGCTGTGAGCTAGAATTTTTCTTAAAACTTTAGAAGAGAAGTGCCATAAATCCTTTGCTCTAATGCTTTGAATGTTGAATCTTCCTGCCAATTGTCCATTTACTGTTTCAATAATTCTTCTGGTATTCATTGCCCAGTTAATTAACCATTTGGGTCGCTTATCAGTCATATTTTTTCGAAGTGGCGTTTGCAAATCAATTCCATATTTTGCCAAATCATCTTTTAGGGAAGGACTGATCAATCCTTTATCCGCAATTACCAAGCCAGATATACCATCAACTATTTCCGGCAAAATATCGCGCTCATCAACATTAGCGGGAGCAATAGCAAAGTTTAATATCAGACCATCATCATTGGTTAAGAGATGTCCTTTAAATCCAAAATAATATTCATCTTTAGCGGCACAATATCCAAAAGCTCCGTCTGCCTTTAAAGGATTATTTTTTCTTACTCTTTTTGGATGACAGGTTGGTAATGGTAAGCCGTCAGATATTGATATTCCTGATTTTGACGATTCTAGAGCCTGTCTTCAAACCTATTTCGTGATATAAAGATTCTTTAATCTTCCATAAATTGGCAGATTGTTTAGCAAAAGTATAACGACAATTTAATTTTGGAAACCAGCTATGCCAATGCTGGAAAAAATAATCAAAGATTGTTTTATCACCTTTTCCTAAAGCTAAAAATTCACCAACTATCTCAATTGTAATTACTTCAGAATCCCCCAACTCCGGAGCTGGACCACTCTTTCTAATTTTTCCAACATCTTTTAAAAAATCATCTACAAAAATAAAGACATAAACTATAAGGTTCTCAATTGGCATAAAATCCTCCTTGTTTGTTTGCGAAAAAAATTTAACAAATGCGGATTTTATGCTTTTAAGTCAAGGGTTTTGGAACCCGTGCACTGCGTTATATAAGTTCTGGAAGTTCTGGATTGCCGCGTCAGGGCGTTGCCCTTCCTCGCAATGACGGTGTTGGTAATGTTTAATCCTAACTATTCACCGCATTTAATAAAAATCTCCCTAGATTACCCACATCTCAAAATTGACCAGTAAACTACTTAATAATTTGTCGACAAAAAAATACTGCAATGGAGAGTTTAGTTGAAAAAAATAATCAAATTACAATTGCAATTATAGGCGGTGGTATTGCTGGATGCACAACAGCATTAGAGTTAGCTAAACAAGGATATAAAGTAATTATCTATGAGCAAGATGATGATATTTTGCAAGGGACTAGCGCAAGAACGCCTGGACGACTAGGTCTTGGTTATCATTATTTTCATAGTGAAACTGCCGAACATTATATGAAGCAGACAGTTGAATTTATGATAAAATATTCTGACTGTTTTATTGGCAACGAATCCAAACCTTACTTGCAACATGGGAGATATTTTATTGTCAAAGATTCTTTGGTTGACCCACAAGATTTGATGGCAAGTTATGATGATGTAGAGCGCAAATTTGAAAAAATAGACCCATCTAGGTCTATTTTTGGAACAAGTCATTTGCACAGAACCCTGCATAAATCAGAATTCAAAGATGATGTTAACCCTGAAAAAGTAGCTTTCGCATTTGAAACCGAAGAACGCCTACTCGATTGGAAAAAATTTAGTGCAAAATTAAAAGATGAACTTGCCAGAAATAAGAATATCAAAATCAAAACCAAATCCAGAGTTGATGATTTGGCGATGGATGAATCTGGGCAGTTTATTGTCAAATACAAAGTTGATTATTTAGGGACGAATGATTTTGGTCAGCCTGTTGTCAAACAAAATAGCGTATCAGAAAAGGTTGATTCTGTAGTTAATTGCAGTTGGCAAAATATAGAAAAAATTAATGCAACACTTGGTATTGGTGACGCTCATTTTAAAAAGGATGACCCAGAGCAAGCAATGGTATCAAGGCTAAAATTATTAGCACAAATTGAAATTCCGAAAGGGTGTGAAGAAAAACACTCAATGTTTTTTTGCGTTGGTCCTCATGCAATGTTTTCTAATCTGGGTGATGGCGTGGGAAGAGTAACTTTTGCACCAGTCACAAATTTTGCCGCAACACCAAAAGTGGGAATGCCGGCAAAATTTGCGAAGTTAATGGAGGATAAAAATTTAATTAGAGACTTAAGAAAACAAAAAGATATACCCGAGAATGCTGATTTAACTGAACAAGAAGAGGAAGATTTGGTAATGGAGTATCTTGATAAAATTATCGATAGATGGTTGAAATATGGGCTGAGTGAAGAAGAAGGGGAAGAATATGGGCAAGAAATTATTGATGGAGCCGCCGAATATATGCCATGGATAAAAGATGCAAAATTACTTAAGGTAATTCCCGGCATCGTTAAATCTATTGGTTCTGTGGATATAGAAGATAAAAATAGTTCGGTTCATCGAAGAAATTATAGTGGAGTTGAGGCAAGGCAAATTGGTATTTCAGAAAATGCGGCAATGAAATTATTTTATTGTTTAGGTAATGCTAAAGAGATGGTTGAAATTATCGGAAAAGAAATGTTGGCAAAATATGAATTAAGAAAAATTATTGATTTTGCTGAACTTGATAAATTAGAGCATTCAAGCCCGGAAGCCAAAATTAATCAAAAAATTTTAGGACAATTTTTTATCAATCATTTGCAGAGAAATTTTCAATCAGATGATTTGGGTGAGGGAAAAACAAAAAAAATAGCAGAGGATTTAAAGGTTGGAGTTACAAACAAAGGGTTAGTTTTAAGAGAAATAACTCAATTGGCTCCAAAAATAAAAGAAAGAAGCAGTATAAATGAGTAGCTTATCATTTTTATGTAACCATCTGCTTAGACACTGTTAGCTAATTAGAGGTTAATTTTCAATGCTCCTCAATCCCAACCCAGATTTTGTAATTACCCGAATAATCGCTTGAAAATTTATTTTAAACCAACTATAAATCCTGCCTTTAAAAAATTTCTAACTAATCAATTTCATTTTAATGCAAGTAGTAATCAACAATAGAGGCCATTTGGAGATGGCGATTCGTAGCTTTAGAAAAAAGACCCAAAAAGAAGGTCTGGTTAAAGAAGCGAGAAGAAGAAAGGCTTTTGAAAAGCCTTCTGAAGAAAAGAAAAGAAGAAAACAAGAAAGTTTGGCAAAAACTAAAAGAAGCCGCAGAAAAGGTTTTACCGGTTATAGCGCATAGTTTAGGCGCTTAAATTTAGTCTTTTCAAGTCCACCACTTGAAACTCATCACAATCAGCTTCTCTAATCCATAACTAAAAATCCAAACTATGGTTATTACAAAAAAAGATAAAAAGCTGATCCTCCTTATTTTATCTTCCATCATCGTTTTCTGGTTCGTCTGCCTTGCCTTATCATCGTTATACACCAAAATTACTTTCCATCATTCCAAAATTACCAGCCTTACTAACCACGATGCTTCGTGGCTTAATTCTGCTCGCAAAATTAAATCTAGTGATTTAGAAAACCGCGTTATTCTTCTCGATTTTTGGACTTATGCTTGCGTTAATTGTTTGCATATTATGCCTGAGATCAAAAAACTTGAAGCCGAATTTGGTGATCGACTAACCGTTATTGGCGTTCATTCCGGAAAATTTAGTAATGAGAAAGATAATGACAGCATTAAAAAAGCAATCTTAAAATATGACATTTCCCACCTAGTTGTTAATGATGCTGATTTTAAAATTTGGAATAACTTTGCCGTTGCTGCGTGGCCAACTCTGATTTTACTTGATCCTAAAGGTAATGTTGTCAAAAAATATCAGGGCGAAATCACCAGCAGCTCAATTCACGATGATATTAAAAATCTGATCGGCAAATATAAATACCAGCTCAGTAATAGCAAATTACCAATTGTTTTAGAAAAAAATAAGACAGTTGATTATGTCTTAAAATTTCCTACCAAAATTAAATTTGCTCGCGATTTTTCATATAAAAACATCAATAAAACTAACGCCTTAATTATTGCCAATACTGGTAAAAACAATATTTTGGTAACTAGTTTAAGCGGCGAAACCTTATTAGAAATTGGTTCGGGAAATATTGGGTTTGAGGATGGAAATATCAATAACGCCACTTTTAATGCGCCGCGCGGTTTATTATTTAAAGATAATATTTTATATATTGCCGACACTGGAAATCACGCTCTGCGCCAGATCAACTTTAAAAATGGTGAGGTGAAAACTATCGCCGGAAGTGGAATAAGAGGCGATGTCATTCATAATGAAAATAAGGCGACAGATATATCTTTGGCATCACCGTGGGATTTAGAATTTTTTCCAGATAAAAACAATATTATCATTGCCAATGCTGGAACTCACCAACTTTTAAAATACAACATCTCAAAACAAACTATAAGCCCTTTTGCTGGTAATGGTGTTGAAGATTTGGTTGATGGCAAATATCCACAAAACTCTTTAGCGCAGCCTAGCGGTCTTAGCGCTGCTTCTGGCAAGCTTTATTTTGTTGACTCAGAAAGCTCATCTTTGCGAGTGATTGAAAAAAATGGTGAGGTTAAAACTTTAATTGGTAAAGGCTTATTTGAATTTGGTCATCAAAATGGTAATATTAAAGAAGCTCTGCTGCAGCATCCAACTGGTTTAACTGCCGATGATAAAACAATTTATATCGCCGATACTCTAAATCACATCATCCGCAAATATAATCTTAAAACCAAAGAAATTAGTGATTATAGCGGCAATGTTCGTGGCGATGGAATTGGCAGTAAAAAGAATATCAGCTATAATGAGCCCGAAGCAATAATTTCAATATTAGATAAATTTTATATTGCCGACACCAACAATAATCGCATTATCGAACTTGGCGCCAATAGTGGCAATTCAAAGCTTCTAGATATATTGCCAAAATTAAAAATGCCGACTGAAGGTCTGCTTGAATATTTGCCTAATTTAGAAACGATTACCACCAAATCAGTAAAAAGTAATGGCGAAGTGGCTTTGATTTTTAATATGAAAGCTGGCTGGAAAATCAACGAATCAGCACCAAGTTTTTTTAATCTGATTGAAATAAAAAATAAAAAAGAAGCGAATTTGATCGCCAGTTTTGACGGATCAATGATTAAATCCGGATCAGTTAAATTGCCAAAACTTTCCGGCAAATATAAATATTATTTACAAGGCACAGTCTATTATTGTGAAGAAAAAGAAAATGCTTTATGCCTTGTCAAAAGCTATGAACAAAAACTTGAGCCAAAAAAATCTGGCGATAGCAAAATCCAAATCGAATTTATTTATCAATAATTAACCAACCAAATTTATGGATATTACTAAAATTTCTTCCGGCAAAGATTTGCCTCATCAAGTTAATGTTATCATTGAAGTGCCAATGAATGCTGATCCGGTAAAATATGAAATGGATAAGGATTCAGGAGCAATTTTTGTTGATCGTTTTTTAGCAACGCCAATGTATTATCCTTGTAATTATGGCTTCATTCCCGGCACTTTATCGGACGATGGCGATCCGGCTGATGTTTTGGTGATTTCTGATTTTCCAATTGTTCCCGGCGCGGTAATTTCCGCCAAACCAGTTGGAGTTTTGATTATGGAAGATGAAAAAGGAATGGATGAAAAAATCTTGGCAGTTCCGGCAAAAAAACTTAATTCTCAATATGAAAATATTGACGATTATCAACAATTGCCTGAATCACTTTTAAATAAAATCAGCCATTTTTTTGAAAGATATAAAGATTTGGAAAAAGGCAAATGGGTAAAAATAAAAGGTTTTGAAGGAGCTGATAAAGCCAAACAATTAATAATTGAGGCTTATCAAAGAGCGCAAAAATAAACCGATTAATTATTCAATTCTGTTTCAAAATAATACAATCACATTCAACAATATTGCAAAATCAGTGCGATCCCTATTGTAATTGAGTTTCACTTTTAAACTTAATTACCTAATTTTATGGTTAAGCTGTCGCCGCAATTCTATTATAAAAAAAATCGCCTCCAACAACTCAAAGGTTTTTATCACACTGCTCAGTGCAGCAGCTTCTCTAAAGCCGCAGAAAAGATGGGGCTAACTCAATCAACAATCACTCTGCAATTACAATCTTTGGAGCGAGATTTGGGTGTTAAATTATTAGATAGAAACGCCAAAAAAGTTGAACTCACCAAAGAAGGAAGAATGTTTTATTCCTACGCCGTTCCTTATATTCAAGGAATGGATAATTTATTCGAAAATTTCAAAGAAGATTTAAAAAAATTCGACTCAGCAATAGTTGATATTGCCGCTAATCATGTCAGCATTTCTTATATTTTGCCTAGCTATATCAAAAAATTTAAAGATGCTAATCCTGATGTTCGGTTCAAAATTAGAAATTTAGCCAAAGAAGACGCTCTCAAAAAATTAATCAATGATGAGGTGGATATGTTTTTTCATCCAATGCCTCAAAATGGAATTCCTGCTGAATGCGATTTTATTCCTTTAGCAGAATATCATCCAATTTTATTGATGAAAAAAAATCATCCACTTGCTACCAAAAAATTAGTTACTCTTGCCGATATTAGCGGTTATGAGCTGGTAAGAATTGATCCAAAATTTATCGTTTTGCCTGCTTTTGAAGAAGCGATTCGGCTCTATAAATTCAAAGTAACCATGGAGTTAGAAGTTTTTGATTGGGAAATCCTCAAAAAATTTGTTAAAGCTGATATTGGTATTGCAATTATTTCTGATATGGCTTTAGAAGATGGTTGGGAAAAAGATTTTACAATTCGTGATCTAACCAATTATTTTCCTAAAATGATGTATGGAGTTTTGGTCAAAAAGCGCAAAATTGCCACCGGTTTAGTCAAAGAATTTTTAGATTTATTTCAGTCTGAAAAGTTATTTACAACAAATCTATAGATTTTATATTTCCTGTAGTGCTAATCTGAAGCTACAAGCCAATTATAAAATTTAAATATGACTGAACAGAATTTATCCGCCGAAATTGTTAGACTTCTTGAGGCTGGAATTAATAAACATCTCAACCGTTCTTTTATCTACTCTCCTTTAAAATTATTCTACAATCTATTTAAAAAAAATAACCCTCAAACTATCGCCAGCATTAGGGAAATGGTGCGTGATGATGTTGAAAAATGTTTAAGCGAAATTGATAATTTTAAGCAAGAAATTTTTGTTGCCGCTAATGGCTGGACAATGCCCGGCAAAGATTTTCTGCGCGCCTGCTATAATATTGGCATCAATTTACTCAGAAAAAAATTGACCGTGATGACTGCATTTAAAGCCTTCCGAGATTCTGCCGTGCGCGACAATATTTATAATGATCTTTTAGAAGAAGTTAGAAGTGCCGCAATTAAAGTTATGAGCGGCTTAATTGAAAGAAACAAGGCTTAACCTTTTAGAAAATGTGCTTAACGATAAAAGTGCCAATTAGTTTGATTAGAAAATTTTGGTTTAAAGCGATAGTTTTCAGCTCGAAATTCTTGTAAATCTTCCGCTTTTTTAATCTTATTTTTAATCACAAAATCCGCCATTAATCCCCTCGCCTTTTTTGCCATTAGACCAATAATTTTATAGCTCGCGCCTTTTTGTTCTTTAAAAATAATATTGATAATTTTGCCATTAATTTTTGTTGCATCAATTGCAGCAAAATATTCTTCTGATGCCAAATTAATAATGGTTTTTTCTTGGTGGTTTTTTAATTCTCGATTAAAAAAATCAGCAATATTTTTCTGCCAAAATTGCGGCAAATTTTTGCCCAAAATTGGCTTAAGATGCGTGCTCATTTCCAAACGATAAGGCTGAATTAAATCAAGCGGCTTCAAGATTCCGTAGAGTCCGGATAAAATTCGCAAATGATTTTGGGCAAAATCTAAATCTTTTTGATTATAATTGGCAATTGCCATTGATTTATAAACATCACCGGCAAATAAAAACAAAGCCGGATGAGAATTTTGATTATTAAACGGCAAAGAAAAATCCTGAAACCTTTGCCAATTAAGCTGCGCCAATTTTGGACTAATTGCCATTAATTTTTCTAAATCTGGAATGGATAATTTTTTTAAAACATCAACCAACTTTTTACTATCACCCAAAAACTCTGCATTAGTTGTTTTTATTGGCGTTAATGGCTGTGAATAATTTAAAGATTTAGCAGGAGAAAGAATTATCAACATAAATTTAGGGTTTAATTATCTAACAATCTCTTCTTCTGTTTCACTTTGACTACCCAAAGATTCGGTTGAAGAGCTGTGAAAAGATATAGGCGGTTTTTGAGCAAATCCGGTGATAGCATTTAAATCTTCTAAAACTCTACCATTTGGCAAAATTACTTTGGTTAACAAACTACATTCTCTTAATAACCGCACCACACCAGAATGAATTCTACTATCAAAATCGGCAGGTAAATTATCCTGTTCTGTCGATCTACAACCTTGAATATTAAGACTCTGCAGATTCTGACAATTAATCGCTAGCTCACCCAACAAAGCAACCAAATCATCATCACTAAGTTCAGAACCTTCTATATCTAAATGAGTTAAATCTGGATTATTTTTTACGATAATTTGCAAAGATTTTCCCAAAACAGGAGTTGATTCTTCAGCGTCCAAAAAATTTCTCAGACTAACCTTTTCAAGATTGTGATATCGCTCAAAAAATGGCTCAAGAACTTGATAATCATACATCTCGAGCCCAGAAAATAAAGTAATAGCTTTGAGATTATGGTTAAGATTTGTGGTCATATCTCTGATATTTTGACTCGAAAGATAATTATAGTCCGGCAAATGTAATTCTGCTAATTGAGGCAAATATGTAAAAATTCCACAATCCAAATCTGGACTATTTTCACCATCTTCATATTTACAATCATGAATCGTTAATTTTTTAAGATTTGAACATCGAGTAACAAATTCCATTAATCCAGATCGATCATTATTAACCATTGCAAAACCAGGATCCAGTTGATCTTGATAGACTTCAAGCTCAGCCATTGAAGCAGCATTTGTTCTAGAAAATGATTGCAGAGCGTCGTCAATTCCTGAATGATAAATAAATTTAAAATTCTCAATTGCACATCTTTGATCTAAAAATCCAATGATTCTTTCATCTGCAGATTGCGAACCAAGATCAACAGCTTGAATAATCCATCCGGCATCAGTCAGTTTAGCAATCAACTCATTAACAATATCAACGTTTAAACCAATATTTTCTTTAAAAACAACCTCAACCCCACCATCAAAAGTAGTATTACTAGCTGTTCTGTTTTTCATATGATTAGTAATTCTAGATCTTTTGCCAATAAAGTTTTTGTTGCACCAATTAATCTCAATTTTGCCTTGCAAATCTTGAGGTATTAAAGCTCGAACGTCTTCTATTGAAACAAATTCTTCACTTGTTGGGTTTGATCTTTTCATTTTATTTTTAGTTTTATTGTTAATTAATTTTTTCTTAGTGAAGTTTTGAAATTTGCATTCAAATTAATCAAAATATGATAAATATTTTTAGCAAATTCCTACAACATAGAGCCAAAATTGCTACAGAAAAAAGACTTCGCCGCATTACTCCACAAAATCTAGGATCGGAAAATTTTACAAACAAACACTAAAAAATAACGATCCCAGCTCTGTAGCTTCACATTCATAAACCTAAACAAACTGCCCCGCCGCATATCCACAAGACCAAGCCCACCCAAAATTATA